>NZ_BMQV01000003.1 GCF_014648295.1 Shewanella saliphila
GACGACTTACCTTTAACTGGCGAGCAACTTGAGCGCGATTGTGGCATTCCAAGAAACATGAAATGGCCAATAAGCGAATGCGCATACGAGCATCTTTTTCTGACTTTGATAATTTAACGAGTTCAACAGCTGTGTAGTTTTTCAAAGAATAAAATGATTTAGAAATGATGAGCACATTAGATCACAATTCAATGCGGATTGGTATGATAGCAGTGTGGTCGATATGCCCATGTGAGAATAGGTCATTTCCAGACGCCTAATTTCTCTGAAAAGAGAGTGATAAGCCCGTTGCTAACGCAACGGGCTTTTCTACGTCTGGAATTTGAGTTTTGTGCATCAATTTTTATTTATCAAAATGAGCAATAAAGTAGTGTGGTCGATATGCCCATGTGATAGTAGGTCATTTCCAGACGCCTAATATACGAAAATTGTTCCAGACAATTTAAGGCACTTCCTATATCGTCAATCACTGGTCTGTTGGTATTTTTTTACTAAGAAGCTTAGCCTTTATATCGTTATAAAAAAGCCATCTAAATCGATGGCTTGTTAATTTATAAATCTAAATTGAATAACTTTTCTAGGATGGGTTTATTCGCTTCGGGAAACTCATACTCGTTTAGTGATTGTATTGCTACCCATTTAACTTGTTGACCTTCCATACCAGAAGCATTACCACTGAAATCAGTGACGAGATGAATATCGAGTCTTACGTGCTTATCAGGGTAGTCGTGGCTGATATCCATAAATTCAGTTGTACTGTTCACATCTAAATTAACTTCTTCTTTAAGCTCACGCACTAATGCATCGCTGACCGATTCATTTGTTTCTACTTTACCGCCTGGGAACTCCCATTTACCGCCTTGATGAAGATGATCGTGGCGTTTGGCAAGTAGGATTTGTTTTTGTGGGTTTATTACTATTCCAACGGCGACATGTATTCTCTTTGACATAAAAACTCTTATTACTGTTTAAAGAAGTCTTCTTCATCATAGCCAATATCATCCATCATATCTGGGTCGATATTGTCTTTCACAGGGATGCTGTGTTTTTCGCTAGCCCAATCCCCAAGATCGATAAGTTTGCAGCGTTCACTGCAAAATGGCTTAAATAAAGATGTGGCGTTCCATTCAACAGATGTACTGCAAATAGGACATTTAACGGTTAAAGGCATATTGGTATCTTTTACCCCACAGACTAATCTCGTAATGACTAGTCGTGTTATTAATTGATCATGGCTTAATGGTAAAGCGTTTAATCACAGGTTGCCAGTGAGAACTCGATTGTTTCGTTGGTATGGCGATGTAAACTGAAATCAACAAAATGGATAGCGTATCTATTTCTGTGGCCGCTAATCGTTGGATAACAGTTATAGATGGGATTAATTTTAACGCGGATTAATGATAAAGGGTGTGGTGAATCCCCCTGGTAAAAGCCTGCTTGGGCGCTAAGACAAGTAAACTCAGCAGTATTGCGATATAGGGTTAACAAAAGTGTGATAGGCGCTAAAAGAGGCTTAAATTGCTGCAGCCAGTATTGAATATCTTGTTGTCTTTGTGGCCAGTCTTTTCCTAACCAAAAATGAAGTTGAGGCAGGTCGAAGTTGCAGTAAGCACCGGTCATATTAAAACGTTGTCGTAATGCTGAAATAAATTTATCTTGTTTGAGCTTATAGCCTATTCTTTCGGGGATCTGTAATGGCGCTTTTAGTGAAGTGAGTTGCTGGATAAGTTGATTAACTTGTTCGCTATCGGCTTCTTGTAAATAGCAAATGCTTCTCAGCTGTTGAACCTGCCTATCTATATCTTTTAATACTTCAGATCGATAATCACAACGTTCGGTTAATTCTAAAAGTGAGAATAGCGGATAAAAGCATTGATGGTGTTGATCTTGAACGACATTATTTTGTAACTGTTGTGCTAAATTTTCTAAGCGTAAATAGCTGCGGACTTTTTCATT
The DNA here is from genome assembly GCF_014648295.1 of Shewanella saliphila. Lineage (GTDB taxonomy): Bacteria > Pseudomonadota > Gammaproteobacteria > Enterobacterales > Shewanellaceae > Shewanella > Shewanella saliphila. The sequence goes on from NZ_BMQV01000003.1 coordinate 1,957, forward strand.
TAAGGGTTGTTCGTAAATTAAATCAGTCATTGGGTTTAGTTGTTAACTCAGCAGCTTGTTGTAAAAATAGTTTATGCAGGCGACTCACTTGACTGCGCAACAGGTTAATGTCTCCTTGATTATCGATGATGTGTTCGGCTTTATCTAAGCGTTGCTGTCTGCTCATTTGGCTCGCAAGTATATGTTCAACTTGCTGTCTGCTAACGCCATCACGTTGCATCGTCCTTGATATTTGCAATTCTGGTGAAATATCTACCACCAAAGTTGTAGTTACTAAACTATCTAAATGATTCTCAAATAGCAAGGGGACAACCATAATCACGTATTTAGATGTCGATGCATTTACTTGGTCCAACATTTTTTGTCGGATCATTGGGTGCAGTAAGTTATTAAGCCATAACCGCTGTGCTTCGTTATCAAACACTTGGTTGCGCAGAGTTGCTCTATCTAGTTGGCCATCGGCAAGTAATATTTCATTACCGAAGTGTTGAGCAATGGCTGCAAGCCCTGCAGAACCTTTATCAACGACCTCTCTGGCTATTACATCAGCATCAACTAGCTCAATACCGAACTCTGCAAACAGATTCGCCACAGTGGTTTTGCCACTGGCAATACCGCCGGTAAGACCAACAACAAACTTTTGACTTATCATAAGGTGCTTAGATACCAATTAAGAATATCTTGTCCCCAGACTAATGCTATCCAACCTGCTGCGGCTATGTAGGGGCCAAACGGGATTGGATTACCCTTATTGAGCTTTTTAGTGATGATCATTAAGATGCCGACAACAGCGCCAACAAGAGATGATAGTAATATGGTCAGTGGCAACATTTGCCAACCGAGCCAGGCACCAAATACGGCTAATAATTTAAAGTCGCCATAGCCCATACCTTCTTTGCCCGTGACGAGTTTAAATAACCAAAATACTGACCATAAGCTTAAGTAACCTGCCGCCGCACCAATAATGGCATCTTGTGGGCTGGTATAAATACCTTTGAGGTTGATGACTAAACCGAGCCATAATATCGGCAAGGTGAGTTGATCTGGTAAGAGCATTTCATCTAAATCAATGCCAGTGAGTGCCACTAGCACAAAGGTTAATATGCTGGCATAGACAAATTGCCATGTTGGGCCAAAATGCCAGGCAAGAGTGGCAATCAGTATCCCCGTTAATAATTCGATAATAGGATAGCGAGCAGAGATTGCGGTTTTACAATTAGCGCATTTACCTTTTAATGATAACCAGCCCAGAATTGGTAAGTTATGCCAAGGTTTAATGTTACTTTTACACTTAGGGCAAGCCGAACCCGGCACGACTAAGTTATACTTTGCAGGAAACTCATCAATGGGTTTATTTAAATGTTCATTACCTATTTGTTTAACAATATCTGGGTGATATTCATTCAGGTAAAAGTTACATTCGCTTTGCCATTCACGCTTCATCATCACTGGTAAGCGATGAATCACAACATTGAGAAAGCTGCCAATGGTGGCTGCAAAAATAAAGCTAATAACAACAAATACCCAAGGATACAGCTGCATTGTTGTCGCAAAAGTTGAGATAAATTCAGTCATTTTTATTCTTATATTAAACTTGTTAACTTACAATTTTACCCATTTGGAAGATAGGTAGGTACATAGCAACAATTAAGCCACCGACTACCGTTCCAATAACCACCATCATAATGGGTTCAATCAAACTTGATAATCCATCAACCGCATCATCTACCTGCATTTCATAGATGTTAGCAACTTTATTGAGCATTTCATCCAGACCGCCAGATTCCTCACCAATCATCACCATTTGAATTAACATATCCGGAAACAGACCTGTGGTGCGCATGGCTACGTTCATTTGCATGCCTGACATGACTTCTTGACGCACTTTTAATAGTGCAGAGCGGTATACATAGTTTCCCGATGCTCCAGCAGCTGATTCTAAACCATCAATTAATGGTACACCTGCAGCAAAGGTGGTTGCTAATGTGCGAGCAAATCGTGACATTGCAGCTTTGTGGAGAATATCGCCAATTGCTGGAATTTTAAGCACTATCTCATCAATTTTATTTCTAAAGGTTTGCGAGGTTCTGTGTGCTCTTCGAAAGATCCATATCGCAGCAATGGTAATAATCGCAAAATAGTACCATGAGCTTTGTAAACCACGAGAGAGTTCTACTACCATTTTAGTAAAAGCAGGAAGTTCAGCGCCAAATCCTTTAAATATATCTTCAAATTGAGGGACAACGAAAAGAAGTAGCAAAACAGTGACGGCAATGGCAACCACCACTACAGCAGCAGGATAAAACATAGCCTTTTTGATTTTAGACTTTAATTGTTCAGCTTTTTCTCGATAGGTTGCAATGCGATCAAAAACTGCATCGAGTGAGCCAGAGTGCTCACCAGCGGCAACTAAGTCTACGTAAAGGTCATCAAAATACTGTCGGTGTGGCCTTAGTGCATCTGATAGTGGGATGCCTGATTGTACATCTGATAAAATCGTAGCAAGTAATTCTCGAACTTTGGCTTTTTCATGACCACGGCCAAGTAGCTCGATAGTGGTGACTAATGGCACACCGGCAGCTAGCATAGTGGCAATTTGGCGGGTAATCATTGCAATGTCCATTGCAGTGATCTTTTTTTCTGATTTAAATAATGGTGCTGACTTCTTACGCACTCCTTTTGGCGTTACACCTTGGGCTTTAAGCACGCTGCGGATCTCAGCAATGCTTGATCCTCGTAACTCACCAGAAGTCCGCGCACCATCACGGTTTACTCCTTTCCACTCAAAAGTAAACACTTTAGGCTGGTGCTTTTGGGTTTGCTTTTTAGTTTTAGTTTTAGGTTTTCTTTTTGCTGTTGCAGTGGCCATAGAGCCAAGTCCTTTTATTATCGAGCTCTCACTCAAAAAATGCAGTTAAGAGCATGTCTGCAAATCGGATTAAATTTAAGCAGTTAACTGACTCACTTTAGACTATTTAAAAGCTGGTAACACGGTTTATTTCAGCAATACTGGTGACACCATGGATGACTTTTAATAAGCCAGATTGACGTAAATCGCGCATGCCTTGTTGTTTTGCTTGCTTAGCAATCTGCAGTGAGTTACCGCCTTCCATAATGGTGCGGGCAATTTCATCACTCATTTTCATTACTTCATAAATACCGACACGGCCTTTATAGCCGCCAGAGCACTGATCACACCCGACAGGTTTGAATACGGTGAAACCCTTGTCAATGTCACTTTGCTGGAAGCCTAAACGTTGTAATTCTGTTTGTGGGATGTCTTCTGCTTGTTTACAGGCAGGGCATAAACGTCTGGCAAGGCGTTGAGCGATAATTAAATTGACTGAGCTTGCAATGTTGTAACCGGGTACACCCATATTGATTAAACGGGTTAAGGTTTCTGCTGCGGAGTTGGTATGTAGTGTCGATAATACCAAGTGACCAGTTTGCGCCGCTTTAATGGCAATTTCAGCGGTTTCTAGGTCACGGATTTCACCGACCATGACCACATCAGGATCTTGACGTAAAAATGAGCGCAGCGCTGAGGCGAAGGTTAAGCCGGCTTTTAAATTAATGTGGACCTGGTTAACGCCTTCTAGGTTTATCTCGACCGGATCTTCGGCGGTAGAAATATTGCGTTCTTCAGTGTTAAGGATGTTAAGCCCAGTATACAAGGATACGGTTTTACCAGAACCTGTCGGGCCAGTCACCAAAATCATCCCTTGCGGCTTGGCGAGCATTTCTTCGTACAATAAGCGTTGATCATCTTCATAGCCAAGTTTTTCGATACCAAGCTGGGCGGAAGATGAATCCAGAATACGCATTACAATCTTTTCGCCCCAAATGGTGGGCAAGGTACTAACACGAAAATCGATAGACTTGGTGCGCGATAGCTTCATCTTAATGCGGCCATCTTGCGGTACACGACGCTCAGCAATATCGAGCTTGGACATCACTTTTAAGCGGGCTGAAATTCGGTTTGACAAGTTAACCGGTGGCTCGGAGACTTCATGCAAAATGCCATCAATACGAAAACGAATGCGGTAGCGTTTTTCATAAGGCTCAAAATGTAAATCAGAGGCGCCTTTACGGATGGCATCAGTAAGGATTTTATTGATATATATGACAATGGGTGCATCGTCACTACTTTCTGGGTTAGGCTCTTCTTGTCGATTTGTATCGGTAAGCTCAATACTCGCAAGAGCTTCTTCATCAGCGCCAGATAAGTCTAAGCCCGAAATATCTTCTTCTATTACTTTTTCTAATATTTTTAGTAGCTTATCATCTTCGACTAAAATAGCTTCAGCGTGTAAACCTAAACTGAATTGAAAGTCTTCAAGAGCTGCAATATTGGTTGGGTCTGATGTAGCAATGTAAAGACGATTACCGCGTTTAAATAAAGGCAAACATTTGTGTTTTTCGATGAGCTTTTTGTTTAGTAGATCCTCGGATATATTACTAATATCAAAATCATTTAGATCAAGTAATGGTGTCCCATATTCCTCGTAACATAGTTCGGCAACTTCTCTGGCAGAGATCAATTTTTCAGCAACGATGGTGGAGACAAGAGATTGCTTATTTTGGCGAGATTTAGTTATAGCTGATGCAACCTGCACTTCGCTGAGCAAATTTTTACGGATGAAGAGGGTTGATAAGCCTAGATGGATACCTGTTGTTGACATTAAGTCACCTTGACTAATAATTTCAAATATTGAATTTTTATTTTCATCTCTAGTGAGGCTGTAGGAATAGAGGTAAAACAAAAAGTTAAAGAGGTCGTATTCTAACCTCTTTAACTAATTAGACTAATCAATATTTAGTCGAGACCCGCACCTTCTGTACATTGATCTGCAGTAGCTCCAGTTGCAGTGCCATCTACTGCAGCAGCATAAGTTACAGTACCCTCGTCAGCAATTGATGCTGTTACAACACAAGTGCCATCAGTAAATGCTAAATCGCCACCAGAACCTTCACTTAAAGCTGCTGTAACACTTAGACCATCAGTATTTGTTATTTCAGTAGCTATTGTGTCACAAGATATTCCAGATTGAACACAAGTTACAGCTTTAGTCGTGAATGAAGCTACTCCTTTCATTGCTGCACCACCATGCGCTGCACCTACATAGTCACGGTAAGCAGGCAGTGCGATTGCTGCAAGAATACCGATGATCGCAACTACGATCATTAATTCAATAAGAGTAAAACCCTTAGCGTTTTTGATTTGGTTGATACCTTTCATATTTCTCTCCGTAAAATTAGGCTGGGGGTAGTATCAATCCTCGATGGCTGCTGCTTAAGCTAGTATTGGACTAGTCATAAGCTGAGTAGCTGGCATTCCGTTTGCCGAAAACCTTAAAGCACAATTGTGTAGTACTGGATGTGAGCTCCGTAGTACTACGTTTTTTTGTTTTGCGTACATTATAGCGTTCACGAGTTATCGAACGACCCAAACCGAACGGGTATATCATAACCATGTTAGTGCATATTATGTTAGCAGATATTTTCTGACTGACACTTCGGCTGAGCAGTAAAACGAGGGCAAACCCGCTGTCATTAACAAGATTTTGGCAACATTTGACTTTAAACTTACAAGTGAAATGTTAACAAAATGCTAACGTGTCAGTGTTGTTTATCACCTAGCGATTACTGTACATGGCCGAAAGGCCAACTCGCCTACAATAAACGTTAGTATAATTTGTTACAAAATGGAATAGCCTTATTGTACAAATATTAAATAAATGTCTAAAAACACTCTGATTTCACATTTTCAGGACATTATACGATAAAAATATTTTGACGGATTCGTTGAAAAAAATCTTTTTTTGACAAAATGATAACAATGTCGATTTGTTGACGGCTTTTAATGGCGTTTTTATGTCTGAATGGAATGCTATGTAAGATAGTTTGGTGCGTGACAAGTGACAAGTGACAAGTGACAAGTGACAAGTGACAAGTGACAAGTGACAAGTGACAAGTGACAAGTGACAAGTGACAAGTGACAAGTGACAAGTGACAAGTGACAAGTGAATCGCATGGTGCGAGTAAGCTTATGGCGACCTCGCACCCAGTGGTTTGATGGTTAGGCTTTTAAGCGTAGTGACAAGTCTAGCGCTTTAACGTGTTTGGTGAGTGCACCTACTGATATATAGTCAACACCGGTTTGTGCGAATGTGGCTAGGGTATCAATAGTCACGTTTCCTGATACTTCTAGTTTTGCGCCTTTGCCTTGATCTTTATAACGGTTATTGAGGCTAACGGCATCGACCATCATGGTGACGTCGAAATTATCGAGCATAATAATGTCAGCTCCGCCATCAAGGGCTTGAGTTAACTCGGCTAATGATTCGACTTCTACTTCAACAGGCTTACTGTTATCTAATGTGCGCGCAGCACTAATGGCTTGCGAAATGCCGCCGCAGGCCATGATGTGGTTTTCTTTAATGAGAAAGGCATCAAATAACCCAATACGATGGTTTTTACCACCGCCACATGTAACAGCATATTTTTGCGCGGTACGTAAACCAGGAATGGTTTTGCGGGTGTCAAGTAAGCGGGTATGAGTACCTGAGAGTTTATCGACATAATGTTTAGTCAGGCTAGCAACGCCAGACAAGGTTTGAATGAAGTTCATTGCTGTACGCTCGCCAGTTAAAATGGCGCGGGCAGGGCCTGATAACTCACACAATACTTGATTAGGCACAACTAAGTCACCGTCGTCTACATGCCAATGTAGTACGACTTCGCCACCGAGTTGGTTAAACACTTGCTCAGCCCACGCTTTACCGCAAAATACGCCGTCTTCACGGGTGATTAAGCTGCCAGAAACGTGTTTGTCAGCAGGAATGAGTTGTGCAGTAATATCTGCCGTTAGCATATCTTCGATGCTGTTATGTGCACTGTAGCCTAAGTCTTCGTTGAGTGCTGTTTTTACGGCGTGGCGGATGTCATTTTCTAACATAAGCAAAGTCCTTGCTAAAGAGCGTGATAAGGTAAAACGACTAGGGATAAATAGTGTGGTCGTTTACCAAAAAGCATTTAAACAAGATTACCATATTTAAATGCCATACTTACACAGGGCGTGTTTATCTTTGTTGATAAATTATGCCGTCGGTTATTTTTCTGTCAGACAATCGTAAATGAGTGCCGTTTAGCCCGCTTAATAAGTGAGTTTGTGGGCAGTATGACTGGAAATAGCCACTGCCCGTAGCGTTGCGGCTAAAATGGCTTTATACCGCCTTGGATAATTTCGACCTAAGGCAATTATTCTCGCAACTATGTCTGCAACTATGTCTGCAACTATTTCCGTAAATATTCCCGCAACTATCCGCCTTGCCTATAGGCATTTTATCTCTCAATATAAACAATATACAAAGATAAGCACGTCCTAAATACCAGTAATGTTTAGCATTGGTATTCAGGTTTATAACTGTTAAATTTACTGTATCGACATTGAGTTAAGGTTGTTATGGCTATTGGATTATTAGTTAATGGTTGGTTGACTAGCGCGCGTCAGTGTATATCGCCACATTTTAACCAGCGGCCCGAGGGTGAGGTCAGTTTATTGGTTATCCACAATATCAGTTTACCTGCGGGTTGCTTTGGTTTGCCGCACATCGACGGTTTGTTTCAGGGCTGTTTAGATATTGAAGCAGATAGTAGCTTTGCTGAGTTGGCTGGCTTAGAGGTTTCTGCCCACTTTTTAATTCGCCGAGATGGGGAGGTGGTGCAGTACGTTAGTTGTGATGAGCGGGCTTGGCATGCTGGCGTATCACGTTTTGATTCGCGCTCAGGATGCAATGACTTTGCCATTGGTATTGAAATGGAAGGTACCGACACCAGTGGTTATACTGATGAACAATATCAACAATTAACCCTGTTAACTTTGGCGTTAATGGCGCAATATCCTATGATTAAGTTACCTAATATTGTCGGGCATTGTGATATTGCTCCAGGACGTAAAACCGATCCAGGTGACAGCTTCGATTGGGTACGTTATAAACAAGCTATTGTCGCTGCAAACACTTGATATAGTCATCATCGATTGTTGATGACTTTTAAGATATAGCACGGGTAAAAGGATATTTATGGCGTTATTTTCATTATTGGTGGCTATTTTAGTTGAACGGTTAAAGCTACTGCCAAGTGGCTTACAGTTTGATCATTTGATGGAACGTTACCATAAGCAATTTTGGGACGATGAGTCGCTAGGGTCAGAATTTGGCGTTGCAATGGCGTTAATTTTGCCAGCATTAGTGGTGTTTGTGATTAGCCATTTATTGCAGGGCATTTTGTTTGATCTATTAAGCTTACTGTTTTGGTTATTGATATCGGTAGTGTGCTTTAGTCATCAAAGATTACGAGAAGTATTTAAACAATATATTCAGGCGGCTTGTCGTGGTGATGTACAGGCTTGCTATCGCTATGCTGGGCAACTTGATTGTGCTGAATGCCTTGATGTGGTTGATGAACAAGATTTAGGTCAAAATGTAGGTCAAACGGTGGCGTGGATTAATTACCGCTATTATGGCGCTGTGGCGTTATTTTTGATTTTTTTTGGACCTGTAGGCGCCGTATTATACTGTAGCGTGCGCTTTTACAGTGACTTTAATATAAAGAATAACAAGGGTATGCCTTTAGTTGATTACTTGCAGACCTTACTTGATTGGATACCCAGTCGATTATTTAGCTTTGGGTATGTGTTAAGCGGCCAATTTAGCAGTGGGTTAGGTGCATGGCGTCAATATGCTTTGCGATTAAAGTGTGATGCCAAAACCATTGTGACCCAAACCGCTATCGCGGCGGAGTCATTACCTGAAGCCGGCAATGCGCCGATTAGCGTGCAGCCTACCTTGGCTTTACTCGCATTAAGTAAACGTAACTTTATTTTGTTATTAACTTTGGTGTCAGTATTAACCATTTTTGGGTTTGTCAGCTAACCTTGTAAGTCGAGTGAGCTGGCAAAAGTAGGGCGTTAACAGACGTTAAGATTGGTTAGATTTATTAACAATCATGACAAATGGTCTGACCATTTTAATACAAATATTTGTTTCGCTCAGAGGTTGTGCGTTTTAAACAAACTTGTGTGGTATTGTCAATATGCTAGAAACTAGACATGGCCTGTATGATTTGATAAAGTGCGCTCTCTCATATTAATTGGTAAGACCAATTGACAATTGCTTGTTTAGGGAGCAGGGGCGCCAAATGGCTTATAGTAAAATTAACCAGCCAAAAATATCCGATGTGATCATGGAGCAATTAGAGCGCATGATCCTTGAAGGTAGTTTACAGCCGGGTCAGAAACTGCCTCCCGAACGTGAACTTGCCGTGCAATTTGAAGTGTCTCGTCCTTCACTGCGCGAAGCTATTCAAAAATTAGAAGCAAAAGGGTTGCTCATGCGTCGTCAAGGCGGTGGCACCTATGTAAAAGAACAACTCTGGCAAAGTCTTGCCGATCCTATCGTTGAATTAATGCATAGCGACTCAGAAAGTCAGTACGACTTACTGGAGTTTCGTCACGCCACTGAAGGTATGATGGCGTATTTTGCTGCGCTTCGCGGCACCGATGCGGATATGAAAAATATCAACAAACGTATTGCTGAAGTTGAATCGGCAACCAATATTGACACTAAAGCCGATGCGATAGTGCGTTTTTATCGTGCAGTTGCAGAAGCGTCACACAATGTTGCCATGCTTCATCTAGTATTAAGTTTAACCCCTGTGCTGCATAAAAATGTAGCGCAAAATTTGGAACTTTTGAGCAGACGCGAAGAAACTTCCGCTACGGCAAATAATCACAGAAGAACATTACTCGCTGCGATTGTGCGCCGGGACCCAGACGCTGCACGTGCTGCTTCGAACGAGCATTTAAGCTACATCGAAGAAGTCATGTTGTCAGTAAGAGAAGAAGACAGTCGGTTGCAACGTAGTTTGCGCCGTTTAAAGAGCGGCGTGTAACTGAGTTGTTGTGTCAACAAGCAACAACGAATGCCGAAATATAACCCCGTATATAAAGAAGGACTGCGAAATGTCTGAAGATATGCTTCAAGATTTAGACCCATCAGAAACCCAAGAGTGGGTTGATGCTCTGCAAGCTGTGTTAGAGCAAGAAGGGCCTGAACGTGCACACTTTTTACTCGAAAAACTTATCGACAAAGCACGTCGTAACGGTACTCACTTACCGTACAACGCGACTACTGCGTATTTAAATACTATTCCTGCTGGCCAAGAGCCAAACATGCCAGGCAACCAAGAAATGGAGCGTCGTATACGCGCCATTATTCGTTGGAACGCATTAGCAATGGTATTACGTGGTTCTAAGAAAGATTTAGAGCTTGGTGGACATATTTCAAGTTTTGCTTCAAGTGCGACGATTTATGATGTGTGTTTTAACCACTTCTTCCGTGCGCCTAATGAACAAGACGGTGGCGATTTAGTGTATTTCCAAGGTCATATTGCACCTGGTATTTATGCGCGTTCATTCCTTGAAGGTCGTATTACTGAAGAGCAAATGGCTAACTTCCGTCAAGAAGTAGACGGCAAAGGCTTGTCTTCGTACCCACACCCTAAGTTAATGCCTAGCTACTGGCAGTTCCCTACGGTATCGATGGGTCTAGGTCCTATTCAAGCGATTTACCAAGCACGTTATTTAAAATATTTAACTGACCGTGGCTTAAAAGACTGCTCTAAGCAAACGGTTTACTGTTTCTTAGGTGACGGTGAGTGTGATGAGCCAGAAGCATTAGGTGCCATTGGTTTAGCAGCACGTGAAGAGTTAGATAACTTAGTGTTTATCGTTAACTGTAACTTACAGCGTCTTGATGGCCCTGTACGTGGTAACGGTAAAATCATCCAAGAACTTGAAGGCGAATTCCGCGGCGCAGGCTGGGAAGTGGTTAAAGTGATTTGGGGTCGTTACTGGGATCCATTATTGGCCCGTGACACTAGCGGTAAATTATTACAGTTAATGGAAGAAACCGTAGACGGTGAATACCAAAACTGTAAAGCCAAAGGCGGCGCTTGGACTCGTGAGCACTTCTTTGGTAAGTACCCAGAAACCGCTGAAATGGTGGCTAACATGTCAGACGATGACATTTGGCGCTTAAACCGTGGTGGTCATGACCCTGTTAAAGTTTACGCTGCACTTGAGCATGCACAAAAAACCAAAGGTCGCCCAACGGTAATCTTGGCTAAAACTGTTAAAGGTTACGGTTTAGGTGATGCAGGTGAAGGTAAAAACATCGCACATAACGTGAAGAAAATGGGCGTTGACGCTATTCGTCACTTCCGTGATCGTTTTAATATTCCGATCCCTGATGACAAGTTAGAAGATTTGCCTTTCTATCATCCAGGCCCAGATTCTGAAGAAGTGAAATACCTAAAGAGTCGTCGTGAAGCGTTACTAGGTTACTTGCCACAACGTCGTGAGAAGTTTACCGAAGAGCTTGAAGTGCCTTCATTAAAGATTTTTGATTCGATTTTAAAAGGCTCTAACGGCCGTGAAATCTCGTCAACTATGGCATTTGTTCGCGTATTAACTGCGTTGTTAAAAGACAAAGGCATTGGCAAGCGCGTTGTGCCAATTATTCCTGACGAAGCACGTACTTTTGGTATGGAAGGTTTATTCCGTCAAGTGGGTATTTACGCTCACGAAGGCCAAAAATATGTTCCACAAGATTCAGATCAAGTGGCGTACTACCGTGAAGATAAAACCGGTCAGGTTTTACAAGAAGGTATTAACGAATTAGGCGCAATGTCATCTTGGGTATCAGCTGCAACCAGCTACTCAGTCAACGACATGCCAACGATTCCGTTTTACATCTACTACTCAATGTTCGGTTTCCAACGTATTGGTGACATGGCATGGGCTGCAGGCGACATGCGCGCACGTGGTTTCTTAGTGGGTGGTACTTCAGGTCGTACAACATTGAACGGCGAAGGTTTACAGCATCAAGACGGTCACAGCCACATTTTGGCTAACACTATCCCTAACTGTATCTCTTACGACCCAACATACGGTTATGAAATTGCAGTAGTCGTACAAGATGGTGTTCGTCGCATGTATGGCGAAAACCAAGAAGATGTTTTCTACTACTTAACTACCATGAACGAAAACTACGTTCAGCCAGAAATGCCAGCCGGTGCCGAAGAAGGCATTGTAAAAGGTATTTACAAGCTTGAATCTGTAGCCGGTAGTGGTAAAGGCAAAGTACAGCTAATGGGTTGTGGCACCATTTTAGAAGAAGTGCGTAAAGCGGCTCAAGCACTAGCGAAAGACTTTGGTGTGAGTTCAGATGTATTCAGCGTAACTAGCTTTAACGAGTTAACTCGTGATGGCCAGGCTGCTGAGCGTTGGAACATGTTGCACCCAAGCGAGCAGCCTAAGCAAGCTTATATTAGCCAGGTATTATCTGCTGATGCGCCAGCCATTGTAGCCACTGACTACATGAAGATTTACGGCGAGCAATTACGTGCTTATGTACCAACAGATTATAAAGTATTGGGTACTGATGGTTTTGGTCGTAGCGACAGCCGTGCAAACTTACGTCACCACTTTGAAGTTGACGCCAAGTTTATTGTTATTGCTGCACTGAAGTCACTTGTTGAGCGTAATGAAATGCCTGTTGATGTGTTAACTAAAACCATCGCTGAGTACGGCATTGACGCTGACAAGATCAACCCACAGTTCGCGTAAGGGGATACAAAATGGCTGATTTAAAGGAAGTTTTGGTTCCTAATATCGACACTGATGCAGTACAGGTTATTGAAATTTGTGCCGCAGTGGGTGATGTACTTGAGCAAGAAGCATCAATCATTACCGTTGAAAGCGATAAAGCAACCATGGACATTCCAGCGCCTTTTGCTGGTACGTTAGCAGAGCTGAAAGTTGCAGTAGGCGACACAGTGTCTGAAGGAACGTTAATCGCAATGATGAGTGCAGCTGATGCTGCACCAGCAAAAGCCGAAGCGGCTCCAGCACCTAAAGCTGAAGCTCCGGTGGCACAAGCTGCGGCACCTACACCTGTAGCACCTGTTGCTGCACCTGCTGGTGGCTCTGAAGTGATTGAAGTTAAAGTGCCTGATATTGGCGGTGATACTGATGTTTCAATCATTGAAGTATTAGTGGCCGTTGGCGATAGCATTGAGGTTGATACCGGGTTAATTACCCTAGAAACCGACAAAGCAACCATGGACGTACCCTCACCTAAAGCGGGTGTGGTTAAAGAAGTGAAAGTGGCCTTGGGCGACAAAGTGTCTGAAGGTTCACTGGTGATTTTATTAGAAGTGGCTGGTTCTGCACCAGCTGCGGCACCACAAGCTCAAGCTGCACCTGCTGCGCAAGCGGCACCTGCAGCAAGCACAACTCAGGTACAAGAAGTTCAAGTGCCAGACATTGGTGATGCTGCAGATGTGGATGTCATTGAAGTATTAGTGTCTGTGGGTGATGACATCACCTTAGATCAAGGCTTAATTACCCTTGAAACAGACAAAGCAACGATGGAAGTGCCAGCGCCGTTTGCCGGTAAACTTGTTTCGCTGACCGTTAAAGTAGGCGATAAAGTGTCTCAAGGTAGCTTAATTGCTACGATTGAAACCACAAGCTCAGCACCTGTTGCGCAAGCTGCTCCTGCACAAGCTCCTGCTCCAGCAGCACCTGCCGCCCCAGCACCTATGGCGGCAAGTCGTCCGCCAGTGCCGCATCACCCAAGCGCTGCAAAGCCAGCATCTACAGGTGCGGTACATGCATCGCCTGCAGTGCGTCGCTTAGCACGTGAATTTGGTGTTGATTTAACTAAGGTTACTGGTAGTGGTCGTAAAGGTCGTATTTTAAAAGAAGACGTGCAAGCGTTTGTTAAATACGAACTATCACGCCCTAAAGCTTCTGCAGCAACCAGCGTTGCGGGTGGCGCGGGTGGCTTAAACGTGATTGCAGCGCCTAAAGTTGATTTCAGTAAGTTTGGTGAAGTGGAAGAAGTGCCATTAAGCCGTATCCAGAAAATCTCTGGTCCTAACTTGCACCGCAACTGGGTAACCATTCCACACGTGACTCAGTTTGATGAAGCTGATATCACTGAGTTGGAAGCTTTCCGTAAGCAACAGAATGATATTGCTGCCAAGAAAAAAGCAGATTATAAAATCACTCCGCTTGTGTTTATGATGAAAGCCGTTGCGAAAACATTGGCAGATTTCCCAGTGTTTAACTCAAGCTTAAGTGCTGATGGCGAATCACTTATCCAGAAGAAGTACTTCCATATTGGTGTTGCCGTTGATACACCAAACGGCCTAATGGTTCCGGTTGTACGTGATGTTGATAAGAAAGGCATTGTTGAGTTGTCTCGTGAGTTAACCGATATTTCTATCCGTGCTCGTGATGGCAAGCTTAAGTCTGCAGACATGCAAGGCAGCTGTTTTACTATTTCAAGTCTAGGTGGTATTGGCGGTACGGCATTTACGCCGATTGTTAACTACCCAGACGTGGCCATTTTAGGTGTGTCAAAATCTGAAATTAAGCCAAAGTGGAATGGTAAAGAATTTGAACCTAAATTAATGCTACCGCTGTCGCTTTCATACGATCATCGTGTGATTGATGGTGCAATGGCCGCACGCTTCAGTGTGACCTTGTCAGCTATCTTATCTGACATCCGTACCATGATTTTGTAAACAAACAGGGCCGCTCATATCGAGTGGCCTTTTTTATGTTGATGATTATCACCAATGTTTGATTGTGATTGTCATCAAACAAAGGGTAAAATGCTGACAGCTATCACAATCTGGCCACATGGATTGTTGAATCGGTTTTGTCCGCCAACATATGCAAAAGAATAGAGGAAAACATGAGTAACGAAATTAACACTCAGGTAGTTGTATTAGGATCTGGCCCTGCAGGCTATTCAGCAGCATTCCGTGCCGCTGATTTAGGTTTAGATACCATTATCGTTGAACGTTTTAGCACCTTAGGTGGTGTATGTTTGAACGTAGGTTGTATCCCATCTAAAGCATTATTACACATTGCTAAAGTGATTGAAGAAGCTAAAGCAGCAGCAAGTCACGGTGTAGTATTTGGTGAGCCAACAATCGATTTAGAAAAACTACGTGGATTTAAAGAAAAAGTAGTTGGCCAGTTAACAGGCGGATTAGGCGGAATGTCTAAAATGCGTAAAGTTAACGTGGTAAATGGCTTTGGTAAGTTCACTGGCCCTAACACGCTAGAAGTGACTGCAGAAGACGGTACTGTGACTGTGGTTAAGTTTGAGCAAGCGATTATTGCTGCGGGTTCACGTCCAATTGAATTACCATTTATTCCGCATGAAGACCCGCGTATTTGGGATTCGACTGACGCACTAGAATTGAAAGAAGTGCCTGGTAAATTATTGGTTATGGGCGGCGGTATCATTGGTTTAGAAATGGGCACTGTGTACTCATCACTAGGCAGTGAAATTGACGTGGTTGAAATGTTTGACCAAGTTATTCCTGCAGCTGACAAAGATATCGTTCGTGTATTCACTAAGCAAATCAAGAAGAAGTTTAACTTAATCCTTGAAACTAAAGTGACTGCAGTAGAAGCCAAAGAAGACGGTATCTACGTGTCGATGGAAGGCAAAAGCGCACCAGCTGAGCCAGTCCGTTACGATGCAGTATTAGTCGCGATTGGTCGTACACCAAACGGCAAGCTTATTGCGGCTGAAAAAGCAGGTGTTAATGTTGATGAGCGTGGCTTTATCAATGTAGACAAGCAATTACGCACTAACGTGCCACACATCTATGCTATCGGTGACATCGTTGGTCAACCAATGTTGGCTCACAAAGGTGTGCATGAAGGCCACGTAGCCGCTGAAGTTATTGCCGGTATGAAGCACTACTTCGACCCTAAAGTGATCCCTTCGATTGCTTATACTGACCCTGAAGTAGCATGGGTGGGTTTAACTGAGAAAGAAGCAAAAGAGCAAGGTGTTGCTTACGAAACTGCGACTTTCCCATGGGCTGCAAGTGGCCGTGCAATCGCATCAGATTGTAGTGAAGGTATGACTAAGTTAATTTTCGATAAAGACACTCACCGCGTTATTGGTGGTGCTATTGTTGGCGTTAACGGTGGTGAACTACTAGGCGAAATCGGCCTAGCGATTGAAATGGGTTGTGATGCTGAAGATTTAGCATTAACCATTCACGCTCACCCAACCTTACATGAGTCAGTAGGTTTAGCTGCTGAAATGTACGAAGGTTCAATTACTGATTTACCTAACCCTAAAGCGGTTAAGAAAAAGAAGTAATATCGCGTTATGATTAATGATTAAAGCACTCCATAAACGGGGTGCTTTTTTTTGGATTTTCTTTGAAAATATGGTCTAGGCTTAATTTTCATTAGCACTTTTTGCAAACAGTGTACTGTGCTGGCAGCCAGCCAAGATAAGTGTTGTAAGGGGTTGTTGAAACAGCCGCAAGCAAAATAAATTTTCGTATTTAATGTAACGTTTATGGGTAGCAAGTTGAGCTGTTGATATAGCCTAAAAGGTGTAACTTTATGAATATTATGAGTTACTCAAATACCGTACGCTACACTGTATGTAAAAAGTATTTTGGACTGTGTTGTCAACGGTAGAGTTAACGTTAAAAACGTGTAATAAAATATGTGACTTTGCTAAGGTAATAATGTTAAAACAATAAGATATAACAATATTATGTAGTGGAACTGTTAGCACCTCACGTCCTCACCTCATTATTTATTGAGTTGGTAGGGTGTTATTTTTTCGGCATGATGCCTGTGTTTAATTAGAGGAATTGACTGAGTTTATGATTAGAGCTGTGTTGTTAAGCCTAAGTTGTTGGATATGTTTTCTCTTTACCGTTGCCCCCGCTCACGGAGCTGACATTGTTCAGCGGGTTTTTAATGCCAAAGATGGTTTAGCCAATGCACGAATTCAAGATATCAGCTTTGATCGCTATGGTTATGTATGGCTAGCAACCCAAGAAGGCTTGTACCGGGTTAGCAACAGCAAAGTAAGACGCATTGATAAGGTTGGTTTTGACTCGGTATTAGATGATGAGCTAACCACCTCGGTAATTAACTCAGGGCCTGATCATTTATTAATTGGCACCCAATCATCACTGTATTTATACAGCATTGTCGACAATCAATTTAGTTTACTGCTCAAGCCCAAAGGCGATGATATTACCAATATCAATAAAAGCATTCGGGTGGTTGCTTACCAACGCCAATTAGATAATCAATTACTGCTATTGGGCGATTCAGGCAAGGTTTATTACTTTGACGAAGACAACAAGTCATTGAGGCTCTCATTAAAGCATCAATTAAACCCCGACTTAAACTGGGCAAATGTACTGCAGTTACAAGATGGCCGTTACCTTTTCTCTACCCGAGGTGAACTTCAAATTCACCAAACTGATGGCACCTTTATTGGTCATATTCCTTGGGCGGATAATAATGGTTCAATCAGAAAACTATTTCAAGATAAGCAACAGCGGATTTGGCTACTCACATCGAAAGGATTATACCAAGCAAACCCTGAGTCATTATCAGTGCAAGTTGTGCCTGAGATACCTTATTACGTCGATCAAATGGCCGAGGATCTTAATGGCGATTTATGGGTATCGAGCCGTAGCGGATTAATTTTTTGGGAGCAAAAAAACAACACATTTACATTGTACCCAGATGAGTTAAAACAACGGGCTAACATTGATTACATCCATGACATTGCAGTCGATTCTGATGGGCTGCTATGGGTTGGCGGTTCGGGTGATGGCTTAGCTGTTATTGCGGGGACGCCGTCATTTTTACTTGAAAGCTATTCTAAAAAATCATCTTACCAACTCAAAAATGAGATGACATGGTCTATTTACGTTGAAGACGAAAAAATATGGCTTGGCACTGATAGTAGTTTATCCGCAATTGATCTGACGAGTAATGGCGCTTCGACAACCATTATCCCTTCAGGATTTAAAATCAGCGACAGTATTTATTCTCTTGGGTCATTAAATGAAAATCATATTGTTTTAGGCACAACGTCTGGGCTATACGTTGTCAATAAAACCACTAACGAAAGCAGTAATTTTGCGGCTTGGAGCGGCGGTAAAGAGTCTTTAAGTAATAGAATTATATTTCGTATTTATCGAGATAAACTAAATCCTAAACGTGTCTGGTTTGGCACTAATAAAGGAGCATATTATTGGCAAGAGGGTAATGATGATCTGGTGCTTGAGGAGTTATATGACGGCCAGCAAACATTAACAAATACTTCGTATCGAGATTTTCTTCGCGAAAATGAAGATAGATTGTGGGTCACGGGGGCCAAGATTTTTGGCTATGTTGATTCTACTGGTGAGTATCATTCAAAATTAAATCTCTTTAACGATTATGCCAATACACCGATGGTCAACTCTCTATTGCAAGTCTCACCAGATATACTCTGGTTAGGCACCACGCAACAAGGCATTATCGAACTCAATACACAAACCAACGCTATTAAGTCACTCGATCAACAGTGGAAAATTGACTGTAAAGTGGTGTACTTTTTACAAGATAGTGCCACCGATCATATTATTGGTTGTGCTAATTCACTGATTAAAATTAATAAACTCAACGGCAAGGTGAGTTCATTTAGCCATAAAGATGGTTTTATATCAGATGAGTTTAATGAGGCCGCTAAGTTTTATGACCCTGCTAAAGGCTTTTTTATTGGTACTCCAGATGGTGCAATGCTGATTGATTTAGATAAATTAGCCCCTCGAACCGTCAGTGATAAAGTCCTTCTTGAATCAGTATCTGTTTATTACGATGACACTACCGCGGTGTATTTAATTCCCAGTCAATTAACCCAGGTTGACCCTGGCGCCAGCCTAATTAGTTTTCATATTGCCCTATTAGATTATTTAAACGACACCCCAATGACATTGCAATATCGATTAACAAAAGAAGGCTCTGATGTTGGTAACTACTTGCTGCTTGAGGGGCAGTCTCAAATCAACATTACCGGTTTGAGCGCAGGCGATTATATTTTAGAGCTCTTGTATAAGCGCAACGGTGTTTGGTCTAGTGAACCGTTTCAATACCCATTTACGGTAAAGCAATATTGGTGGAAGTCCCAAGAGTTTAAAGGTGCGTTGAGTTTTTCAATATTGCTAATAGGCGTGATTCTGTTGTTGTTTAGACAGCAGCAAATTAATCGCTTTAAACTCATCAATTCGAAACTGCAAAAAAGTGATGAAAGACTGCATCAGGCTCTTAAAGGTAGTGATTCAGATTTATGGGAGTGGCATGACAGCAACCAGCTGATATCGTTAGACAATAGAGGGGGAGTGCTGGGAAGTGAACCGTCCTTTACGTTACCTATTGCTGATCTACCTTTGCACCCTGCCGATATGGATCGATTTAATAAAACTTGGTTTGAGTTTTACCATTGCCAAACGGATGTATTGGATATTGAATATCGCTATTTGCACCCACAAGATGGTACATGGCATTGGTCACGGATCAACGGTCGTGCAGTTGAGGTTGATAAACAGGCTGGTAAAGTCATTCACGCTGCGGGAATGTATACCGATATTAGCCAAAAGCGTGCACTTGAAAGTGAAGTTAACTTGCTGGCTCAAGCATTTGAAAACACTTCAGAAGGTATGTTGATTTTAAATGCCAATAAAGACATTAAAATTAGTAATGCTGCGGCAAACTTGATTTTAGCGTCACACAAAGCAGATTTAGCAGGTAAGCCTTTTATTGAGTTAGTTGCCGAGTCAGCAGAACCCTTCGATATGGACGATGTGTTTGATAAAGAGCGCTTTTGGACTGGCGAATGCGAATTTTATTGCATTGATGGCAGTCGCTGCCCAGTTTGGATGAACGTGTCTACCATGATCAACGACAGTGCTGAGTCGTTGTATTATGTGGTGGTATTTTCTGATATTACCGAGCGCAAACACAGCGAACAACACCTTAAACGCTTAGCCAACAATGATACCTTAACGGGACTGGCTAATCGGTCGATGTTTTCGCGCCGCTTAGGGCAAGTTATTGAAGCAGCAAAACAACATGACGAAACGCTCGCGTTGCTGTTTTTAGATTTAGACCGTTTTAAGCATGTAAATGACTCATATGGTCATGGTATGGGTGATGCGTTGCTGGTAGAAGCTGCTAGCAGGTTACAGGGTTGTTTGTCTGATGAGCACCTATTATGCCGTTTTGGTGGTGATGAATTTGTGATTTTATTGCGTGATGCTAAAGACATCGACACCATAAATCATATTGCCCAACAATTACTTAACCAAATAGAAATGCCGTTTAAGCTTTATGGCAGAGAGTTTTTCATTTCAACCAGTATTGGCATTAGTATTTGGTCTGGCGATGACCAAACCCCCGAAACCCTGATAAAAAATGCCGACTTGGCCATGTATCACGCCAAAGAAGAAGGGCGAGGTAATTTTCAATATTACTCAGCAGAGCGTAATGCCGAAGCCTTATATCATTTACGTTTAGAGGCCGACTTACACAAAGCCATAGCGAGCAATGAATTTGAAATTTATTACCAACCGCAAGTCAATGTTGAAAAGAATCGCTTAGCAGGCGTTGAGGCGTTAATTCGCTGGCATCATCCGCTAGATGGTCTGGTGCGCCCTGATGTATTTATTGGTATTGCTGAGTCGTGCGGATTAATCGTCGACATTGATCGCTGGGTATTAACTCAAGCCTGCATTGACGGAGCCCGATGGTGTAAAGAATATCAACAAGATTTGTTGGTGTCGGTCAATGTCTCAACAATGCACTTTAGGCAACCTGACTTTATCGACTTTATTACTGCCACTTTGCATAAAACCGGTATGCCAGCTAAGTGCTTGTCTATTGAAATCACAGAGGGCGTGTTGATGAGGGAAATCGATATTGCCACGCAACACTTGTTAGCATTAAAACAATTGGGCGTTGATGTGGCTATTGATGACTTTGGCACAGGCTATTCGTCACTCGCGTATTTGCGCACGTTTAAAGTCAATACGCTTAAAATTGATCGTTCCTTCTTGATTCATATTGACGAAAATCAAGCAGACCAGGCTATTGTTAGCAGTATCATCGAGCTGGCTCGAAACTTATCTTTAGAGGTGATAGCCGAGGGGATTGAAACCCCCGAGCAACTGGCCCAGGTTGTTAAACGAGGTTGTCATATTATTCAAGGCTATTACTTTGCTAAACCTATGCCCAAAGCTGAACTTGAGCAACACATGAAACAGTACCAATAAGCATTAAACAAACTGATGAAACAGGTTATTTCAAGCAATATTATTGATGAGCAAGCCTGAGTCTATTAGTTTGGGTATTGGTTAAATCTTGTTAGAATGCGTTGTTTTTACTTAATTGCGGAATGATTTATGCTAACAATTTTGCGCCTTAACCAGTTAAGCTGGTTTTTGCTAAGCTGCCTTTGCTTTAGTGCAGTGTTACAACCTGCAATGGCGGCTTCTAAAATAGCGAAAGAAAGACCGACTATTGGGCTTGTACTCAGTGGCGGGGGCGCAAAAGGCACCGCGCATATTGGAGTATTAAAAGTACTCGAAAAGCACCGGATCCCTGTCGATTATGTTGCCGGAACCAGTATTGGCGCATACGTTGCTGGCATGTATGCCCTGGGTTATAGCGCAGAACAAATTGAAAAAATCATGCTTAATAGCGAGTGGGCTGACGGCTACTCAGATACGATTCCACGTGAAAGCTTAAGCTATCGTGACAAACAACAGCGCGATCAATTTAATATTCCAATTAACGTTGGCTATAACGACAACCGCTTAACCTCACCAAGTGGCTTATTACGCGGGCATAGCATGTCGTTGTTACTTAGACATTCCACTGATTTAGTTGAGCAATTTGGTGATTTTGACGATCTTGCGATTCCATACCGCGCGGTGGCGACCGACTTAGCCACCAGTGAAGCGGTTGTACTATCAAGTGGTAGCGTGGTACAGGCCATGCAAGCATCAGCAACGGTTCCTGGCGCGCTGCAACCGGCTATTATTGACGGCCGTTTATTAGTTGATGGTGGCATCGCAAATAATATGCCTGTGGATGTGGTTAAAGCCATGGGCGCCGATATTATTATTGCCGTTGATATAGGCTCACCATTAGTGGGTCAGGACCGGCTCGACAGTACGGTTGCTGTACTTGAACAATTGTCGACCATATTGACTCAAGCCAGTACTGCCCGCCAAAAAACGTTACTGACAGAACGCGATATTCTTATTCGCCCAGCCATTGATGTGCTCAGTACCACCGACTTTTCTATTATGCCGCTGGCACTTAAATTAGGCGAGGATGCTGCAAAAATTCAATTAGAAAAACTCAAATCGTTATCGATAAAAGAGTCTGCTTATTTGGCTTATCAAGCGGGAAAAACACAACAAAGCTTGCAGTGGAATGACCCACTTAAAAAACCGATTTATAAAATTGCCTTTGATAATCAATCAAAAGTCAGTGAAAAATTATTGCGTGAACGCCTCGATATCAAAGAGGGGGATGTGTTAACTAAAGAGGACTTAGCCTCTGCCATTAACCGACTTTATGCCTTAAATAAATTTGAACGCGTTAATGCTGAGTTTGAAGACGTAGAGCAAGGACGTATTCTAACCGTAACCACCAAAGCTAAATCTTGGGGACCGAATTATTTTCAAGCTGGTTTTAACTGGGAAGATGACTTTAGTTTAGACTCTGCTATTACAGTAGGCTTGGCATTTAACATGACCGATATCACCCAAAATGGTGGTGAATGGCGTAACGAAATTGAATTAGGTTACCGCAAATTGATTGCGACTGAGTTTTATCAACCATTAGATCGCGACAAAACGTTTTATAGCCTGGCACGTTTACAGTACCAAATGTTAAATTGGGATGTTCTTGATGAAGACAGCAGCTATTTATTACTCGAAAATAACGTTGCGCAGCTTGAGCTAGGTTTAGGTTACAACTATGACTCCGATGGCATTATGGAACTTGGCTTTATTGGTGAAAATGGCCATGTAAAAAGTGAAATAGATAACCAAGATTCAATTAGTTACCACTCAACAGGGGCCTATTTTAAAATCAGTTATGACACCTTAAACAGTATTAGCTTTCCGACCGATGGTAATCGATTTACCTTTACGAGTTATTTAAGAGATGAGTCTTACAGTGGCGTTACAACTAGCGATACTACATTTAGCGACGACCTTGCATGGCAATTTGAAGCCGACTGGAAAGGGGCATTAAAACTGGGTAATCACGCTATTGTGGGTAAAGTTGAATTTGCTACTACTGAAAATGACGGCAACTTCACTCTACATGTTGCTGAATTAGGCGGCTTTTTAAATTTGTCAGGCTACCGTAAAGATACCTTAGTCGGCGCACATAAAATATTCAGTGCGATTATTTATCAGTATGATTTGGGACGTGACGTACTCATTACCGACTTACCTCTTTATTTAGGCGCTAGCCTTGAGGGCGGTAATGTGTGGTTTGAGCGTAGCCAAATGGACTTAGATGACTTAATTTATGCCAGTAGTTTATACCTAGGTACCGACACTGAATTAGGCCCTGCGGCGCTTGGTTTTGGTGTGACAAACCGAGGTGATACGGCGTTTTACCTGTTTTTAGGCAAGAACTTTTAAGCAGTCTATTTAAGCCAAAAGCCTAGAGGCTATAAAATCTTAACAGCGAAGCTGCCCCTAGCAGGACGAAGTCCGCCCTAGAAGCGAAGCGCACTCTCCGCGTAGCGGCCTAGGCGCCGAGAAGCTCGGGTAATAATCCTGCGTGAGCGAGTTTATGATGGGCGATGACCCATTTTGCTTGGTTAACGGTATGAGGCGCAGGAATCGCCACGGTTTGCATGGTGGCTGCTCGGGCAGCAATTAAGCCATTAAACGAGTCTTCAATGGCAATGCATTGGCTTGGCGCAATACCAAGTGCGTTAGCGCAGTTTAAATACACTTCAGGGTGTGGCTTACCGTAAGCTAAGTTCTCAGCAGACTCGAGTGCTTCAAAATAATGACCAATGGCGAGTTTATCGAGCACAGCGTGAATAATTCGCGATGACGATGATGTGGCGAGGCCGATTTTAAGCCCAAGTCGCTTGCATGCTTCTAGTGAGTCAATCACGCCGAACATTGGCTCACCCGTTGCGCTAATTTGCGCAATGACTTCATTCACTATCTTATTGGCGGTGGCCGTGTTGTCATAATGAGGCCAAGGAAAGCGCTGATACCAATAACTCACTACTTGGTCAATTCGCAGTCCGGTGGTTTGCTCAACTTGTTCAAGAGTCAAATTAAGCCCAAGGCTGTTCAATACAGTTTGTTCAGCAAGTTGCCAGGCGGGTTCTGAATCGATCAAAATTCCATCCATATCAAAAATTACCGCTTTTATTTTGGTCGACACCGCACAAGTTCCTTGAATCACCTCATTTAGGCATTAATTATCGCGATCTTGTGGTTTAGATACAACTCATGCACAAGTTTTTAAAAAATATTTCATCTCAAAAGTCGATATTTATTCATGTAAAAGTTCAATCAACAGGCTAGATTTAAGTTTATGTATTTAAATGTGTTTTAGCCTGTTTCAAACTATTGTCTAATTTTAATTTATTACCAGAGGCGTTAAATTGATTTTTAGCTGGATAAATCGAGTTGATTTAAAGCTTCTAACAGTGTGATCTGATTCATACTTTTATAAAGCTGTAGTATACTAAACATCGGATTTCAAGCCCGAACCTGTGGAATTATCAGCGTAACAATATGTGCGCTGAGTTTCGCCGTTAGGCGTCAAACAAAGAGGAATGTTGCCGTGCTAGAAGCATATCGTAAACACGTCGCAGAACGTGCTGCAGAGGGTGTTGTCCCTAAGCCATTAGATGCACAACAAGTGGCTGAATTAGTAAAATTAGTTGAGACTCCTCCTGCTGGGGAAGAGGCTGTAGTCCTCGACTTATTAGAAAACCGTATCCCACCAGGTGTTGATGAAGCTGCCTACGTGAAAGCGGCATTCTTAGACGCAGTGGCAAAAGGCACTGTAAAATCACCTATTTTATCAGCTGAACGCGCAGTTGAGTTATTAGGTACTATGCAAGGCGGTTACAACATTGAGCCGTTAATTGCTCAATTAGAAACTCCAGCATTAGCACCACTGGCTGTTAAAGCATTATCAAACACATTATTAATGTTTGATGCATACCACGACGTGGTAGAAAAAATGCAAGCTGGTAATGAGTCGGCTAAACAAGTGGTTGAAGCTTGGGCAAATGCGGATTGGTTCTTAAACCGTCCAAAACTTGCTGACAAAGTGACCTTGACTGTATTTAAAGTGGCGGGTGAAACCAACACTGATGACCTGTCTCCAGCACCTGATGCATGGTCTCGTCCAGATATCCCATTACATGCATTAGCCATGTTGAAAAACGCCCGTGACGGCATCGTACCTGATGTGTCTGGCGAAGTGGGCCCAATCAAAGAAATCGAAGCCTTAAAAGAAAAAGGTCACCCGCTTGTTTATGTTGGTGATGTTGTAGGTACCGGTTCTTCACGTAAATCAGCAACTAACTCAGTATTGTGGTTCATGGGTGATGATATCCCTTATGTACCTAACAAGCGCGCTGGTGGTTTCTGTTTAGGTAACAAGATTGCCCCTATTTTCTTCAACACTATGGAAGATGCAGGCGCATTACCGATTGAGCTAAACGTTGATAACATGGAAATGGGCGATGTTATCGACATTTATCCATATGAAGGCGTAGTTAAGCGTGGCGGTACTGACGAAGTTATCTCTACGTTCGAGCTTAAAACTGACGTATTGTTAGACGAAGTTCGTGCTGGTGGTCGTATTCCATTGATCATTGGTCGCGGCTTAACAGATCGCGCACGTGAAACGTTAGGCTTACCAGCATCTGACGTATTTGTTCGTCCTGAAGATGTTGTTGCATCAGACAAGGGCTTTACCCTTGCACAAAAAATGGTCGGTAAAGCATGTGGCGTGAAAGGTATTCGTCCTGGCCAATATTGCGAACCTAAAATGACCTCAGTAGGCTCGCAAGATACTACTGGCCCAATGACACGTGATGAGTTAAAAGACTTAGCCTGTTTAGGTTTTAGTGCTGATTTAACCATGCAGTCATTCTGTCACACAGCGGCTTATCCAAAGCCAGTTGACGTTGAAACACACCACAAACTGCCTGATTTCATCATGAACCGTGGCGGTGTTGCGTTACGTCCAGGTGATGGTGTTATTCACTCTTGGTTAAACCGTATGCTGTTACCAGATACCGTTGGTACTGGTGGTGATTCACATACTCGTTTCCCAATTGGTATTTCATTCCCAGCCGGTTCTGGCCTAGTAGCTTTTGCTGCAGCAACAGGTGTGATGCCTCTTGATATGCCAGAATCAGTTTTGGTTCGCTTTAAAGGTAAAATGCAACCAGGTATCACACTGCGTGACCTAGTACATGCTATCCCGTTAAAGGCGATTGAAATGGGTCTGTTAACGGTTGAGAAAAAAGGCAAAATTAATGCTTTCTCTGGTCGCGTATTAGAAATCGAAGGTCTTGAAAAACTGAAAGTTGAACAAGCATTCGAACTGTCTGATGCATCTGCAGAGCGTAGTGCTGCTGGTTGTACTATTAAGTTAGACAAAGAGCCAATCATTGAATACTTAAACTCTAACATCGTGATGTTAAAGTGGATGATCAGCGAAGGTTATGGCGATCGCCGTACCATCGAACGTCGTATTCTTGCAATGCAAGAGTGGATTGCTAACCCTGAGTTGATGGAAGCTGATAAAGATGCAGAATATGCTGAAATTATCGAAATCGACTTAAACGACATTAAAGAGCCAATCCTTTGTGCACCAAACGATCCTGATGATGCAGTATTATTATCAAGCGTTGCAGACACTAAGATTGACGAAGTGTTCGTGGGTTCTTGTATGACAAACATCGGTCACTTCCGTGCAACCGGTAAGATGTTAGACAAGTTTGCTAAAACATTGCCAACACGCTTATGGATTGCGCCTCCAACTAAGATGGACCGCGACCAGTTAACGGAAGAAGGTTACTATTCAATCTTCGGTCGTGTCGGTGCTCGTATAGAGATCCCTGGTTGTTCTCTTTGTATGGGTAACCAGGCACGTGTTGCTGAAGGTGCTACCGTTGTGTCTACTTCAACGCGTAACTTCCCTAACCGTTTAGGTACTGGTGCAAACGTTTACTTAGCATCAGCTGAGCTTGCGGCTGTAGCAGCCTTGTTAGGTCGTCTACCTTCTCCACAAGAGTATCAAGAATACGCGAAAGAATTAGATGCAACTGCAGCTGACACTTACCGTTACTTGAACTTCGATCAAATCGACTCTTACACGAAGAAAGCTGACAGCGTGATTTTCCAAGCTGCTGTTTAAGTTTGAACTAGTTAATTGTTGAATTAAAAATGCCAGCAGAAATGCTGGCATTTTTGTTTGGGTTTCGAGGCGAGGGTTTGATTATGGAATTACTCGTTACGCTTTAAGTAAATCAAAACCATTTTTTTGCACTAGATGTAGCAGTTTTAAAGCAGGCCCTTCAGGATGTCGTTTACCTTGCTCCCATTTTTGTACACTCGATACTGAAACATTAAGGCCCCTCGCAAATACAGGTTGGCTAAGATTATTTGTGATTCGAATATGTTTAATTTGCGCTGCCGACAATACGTTTATTTCAGGTAAACAGAGAACATCTAGCTCACGCATGGTCGCCGTTTTCATGACTCCTGTATCATGTAAGCCTTGTGCTGTGTTATGAAGTGATTTTAATAATCTACTCATCTCGTATTACCTCGTAAAGTGCTTTGCTTTTTAATGCTTTAGCTAACTGCTTATTGTCGTAAGAGAGCAACTCTTTAGCAATAATCTTTAATGCTGTCTTTTCTTTTATTGAAATATTCGCCTTTTCATTTTTGGAAAAACCAAAGATAAAAAACGATTTATCATCAACGTTAAAAGCAATGATAGTTCTAAAACCACCACTTTTACCTTGGCCAGTTCGAGCAACTCGTTTTTTAATGACATTACCACCAAGTTTGGCATCGATAAGTCCATTTTCAACTTCTTGAATCGCAGCGAGTAGGGCAGAATCATCAACATTTTCATTTTTAGCCCAAGATGTAAAATCAGGTGTTTTGAATATTCTGCCCACTTAAAATCCTTTAAGTGTATCACTGAGTCATACAGTTCATATTAGCATTTGAGTGTTTTCTAAGCAAGAATCGGGTGGCGTTAAGAATAAACTAAGGTTTTTATTGGTTATAAGGCATGCCCAAGGGCAAGCAATGGATGCAAATTAATACAAGTAAATGCCAGCAAAGTAGCTGGCATTTTATTTGGGGCTTTTAACGTTTTCGAATGATAACGACATCTTTTTTACGCACGTTATTAACGTTGGCGATGTTATATGTTATTGGTTTAACGACGGTTATTTTTTGAGTGGCCACTCTATTCACCGGGGGCACTAAGTGTCCTCGATGAAAAAATGGAGCGCATCCACTCAAGCTAACCAAGGTCATTATTACTAGCAATACTTTAATTTTTGACGCTGATGTGTGGGTTAACTGTTTCATAAAAACCTCATTACGATTGAACCATAACACCTAGATTAATCGTTTGAGTGTCAACCGCTGATCGTGATGAGTAAAGTTAAGCAAATACCCGAAATTAATTAAGCGTTAACTCGATTGATACTATGAATACTTAATATTCATATCAATCAATGGTTCGCGTGAACCTTTCTCTGCCCGCAGTCTAGCTAAATACTGCTGCCATAATTCAGCTTGATTGCTGCATAAATTGTATAGCACTTGCCAAGAATATAGGCCGGTGTCATGACCATCATCAAAGGTGATTTTTACCGCATAATGACCCACAGGTTCGAGCGCTTTGATATTTACCGCTTTCTTGTGAGTGACTAATATTGGGTTGCCATGACGCTGTACTTCAGCCGACGGGGAGAATACGCGGAGCATTTCACAGCTGATGTTGTAGGTTTGGCCGTTATCAAATGTGACTTCTAATAACTTAGATTGGCGCTTAAGCTTAATACCACTAACAGTTGGCGTTGATTGAGTCATGGGAATACCTATAAAAAAAAGGATTAACGCTAAATCGCAGATTATCATCATACGCGACTTTGCTGTTAATCCTATTGTTGTTAAGTCTATTTGTGACGTTTAATGTCCATCAGTTTGTGTCGATAAATTATGTATCAACACAAAATGATTTAAGCTTAAATCTTATAAAATAAAGCGGCTTAAATCTTCATCTTGTACCAAGGTATCAAGGTGATCGTTAACATACTGTGCATCAATCGCAAACGTAGAGCCTGACTTTTCAGACGCATCGTAAGAGATTTCTTCCATCAGCTTTTCCATCACGGTATGCAAACGGCGAGCGCCAATATTTTCAGTGCGCTCATTGACTTGCCATGCTGCTTCTGCAATGCGTTCAATGCCTGATTCTGCAAACTCTATCGTGACACCTTCTGTTGCCATTAGCGCAATATATTGTTCAGTTAAAGATGCATGTGGCTCAGTCAGAATACGCTTAAAATCACTAGCCGTTAGGGCATCTAACTCAACACGAATAGGTAAACGACCTTGCAACTCTGGGATTAAGTCAGATGGTTTTGACATCTGGAATGCACCCGAGGCAATAAATAAAATATGGTCGGTTTTCACCATGCCGTGTTTAGTGGTGACAGTACAGCCTTCAACTAATGGCAGTAAATCACGTTGCACACCTTCACGCGACACATCTGGGCCTGAGCTTTCGCCGCGCTTACAGATTTTGTCGATTTCGTCTAAAAACACAATGCCATTTTGTTCAACCAACTCGATGGCTTGCTCTTTAAGATCTTCTTGATTAACCAGCTTGGCGGCTTCATCTTCAACTAGCTGTTTGTAAGCATCTTTAATCTTAAGCTTTTTGCGTTTTGAGGTGCTTTGGCCAAGATTTTGGAATAAACCTTGTAGCTGGTTGGTCATTTCTTCCATGCCTGGAGGTGACATGATTTCAACGCCAATTTGTGGCGCAGCCACATCGATTTCAATTTCTTTGTCGTCTAGCTGGCCTTCACGCAGTTTTTTACGGAATACTTGACGGGTGTTTGAGTCGTCTTTTGGCTCAGTGTCCCAATCATCTTTCGCTTTAGGCAATAGCGCGTCTAGAATTCGTTCTTCGGCCATTTCTTCAGCGCGATGACGACATTTTTTCATTTGCTGCTCGCGGGTCATTTTCACCGCTGAGTCAGTTAAATCACGGATGATTTGTTCAACCTCTTTACCGACATAACCCACTTCGGTAAATTTTGTCGCTTCCACTTTAATAAATGGCGCGTTAGCTAGTTTGGCTAAACGACGGGCTATTTCGGTTTTACCGACACCGGTTGGGCCAATCATTAAAATGTTTTTTGGGGTGACTTCGTGACGTAACGACGGCTCAAGCTGCATACGGCGCCAGCGGTTACGTAAGGCAACGGCGACTGAGCGTTTAGCATTTTTTTGGCCGATGATATGCGAGTCTAGTTCGTGAACAATCTCGCGTGGAGTCATTTCAGACATAACTGTTCCTTTATTAACGCTCGAATTAGTAATCTAACTTTTCGATAGTTTTGAATTGGTTGGTAAATACGCAAATGTCGCCGGCAATGGTCAACGATTTATCCGCAATTTCTTCGGCGCTGAGTTCGGTATTTTGCAATAGGGCGAGTGCTGAGGCTTGGGCATAGTTACCACCCGAGCCAATGGCCACTAGGTCGTATTCTGGCTGCACTACATCGCCGTTACCGGTAATAATTAATGAGGCTTCACCATCAGCCACCACTAACATGGCTTCGAGTTTGCGCAGCATTCTGTCGGTACGCCAATCTTTGGCAAGCTCAACGGCTGACTTTAATAAATGGCCTTGATGCATTTCGAGCTTGGCTTCAAAGCGCTCAAAAAGAGTAAATGCATCGGCTGTACCGCCTGCAAAACCAGCTAATACTTTATTATGATACAAGCGACGCACTTTACGCGCGTTGCCTTTCATGACGGTATTGCCTAAAGATACTTGGCCATCGCCTGCGATGACAACTTGATTATTGCGGCGTACGGATACGATTGTAGTCACGGTAAATCCTCTTTTAATGCATCAACGAATGCAATTGTTGATTCATGATTAAAATGGATATGGGGCCAAAATGAGAGATATCAAGGACAGCATTAAAAAAGCCCTGCTCAAGTGAACAGGGCTGATGAAAGTTTATCGCGTTAGTCGATAGAAAAGCGCTATTGCCATAACCAAATTTGGCAGGTGTTAATGCCTGACTTTTGCATTTTATGGCGGTTGGTTTCAGCTTCGCGTTTGTTGGGGAAAGGCCCTAATACTACGCGGTACCAAATACCATTTGTGCCTTCGCTGCGTCGCACTTGGGCTTCCATACCTTGAAATGCTATGCGGGCTTTCATTTCATTTGCTTGTGACTCTTGTCTAAACGAGCCGCATTGCATTTGATAAATACCGCTTGAAACCACGCCTGTAGCAGGCAAGTCAATTTCAACTTCTTTGTTTTCTAATTCTTCAAGATAAGTCCACTCTTCTTGAGGCATAGGCGGCAAAGCATTAGGATCTGGCTTAACCACTTTTTTGGCCGCAGGTGTCGGCGCAGTTTCAGTTTCAGCTTGTACGGTTTTCTTTTTAGGTTGCTGGGCGGGCTCTGTCACCTGGATGTCTGAGCTGCCGTTTATCGACCATAAAAAGTAACCAAAGCCGATAATAAGCGCGACAACAACAAATACAGGCAAATACGGAAAGCTGCGCGCCGGCGCTTTTTTACGCTTGGTTGCACGGCTTTTAGTGGGTTTGCTTCCCTTAGGTTTGCGGTTTGCGTAGTCGCGACTCATGATTACATCCGCTCTAAAGTTTCAATGCCAAGCAGAGATAAACCGGTTTTAAGGGTGTTGGCAGTAAGTTGCGATAACAATAAACGGCTTTGTTTTTGCGCTTCAGTGTCAGCCGCTAAAACTGGGCAGGCTTCGTAAAAGCTTGAGAACTCACTCGCTAACTCAAACAAGTAGCCACACAGCACATGTGGTAAGCCTTTGTCTGTCATGCGAGTTAATACTTCACCAAACTGGGCTAACTTGGTGCCTAAATCTTTTTCTTTTTCGTGTTCAAGGACGATTTTAGCCTGACTTAAATCGATGTCTTCAGCACGTTTGAAAATACCGGCTACGCGAGTATAGGCATACAGTAAGTATGGCGCGGTATTACCCTCGAAACTTAGCATTTGCTCGAAGCTGAAAATATAATCGCTGGTGCGGTTTTTAGATAAGTCAGCGTACTTAACTGCACTGATCCCGACAACGCGGGCGATTTCAGTGAGTGTTGCTTCGTCCATGTCTGGATTTTTGCTGCGCACCAGTTCAAGTGCGCGCACGTTCGCTTCATCTAATAAGTCGACTAATTTAACTACGCCGCCTGAACGGGTTTTAAATGGACGACCATCTTCACCGTTCATGGTGCCAAAGCCTGTGTGCTCTAGAGACATTTCTGGACGAACAAATTTTGCTAACTTGGCAAGGCTAAATACTTGCTGGAAATGCAGCGCTTGGCGTAAATCAACAAAGTACAGTGCGCGGTCGGCTTTCAGTACGTTTGAACGATAGCGCATTGCGGCTAAATCAGAAGTGGCATATAAGTAACCGCCATCAGCTTTTTGAATAATAACCGGTAATGGCTCGCCTTCTTTAGTGCGGAATTCTTCTTGGAATACCACTTTAGCGCCATTACTTTCGCTCAATAACCCTTGGGCGTCTAAATCTTTAACGACCTGAGCAAGGTCTGCGTTGTAAGCACTTTCGCCGTGAACATCAGCGCGCGTTAGGCTCACACCTAGACGTTTGTATACATCATGACAGTGGCTTAGTGAGATGTCGTTAAACTCACGCCATAGTTTATTGCAGTATTCGTCGCCCGATTGTAAGGCAACCACTAACTGGCGTGCGCGGGTGGCAAATTCTGTTGATTCGTCAAAGCGGACTTTTGCGGCACGGTAAAAGCTTTCTAGATCAGACAATTCCATTTTGGCTTGTTCGCCATTGGCTGCACGTAACTCTTCCATGTAGGCCAGTAACATACCGAATTGTGTGCCCCAGTCGCCAACGTGGTTTTGACGGATTACGTTATGACCTAAAAACTCAAGCGCACGAACAACGCTGTCACCAATAATGGTTGAACGTAAGTGACCTACGTGCATTTCTTTAGCTAGGTTTGGCGATGAATAATCGACAACGATAGTTTGCTTAGTCGGTAAGCTCACGCCTAAGTGGTCATCGTTTAATGCTTGTTGTAGCTGATTAGCTAATGCGTTGTCGTCGATAAAGAAATTAATAAAACCTGGGCCGGCGATTTCAACTTTAGCAACGTGCGATGATGCCGGTAAGTTGTCGATGATCAATTGGGCTAATTCGCGTGGATTCTTTTTTGCTATTTTGGTCAGCATCATTGCAAGGTTAGTCGCTAAGTCACCATGACTTTTATCTTTAGTGCGATCGACCTGAATGCGCGCTTGAAAATCAGCTGGCACAATACCTTGCTGTTTAAAAGATTCGAGGGTTTGTTCTAGTAAAGATTCAATATGTGATTTCATGGGCGTTTGCTTGCACTAATTCGTTAAATGAATGACATGACGGAACCGCGTATTTTAGCCGTTTATGGGGTGTAATTGCTATCGGCTTTGGCGGAAATATTGGTTTTTTTATCATAAACCTGAATAACAATCTCAGTGAACGGTATTACAGAGGTTATAACCAATGATGACACGGCGGTTGCTATTACATTAAATCTTGTGGGTCGCGATCAATCGTCCAGCGACAGCGTTTACTTTCAGGGAGTTGTTCAATTTGACTCAGTACCTGCTCAAATACCGTTTGTAGTTGCTGACGATTTTTGGCCTGCAGCATTAACTGGCGTCGATATTTTCCGGCTTTACGGTCTAATGGCGCGGGGATTGGGCCAATCACTTCGAGTTCGTTACTTTGCGGGATAAGCTGGCTTATTTGAGCTAAAAAGGCGTCAGCATCTTGAGCCAAGTGCGCCTCTGCTCTAATTAACACCATGTGCCATGCTGGCGGTAACAATGCTTGTTGGCGCTCCGTTAACTGGCTGCGGGCAAATTCACCGTAACCACGTTGCAGCAAATCGCGCAAAATGGGGTTGTCACTTTGGTGGGTTTGTAACAGCACTTTACCGGGTTTATCGGCGCGACCCGCGCGGCCTGACACTTGAGTGTATAGCTGACCAAAACGCTCAGGCGCACGAAAATCGGCACTGAATAATGCGCCGTCTACATCCAATAAGCCCACTAACGTCACATCGGGAAAATGATGTCCTTTAGCCAGCATTTGGGTACCCACCAGAATTTTATATTTACCCATGTAAATCCCTTGTAGCTGTTGCTCAAGGGATCCTTTTCGGCGGGTAGTGTCGCGATCAATGCGCACAACTGGATATTGCGGGAACAGCTTCACCAACTCTTGCTCAAGCTGTTCTGTGCCTAAACCGTGTCCCATTAACATGGTGCTACCACATTGATGACATTGTTTCGGGATAGCATATTGATTACCACAGTGGTGACAGCAAATTTCGTTTAAGCCTTGATGTACGGTAAAAAAGGCATCGCAGCGATCGCATTCATGCAAATGGCCACATTCGTGGCACAGTAACGCTGGGGCAAAACCACGACGATTTAAAAACAATAACACCTGGTTGCCAGCATCGAGGTGCATGCGCATTTCGTTAATTAACGAGGCTGACATGCCGGCTTTTAAGGGCTGTGAAGTGATATCGATAATGCCTTGCTTCACTTTTTGCGCCGCGCCAGCACGCTCGCTTAATTCAAGGTGGTGGTAACGGCCAGATATCGCATTTTGTAGGGTTTCAAGTGAAGGCGTTGCTGAGCCAAGTACCACTTGAATATCTTCTAAATGGCCGCGCATTACGGCTAGATCGCGGGCGTGGTAGCGCACACCTTCTTGCTGTTTAAAGCTGCTGTCGTGCTCTTCGTCTAAAATAATCAGACCAGGAAACGCCATTGGTGTGAACAATGCCGAACGAGTACCAATAATAATCGCTGCTTCGCCAACGCGTGCTTGTCGCCAGGCTTCAAGGCGCTGGTTGTCGGTCAATCCTGAATGAATCACCGCCACTTTGACTTCAAACCGGCGTTTAAAGCGATTAATGGTTTGCGGGGTTAAGCCTATTTCGGGCACTAAAATAAGTGCCTGTTTACCTTGTTTTAAAATGGTTTCGAGCAAGGTTAAATAGACTTCGGTTTTACCCGAGCCGGTTATACCTTCTAGTAAGGTGCAGTGAAATCCTTGCTGTTGCGTAAGGACAGAAACCGCTACCGCTTGCTGTTTATTTAATTTGTGCGGCGACTCGTTCATGTGCAGCTTGTGACGCCAGCTCAAGTCGTGAGTAATGACCGCACTTTTTTGTTCAATCCATTGCTTATCTTGCAATGCTTTAAGCGCAGATTTACTTAACGCTTGGGTGGTAAATTCATCTTGAGTTAACG
Source organism: Shewanella saliphila (assembly GCF_014648295.1). Lineage (GTDB taxonomy): Bacteria > Pseudomonadota > Gammaproteobacteria > Enterobacterales > Shewanellaceae > Shewanella > Shewanella saliphila. The sequence continues at coordinate 37,545 of NZ_BMQV01000003.1, forward strand.
GATTATCTAGCAATAAATCGAAGAGTTTTTTTTGTGCAGGGGCGCGTTTAAGGACGCTTGAGTCTGCTTGACGGCCTTGCTCGTTTAAATGATATTCAACCATGGCTTGTGGTGTAGCATCTAACCCTTTGCGCAGGGCGACAGGAAGGGCTTGGCTGAGCATTTGCCCTTGGGAGGTAAAATAATATCTTGCCGCCCAAAGCGTTAATTTGTATAGCGAGTCGGGCAGTAATGGGGCATCATCTAATACCTCGGTAACCGACTTGATTTGTTGTGGTGCTAACGCACAAGTGTCTGTGATTGCGGTGATTAACCCTATGAGTTGTTGGCGGCCAAAAGGTACTTTAACTCGCAACCCAATTTGCAGCGTTGTTTGTTGCTCGTCTTTTACGCGGTAACTAAAGTTTTGGCGTAGTGGGACGGGTAAGGCGACTTCAACAAACACGGGCATAGGACTTCATCATTATTTAATGCTATCTAAGATTGTGGATCAGTTTACCTCTAAGTGTCATCAAAGTGATAGGGCAAGTGTTATGTATAAAAGACTTATTATGGTCTTGTTTGTTGTAGGCGGAATGTTTGTGAGTGTGATGCATGCTTTTGCTCAAGTCAGCCATGTGAGCATCAATAGCCGTCAATTTGATGTGGGTCAGCAAGCTTTATTAAAAATGAATCTAGTTGTGCAAAATGATGATGGCTCACAACTCAACTTTTACACTCGCCAGCAAATTGAGGGCGAGATGCAACAACAAAAATTACTGGTTCAACCTATAAATCGATTTTTAGTGCAGCTCAGTGGTCAGCAAATTATTACCGATACTCAGGCTCAGTTAGTGGTGACAGTAAACAGTCCTGATGGTGCTGTTTTATTAGCCGTGTTGGCATTGTTTGACGCGCCGTTGTCATTTAACAGTGCTCAGTTAACGAAAGTGTCAACAACATCAATGCCATCAGTTATAGCCAATAAACCGACATCTGCACACGTGGGTGTAACGCGTGATAATACTGAGCAAGTTGATGCTGTTAATAAACCCTCTTTACGACCTCAAATACCTGAAAATTGCCAGATTATAAAAGACAACTCAGATACTTTATGGCGTATTGCGGAGCGTTATAAAGGGCAATGGAATACCAGTGTTTATGGTGCGATGTTAGCGATTTTTGAAGCGAATATGTTGGCATTCTCAAAACAAAAAATTCATTTATTACTTAAAGATGCGCCATTGAACTGTCCGTCGTCGAACATATTGGCCCAATATGATAATAAAACAGTCGATAAAGAAGTGTTTGAAGTCATCGAGGCTAAACATGCAGCTAATTAGAGCCATGTGCGATTAAGTGTGACAAAGTTAAATAAAGCTTGAGTAATTACTCAGGTATGTCAGTAATTGGTTGCAGCAATGAATGTTAATTTATATAGTTGTTTGCTTTAATACTGGTCGCTCGCAAAAAATAAAGTCAGTGTAAAAATAACGCGGCAATATTAAATAGATAATTACAAACAATAATAAAGAATATAATAAATGGATTTTCAGCGTTATAGACGCTGTCTTAAAGCTTTGCTAAGTGAAGGATGATTGGATGAAAGGCGTAAAGTTGCTAGTCATATTGGCATTCATGGCGGTAGGGCAGGTTTCAGCTGTCGTTGCTGAAGTCAGCCATATAAGTATAGATACTGCAGCTTTTGAGCGTGGAAAATTACCAACGCTAACTGTCAATGTAGTAACCGAACACCATGATTTATCTAGGTTAACTTTTTATTTACGTCAAATTTATCAAGATAATATCGTATTAGAAAAATTAGACGTAGAACGTCAAGGTAACGACGTATTTTTACTCAATGGTAAAGAACAACTTCGTGATCCCGACGCTGCGCTCATTGTGTCTGAGTTTCGAAATGCCAAGTGGCAACAATATTCACCCGTTCCGCTATTTAGCCCAGTCTTACAAGTGAGTAATCACCACCCTGTCGCAATCAAAAAAATGAAGTTACCTTCATCTTCAATTCCAGCTTCTACAACTACAGCTACTACTACTAATACAGTCAGTCGAGTTGTCGACTCCACTCCAGTATTAGCCCAAACCCAAGAGTTGCTAGAAGGGTGTAATATTCTTAAGCAACCAGATGACTCGTTATGGAAAATAGCAGTTAGGTATCGTAAACAATGGAACTCTAATATTTACGGAGCAATGTTGGCATTGTACGAGTCTAATCCTCAAGCTTTTTATCAAGGCAACATTAGCATGTTGCAATTAGACAGTTCATTACGCTGTCCACCTGCAGATATATTGGTTAAGTACCAAAATGTTAAGGCCGACAGAGTGACCTTTGATAACTTAGTGGTCAGCCAACAAGGTAAAGCAACTGCGGTTGTCGCCAAGACACCGAGCCTACCTACAGTAACCACAGACAGTGTATTGGCATCAACCACTGAGGTAGAGCCTACATTGTTAGCCAGTACTCAAGAGATTGCGCCAGTTGAAAAAAGCACTCCAATAGCCATTGCCGATAACATTGCAGAGAGCATTGTTGATACCAGTATCGATATAAACGTGAGTGTAGACGCTGATGAAATGGCAGATACAACCGATGAAATGACGCTGAGCGACTCATCGCTATGTGTTATTGATAAACGCCCAGAAGATAATTTATGGCGCGTTGCAGTGCGTAATCAAAAACAATTACACACTAATGTTTATGGCACCATGTTGGCGATTTTCGATGCCAATCCGCAAGCATTCGTGAATAATAAGATTTATTTGTTAATGGCAGATAGTGTGCTGATTTGCCCATCAGAGGCAATCTTGCAGCAGTATCAAGATGCGACAAAAGACAGGTTAGCTTATGAAGCATTTGAACAACAGCAAAGGCAACCCTAAAGCTCAATCAAAGTTTACTTAACCTGATTTCGGGATAAGGGATGAACTTATGCTATTTAAAATCAACATGTTACCCATTTTTCACTTTCAAGCTTGTCATTTGTTCTGCTAACAAGGCGAATTGACGCGTCAATAGCTAGCCTATTGCAAGTCGATTCAACGCAGTTAGCAGGGCAAAGGACTGTTTGAAAGGCGTTTATTATCCCGAGCTCGGGTTAATTATAGTAATGCTTATAAATTCTACTTGTCTGAACAGAGTAGACACTGTATTATCTCGCGCCTAAAACATATTGTTATTAACTGCATGTGGTGTCCAACTTCGGGTTGTGATAGCGACATGGCCTTCAATTTAAGGTACTCCAAATGAAACCTGGTATTCACCCAAATTACGCTGAAATCACTGCAACTTGTACTTGTGGTAACGTTATCAAAGTAAATTCAACTGTAGGTAAAGACTTACACTTGGACGTATGTGGTGCATGTCACCCATTCTACACTGGTACTCAGAAAGTTGTTGACACTGGCGGTCGTATCGACAAGTTCAACAAGCGTTTTGGTATGCTTGGCAAGAAGTAATTGCAATGCAATTAACTTCAAAAAGGCGCCTTTGGCGCCTTTTTTGTTTTTAGTCTCCGCGAGCACAGCTCTTGTCGGTGTCTGCACAACTCTTCAATTGATTTTTTTAATAGTGAAAACTTATTTTTTCACTGTAAACAATTAAAAAAAGCCTCGATGGCTCTTTATTGTTATTTAAGCAAAATAAATAACAAATAATGCGGGGAAAACGCTTTATGATCGGTAAATCTTGTTATTTTCCTACATTTTTAACTCTTTGATTTATATATATTCATGTTCGCTTATTTTGATTAACAAAACTTAGCCCCTTTTACAGCGTCCAACACATCCTATGGCAGAGTTTTTGATTTCTATCGCCTCTGTAATAGCGTATCGTTACAAAACTTTCGATGACTTAGCATAATCAAGATATTTGAGGCGCGAGTCACAATTTTACTACATAGCGCATTTCAGGAAATATAAAATGTCGGATATTCGTCAACAAGCACTCGATTATCATGAATTCCCAGTACCAGGTAAAACGGCCGTTTGCCTAACTAAACCTGCCCAATCTAGCCATGACCTAGCACTCGCCTATAGCCCGGGTGTTGCAGAGCCGGTAAGAGAGATTGCTTCTAACCCTGAAAATGCTTATCGCTATACCAATAAAGGCAACACTGTTGCTGTGATTTCTAACGGAACTGCCATTTTAGGCTTAGGTAATTTAGGCCCTTTGGCATCAAAACCTGTTATGGAAGGTAAGTCACTTTTATTTAAGCGTTTTGCCAATATTGATTCAATTGACATTGAAGTTAAGCACCGTACAACTGAAGATTTCATTAATACCGTGGAAGCCATCGCCGACACATTTGGTGGCATCAATTTAGAAGATATTAAAGCGCCTGAGTGTTTTGAAATTGAGCGTGAATTAATTAAACGTTGTAACATCCCTGTGTTTCATGATGATCAGCATGGTACTGCCATTGTGACCGCTGCAGGTATGATCAATGCATTAGAAATCCAAGGCAAAAAAATTGATGATGCAGTATTTGTTTGTTTAGGTGCCGGAGCGGCAGCGATTGCATGTATGAGCATGTTTGTTAAGTGTGGTGCTTTGCGCGAAAATGTTTATATGCTCGACAGACAAGGGGTTATTCATACTCGCCGTGAAGATTTAAATGAATACAAAGCACTATTTGCTAACAATACTGACAAGCGCACTTTGCAAGATGTGATCAAAGACGCTGATGTGTTTTTAGGTTTGTCGGGTGCAGATTTATTAACTGCGGATGATATTGCATTAATGGCACCTAATCCGGTTATTTTTGCTTGCTCAAACCCCGACCCTGAAATTAAACCTGAATTAGCTCATGCCATTCGTAATGATCTGATTATGGGAACAGGCCGAAGCGATTACCCAAATCAGGTGAATAATGTATTGTGCTTCCCGTTTATTTTTAGAGGCGCATTAGATGTGCGTGCTCAAGTGATTAACGATGAAATGAAATTAGCAGCGGTATATGCCATTGCCAATTTAGCTAAAGAGCCGGTACCTGAAGAGGTATTAGCGGCGTACCCTAAAGTGAGTTCTTTGAGCTTCGGTGCTGAATATGTGTTACCTAAACCAATGGATCCGAGGTTATTGCCTAATGTCGCTCGCGCGGTATCGCAAGCCGCAATTGACTCAGGTGTAGCCAAAATCACCACGTTACCGACAGAATATAACGTGTAAAGTTTTCTGGCATATTGACGATGTAATACAAAGGGGCTTAAGCCCCTTTGTATTATCTAACGATTGGCGACGGGTAATAATAAATAATGTGATTGGGTTTGTAGATAAACGATTAGTGAACTTATAGAGCACAATCGTTATACTGATACGGATTTAATTGGGCTAGACCATAAGAATAAATCCAGCAGGATAGCGGATAAATGCAACTCACTAAGATCCTTACAAAAAAACTCACAAGCTTTTGGTTACTGTCGTTAGCTGCCGTCGCGTTTGTGTTTCTTCTGAGCGCAGTGATGAGTTTTATCCAGCTCACTTACAGCTTTCAGCAGCAAAAAGTGACCGAATTAGAAACCATGTTGGTCGCGCATCATAAGCAACACGGTAATAGTCAGCTTGCCACCTGGTTGCCGCCTTTATTGTCAGCGTATAATGCCATCGATTTTACATTGACCCACGATAAACAAGTTATATATCAACTCCATAAAGACAAACCTATCTTGCCCAAGAGCAGCTTAACCCTTTATCAACGTCAGTTAGATCATGGTTTAAGTTTGTCGTTAACCTTGCCTGCGCCATTTGTTCTATATCATTTAGGTTGGTCAGAAGTCATTATTTTACTCATCGGCTTTATTGCCATTGGCCTGTTTGTGCGTTTCGGCCATCGTTGGTATTCGCGCGAACTCGATGGTATTGAACAGCTTGCTCAGCGCAGCAAGTTAATTTTAGAGGGTAATCTAACCCAAGCTGCGCAGGTGCCAACCAATGGCAAACCTCGTTTGATTAACCGAGCGTTGACTAAACTCCTTACCGATTTAGATGATGCTCATAAAGAACGTGGCCGCTTAGACCAATTTATTCGTAAAGACACATTTTTAGATAAACAAACTCAAATTGGCAACGGTATCTTTTTTCAAAACCGTCTAGATGCATTAAGTCATAATCAAAAAATGATTGCCCACGGGGTGCTTATGTTGATCGAGTTTGACGATGTTGACTTAGTTGAAGATAAATTGGGTGAGAGCGATTTAACCGCGATGCTAACCCTAACAACAGAAGCCATCACCGCGGTACTCGCACAATACGAAGACAGTATTTTTGCCAGAAGAAGCTACCAGCAACTCGTGATAGTGGTGCCCCAGCTCTCGTTAGCAGAGGCTGATCAGTTGGCGCAGCGAGTGCTGAAAACCTGCTTAGCCTTACCTTTTTATGGCATAGGTAATCCAGAAAACTTTTTACACCTAGGGAGTGCATTTTTTAAAGCCGGTGATTTGCAGGTGCAATTGATCGATGAAGCCGAAATGGCCCTTCGTGCAGCGCAGTTACAGCAGGTCAACAACTGGTTTATGTATGATAAGGGCTCTGTCGATGAAGAAATTGCAAAAGGCTCAGTTCGTTGGCGCAGCTTTTTAGAAAACGCACTTGTCAGTAAACGTTTTTTTACTTTACAGCAGGCGGTTGTCGACAGTGATAACAGCATTTTACATTATGAGGTTTTCAGCCGTGCACGCGATCATCAAGGCAAGGATGTACGCGCCACTTTATTTATCCCAATGGCAAACAAGTGTGGCTTAATGCCACAGATAGAACGGCAAATACTCGAACAAGTGTTATTTTCCCTAATGCCACAAAATGATGCCACCTATTGCATTAATCTCAGTTTAGATACCTTAGTGAGCCGCGCTTTTGTGCGCTGGATACAGTCAACTCTGTTAGAGCACCGACCGCTAGCGGCGCGACTTATTTTTGAAGTGTCCGAAGACATTATCGTCAAACATCAAAAAAACACCGCTTTAGTGAAATCACTTGATATGTTACGCAAAATGGGGGCAAAACTCGCTGTGGATCATGTCGGTCAACATGTAGTTGGCACCCATTATATTCAGGAGTTTTACTTTGATTTAGTTAAGTTGCATCGCTCAATTGTTCGCCAAGTGCATCAACGTTCGGAGAATCAATTGTTTATTCGCAGTTTAATTGGTGGGCTCTATCGGGCAGAAGTGAAGGTCATTGCTGAAGGTGTGGAGAGTTTTGAAGAATGGCAAACCTTAAAGATTTTAGGGGTAAGTGCTGCTCAAGGTGAGTATTTAGCCCAAATTACAGAGGCGGAAGCTTGAAAAATAGCCTATTTACGTGGTTTTGAGTGAATAGCCCTTGTTTACAATGCAATTGCATTCTATTTTAACGAGGTATGCTATATTGTAATTGCTAACAAAATTAAAACATTAGCCGTGTGTTGTATCAGGAGTTTAATCTTGGCAACGATCCGGCTAAAAAGTCATAAAATTAAACGGGGCAATACTAACAAGTATCTTTATTAATGGTTTTTTTGAGGCTAAACAGACTTATTTGTTTCTTCATCATATTTAAAGCCAATAACCTAAAATAGTGATCACTTTAGTGTGCATGGGACGCGTAATGAGCAATGGTTTTTTGAGTAAATTGGCCTTTTGGCAATCATCCCAAACAGCAGGAGATGTTGGTGTATTTATTACCGACAATGCATTGTGGGTTTGTTATGACGAAACTGCCGAGTCGACTCAAGTTGTTAAACAAATACCCATAATCAAGCATGATTGGAAGCAAGCATTTGAGGAGCTTAAAGCTCTGTGTGGCAAAGCTAACTTGCAACTAGTACTGTCTTTTTCGAATTACCAAATGCTACAAGCCGACAAACCCAGTGTTGAATCCTCTGAAATTGCCCAGGCATTAATTTGGGCAGTGAAAGACATGGTGTCAGAGCCAGTCGCCAATATTCACTTAGACTATTTTGAATCAAGTCTCACTCCTAGCGCTAAAGTCAGTGTTGTTGTTACCAGTCGTGATTTACTGATGCAATTGGTTGCGGCATGCGAAGAGAGTGGTTTCAGCATTGCAGGGATCACAGTCGAAGAGTTAGTGCTGCGTCATATATTGCCTAATGACAGCATGGCACATATGCTCGTTGCACATGCTCCACAAGAAGAGTTGCTACTCATGGCGGTTAAAGCGGGAGAGGTGTTAATGCAGCGCCGTGTCCGTGGCTTTAACCAACTGAACAAGGCAACATTCCAAGAGTTACAAAACAGTATTGCTGATAACTTAAGCTTAGAAATCCAACGTTCAATGGATTATTTTGAAAGTCAGCTACGCCAGGCGCCAGTGGCTTCAATTACCATTGCCTCTGATGGTGACAGCCCCTCGCTAGCCAAGTTAGTGGCTGCTAATTTTAATCAAACAGTAAACGCAGTCAATCATGATGGGGTTAGCGGTTTATTAGCTCAACTAGCGTTGCAAGAAATAGCGCGAGGTGAAGCGTGATAAAAACTAGCATAAATTTATACAGCGCCGATTTATTACCACAAAAGCAGCGATTGACGTTATCACGCTTAGTGCAGGTGTTAGTGTTGTTGGTTGTTGTCAGTATTGGTTTTTATGGTTTTGCCTTATGGCAACAAAGCGAGTTACAGACCTTACAGCAGCAAGCGAATAATAAAAAAACTCAATTAAATGCTGAAAAAAAGCAATTAGAAGCTCAAATTGCTGCACGTAAACCCAATACCGCCTTAGCCGACCAAGTCGAATTAGAAGAACAACGTTTAGCACTTAAACAGCGTTTAAAAGATGAGCTGAGTCAGCGCAAAAACCTAATTAGCCAAGGTTACTCCCCTTTATTAACAGACTTAGCTGCAGTGGCAGATGCCAACGTATGGTTGAGTCATATTAGTATTGAGCAACAAGATAATGCCCCTCAACGTATTCAGTTTGAAGGGTTTGGTCGCACACCGCAAAGTATCCCATTATGGATTGATAAGCTAAAAAATACCGTCACCTTAAAAGGATATGCTTTTTCGGCAATGACCATGGACCGCGGTGATACTCAGCCATTAATGTTCAAACTTACGAGCAAACCTTCAGATATGGAGCCCTCACAATGAAGCAACAATGGGCTATCTGGTCAGAAAAATTTAACCAACTCAGTCAGCGCGAGCGGTTATTAATCTCTCTTGCCAGTATCGTGGTGATTGGGATGCTGCTGTATTTACCATTAGAGTCAATTTGGAAGCAACAGCAATCGACACAAAACCAATTGAATGGATTACAGCAAGAAAACGACATATCACTGCAACAAATTGACTTATACCAGCAACGTTTGCAGTTAGACCCTGATAAAGATTACCAACAACGTTTGCAGTTAGTCAGCGAGCAAATGTCAGCTATTGATGCAGAATTAGACGCGCAAATGGTTGATATGGTGCCAGCGGATTATATGCCGACGGTGCTCGCTAATTTACTGGGTAATGTTAAAGGTGTGACCCTGAAATCTTTTGCTTCCATTGAGCCGACCCCGTTATTAAACATGGGCGACAATAGCCAGGTTAACTTATATAGCCATGGTATTAAGCTGGTTTTACAAGGTGATTATTTTGCTATTTTAGATTTTGTTTCTGCGGTTGAAAACATGCCCGACAAACTGTATTGGAAGCGCATGGATTATCGTGTCGAGACTCACCCAAAAGCGTTAGTTGAACTAGAACTTTACACACTTAGTGTGAATAAGGACTTTATTAGTGTTGCTAAACAGAATTAACTCTATGGCATTGGCTTTTGTTGCAACGAGTCTATTGTTAGCGGCAAGTGTCAATGCGCAAAGCTTGCGTGACCCAACATTACCGGGTCAAGGGTATGCCGTTGTTACGCCCCAAAATATTTCTCAACAAAGCTTGGTACTCAATAGTATTGTCAATGGTCAGCATGCTTATGCCGTCATCAATAATAAAATTGTGGCTGTGGGTGGTAAGGTCAACAATGGATTAACCGTATCTTCAATCGGTCAGGATAATGTAACTTTGTCAGATGGCAGAAAGCTTCAGCTTTTTCAGTCGATAACAGAGCGATAGGATTAGAATAAAAATGAAAGTAATTAAATATGTTACCCCTCTGATGTCACTGTGCTTGATTGCTTGTCAAACGACAGACCGACCTGAGCCACAAAACGCTAAATCCACATTGTCGGAATCAATCCAACAAGCGCAAACTAATGCCAATACAACGCCACCGCCAGCAACGATGCCTGCAGAAGTTCAGCGTGAGTTAAATAGTAATAATGTATTAGGGGCAGCAAGAGCGTTACCAGCAGAGCGCCGTTTTGATGTGTCAGCTAATGATGTTGAAGCCAGAGTGTTTTTCCCGAGTCTTGTAAAAGATTCACCGCTGAGTGTTGCTGTTCATCCGGATGTCACCGGCACGATTTCATTATCGTTAAAAGCGGTTACTTTGTCTGAAGCGTTACAGGTTGTAGAAGACATTTATGGTTATGAAGTCAGCCGTCAAGGGCGCATCTTAAGAGTGTTCCCTTCAGGCATGCGCACTGAAACTATTCCATTAAACTACCTGTATATGCAACGCGAAGGCTTATCGTTAACGTCAGTGAGCTCAGGCCGCATTTCGGATGATAACGACAACTCAAATAGCAGTAGTAATAGCAGCAATAGCTCAAGCAGTAGTTCAAGTAGCAGTAATAACAATTCAAGTAATAGTGAAAACACCAACGGTACTTTCATCAGTTCAACCACCAAAACTGATTTTTGGGGGGAGCTGCAATCAACATTAGTGTCAATTATTGGTGAGACGGGAGGCGGGCGTCAGGTGGTTGTTACCCCTCAGGCCGGGTTAGTGACGATTCGGGCTTACCCTAATGAATTACGCCAGGTTCGCAGTTTCTTGAAAACAGCAGAAAGCCATTTACAACGCCAAGTGATCCTCGAGGCTAAAATTTTAGAAGTGACGTTATCTGATGATTATCAACAAGGTATTCAATGGGAAAATGTCTTAGGCCATACTGGCAATACTAATATCGACTTTAGTACCTCATCTGGACAAGGTTTAAGTAATACGATTTCATCGATTATCGGCGGAGTGACATCGATAAATGTTGAGGGTACAGATTTTAGTACTATGATTAGCTTACTCGATACCCAAGGCGATGTAGATGTATTATCGAGCCCACGTGTTACAGCATCTAACAACCAAAAAGCGGTGATTAAAGTCGGTACTGACGAGTATTTTGTGACTGATGTGTCGACAACTACAGTGTCTTCTACCACAACCGTAACGACTCCAGATGTCGAGCTGACTCCGTTTTTCTCTGGTATTGCGCTTGATGTAACTCCACAAATTGATGAAAACGGCAATGTGCTTTTGCATGTTCATCCGTCGGTGATCGATGTTGAAGAACAAACCAAAACCATTGAAATCAGTGATTCAACATTAGAGCTGCCTCTCGCGCAAAGTGAAATTCGTGAGTCTGACACCATTATTCGTGCAGCATCAGGTGATGTCGTTGTTATTGGTGGTTTAATGAAGAGCGAAAACATTGAAACCGAATCGAAAGTGCCTTTATTGGGTGACATTCCATTTTTAGGACAGGCATTCACCAGCCGCACTAAATCTAAACAAAAAACAGAATTAATTATTTTACTTAAACCTACAGTGGTTGGCGCGAATACATGGCGAGATGAGTTAAAGCGCTCACAAGAATTAATTGAGCGTTGGTACCCATCTAACTAATGATGGCCAATAACGGAACTTAATTCATTATGTATTTGCAGCACTTTGGTATGGGGCAGTTACCATTTACGCTCACCCCTAACACAAGCTTCTTTTTTGGGTTAGCTCCCCATGTAGAGGCCTTGCAAGTGTTGCAAACCGCTTTAGAAACGGGCGAAGGTTTTATTAAGGTGACTGGCGAGGTAGGCACAGGTAAAACATTAATATGTCGCAAACTACTTAATGATTTACCTGCTCAATATCATTGTGCCTATTTACCTAACCCTTATTTGTCTCCCAAAGAATTACGTTTTGCTGTGGCCGGCGAATTAGGACTAAATTTACCTAATAAAATCGATCAACAGCAATTAACACGACTGATCCATGAGCGGTTACTGGAGCTAAATCATCAAGGGTTTCATGTCTTGTTAGTGCTGGATGAAGCGCAAGCATTACCCGACGACAGTATTGAAGCATTACGACTCTTTACCAACTTAGAAACCGAAAGCCGTAAGTTGTTACAAGTGGTGTTATTTGGTCAGCAAGAGTTAGATGAGCGATTGGCTCAAGCTAAATTTAGGCAGCTACGTCAGCGAATTACCTTTAGTTACCATTTACGGCCATTGAGTTGGGATGAAATTCAGGCCTATATTCAATATCGATTAGTCACTGCAGGTTATCAGGGCCCTCAGTTATTTAGCGTGAGTGATATTAAGTTGTTGGCGAAAGCGGCTAGGGGGATCCCTCGGTTGGTGAACATCTTAGCCCACAAAAGTTTATTGTTGTGTTATGGCGAAGGCGCTCAAAAAGTACAAACCAAGCATTGCCGTGCAGCAATTAGAGACACTGAAGATATAAATTTAACTGAGCGGTCAGGCTTTTCACGTTCAAGCATGCTAGTTATTATCATGATATTAGTACTCATGCTAACGATAGGATTAACGGATGTCAGCGGTGATTGGTTAACACGGATAAGTGAGCATTAATGAGTGTGATAATAAAAATGCTGCGCGATTTAGAGCAGCGCCAACAACCAGGGGCTGAGCAACCAGAGCTCGAAACATCAGCGCCTGAAAATGCACCTTCTCAGCCGAAGGGCGAGTTTGTTCGTCCGCAAGTTCAATATTATCCTACCGAAAAATCTCGTTTGCCTTTACTTGTTACTGTGGTGTGTGTGCTTTTATTTATCCCAGCCGTTTGGTATGGGGTGTCAATGTATCAACAAACTGCGCCTACAGCTGAATCGCCATTGATGGCTAATAATGCAGATGAGCCATTAACAATAACCGACGACACAGCAACTCAAATTACTCGCGACGTTGAGCCACAAAGCACTGATGTCGAACCCAGCAATAACACTACGTTACTCGCCAAGCAACAATCGAGCGTGAGTGATAATGCTGAGCCCGATAATGCTTCACCACGTGCAGAAGGTACTTCTGCTGATACACCTTCAACAGCAGCGTTAGCGCCAGCAACGGCCTCTATTCAGGCTCAAGAACCCATTGAGCAAACAACCAGTACCGATGATGCCAAGCTAATATTAGCGGCGACAAGCCAACCCACTACAGAAGATGTTATTCAGGTTGCCAAGGTGGTTGAAACACTTATCGTGGCGAAAGACACGCCTACGGTTCAACCGGTAGTCTCGCCGGTTAACGCACCTCAAAGCAGCCCTAAAATAGCGCAAACCTCATCGTCTTCAAATGCTATGACGGTAAAAGAGGTGGTGATCAGCAAAGCCGAAATGGCGCAGTTACAATACCGCAAGGCAACCGATGCTGAAAATGCACAACGGTTAGAAGAAGCCGCCAGTTTTTATTTAGAAGCCATTATATTGCAGCCGAGCTTACACAAAGCGCGTAAGCAACTGGTGGCGATTTATTACGGACAAAACAACACCACAACCGCTATGCGCTTGTTAGAAAGTGGTATTAGTATGTTTCCGCAAGAGTGGGAGTTTTATGTGATTTTGTCGCGACTTCAAACTGAAACAAAATCCTTTGATAGTGCCCAAACAACCTTAGCGATGATCCCCGACAATTCTAGTTGGGCGCGTGACAAGTGGGTTGCGCAAACTGAGTTAGCCCAAAATACACAAGATTTTGTGTTAGCTGAACAAGCGTATCGTCAATTATTACAAGCCGAATCGACGCAAGCGCGCTGGTGGATGGGCCTGGGTTATGCATTAGATTCCCAACAAAAATATATTCCAGCGGCTCAGGCTTATCGCTCTGCATTAAGTTATGAAGGATTATCAACCTCAGCGATGGACTTTATTGAAAACAGATTAGCTCAGCTAGGAGAAACACGATGAAACCTAAATTGAAGATGCGCTTAGGTGACCTTCTAGTACAAGAGCTGATTATTAGCGAAGCGCAATTGCAACAGGCGCTGACCGAGCAGCGTAACAGTGGTAAAAAACTGGGTCGTACGTTAATCGACTTAAAATACATTACCGAAGTTCAACTGCTCAAGTTTTTGTCTCAGCAGCTAAATTTACCTTATTTGGACATTAGTCGTCGGCCAATCCCTGCCGAAGTGGTTAATATTTTACCTGAGGTGCAAGCACGCCGTTATCGTGCCTTAGTGGTTGAAAGCGGTCCTGACCATGTGCTGATTGCCATGAGTGACCCTGCTGATTTGCAAGCCATTGATAATTTAGAAATCTTGGTCGCTCCTAAGCAATTGATGCTTGCGGTGGCGCCCGAGCAACAATTATTAGATGCGTTTGATAACTTATATCGCCGTACAGGGCAAATTGCCGAAATTGCCGGCAAGCTTGAAGAAGAATATGCCGCTGATGACATGTTCGACCTTAATGGCTTAACAGAAGGCGACAGTGATAATGAAACCACGGTGGTTAAGTTATTACAGTCTATTTTTGAAGATGCGGTGCAAATGCGTGCGTCGGATATTCATATCGAGCCGGGTGAAAAAGTATTGCGTATTCGCCAGCGTATTGATGGTCAGTTGCACGAAAATACCCTTGGTGAAGTCAATATTGCTGCCGCCCTGGTATTGCGCCTTAAGTTAATGGCTGGTTTAGATATTTCTGAAAAACGTATGCCGCAAGATGGCCGTTTTCATATTGAAATTAAAGGTCATAAAATCGATGTGCGTATGTCGACCATGCCCATTTACCATGGCGAATCAGTGGTAATGCGTTTGTTAGACCAAACCACTGGACTGCGCACCTTAGATGAAACCGGTATGCCTCCGCATATTGTGGCGCGGATCCGTAAACAAATTAAGCGCCCTCACGGAATGTTATTGGTGACAGGACCTACGGGTAGCGGTAAAACCACAACGCTGTACGGTATTCTTAGCGAGTTAAACACGCCCGACAGAAAGATCATTACCGTTGAAGACCCGGTGGAATATCAATTACCGCGTATTAACCAGGTACAAGTTAATCATAAAATTGGTTTAAACTTTTCCAATGTGTTGCGTACCACTTTGCGTCAAGATCCCGATATCATCATGGTGGGGGAGATGCGTGACCAAGAAACGGTTGAAATTGGTTTACGAGGTGCGTTAACCGGTCACTTTGTGTTATCAACACTGCATACTAATGACGCCGTAACCAGTGCTTTGAGATTACTCGACATGGGGGCTGCCAGCTATTTAGTTGCCAGCGCACTTAGAGTGATTATTGCGCAGCGATTGGTTCGCCGTGTATGTCAAAACTGCGCCGTGGCGTACCAGCCTAATGCATCAGAGCGCAGCTGGCTTGAGAGTGTGACCCAAAAAGACATGACAACTGCAACCTTTAAAGTGGGCAGTGGTTGTCAAACCTGTAATGGTTCTGGTTATCGTGGCCGAATTGGTATTTTTGAAATATTAGAGCTCGATGAAAACATGATCGACGCCATGCGAACCGGTAACCCGCAAGACTTTGCCCGCGCCGCATTGCGCAGCCCAAACTTTATTCCGTTAGCGCAGTCGGCCATGGAGTATTTATTTCAAGGCACCACCACGTTAGAAGAAGTCGCCAAATTAGTTGAAGATGTCAGCGAGTCAGCTGTTGCTTTATCAGTTGATATTACTAGTCAATCAGGCCTTGGGGCATAACGATGCCAACGTATCAATATCGAGGGCGTAATGCTCAGGGAAAGGCGGTGACTGCTCAAGTGGAGTCAGCCGATGAAAGCGCTGCGGCAGATTTATTATTGTCGCGCGGCATTATCCCGTTAGAGCTAAATGAGGTTAAGACTAAACAATCGTTTTCAATGGCATTGTTTCAGAACCGAGTCTCATTAGAAGAGTTGCAAATTTTTACCCGGCAAATGTACTCGTTAACGCGTTCAGGTATTCCAATTTTACGCGCCATTGCAGGCTTGTCTGAGACCACACATTCACACCGAATGAAACAGGCGTTAGATGATATCTCTGAGCAGTTAACCTCGGGCAGACCTTTATCTTCAGCGATGAACCAACACCCCGATGTGTTTGATTCGTTGTTTGTATCGATGATCCATGTGGGTGAAAACACCGGTAAATTGGAAGATGCATTTATTCAGTTGTCGCATTATATTGAGCGCGAGCAAGAAACTCGCCGCCGTATTAAAGCGGCAATGCGTTACCCTGTCTTCGTTCTTATTGCGATTACCATCGCGATGGTGATCCTCAATATTATGGTGATCCCCAAATTTGCTGATATGTTTTCGCGCTTTGGGGCCGATTTACCCTGGGCCACTAAAATCCTCATCAGCACTTCTAATCTATTTGTTAATTATTGGCCGCATATGCTGGTGGTATTAATTGGGGTCATTGTCGGGGTCCGTTATTGGCACCATACCGATAAAGGCCAAAAGCAATGGGATTTATGGAAGTTACATATTCCTGTGGTGGGATCGATCATTGAGCGATCTACTTTGTCGCGTTATTGCCGAAGCTTTTCCATGATGCTCAGTGCTGGCGTGCCAATGACTCAAGCATTAAGTTTGGTTGCTGATGCAGTTGATAACGCTTATATGCATGACAAAATTGTGGGTATGCGCCGTGGTATTGAATCTGGTGAGTCGATGCTAAGGGTTTCAAATAGTAGCCATTTGTTTACGCCTTTAGTGTTGCAAATGGTGGCTGTTGGTGAAGAAACCGGTCAAATCGATCAGCTATTAAATGATGCGGCCGATTTTTATGAGGGTGAAGTCGACTACGACTTAAAAAATCTTACCGCAAAATTAGAGCCTATTTTAATCGGATTTGTCGCGGTTATCGTACTTATTCTTGCGCTAGGCATCTATCTACCTATGTGGGACATGCTAAAAGTGGTTAAAGGTGGTTAAATTACAGGGCCTTTGGCTTATTGGGTAACAGTATGTTAAGTCAGCAAAAAGCCGATGATGACTTACTTAAAGTCTATGGCAAGGTGATAGCAATCGTGGTGTTGATTATTTTGGTGGGCATCTTAGGTGGCCGCTATGTCAACACTGCGCCAAATTTAACTAGCCAAGGCTTGGCCTTTGAACATAATCGACTTTTAAATGTCTTAGCTATGGTACGCAGCCAATGGTTAGCTTCAGGAAGACCGAACAAGATGTTATTGTCTTGGTACGATATGGCACCAAATGTGCAGGCACAAGATAAGCCCAATTATAATGCGGAATCGTCAAAAAATGGACGATTGGATGCTTCAGCGCAAATAGACAATACCGACGCTGAGTTAGTCGGCACTAATAATTGGATTCAATTGTCATCAAACGGTTGGCCTTTGGTTGAAACCTATGATGAAAACGGTTGTAGGCAGCTATGGCAGCAATTGCTGGCAATAGACGTAAATGAGCTAGGGTTAACGGTGGTTTATCAAGCAGAAGATAAAGTTTGTCGTTTTACTTCTGCCAATCAAGCCAGTCTAAGCTACCAGTTACAAACCGGCAGAATCATTTATTTAGCGGCTGAGTAGTAAAAAAGTCTACCCTAGGTGTTAAAATTTTAATAAGCTGCTAATATCTGACAAGTTATGGCAGCACTATTAGTAAAAAGACTAGCAAAAAGATTAGCAACAAGATTAGCAACAAGAGTGTTATTTTTGTTGCAAATACATTTAAATGAGTGAGGTATTATGAAAGTTAAACAACAAGGTTTTTCATTAATCGAGTTGGTCATTGTGATTGTGATTTTGGGATTATTAGCGGCAACCGCTATTCCTCGCTTTTTAAATGTAACTGACGATGCAGAAGACGCAAGCGTAGATGGTGTTGCAGGTGGTTTAGCGACAGCAGTAAGCTTTGTGCGTGCACAGTGGGAAGTCGATGGTCGTCGTAACACGAGTGTGGTTCTCGATGGCACAACCATCTCTTTAGACTCGCGTTTTGGTTTCCCAACAGGCACAACCAATACAAGTGCAACAGCGATGAACACTACTCGATGCCAAGAAGTGTTTGACTCGGTATTACAAAATGCGCCAAGAAACGTATTTGTGACTCAAGATGCAAGCGATGTACGTTATACCGTGAGTGTTCAAGATGGCGCGGGTGGATCATCAACCAGTATTGATGGTGCAACCGTAAACAACCTTGATGTATGTGTATATCATCAAGTCGCCTCATTAGCTTTAGATCAAACAAGTGGTGTGGCTACACCAACACCAGATTTAACGACTGACGGTGCTAAAGGCGTGACATACAACCCAGGTACTGGACAAGTCGTTGCTTTTAGCAACAACTAATTTATTAACCACCCAATCGATTGATCCATTCATCAATGGATAGAGATTTATATTAATAGAGGTATTTTTATATGCAAAAGCAACAAGGTTTTACATTAATCGAATTAGTGGTTGTGATCATTATTCTCGGCATTTTAGCGGTAACAGCAGCACCTAAGTTTATTAACTTACAAGGCGATGCACGTGTTTCTGCGTTAAGTGGTATGAAAGCGGCAATTCAAGGTGCGAATACCCTTGTTTATTCGAAAGCGGCTTTAGCGGGTGAAGAGAAAACAGCTAAAGCAGATTCTCCATCTGTTGATCTAGGAACAGGCACGAATGCTGTGACTCAATATGGATATCTACAAGGTCTTCAAGCTGAGCTAGAAAATGCGTTGGATGTTACTTTCAATGTAGGTACTAGCGATGAAGATTCTACTGTTGCAACAGACAATGGTGCTGATTGGACAATCTTTGTTGATAGCGGAGTCGCTACTATTTGGCAAGTAGGTGCGCCAGACGCATGTAAGTTGACGTATACAGAAGCTTCAAGCGCTACAGTGCTACCAAAATATGTAGCAGAAACAAATCCTGATAATTGCTAATATATTCTCTAATTACTAAAACCTGCTTCGGCAGGTTTTTTTTTGAGTTTGTATCAATAAAAATCAGCCTTTACTTCAATGGCTAACCAGGCTAATACACAAATAAGCAGACAATATTGACTGTTTTTGCCATACTGAATCAGCTAGTATAAGTCTCTGACACTCTTATGGTTTAGTTCGACTTAGTGTCAAAATGTTTAGCGGTGAAATAGAGGGTACCATCTACGTGAGTCAGCAGCGCAAGGTTCAACTTGGTTTTACCCTGGTTGAATTAGTTACCACCATTATCTTGATTGGTATTATTGCCGTGGCGGTGTTACCGCGCCTATTTTCTGCTTCATCCTACAGTGCTTACACCCTGCGTAATGAGTTTATTAGCGAGTTAAGACACGTACAGTTAAAAGCCATTCAAAATACCGATCAATGTTATCAACTCGATGTCAGCGCCAGTGGTTATACCTTGCGTTACTTTAATGACCGCATTGGCAACAGTTGCAGCGATGTGTTTCGTGAGGAGCAGCCCCAAAGCTTTAGTGCCAATGCTTATATCACCCTAGCCAGTGATGCTAGCCAGGTGTTTTCAATTACGTTTGACAGCCTTGGGCGAATGATTTCTCCTGCGTGTTCTGGCCATTGCTTTAATGCGGTGGCAGATGAAACCTTAGCTATCGCGGTGGAGTCTGAGGGGTATATTTATGCTCAATAAGCTTCAACGTCATCACACTCTGCGCACTAAGGGTTTTACCTTAATCGAATTAGTGATTGGCATGATGGTCATTGGCGTTGCAATCGTTATGTTGACCAGCATGCTATTCCCCCAAGCAGATAAAGCATCGGCTACCTTACAAAGAGTGAGATCGGCAGAGCTTGCTCATTCGGTAATGAATGAGATTTGGGGTAAACGTTATGATCAAAACACCAATGCCAATGGCGGTGTCCCAGCCTGTAATTCTGGCGCTGGGTTAACATGTTCGACATCAATGGGTAATGACGGTGAAAGCCGTGATGCGTTTAATGATGTTGACGATTACCACGGGCTGAATGAAACCAGCAATATGCTCGACTCTAGCCAAACCTATGCGCAGGCATACTCAGGCTTTAAATTAGCCGTTACGGTGAGTTATCTTGATACTACGCAAGCTGCAAAACTGATTACTGTCGATGTCACTACACCCAGTAATGAAGTGATTACTTACCAAACGGTAAGGAGTAACTACTAATGGCGCGATACTCACAAGCAAAAACAGCTGGATTTACCTTAATTGAAATGGTGACTGTGATTTTGATTTTGGGCATTGTGATTGTTGGCATCAGTAGTTTTGTGATTTTTGGTACCCGTATTTTTGTTGAATCCAGTGCGGTCGATCAGGTGTTGAGTCAGAGCCGCTTTGGAATAGAGCGCATGACCAGAGACATTCGTCGTGCGGTGCCTAACAGTATCCGAGTGCTTAATGCCACAGATGGCAGTTATCAATGCATTGAATTACTGCCCATTTCAGCCAGTACCTCATACCTTGACGCGCCGTTTGTACCTGAGACTGCGCGAAATAGCCTTACCGCGATCAAAAGTATTAGGCCGATTAGTGCAGGGCAATCTACGCTGATTTATCCGTTAACCAATGCTGAGGTATATAACTCTCAAGGAACAACGGCAAAACGATTTACAGTGCAAAGTGTGGCTGAAGCGAGCGACTTATTAACCATCACCTTGACCCAATCGGTGCGATTTACTGAGGCTTCACCATTAATGCGTTTATATGTTGCCGATAGCCCGTTAAGCTATTGCTTTGTTACCTCTGCGAGTTCGGTTGAATTGCGGCTTTATCAAAACTATGGTTATCAGGCCACTCAACCCACGCCAACAACAATGGGTTCAGGGGTGTTAATGGCCCAAAATGTAGCGAATAACTTAAGTACCAATCCTGCAATTATTTTAACACCGGCAACCTTAGTGACTAACGCCATTGTGCATTTACAGCCACTGTTTGCGGTTAATGGTGAGACGTTTCAATATCAACATCAAGTGCAGGTGATGAATGTTCCCTAAGTATCAGTTCGCTCAACATTCTCAACGCGGCAGCGCATTAATCATCGGTATTTTTGTGATTACGGTGATGTTTGTTATTGCAGCCAGTTTAATCCGCATCGTTGGCGATGCTGATGAGTCGGTGAATATGGAAGTATGGGGTACTCGAGCATTGTTTAGTGCTAACAGTGGCGCTGATGCCGCTTTAGCACAGCTATTTCCGCTCGATGGCAGTGCTGCAACGTGTAGCGATGTGGCTTCAACTTGGACGCCACCGAGTAACGCGGTTGGATTTCATAGTTGTAGCGTGAGCATTAGCTGTAATACTGCCAGTGTCAGTGGCGTGACTCAATATAGAATTAATAGTTTAGCGGTATGCGAAACGGGTGATTGTGCCGGAGACTCGAGCAGTTCAACGTGTTTGCGAGTGAGTCGCCAAGTGGAGGTAGAAGCGCGTGGGAATTAAACGACTACAAAAAGCTTGGGTTGCATTGAGTGTATTGTTTTGTGCAAGCAACACTTTTGCTTTTGGTGTTATCGATGAGTCAGCCACTTGGGCTAATGTTGCACAAGGCCATCACCAATATGGCAGTCCAGATCCCTTAGCTTGTGCTGGCATTACAGATCCACAACTAACGCTTTATAACAGTGCCAAAATTAATGGTGTCGTCGGTGGTGTTTTATCCTTTTGCTCCCTTAATAGCTCTAGTATCCCAAGTGACAGCTGTAATGATTCATTAGGGGTGAATGGTACCTGTACAGTAACGGGTATTGATTTAATTGGACTCGATTTAACCGGAGACAACGCATTTAAGACAAGCTCTGGTGTTGGTGGAAGCATTGGCTACTGTAATACAAATGATAGTTTCACTTTAGGGGAAGATGGAAATAGCCAATTTAATAGTGTGAGTTTATATTCAGCTTGCACTTTAACTATGTCGACAAGCCTTTCTGAATATCGCTTTACATCGATAGCGATAGGTAGTGGTGCCACATTAGTGCTCAGTGAAGGGGATTACTTTATTGAATCCTTAACCCTTAATAGTAATTCTAATGTTGTATTAAATGGTGATGTAAGAATTTTCGTTAAGAATGATATTAATTTGAATAGCACGACCGTTAATGCAGCTGCTTTGTTCGATCTAAAAATAATTGGTTACAACAATATAAACTTGACTGGCACATCTGATGTTACTGCAAATATTTACAGTAATGAAAGGTTAAAATTAAACGGTAGCTCTGCTATTAAGGGACGAGTATCGTCACGTTACCTTGAGATGAATACGACATCCTCAGTCACTGACACCACACCAACAGAGACAGAGTTCCATATTCAATATGGTAAAGCGACGGCCACTAGCATTACGTTTGACAGTGCTTTCCCTGATGATGTCACCCCGTTAATTTTCTTAATGCCGACCATCGAAGACGATAACAGTGATGGCCCTGCATCAGTATTCCTTACGAGTGTATCGGCACAAGGTTTCACTTGGTCACAAAACGAGCCTACATCCACTAATAATCGTTATGTTGCGTCCGAGAATATGCCAGAGGTACACTGGATAGCGGTGACTGCGGGTACATATGATCTAACCGATGACATCACATTAATTGCTGGTTCGGTTGATTATGATCAAGCCATCTTTGGTAATAGTGATCCTTACACACCAGTGACTTTGCCTTCGACTCAAAATGTGGTGCTAAACCAAATACAAACTCAAAATAATGATTGTTGGTTTACCAGTACATCAGAGACTACGAGTACCGGGATTCAACTCGGGTTAGATACGTCTGAAGTTTACAATCGAAGTAATAATCAATGTCTGCCAGGAGATTTAAACAATAATCAAATTGTAAATGAAACCATTGGTTATTTATCGTTAACCGCGGCTAGCGGCACCATGATATTGAATGGTGTTGATACAAATTATCATTTTGGCCAAGCGCAAACGTTTACTGCTAGTGGCACCAAAGATATTGAATATCAATGTGGAATCACCACAACGTTAGAAGGCTTTACTGACACTCCTACATTGGTCGCAGGTAAGAATAGTCGCTTAGGGGGCGATGGTGGCTGGCTCCGCCGTTGTAAGCTAACTAACGACACGGTAAGTATGGTCGTTGATGAAGATACTTATAAAGATAATGACCGTAATCATCGTTGGGAGAATTACAGTTTCGTTGCTTTTGAAAGCATTGAGTCTCCTGTATTCCAATGTTTTACGGATAATTTTGACCGCACAGATCTTGGGGATGATTGGATTGTTTCGAATAGTCGAGGTGGTTTTACTCCATCTATTGTGAGTAATCGTTTACAAGTGACTCAAGCGGCGACAAGTCAAGCTACTTCATCAACTTACCAACGATTATTCCCTGCAGCAGACAATTTCGTCACCATCGAATTCGATCATTATGCTTATGGGGGAAGTGGAGCAGATGGTATTGCTTTTGTGTTATCAGATAGCACTATTACACCTCAAGCGGGGGCTTATGGCGGGCCATTAGGATATGGTGCTCGCTCAAATCAAGATGGTTTTGCTGGTGGCTGGTTAGGTTTTGGTATAGACGAATTCGGTAACTTTTCTAGAGAAGGTGGCTCTGGTGGCCCTGGGCGTCGTCAACAGTCAGTTGCTATTCGGGGGTCTGGTTCTGGTACAACAGGATATCCTTATTTACATGGTTCGTGTAATGACGGTACAACCAATACTGGTAGTTGCTTATCGCCAACCGTTGATGACAATAATACCTCACCTGCCCACCGTTATCGTATTACTGTTGACTCACAAGTTGCCAGTCAATCGTTAGTGAAAGTTGAGCGTGATACTGGTGATGGCTTTGTGGAAATTATTTCTGAATTTGACGCCGCTTCTTTCGATAGTCAAGCCGCTTTACCTGAGAATTTTTTATTGTCATTAACAGGTTCTACTGGTGGCTCAACGAATATTCATGAAATTGATAATGTTGAAATATGTGCATTAAATTCAAGTCCCATCGGTGTGCAAATTGATCATTTTGAGTATTCGTATTCAGGTGGCGGATTGACATGTACCCCCAAAACACTATCCATTAAAGCTTGTGCTAATGCAGAGTGTACTGAGACGGTTGATGACTATGTTACCGCAACGCTAACACCTGCAAGCGTGACTAATGGTGGATGGGTTGGTGGTAATGTGGTGAAATTCTCTGGTGGGGAAAAAGCAGATTTACAATTAAGACATAACACCGTTGGCACGGTTACTTTGGGGGTTTCTGGTTCAACGCCGAGTACTAAAGCGTTTAGTGAGACGCTTTGCCGAATTAATGGTAGCTCTGCAACGGCTGCAAACTGTGATTTAGCCTTTGCCGACAGTGGTTTTATTTTTGATGTGCCAGACAAGCTAGCAAACAAAACCACGGGCAATATTTCAATCAGTGCCGTTAAAACCTCAGATGAAACCTTACAATGCGTGCCTACATTTGCTGACACGAGCAAAGATGTCAGTTTTTGGAGTACTTATCTGGAGCCTACAACGCCAATCAATGGCCAATCCGTTACCGTGAATGACACGACTGTGGGCAAACAAAGCTCAACTGGCACCACCATAGCGTTAGATTTTGACTCAACAGGTACGGCGAATATTGATGTTAACTATCCTGATGCAGGCAATATGCAACTCGATGTTCAATACACAGGTACTGACGATGAAGCCGGATTGGTGATGTTAGGTTCTGACTCATTTGTGAGCTTTCCCGTGGGGTTATGCATCACACCTAAAGACAGCGTCGCTGAGTGCTCTGCGGGTAACAGCGATTGTGATGTATACAAAAAAGCGGGCGAGACGTTTGATTTAATCATTCAAGGTAAAGCCTGGCAGTCTGACGCGGATACTGACTATTGCGATAACATCAATACCCCCAATTATGCCCATGATGACATTGTTTTAGGGCATCAATTGGTTGCGCCATCGGGCGGTGTGTTAGGTGAGGTTGGCAATACTGAATATGACCATGTTGCACAAACCACTAACAGTAATACGGTGACTCAATCGGTAACCGAGGTCGGCGTATTTAAGTTTACGGCTAACCCAGTAAGCACGTATTTGGGTTCGAGCTTTTACGATATTCCGCTTGCTGAATCAGTCAATATCGGCCGCTTTGTACCTGACAGCTTTGCCGTTACCAGTTCCAGCGTGTTGCCAAGTTGTGGTACTTTTACCTATATGGATCAACCTTTTGATTTAATATTAACCTTAACGGCTTACAATATTGCGGCAAATATTACCCAAAACTATCAGGGCGCTTTTGCTAAAGCCACAGCCAGTTTAGTGGGAGAGAATCTTAATGATGGCGTTGATTTAAGCAGCCGCTTAAGCACTTTACCTATTGATGCGAGTTCATGGAGTTTAGGTGAGGCGAGTGTGGGTCTCACGTATCAAGCGAATCTGAGCCGCACCCTTGCACCAGGTGTTGATGGGCCTTTTGGTCAATTAGATATTGGTGTGCAGGTTGCTGATAACGACACAGACATTTCATTTGTTAACGCGCCGGATATGCGTGCAGATAGCAGTGCTATTTGTGCCGACAACGGTACTTGCAATGCAAAACAGATATCGACACAAGATTTTCGTCACGGCCGAATCGTTATGGACAATACCTTTGGCCCAGAAACTGAAATATTACGCATGCCAACCTATGCCCAATATTGGAATGGTACAGGCTGGATAATCAATACCAGCGACAGTTGTAGCCAAGTCATCGATCCTCTTGATGGCACAGAAGTTTACGATCCAGTATTGGCGTCAAATCAAACGGTCATACGCAGTGATGGCGGCAGTACGGTGAGTGCTGGTCAACTCACTTTATTATGGCAAAACACAGGCTCTGATGCATATCGTGGTCAAGTGACAGCGCCATTACAAGTTGATGATTGGCTCAAGTGGTATTGGAATTGGGACGACACAAGCCCAAGCGTATTATATGACCCAAGAGCGAGTGCTTTTTTTGGGCGCTATCGAGGCCATGATCGGATCATTTATTGGCGTGAGGTCGGGCAATAAACCGCATAATAAAGCGTCAGTTTTGCGCTTTTTAGGATTAAATTTGCTCGTTTAGCGTTTTTTTACAGGCTTTTATAAAAAAAAACGCCAGATTAGCAATTGTTAACCTGTTCGGTCTTGTAGAATAGGGGTGTCATTGATAAAGTTAGCTGATTTTTCTTTCTTCTGACTCCACAGAATACAGGCCTGATACATGTTCAAAAAGCTGCGCGGCATTTTTTCTAACGACCTATCGATCGATTTAGGTACGGCAAACACACTTATTTATGTTCGCGATGAAGGCATCGTGTTGAACGAACCCTCAGTGGTTGCCATTCGCGGCGAACGCAATAGCAATGGGCCAAAGTCAGTTGCTGCAGTCGGTACAGATGCAAAACAAATGCTGGGCCGAACGCCTGGTAATATTCAAGCTATTCGTCCAATGAAAGACGGTGTTATCGCCGATTTTTATGTGACAGAAAAAATGCTTCAGCACTTCATTAAACAGGTGCACAACAACAGTTTTTTCCGCCCAAGTCCTCGTGTGCTTGTGTGTGTGCCAGTGGGTGCAACACAAGTTGAACGTCGTGCTATTCGCGAATCAGCCATGGGTGCTGGTGCGCGTGAAGTTTACCTTATTGAAGAGCCAATGGCGGCGGCAATTGGTGCGGGTTTGCCAGTGTCAGAAGCGACAGGTTCTATGGTTGTTGATATTGGTGGTGGTACTACCGAAGTGGCAATCATTTCATTAAATGGCGTCGTTTACTCATCTTCAGTGCGTATTGGTGGCGACAAGTTTGACGATGCCATTATCAACTATGTTCGTCGTAATTACGGCAGCTTAATTGGTGAAGCAACAGCAGAGCGCATTAAACACACTATCGGTACCGCTTATCCAGGTGAAGAAGTACTCGAAATTGAAGTCCGTGGTCGTAACCTTGCAGAAGGTGTACCAAGAAGCTTCACGCTAAACAGCAACGAAATTTTAGAAGCACTGCAAGAGCCTTTATCAGGTATTGTTAGCGCTGTGATGGTGGCATTAGAGCAATCTCCACCAGAATTAGCATCAGATATTTCTGAGCGTGGCATGGTATTAACGGGCGGTGGTGCATTATTGCGCGACTTAGACCGTTTACTAATGCAAGAAACTGGCATTCCGGTAATGGTTGCAGACGACCCGCTAACTTGTGTGGCGCGTGGTGGTGGCAAGGCGCTTGAAATGATTGACATGCACGGTGGTGATTTGTTCTCTGAAGAGAATTAATGATTAACTGCAATGCGGCTTTATTACCCAGCCAATGCGCCAATAAAGCCGCGCACAATTTATGAAACCAATTTTCGTTCGTGGCGTTTCTAATCAATTTAGACTAACACTGGCAATTTTATTGTCGGTGGCTTTGCTTGTCGCCAACGATCGGCTTGAGCCTATTCGCCAATCACTCTCTTCAGTATTAAGTCCGCTACAATATTTAGCCAATGTCCCCGGTGTGATATTAGACTGGTCAGCCGAAGCTTTTGCCACACGCAATATGCTTGAAGTGCAAAACAAAGAGCTATTACGCCAACAATTGGTAATGTCAGAACGTTTACAGCGCTTTGAACATGTCCGCCAAGAAAATGAACGCCTGCGCGCCTTACTCGGCTCCCCTGTGCATATGGACTCACGTAAAGTGGTGGCAGAAGTCATGGAAGTTGCTAGCGATCCATTTCGTCAATTTGTGGTGTTAAACCATGGCTCGCAAACCGGTGTTTATGTTGGTCAACCGGTGGTTGATGCTCAAGGCGTTGTCGGCCAGGTGATTGAGGTGAGCGAGTTTACCAGCCGTGTGTTGATGGTGTCAGACAGTACCCATGGTATTCCGGTGCGTGTGACCCGTAACGATGTTCGAGCCATTGCTAATGGCACGGGTGATATTGATCAAATAGAACTTCGCCACGTGGCAAAAAGTACAGATATTATTGCCGGCGATTTATTAGTGACCTCAGGCCTGGGGAATCGCTTTCCTGAAGGCTACCCAGTGGCCCGTGTAATAAGCGTATCTCGCGACGACGGTCAAAGCTATGCGGTGATTAACGCTCAGCCATTAGCCGCGTTGGATCGTATTCGTTATGTGTTATTGATTTGGCCTGATGAAACCAAACCCTTCACGTTACCTGCAGATTTAATCGGTGTGTCGGCCGAGGCTTCTGTTAATGGTGTGCCACAAGCTCAAGCGGAGCAGTCGCAAGCGACACAAGGTAATAACGCTCCAGCGACTCAGTCAAATAGCAATGAGGTGAACCGATGAGTGCCCACATCGCCAATGGCCGCTTAGTGGTATGGCTGACGCTTTTTATCGGAATGATGTTTCAAATCATGCCATTACCGACTATGGTCGAGGCATGGCGCCCTGATTGGTTATTAATGGTTTTGGTGTATTGGGCTATGGCATTACCCCATCGATACAGCATTTTAACTGCGTGGATATTGGGTGTACTGCTTGACGTGTTACTGGGTGCGACCCTCGGTATTCGCTCATTGGCATTGTCGCTGGTGATTTATATTGTCGTATTATTATGTCAACGCTTACGCAACTATCCGCGCTGGCAACAGTCATTAGTTATAGCGGGATTAATTTGTATCTACCATGCATTGATATTTTGGGTTCAATTTGTGGTGGTTGGGGCAACCCCGTTTGATTTCTCCATGTTTTTACCTGCTATTTCGAGCTTATTTATTTGGTGGTGGGTATTTTGGATCTTACGTAATATGCGTCGTCGATATAAAGTACGTTAAGTAGAATGACCTTAAATTAGAGTGAATAAAAATGACTTGGGTACTGGCTTCAACCTCACCAAGAAGAAAAGAATTACTGGCGCAAGCTGGCTTTAGTTACACAGGGTTTAACTTTGAACTTGTCGCACCTGACATCGATGAAACCCCACAACCAGGCGAGCAAGCAGCAGATTATGTGCGTCGTTTGGCCGCCGAAAAAGCCCAAGCGGGTTTACTGTTAAGTCAACATTTTAGCCAAGCTAAAGTGCTAGGTTCAGATACCATAGTTGTGCTCAATGGGGTGATATTGGGAAAACCCGTTGATAGCGAGGATGCCAAACGCATGTTGTCATTATTATCTGGGCAAACCCATGAAGTGATGACCGCTGTTGCGCTCACAGATGGTCAGCAAACATTGACCCGTCTTTGCAGTACGCAAGTCAGTTTTTGTGCGTTATCTGCCGCCGACATTGATGCTTATATAGCTTCAGGTGAACCCATGGACAAAGCTGGTGCTTATGGTATTCAAGCATTGGGCGGCTGTTTTGTTAAGTCGATTAGCGGCAGTTATTCTGCCGTAGTGGGCTTACCGTTAGTTGAAACACGAGAATTATTAGCCTGCATGATGCAGCAAAATTAACCTTTTGCTTTAATCGGTTTTCATACGGTGGCACAAGTGCTGTCAACATTACGATTGGAGCATGACCTGAATACAGGCGGCCTAGAACGGTATGAATATAAAAGCACAGCGTAAAAAAGGCACCGAGCTGCTTATTAATGTCACGCCAACCGAAGCGCGAGTCGCATTGGTTGAGCATGGTGTATTGCAAGAAGTTCACATTGAACGCCGCATGAAGCGTGGTTTAGTGGGTAATATTTATAAAGGTAAAATTAGCCGCGTACTGCCTGGTATGCAAGCCGCCTTTGTGGATATTGGTTTAGACAAAGCCGCATTTTTACATGCCTCCGATATTGTTCCCCATACCGAGTGTGTTGCCGATGTCGAAAAGGGCAATTTCGTGGTGCGCGATATTGCTGAATTGGTGCGCCAAGGGCAGGATATTATGGTGCAAGTGGTAAAAGACCCACTCGGTACCAAGGGGGCGCGTCTTACCACCGACATTACCTTACCATCACGTTATTTAGTGTTTATGCCTGGTTCGAGCCATGTGGGTGTGTCGCAGCGTATTGAGCTTGAAGAAGAGCGCCAACGCCTTAAAAACATCACTTTGCCGTATGTCGATGATGACGGTGGCTTTATTATCCGTACCGCCGCAGAAAATATTGGTGAAGACGAACTGGCACAAGATGCAGCATTTTTACGCCGAGTGTGGGCCAAAGTCAGCGAGCGTCGTAAACGTAAAGGTGCCACGTTACTGTATCAAGACCTTGCCTTACCAGTGCGGATTATTCGTGACTTTGTGGGTACTGAACTTGACCATATTCAAGTGGATTCTCGTCGCACTTATGCTGAGTTACAACAGTTTGCTCAAGAGTTTATGCCTGAAATCGCAGATAAAATTGAGCATTATGCAGGCCCTTCGCCCATTTTTGAGTTGTACGATGTCGAAAACGAAGTGCAGCGCGCGCTAGGGCGTAAAGTAGAGCTTAAATCGGGTGGTTATTTAATCATTGATCAAACTGAAGCAATGACTACCGTTGATATCAATACGGGGGCATTTGTCGGTCATCGCAATTTAGAAGAAACCATTTTTAATACCAACCTCGAAGCAACCCAAGCCATTGCCCGACAGCTGCGTTTACGTAACCTCGGCGGCATTATCATTATCGACTTTATCGATATGACTAACAATGAACATAAAACCCGGGTGCTTGAAAGCCTCAATGCTGCGCTGGCACTTGATCGAGTAAAAACTAGCGTGAGTGGTTTTTCGGGTTTAGGCTTAGTTGAGATGACCCGCAAACGCACTCGCGAAAGTCTTGAACACGTAGTGTGTGGCGAGTGTCCATCATGCCAAGGCACTGGCACTATGAAAACCATAGAAACCGTGTCTTATGAAATCTTCCGCGAGCTTATTCGCTTAAACCGAGCCTATAAAGCTGATGAGTTTTTACTGTATTGCTCGCCAGCGGTATACATGAGTTTAAGCGGTGAAGAGTCGCATTTATTGGCCGAGCTCGAAGTGTACATCGGTAAGCGTATCCGCTTGCAGAATGAACCCTTATACATTCAAAGTAAATATGATGTGGTGATGATGTAGTGTCAACAACCAAGGCAACAACTATCAACAGGATCTGTTGGCAAATATTGGCGATTACGCTGGTGCTTTTTGCACTAGTTGTAAGCCTTATTCGCGGGTTATTGCCTCATGTGCCTGAAGTGCGTACCGAGCTGGTTAATTACCTTTATAGTGAGTACCAACTGCAAGTCTCAGTTGAAGCTTTAAGTGCTGAATGGCAGGCTTTTGGTCCTGCCTTGAGCATTAAAAATTTAACTTTGCCACCACAAGATGCATTACCCATAACGGTTATCAGCAAAAATGTTCACGTCAAGCTCGACTTTTGGCAATCGCTATTTACCCTCAGTCCACAAGTGGAAACAGTGGCATTTGACGGGCTCAGAGTTGCATTAAATCTCGACCAAGTTGCCGACAATAACAACAGTGACAATAGCCAAGCTAAAACCAATTTAGACTGGCTTTATGGCTTATTACTAGAGCAATTAGAACACTTCTCGATTACTGACGCTTCACTGCAACTTATTAGTCGCCAACATGACTATCGGCCTATTTTTGTTGATACGCTTGAGTGGCAAAATACCCAAAACCGTCACCAAGCACAAGGCATGATCCACGTTGATCAACTTGAGTCCCAAAATGAGCAGTTAACATTACAGATTGATCTCAGTGGTGATGGATATCGCCCCGACACTGTTACCGGGCAACTGTATGTGTCGGCTGAATCATTAGATCTCGGTGAATGGGCGTCGCGGCAACATATTACCCCAGAAAACACCAACAATATTGAGCTACAAGGCGTGATAAATCTTGATGCTTGGATGACCTTTGCCAACCGTAAAATACAAGACGGCTTATTAGTATTTAAACCGAGTTGGTTAGAGTGGCGCGATACGGTCAATCAGCAAAAAATAGCGATTGATTCAGGGGTGTTGCAATGGACGCCTGAACAAGGTGGCTGGAAAATAGAGAGCCATGATTTAAACATATCAACAAACCAACAAGCCTGGCCGAAATTAAAGCTGGCCTTTGGTGCTCGTCATGGTGATTTGTTTGGATATATCAATCAAATCACTCCGGCATTATTAAAACCATTGTTACCGCTTGTTCCTGATTTGGGTGTGGCGCAAGTCGACACTTGGCAACAACTTAATCCTCAAGGCACTATAGGCCCTGTTAGGTTATACAAACAAGCGCAGCAACCGTTAATTGCCACCGCTGATATTCAGCAGCTGCAATGGCAACCCTATGCGGCCATTCCAGGGTTAAACCCCATTGATTTGCAATTAACTTGGGCCAATAATCAACTTGATTTTAGCTTGCCACAACAAGCTTATCAGTTTGATTTTAGCGATAGTGCCAATCAGCCGTTAGCTTTACAAGGCGAAGCTATTCAAGGGCGTTTAGATGTTGAACACAAGCGACTCACCATTGCTAATATCAATCTAACTAATGCTGATATTGCGATACAGGCTGGGGTAAACCTAGACTTTAGTTCTTCAAAACACCTTGCGTTAGCGGCAGATGTGAGCGTGCATGATGTCTCGCGGGTTGAACGTTATTTGTCCTTAATTGCCATGAGCCCTAAGTTAGTGGCATACCTCGACAGTGGTTTACAGGCGGGTAAAATTGATCAAGCCCAGGTTATTTGGCACGGCGCGCTAAGTGATTTTCCATATCATGACAGCAGCGGGGTATTTCAAGCACAATTTGCTCTGCAACAAGGTAATTTTAAGTTTCAACCTAATTGGCCAGCGGTGAGTGAGTTAACTTTATCTGCACTGTTTGAAAATGCCTTAATGGATCTGCATATTGACCACGGCATGCTAGGTGATGTTGTGGTTGATGGTGCCCGAGTTTCTATCCCTCAGTTGGGTAAAGAATCATTATTAAAAGTTGAAGCCGAAATAACGGCAGATGCCCAAGCTGCCAGCAAAGTGATTCATAACTCGCCTTTAAAGCGCACTGTGGGGGCAACCCTAGATGTTGTGCAAATAAACCAACCCATAGGAGTTAATTTAGACTTGGCTATCCCGCTTTATAAAGGGGGCAAACAGCTTATCAAGGGCCAGGTAAATTTAAACAATAACCCTATTTATATTGCAACGCCAGGCATACAGCTAAGTAAGGTTAGCGGACAAGTCAGCTTTGTTAATCAGCTAATTGAAGCCAAAGATATTAGCGCGAAGCTGTTTGAGCAACCGTTAACGTTTAATGTTAAAACAGGTAAGCAAAACCAAAACTTTGCCTTAAATATTGATATGGGCGGGCGCTGGGATCTCGACACCTTGCCTAGTAAACTCAATAATCCGCTGAGTGACACATACACTGGTAAGCTCGACTGGAATGGGGCATTGACGATGATTTTTGACCCCAGTGGCTACAGTTTACAAATGTCGGCCTCTTCAGATTTACTCGGCGTAGCACTTGATTTACCCAGCCCTTACAAAAAATCAGCCGTTGAACCTAAAAAACTCCGTGCTGACTTAATTGGCGACAATAAGCAATCATCGTTAAGCATCAAGTTAGGCCAAGATGTTGAGTTTTGGGGGGGCTTTAATCCTGAAAATGGTGGCGACCTGGCATTTTACGATGTGATGGTTGGGCGTCATTTTAAATTAGGCGATAAACTCAAAAAACAAAACGGCCACTTACATTTAGATCTCCCTAAAGTCGAGCTTGAGCAATGGTTGCCCATCATTAAACGTTTTAGTTCAGCTGCAGCCCCTAAAATGGCTGCCTCATCGGTTCGAGACCGCATATTAACCGACAATGAAGTGCCAACGATGGCCAATCAACAGGGCGCCGCAGTTAACCCGACATCATCACCATCTTCATTTCCACGACTGGTAGGTATTCATGCCAATATTGCCAAATTAACCGCATTGGGGCAGTCGTTTGATCAGTTACAGTTTGATGCCGAACCGACTGAATATGTATGGCGCTTTAATGCGCGGTCGGATCAATTTGATGGCCGAATTGATTTTTACTCAAATTGGCGAGACCAAGGGATTAAAGTGGTGGCCAAAAAACTGCGTATTTCTCCGCCGCCACAAACCGTATTACACGGTGAACCGTCATCGACGCCAACTCATACAAGCTTAATCTCGCAATTGCCAACATTGGCCATTGATGTCGATGAATTTAGTCTTTACGACTTGTCGCTAGGGCACCTTGTTTTACAAGGCGTTCCCTCTGAGCAAGGGTATCAATTTCAAACCTTATCACTAACCAAGCCAACCTTGTCTATGCAGGCAAATGGATTGTGGTCAGTAAAAAATGGTGTCGATAATACCGAGTTTGATGTGACCGTTCAGGCCGATAATTTTGAAGACCTATCGGCCACATTAGGAATTAACCCAGGCATAAAAAATGCGCCATTAGATCTTAGTGGTCAATTATCATGGCATGCCGCACCCTACTTATTTTCGCTCGATACCTTAAATGGCCAAATTAAGTTTGCTTTGGGTAAAGGCCATTTGTCGGAGATTAGCGATAAAGGTGCCAGGGTATTTTCGTTATTTAGTTTAGATTCGTTACTACGTAAATTGTCATTGGATTTCTCAGATGTATTTGGCCAAGGGCTGTATTTCAACACCTTTACAGGTAACTTAAACATAGATAATGGCGTGGTAAAAACCACCGACACTGAAATGGATGCCATTGCCGGTAATATGAAGGTAAGAGGCTACACCGACTTAACCACTCAAAGCCTTAATTACGATATTCGTTTTGTGCCGCAGTTGGCTTCAAGTGTGCCTACTGTGGTATTACTGAGCACCAGTGCCTGGACTTTAGGTATAGGTGCATTTGCGCTGACCAAAGTATTGGAGCCCGTTATTGAAGTGATTTCAGAAATTCGTTTTCGAGTGACGGGTACCATGGATAATCCGCAACTTGAAGAGTTAGAGCGTAAGAGTAAAGAAATCGAAATACCCAAAGCGATTTTACCGCAGCCTGATGAAAGCGGTATCGATGGGGCTGAAGATATACCAACTAAAATGAAGGATGCGGAACAACAAAGTCCAGCACCTGAAGCACAACCAACAGCCGAAGCGTCAATTGTTGACGCACCTAAACCAATCACCAATGTCGTGACGCTACAAGGAGCACAATATGCAAATCAGCTTATTACAATGCCAGAGCAGCCGCGACGTTCAAGCCAATCTAGCGTTTATCGACTCGCAGCTTAAACAATTACCACGCGACATTGATGAGCCACAACTTGTGGTACTGCCTGAATGTTGCTTACTGTTTGGCGGCCATGAGAGTCAGCAATTGCAATATGCTGGCAGCGAACATCAAAGCGACCTTAAAACCGCGTTAGCCAATTTAGCTAAACAATATCATGTGTACTTAATCGCAGGCACCATACCGATGCGCGCCGATGACAGTAGAGTATTCAGTCGCTGTTATTTTTTTGATGATCATGGCGTCACCCTAGGTCATTACGATAAACTGCATTTATTCGATGTCGATGTTGCCGATGGCACCAAAACCTACCGTGAAAGTGATACCTTTCACCCTGGCGATCACTTATGTGTGGTTGATACCCCATTTGGTAAAGTGGGGCTTGCCATTTGTTACGATATTCGCTTTGGTGATTTATTTCGGGCATTGCGCTTAGCGGGAGCAGATTACATCGCACTGCCGTCGGCTTTTACCAAAGTGACTGGAGAGGCGCATTGGCAAGTGTTATTACAGGCCAGAGCCATTGAAACTCAATGTTATTTATTGGGTGCTGGTCAATGGGGTCAACATAATCAAGGCAGCCGAGAAACCTGGGGCCATAGTATGATTGTCGACCCATGGGGCAGAGTCATTGCTGAGCGTGCTACCGAGTGCGGTTGGGCACAAGCCAAGGTTGAGCTTAGTGAGTTACAACGTATACGCCAGCAAATGCCGATAATCGGCCATAACCGTTTCATTGCGCCGCAATTAACCCCTGTTTAGGTGGGCGCTTAAGACCTTATTCGCACTATGCGTTAGCTATTAATAAAAGAGAATTTGAATGCCATTTTTAACCCAAGTAGAGCAAAGCTTATTACAAGATGGATTAACCTTAGACGGGCTACAAGGTTACTTAACGACCATTCATCAGCACAATATTGATTTTTCAGACCTGTACTTTCAAGGTTGCCGCCATGAGTCGTGGGTATTAGAAGATGGCATTGTAAAAGAAGGCAGTTTTCATATTGAACGTGGTGTCGGTGTGCGTGCCATTACCGGCGAAAAAACCGGTTTTGCTTATGCAGATGAAATTACCCCAGCAGCATTAGATGCAGCAGCTAAAGCGGCGCGTGGCATTGCCAGTGCGGGCGAGCAACACAAAGTCCAGGCGTTTAAGCGTCAAGCTGCGCATAAACTGTATGACAGCGCCGACCCAATAGCGGCAATGGACGAAGTCAAAAAAATCGACTTACTTAAGCAGGCTGATGCTTATATTCGCAGCCTCGACAGCCGTATTATTCAAGTTGTGGTCAGTTTATCAGGGGTGCACGAAGAGGTATTAATTGCCGCCAGTGACGGAACATTAGCCGCCGACATTCGTCCATTAGTGCGTTTTAATTGCAGCGTTATTTTAGAAGACAACGGCAAGCGTGAACGCGGCAGTGCCGGTGGCGGTGGCCGTCATGACTACAGTGTATTTTTAGCCACTGATGATGCCGGTTTACCGCTAAGTTTTGAATTTGCCCGTGAAGCTGTGCGCCAGGCTCAAGTTAATGTTCATGCTATTGATGCACCGGCTGGCGAAATGCCTGTAGTGTTGGGTCGTGGTTGGCCTGGGGTGTTATTGCATGAAGCCGTAGGTCATGGTTTAGAAGGTGACTTTAACCGTAAAGGCAGTAGTGCATTTAGCGGCAAAATTGGTCAACAAGTGGCATCAACCTTAGTGACCGTGGTAGACGACGGCACTATGGAGAATCGTCGTGGCTCGTTAAGTATTGATGATGAAGGGGTTGTGAGCCAAAAGACCACCCTAATTGAAGACGGTATTTTAAAAGGCTACATGCAAGACAAGCTCAATGCGCGTCTTATGGGCCAAGCCCCTACCGGTAATGGTCGTCGCGAATCATACGCTCATCTACCTATGCCGCGTATGACCAACACCTATATGAATGCAGGCGAGTCTAATCCAGCCGACATTATTAAGTCAGTTAAAAAAGGCATTTACGCGCCTAACTTTGGTGGCGGTCAAGTCGATATCACTTCAGGTAAGTTTGTGTTCTCAGCTTCTGAAGCATATTTAATTGAAGATGGCGAAGTGACTCAAGCCATTAAAGGCGCCACCTTAATTGGTAACGGCCCAGAAGCCATGGGATTAATCTCAATGGTGGGTAATGATTTAGCACTAGATAAAGGTGTTGGTGTGTGTGGTAAAGACGGCCAAAGTGTGCCGGTTGGCGTGGGCCAACCCACATTAAAAATTGACCGTTTAACCGTAGGCGGCACAGCCTAATTAGTCGTTATGATGGGTTTAATGTGAAACATAATCGCACATTAAACTCATCGCACAGTTTCACTTAGCATTAACGATCTTAAAAGTGTGTGCAGCGGATCTCAGTGATACGCTGAGAAAAAAATGGATACAGGGTATAATTCATTAAGAAATAGAGCAAAAACTCTAGGGATGATTATGATTTTAATGAATGTGATTAGACAATGCTTACTGCGCCCTGCACGTATGGCTGGTTGTATTACGCTATGTTTTAGTGCGTTAGCCTTTACCGGTTTAGCTTATGCAGAACCTTTTTCGTTTCCACAGGCGTGGCAACAATTACAGCAAGTGAGTGATCATCTGCAGGCAAAAAACCAACACGTTAACCGTGCTAAAGCTGAAGAGCACGCTGGCGATGCATTAAACTATCCCTCGATTAATATTGCGGGCAGCTATACCCGACTAGAAAAACCGATTGAATTAGACTTACAAGATTTAAACCCACTGGCCTCGCTTGATGCCAGTTCATTACCCAGTACGATAACAGAAGTGTTAGCCACCATCCCCAGTTCAATGTATGTCACACCGTTTACTGAACAAGATGTGTTCCGGGCCAGCTTACAAGCCATGTGGCCAATATACACTGGAGGGCGGATCACGGCTGCACAAGGGATTCATGCCGCACAAGTGTCAGAGTCAGAACAAGAGTTTGAATTAGCTAGCCGTGAGCTATTTTTACAATTAGTTGACCGTTATTATGCGGTGTCGGTAACGCACACCTTGGCTGATACCCAGCAGCAGTTGGTGAACTCGTTAAGCCTACATGTGTCGCATGCTGAAAAGCTCGAGCAACAAGGGCAAATTGCCAAAGTTGAACGCTTAAATGCGCAGGTGGCTCTTGAAAATGCCAAAGTCGATTTCGGTAAGGCTAAGCGCCAATATGAAATGGCTGAAATCGCCCTTGCGCGGATGCTGCATGTGCCAACAGTCAGCCCAGACACCCCATTATTTGTACTCAAGCAACAACCTTCCTTGTCGCGTTTGAGTCAGCTCACCTTAACCCAACACCCCGCACTAAAACTGCTTGAGGCAAAAGAAACCCAAGCCAATGGCTTAGTTGATTTAGAAAAAGGCGGCTATTTTCCAACAGTGTATTTATACGGTAATTACACCCTGTATGAAGACGACAGTTTATTTGCACAAATGGAACCCGACTGGATGGTGGGCGTAGGCGTGAGCATTCCGCTAATAAGCCGTGACGGTCGCAGTGGTAAAGTGTTAGCGGCCAAAAGTGCCTTATTACAAGCGCGATATACCAAGGCGCAAACGAAACAAGATTTAAGCTTATTGATTGATCAAAGTTATCGGCAAATGCTGCAAGCTCAAGAAGAAGTTGAAGCACTGAACGCTTCACTGGCGCTTGCCTCTGAAAACCTGCGCTTACGCGAATTAGCCTTTAACCAAGGCTTATCGACCTCCATTGAGCGCGTCGATGCTGAATTGAATTTAACCGCCGTTAAAACCAAACAATTAGGGGCTAAATATCGTTATATGCAAGCGTATGCCAAAGTGATGGCGGTGAGTGGTCAGGTCGACGAATATATTAATAGAATTGAAATTCAGGGAGCTTCACATGCGAACTAACAGAGTTATCGCAGTATTCGCATTGCTGCTGTTATTGTTATTACTGGGCTATGGCGTCATGTTGGCGTTTACGCCTAAGCCAACTGTGTTACAGGGGCAAATTGAAGCGCGAGAATATAATATCTCCTCTAAAGTACCTGGTCGAGTAGAGCAAGTGTTAGTGCGTAAAGGTGATAAGGTCGCTCAAGGCGATATTTTATTTTCCATTAGTAGCCCAGAGTTAGATGCCAAATTAATGCAAGCCCAGGGTGGGTTAGATGCCGCCACCGCTCAACAACAGCAAGCCAATAATGGCGCAAGACAACAAGAAGTGACCGCAGCACAAGAGCAATGGCGCAAAGCAAAAGCGGCCACTGAGTTACGGATTAAAACTTATCAGCGAGTTGAAAACTTGTTCGAAGAAGGTGTTGTCGCACGGCAACAGCGTGATGAAGCCTACACCCAATGGCAAGCTGCTAAATATACCGAACAAGCCGCTTATGCCATGTACCAAATGGCACAAGAAGGCGCTCGTAGTGAAACCAAAGCTGCAGCAGCAGGGCAAACTCGCATGGCCGAAGGGGCAGTAAAAGAAGTCAATGCCATTTTAGCCGACAGCCAAATGCGCTCACCTAAACAAGCTGAAGTCAGTGACGTATTACTGCAAGCGGGTGAGCTCGCACCCAGCGGTTTTCCTGTGGTGAGTATTATCGATATGAATGATGTGTGGGCGGTCATGCAGGTGCGCGAAGATCAATTGAGCCAATTTAAACAAGGGCAAACTTTAGCTTTAGAGATCCCGGCATTACAACAACAGGTAGAGTTTGAAGTGTCGCACATCAGTGTGATGGGTAACTTTGCCACTTGGCGCTCCACCGAAAGCGGTCACGATTTTGACATGCGCACCTTCGAAGTCGAGTTAACGCCAAAGCAGCCCATTGCTGACTTACGCGTGGGGATGTCGGTATTGTTTCGTGTCGACACGCTTACACAATAAGCTAGGGTAAAAAGCTTAATGATGACAGAATTATTTAAGCGAGAATTCAATGCTCTGTGGCACTCGCCATGGCAGTTGGCCCTGATAAGCTATATTCCACTCATTGGTGTACTGGCATTATGGTGGTTGTTCAGCGCAGGTTTACCACGGCAACTCCCTGTTGCGGTTGTTGATGTCGACAACAGTCAAATTAGCCGTATGTTAACTCGCCAGCTGGCTGCTAACGCTGTGATTGCGCCACAATCCTATGCCAATGAAGCTCAAGCCATAGAGGCAATGCGCCAAACTCAAGTTTATGCCATGGTGGTGTTACCTTATCAGCTAAAAAAAGATCTGCTGACGGGTCAACAGCCCACTATTGATATTCGCTATAACAGTCAGTTTTTGCTGGTGGGTAAATTGCTGTCGAGCCAGTTACAGTTGAGCCTGGCAGAAGGACTGACCCAAGTAGGCCAGCAGCGCTTGTTACTTAATGGCGCTAACAAAGCCACCGTCGATGTTAGTTTGAGCCCCATAACCAATCAAACCACGGCATTATTTAATCGTAATAACAATTATGTCGGCTTTTTAGTGCCGCCCATTTTGATTGCATTGTGGCAATTATTATCGATGTTGGTGTTTATTAATAGCCTCAATCAAGAGTTGGTCCTATACCAAAATCGCTATTATTTTCCTAAACAAATCTGGGCATTAATCGCTACTAAGATTCTGTTTTATAGCCCTATTATGTTACTGCATGGCGGGTTCATCTTATTGTGGTTATATCATTACTTAGGGTTACCTGCCGCAGGCGCATTGGTTGACTTAATGTTAGCGCAGTTAGCAATGTTAATGGCGCTGTGGTTAATGGTATTGGTGATATTTACAGGAATGCGTGACAGTGCTCGTAGCGTGAGCTTTTGCACCGCATTATTTGCCCCAGCGTTTGCATTTATGGGCATTACTTTCCCGGTGAATGATATGCCTTTACTCGCCCAATGGTGGCGCTTAATCATGCCGTCGAGTCATTATATAGATTCTCACGTGAGCGTGATTAGTTATGGGGTCGAATTACCTCATGTATTGGGGCAAATCAGTGGTTATTGGGGCTTTTTATTGTTGTTGCCTTTCATTGTGTTTTTCGCCAATAAAGCCAAAGATGTCCCAAAGATTGATTTAACCTCAAATGATGTTAATCAGGAGCTCAGTTAATGAACCT
Source organism: Shewanella saliphila (assembly GCF_014648295.1). GTDB lineage: Bacteria > Pseudomonadota > Gammaproteobacteria > Enterobacterales > Shewanellaceae > Shewanella > Shewanella saliphila. Next base: position 78,745 of record NZ_BMQV01000003.1, read on the forward strand.
CTGGCAGTTAATGCTTGCTGAGTTTAAGGCTATTTTTGCCGACAAGGCGATTATGGTGACCCTATTTGGCGGCGTGTTGTTTTATTCGGTATTGTATCCATTGCCGTATTTAAACCAGGTGCCTACCGAGCAACAAGTGGTTGTGGTTGATCATGACAACTCATCGCTGAGCCGTTTAGTGACTCGCCATGCCGATGCCAGTGCCAAAGTTCATATTTTAGCCAACCTTGCCAGCATTGATGAAGCTGAAACCTGGATAAGCGAGGGTAAGGCTCATGGTTTATTGGTGATCCCAGCCAATTTTAGACGTGATTTATTGCTAGGTAAGGGCGCAACGTTAAGCTATGGCGGCGATGCCAGTTACTTTTTAATTTATTCAGCAGTAGCAGAAGGGCTAGTGGCTGCGGGTTTAGATGCCAGTAAACAAGTGCAACTTATCGGTTTACTGGCCCGTGGGCAAAACCCGCAATTGGCTCAGCAAAGTGTTAACTCAATTAATATCAACTCAGTACCTGCATTTAACCCGAGCTTGGGTTACACACCCTATGTGATCCCCGGTCTATTTTTACTGATATTGCATCAAACGTTATTAATTGGCACTGGGATTTTAGGCGCAGGCCAATGGCGAAGACCAGGATATTGGCAGCATGTGAGCCCCGGCGTATTGGTGTTTGCCCGTTTAAGTGTATTTTTACTGATTTATAGTGTGTTCAGTAGTTTTTATTTGGGGTACTGCTTTTATTGGTATCAGGTCAGTGTTGCAGCAACCATTATTGAAGTGGGCTTATTTATGCTGCCATTTTTATTAGCCACATGTGCGTTGGGGATTGTGTTTAGTAGTTTATTTGCTCGGCGCGACTTATCAACTCAGGTGTACTTATTAATGTCGATGCCGGTGTTATTTGTGTCGGGATTTGTATGGCCCATTGCCTTAATCCCTGAACCTTTAGTGATGATATCGCAGATCATTCCTGCTGTACCCGCCATTATGGGAATGCTAGAACTCAATCAACTTGGTGCGGGTTGGTTAGCGGTTATGCCTAAATGGCTGCAGCTTTGGGGATTATTTGCGGTGTTTGCGTGTATTGCCATCATGAGGGTCGCCGCGAGACAAAAACAGGCTAAAGCGATGTTAAGTTAAACGCCGATCACATTCAACATAGCTAAGTGTTGCCGAAGTAAAAAGACAGGCATCGCAATGATTGGCCTGTCTATCGCATCACACTCACTTAGATGTGACTATTTATCACTAACTGAACGAAGCAAACCTTTACGGTTCCTAGGTCTCGCTAATTATAAGGTGCCAGTTTGTGCAGTGTTTAATGCGGCTTCTAAACGTTCTAGGTTATGCTTGTAGATACTGCTGTTATCTACTTTAGCTGCGCGTTTAAAGTCAGCGAGGGCACCCAAGTTATCGTGGTTCATTAATTTCATTACGCCACGGTTGTTGTAAGCGTAAGCACGAACAGACATAGATGGAACAGCCACTAAAGAACGTGCGCTTTTTACTGCGGCACTGCATGCTTTTTGTGCTTTTTCCATGTCAGACATTTGTACGTAACCGGCGCATAAATTCACATTGCGTGAGTAGTCATCCACGGTGTATTTACTTGCTGCTAAAGTTGCGTTTAAGCCTTCTTCTACATGGCCGGTTTGCAATGCATCTACGCCTGGCACATCTTCAACAAGTACCATTTTGTATGCATTGCTACTGATTTGTTGACCTTGGTTGTCGGCCATAACGCTTGCTGATGCGGTCAGTAATAATGTGGCACTGATTAGGCCTGTAATGATGTTCTTGTTCATGATGTTGCTCCTCTAAAATGTCGTAGCGCCGCGCTACAGTTGAACTTTAGTGAAAAGGCATACAGGCGACAAACGATAAAAAACGCATTAATAGATTAAAATTATTCATCTATACATAAAGAGGTACTGGGCGAAGGGTTACCGATGTGAGCGTGCACTGTGTAAAGTGCGATTCCTAGATAATAGTCAAAAAACGTTGAAAAGATGACAGGTCATTGCTTTTAAAAAGTAATTTATAACAATTTCTTAGGTGATTTTTTCCAAAAACTACCCTGTAAAAGCAAAGTGAGATAGCATAAAAAAAGACGCAAAGTGGAGATGACATAAGCTCACTAAGCGCAGATTGATTAAGGATAACAATGAATACACTTCAACACGGTAAATTGCTTGGCTATAGTTTTGTGACTTGGCTGAGTTTTTAGTTGATTGGGTATACAAAGACTTAGGCATCAATTTTGTTTTTTCATACAGGTATTTAAGCTTTTTTTACTTCTCATTTTGGCTTCAATTCCCGTATATAGCCTGGCGAATGGAAAAGGCAGAAGGCCGTCGCTAACATCTCAAGTGTGGCGCAAAAAGTCTGTTAGCATTACCGGTTAGTTCGGTATCTACGTGAGTTAATGGCTTTCATCGTGAAAGCTTTTAAGGATCCAATCGATAAGCAGTTGTACTTCTGGGCGCTGCTGTTCGTTGGTGTGACGCACAAGGTAATAACGGTCGTGGCTGAACAGAGGGTGGCTAAATAGCGGAATAAGGGTTTTATTGTCAAACCATGCTTGGCTGATGGGCAAGGGGATTAATGCTACGCCCAGGCCTTGTTCTGCCGCGCGGGCAACGCTAAACATGCTGTCTAATTGGATGATTTGCTTAGGTTGAAAACCATCAAACCCGACGCTTTCTGCCCATTGATGCCAAGCGTATGGTCTGGCTTTATGCAGTATTAACGGTACTTTAGTTAACGCGTTAAACCCCTGTGACGCTAACTCGCTATGAATTTGTGGGTTACATGCGGGTATATAGGTGATGGGGAATAAATCATAAATATCGTCAGTAGTTTGTTGTTTACCTGACAACATAATAGAGACGTCGGTGTGCTTAATGGCATCGGTGCGCGACTTTATGGTTTCAAGCTTGAGGTTGATATTAGGGTATTTAGATGACCAGCCAATCAGTTTAGGCATAAACAGTTCGCTGGCAAAAAATTCTGGCATCGAAATACTGACCTCGAGCATCCGGTCTGATTGGTTGAATTCGCTGACGGTATTGACCAATTGTTGCATTACCGGCTCAATGGCCTGGTAAAAACGCGATCCCACTTCTGTTAGGGCTATTGAACGAGTTTGACGAATAAACAATTGCTGATTGAGAGTTTCTTCTAGCTGCTTAATTTGGTGGCTAACCGCAGACGGCGTAAGGTACAGCTTTTTAGCTGTTTCTTTAAAGCTTAAGCATTCAGCAGCAACGCAAAAACAACGTAGGCCGCGCATAGAGGTATGTAAAGGGATCATTTAATTCTCAACAACAAAGCTATTTGTATCATTCTTACGAGTAACATGGCTGCATAATTAATATTGCAGCACAATTCACATCATTACATCAGTATTACGGATTATATACGAATAACAATCATGCATGAGTGGTTATCTATAGTGCAGGTTACTCGGTTACTTGTAACAAGGGTTCTATTAATTAATGACACTAAGATGACTTCACTCAAGTTACTTTGTATACAAAGGTAGCTTATAAAAATATAACAGCAGCAAAGATTAGACCACACTATAAAATCATATAAAAACATAATCTTGCAATGTAAGTTATGAGCGAGGTGAATCGTATTAGTGCTTTATTGAAAACCATGCGCACCATAGGTGTGCAATTGTCCAAAGCAAAGTAAGCAGGGCTAGCGCTTAATGGGTTTATCAATTAGAAATAAAGTGTTTCTTTCTGCTCGCCATCAATAAAGATGTCACACTTGTCAGCAGTGCTGTTTTTTGTTGATTGAACAATACTGGCCACAACACCAAAAGCACCGCCTTGATCACCTAAAACAGAACCAAAATAGCAATCGCCTTTAACAGCCATACCATTTAACTTAGCGTTAAGGTGTTGGGTTGGGGTCATTGGCGGGAATCGACCTTGCATGATTGCGTCGCCATTGGCGATTAGTTGCAGTTTGTTTTTTTCTTTGTCGTATATGCCACCAAATACAATCGTTTGGTCATTGACTACCACAGTCTTATTTTGTGCCACGATAGGTGGCTTTGCAGCACAAGCGCTTAGTAGCACGCCTGCGGTTAAAGTAGAAAGTACATAAAGTTTGCGCATTATTGTTCCTTAGTATGCGTCGAGAAACGTTTACCTGTTTCTCGGATAAATAAACTAGCCCTGTTTATCATTGGGTTACGCAGATGATAGATTGAAATACTCAGCAAAAGGTTTACGGTATTCTCGTTGCCATTGTAACAACTTATCAACAAATTCCAATCACAAAAAAGCCTGCGTATTCAGCAGGCTTTTATTTATGGTAATGATGATGAGTTACAGCAAGGTGACAAAGAAGCTCAGTTCAGTCACTACGCCTTTTGGTGTGGTGGCGGTTAAGGTCACGAAGCTAGTGCCCGTGTTGTCATCATTGGTTATCGTAAATGAAGTGGAGGTGCCGCCTGCTGAGTTACGGTCGGGTACCGTGTATCCAGAGAATGTTAACTCCCCCTCACTGCTGCTCACAGATAAGGTTGTGCCAGACGGTAATATTTGGTCAGCACTGTCGCTGAGTACCACAGTAAATGTCGCTGAGTCGCCATTGGCGATATCCTGAATGTCAGTATCAAAATCATTAATCACTGAACCATTTTGGCTTACTGTAAAGTTGGCCGTTGACCCAGACATGGTTAATACTAATGCTTTACGGATGTACGTTGTCATAGCCGAGCTATCACATAAACTGCCCTGGCATTGAGGGCCGTTAAATACACCGTCGGCTGCTTGATAGGTGCTACTTGATTGCGTATTGAAATACACCTCTGCAGACTGGCGATCGCCCGACTCATCGTCATCTCTAAAGGCGTCAGGTAAATCAACAAAGCCACTGTCTTGATAGGTTTCAACATCCATGCCGTTACCGCTACAGGCAACAGACGTTGTACCACTTAAACAGCCGTTAACGGCGCTGCCATCGTCATCATCAAACACGTTATTGCCATTGGTATCGAAAAAGGTTTCGTGACCTAGTGCGTAAGCTAAAATGGTGATGCGATGATCGGTTACCCGTGGTGATGTTGATGTCCAGGTGACGGCGCAGGTACCGCTTACGATGCTACATGATGGTTCAATTTGACCACCTTCCGTTGTAAAGTTAACTGTGGTGTCGTCTGGTGCTGGGTTACCAAAGCTGTCTGATGCATAAACTGTAATCGTGACATCTTCGCCATTGTAGTCGCCCGCTTCAGGATTTGAGCTTGACGCCGAGATACTAAAGCCTAATTGCTGCGGCAGTCCGGTATTGACTGTGAGTTGTTCTGATTGGCTAGTAATGGTGTCACCTGTGTCGGCATCGGTTGTTGATGCCATCACGCGCACAGGGGTCGGAATAGTACCAGCTTGAACTCTCACACTTACAACACCTTCAGAGTTACTGATGCTGCTGTCTGTTGTTTCGCCATTAGAAAATTGTAAGCCACCAACCGTGGTGTCGAGGCTAAATTCAACCTCTTGTTGAGCTGCTGGTTGGCCATTAGCGCTGCTTACCAAGAAGGTCACCAAAGAAGACTCTGTGGTATCTGTACCCCCCGAACCTTTGATGCGGATTTGAGTTGGGTCTGCCGACACAAAGCTAATATTGGATAATGTTTGGCGCGCCAATGTAAAAGGTAAGCTCGCGCTTAAGCTTGTGTCATTAACGGTTGCACTGGCTACAATGGTGTCAGTGCTTTCACTATTGCCACTACAACTGGTGTCTGAAAACGTCGAGCTGGCTGAGCCTGACACTGTGGTGACCGGTGAGTCTAAGGTTGCATTGTCGTTGGTTGTACAGTCTGAACTAAAGCTAATACTGATAGGGCTTTGTAAGCGGGTAATCGTGCCATCGTCTGCTTCTGTCACTAGGGTGGCGGTTACGCCAAATGAGCCGCCCGCGCTAATGGTGTAATTACCCTCAGTATCGGCTGTTAAGGTTGTCGCTAATAGGTTTTCAACAAATTCGTCGCTGTCATTGTAAGAGCCCATCATTACCGTGCCGTCAGTCGTAACATCGGTCGATGCAAGCACTTCATAGGCGCTGGTCGCGGTTAATGTGGTGTCTTCATATTCTGCGGTGGCGGTAAGAAGGCTAGCCCCTAATTCTGAATCAGTAGGCGTAAAGCTTAACGTTGCAACGCCAGAGTCTGTAGTGAGCGCGGTAGTGGGAGATAACGTGGCGCTGCCAGCGTTAAAGGTCACAATTTGGTTAGCTATGCCCTGGTTTTCGCTGTCGGTTAGCGTTGCATTAAGTTGTACTGTGTCATCCACATTAAAACGGGTAATCACTCCGCTACTGTCACTGATTGACACGGTAAAGTTTAGCGCTTCTACAGGGGCTGTGGTGTTGTACTCTTTAAATTGGTAGTTACGACTGTCGCTAACACTGTCATCGTCATCAGAGGTGTAGGTTGCCGTTAACGTGCCAGCTTCTGTGCTGGTAGAGGTAATAAAAGTCGTTGCGATGCCGCTTGTATCGGTTAATACAGATGCATTGCTTAAGGTGGCATTGCTGGTACTAAACTCGATAAGTGCACCACTGACATTGGCACTGCCTAATGTCAGTGTGGCTACGGCGCAAATGCTGTCATTGAGATCAAAGACTAAACTGTCGGTACTGGCATCACATTGGCCATTTACTACATCCTGGTAGCTAACCGACAGGCTATAACTGTCATCTGATGTATCTGAGTCAGTGCCATCTGCAGCACCGTTACAACCTGTAAATAACAATATTGAAGCAAAAGATAAAAAAAGTGCACGTATCGTTGTTTCAAGCTGCATTAGCCACATCCTTATTTCGATTAATCAGACTATTTTGAGTATAGAGTTTATTCTTTTATCTCAGCACGTAAGTATTTAAACAATTCTTTAGACGACTTTGATTCTGGGCCTTTGGCTAATTCTTTATTAGCTTGGCGGATCAATTGACGCAATTTTTGACGCTCTAGCTGTGGGTGTTGATCCAATAAACTTTGGACTTCATCGTCACCGTTAGCCAGCAAGCGCTCGCGCATCTTTTCAAAGATTTGTAACTGAGCGGCTTCATTATTGTTCTTATTCAAGACTTTATCTAGTGCTGCTTGAATAGGTTCGTGATCAAAGCCACGCATTAGCTTACCGATGTATTGCAAATGGCGGCGATACGCTTCGGTTTTTTGCTTAATGAGTTTTGATTTTAAGACAGCGTCGTAAAGAAACTCATCTAAATCCATTTTATCTAGTTGAGTTTTACTTAGCGCAACTAAGCGCATGCCAAGTGCTTGAGCATCTTCGCTTTCTTTTTTAAATTCTGTTCTGCTGACGTAATCGTCATCGTTATCATAGGGCTGCTGAAAGTGTTCAGAATCGCCAACAATCTTCATAGTCTTAAACCTCGAGTCAATATGGGCTAATGATAGCATTTATTTGGCATTGAATATGCAGATTTTATTCAACATGATCGCTTGGTTATCAATCGGCTTTTTTATTTGATATGCTAGCGACAATTAGACTAATTAAAGAGTAAATTTGTGGCTTCTCATCCTTCTTCAGCGCCTAGCGCCAGTGACACAACACCAAGAATTGATTCTGAATTATCAGCACTAAAAGATGCCGTCGCCGTAGCATTAGAGTACGCTAAACAACTAGGTACCACTGCCGCCGAAGTGGCCATTAGTAAGCAGCAAGGTTTATCGGTGTCGACACGTGAAAAAGAAGTCGAAACTGTCGAGTTTAATAAAGACGGTGCATTAGGTATTACCATTTACCGTGACGGTCGCAAAGGTAACTCTTCTACTTCAGATCTGAGCCCTGAGGCAATTCGTGAAGCGGTAAGAGCGGCAGATGGTATTGCTAAATACACCTCAGAAGATCCCTTTAGTGGCTTAGCTGATGCTGAGTTAATGGCGCAAGATATTCGTGATTTACAGCTATATCATCCACAAGATATTGATGCTGAAGAGTTAGCGCAATTGGCCATTCGTGCAGAAGCGGCCAGTTTGTCAGTTGATAGCCGTATTCGTAATTCAGATGGTGCTTCAGCCAATGCGCACACTGCTGCTAAAGTTTATGGTAATAGCCATGGTTTTTTAAACGGTTACTGCAGCTCGCGCTACAGCTTAAGTTGTGTGGTGATTGGCGAAGAGTCAGACGGCAATATGCAGCGTGATTACGATTATACCGTCGCCCGCAAATATCAAAATTTGTTGTCGCCAGAGTCTGTTGGTCAACAGGCTGCCAATAAAACCTTAAGTCGTTTAGATGCGCGTAAAATTGCCACGGCTAAAATGCCTGTCTTGTTTGCACCAGAAATTGCCACAGGGCTTATGGGCCATTTAATTGGTGCTATTAGCGGCAGCAGTATTTATCGCAAGTCGAGTTTTTTACTAGATGCGATAGGTACCCAGGTGTTTCCTGAGTGGTTTAATATTGAAGAACAGCCACATTTAGTCGGGGCCTTAGCCAGCGCAAATTACGACAGCGAAGGTGTTGCAACGCAGTCGCGCCGCATTATCGACAACGGTCAACTTGCGACTTACCTTCTAACCAGTTACTCAGCTCGTAAACTCAGCATGACTAATACTGGTCATGCTGGTGGTATTTACAACTGGACCTTAAGTCATACAAATCAAACCTTTGACGACTTAGTTAAAGCAATGAACACAGGTTTGATTGTGACCGAAGTAATGGGCCAAGGAGTGAATGGTGTTACTGGCGATTACTCACGCGGTGCAGCTGGTTTTTATGTTGAAAACGGTGAAGTACTTTACCCCGTTGAAGAAATTACCATAGCAGGTAACTTAAAAGATATGTTCAAAGGGATTCAAGGCATAGGTAAAGATCGTGACTTACGTTCATCGGTTCGTACCGGTGGTATTTTACTGAGCGAAATGAAGATCGCCGGCAACTAGTTTATTACAAATTAGCAGGGCGAATGTGGAGTCAGCTTAACGCGCTTAGTCTATTTTTTGCTCGATTGTACGATTTAAAATCTCTTACCGGTCGATAATCGTTTTTTTTATAACCAATTTGGATTAGATTGACGTTTTATATACCAACTTTACACTTCTTTACGGTCGTTTACGCATACAAAGAGTCATAATACTGCGAATGTAGCTAAGTGGTTAATGGAGCAATTATGTTTAACAAGAAATTAGGCCAGTTGATATTAATATCAGCGGTTGGAACTGTGATGTTCGGTTGTGGTTCTGACAGTTCAGATAGTAGTAGCAGCGATGTTGCTTATGTACAGTATTACAATGCCTCACCAAACAGTACCTCAACGTCGTTAGTGCTTGATGACTATTCGTACACAGCAATTGACTTTGCTGATGCTATGCCGCGTTATGGCTACAGTACTGGCAGCGTAGATTTAGAGATTGAAGGCCAGGATGAAGATGGCGAAACCGTTACCATATACACTGACACAGTGGACATGGATGACGATGATAACCACTTATTTGTGCTCCATGGTGATTATACCGATCCACAATTACTAGACATTAATTACAACCGTGAAGATATGGACGATCTTAACGCGGATGATGATTATGAATACAGTAAAATGCAGGTGCTTATTGCCAACGTAGCTACTGATGAAGGCACATTTGATGCGTATATCTCTCTTGATACTCAAGACTTTGATGAAGCGGTAATGTTAGGCTCTGTGGGTTATGGTACTTACAGTGACTCAATGATCCTCGACACTGAAGATTACATTGTTTATTTGACCGAAGCTGGCTCTACAGATGTAGTTTACACTACAGGTAGCATGGATTTTACCACTGAAACTGTTTACAAATTGGTTATCCGCAATAGCTTTGGAGCTGGTGATCTTAAAATCAATATCGACAGTGTTGATTCAACAACAACAGTCGATAATTATGCAGCGTTAGAATCAACAGCAGACTATCGAATATTCAATGGCCTTGAAACTCAAAACATTGATGTGACGGTATCGAGCCAACAAGAAACTCAATACCTGTATGATGTTGCTGCATTTTCAGTATCTGACTATCAATCAACGTCATTTAATGATTATGGTATTACTGTAAAAGATGCGACAACCAAAACACAGCTATTTAATAACTTGCTTGTGACGTTTGAACAAGATGATGTGAAATCAGTGCTTGTATATCAAAACGAAGACGGTTCAGTGGAAGGGATGGAAATTACTCAAGACCTTCGTCCACGTGCATATGAATATAAAGTCGATGTCGTTAACTTGTCTTATGACTACGATGATCTGAGCGTGTATTTTGTCCGTGATTCAGAAACCATTGAAACGGCTGAATATACGTTAACCGATTTAGACTTCGTTGAAGAGCAAAGCACAACATTACCAGAAGACTTTTACGAAATTAATATCGTCTATGAAGCTGACAACGGCACTCAAACTCTGATTTATCAGTCTGAGACTTTAGATATTAGTGGCGACAGCAACTTTACTTTTGTACTGACACCAGACAGTACAAGTACACTAGGTCATAGATTGACCATGCTAGAATAATTCATTGAAATAATGATTTAGCAAAACAAAAAGCCGATATCACAGATATCGGCTTTTTAATTTATTGCGTTTCTGACTCATCCGCTAAGCAAACAGGTTAATCTTCTACTTTAACGCCCCACACATCGTGCTCGTCGGCATGAATAATTTGTACCCAAACTTGGTCGCCTGGTTGCACGTCAAACTCGTCGGTTAAATACACTTTACCGTCAATTTCTGGCGCGTCCATGTAGGAGCGACCTACAGCACCTTCGGTGTTCACTTCATCAATTAAGATTAAATACTCTTGACCAATACGGGCTTGCAGTTTGTCGGCACTGATCTGTGCCTGAACCGCCATAAAGCGTTGTAAACGGTCTTCCATAACATCTTCTGGCACATGGTCTGGTAAATCGTTAGCTTTAGCGCCTTCTACTGGCGAGTATTTAAAACAGCCTACGCGATCAAGCTGTGCTTCTTCTAAAAAGTCTAATAGCTCTTCAAACTCTTCTTCGGTTTCACCCGGGAAACCAACAATAAAGGTTGAGCGAATCACTAATTCAGGACAAATCTCGCGCCATTTTGCGATGCGCTCTAACACTTTGTCTGAGCTGCCTGGGCGTTTCATTAATTTAAGGATACGCTTATTGGCATGCTGAAACGGAATATCTAAATATGGCAGAATTTTACCTTCGGCCATTAATGGAATAATGTCGTCCACATGCGGGTAAGGGTAAACATAGTGCAAACGTACCCACACACCTTGCTTAGCGAGCTCTTCACACAGCTGCTGCATGTGAGTTTTCACTGGCATGCCATCCCAAAATGCGGTTTTATGTTTTACATCAACGCCGTAAGCAGAGGTGTCTTGCGAAATGACTAATAGCTCTTTTACGCCTGCGTTCACTAAACGCTGGGCTTCATCGAGTACATCACCAATCGGGCGAGAGTCTAAATCGCCGCGCATTGATGGAATAATGCAGAAGGTACAACGGTGATTACAGCCTTCTGATATTTTCAAATAGGCGTAATGCTTCGGCGTGAGTTTGACGCCGTGATCAGGCACCAGGTCCATCAGTGGATTGTGTTTAGGTTTTTCAACATGCAGGTGTACTTGTTTAAGCACTTCATCATAGGCATGTGGGCCGGTAACGCCTAGCACGTTAGGGTGAAGTTCAACAATTTCATCTTTCTTAACGCCTAAACAACCTGTTACGAGCACTTTACCGTTGGCGGCTAATGCTTCGCCAATCGTTTCTAACGACTCTTGTACCGCGCTATCAATAAAGCCACAGGTGTTCACAATAACCAAATCGGCATCGTCATAGCTGTTGGTGACATCATAACCTTCGGTGCGTAATTGAGTGAGGATCCGTTCTGAATCGACTAAATTTTTTGGACAGCCCAGAGATACAAAGCCAATTCGATTACCAGTGTTAGGGGCACTTGTGCTGTTAGCAGCAAGGGTTTTTACTGGAATATCGAGCGTAGTTGTTTGCTTGGGTGTAAAGGTTTCAACTGTCATAAAATCTCACACATAGAGGTTGCGATTAATGTTAATAAAAAAGTGCGCGGATTATACCTGAAAGCGTTAAAAGGTATAGATCCAATGTGGTTGAAAAGTATACTGTAAAAATTTGGCATTAGGCTAATAAAAAACGACGTGATATCGGTTGATATCACGTCGTTTTATTTTGAGTTAGCCGGGTTAATTAACCCGGCAACCTGTTGATCAACCGCTCACTTTAGTTAGTGCGGTAACGGCTTAAAATCTTACCTAAGTTAGCAGAAGCTTCGGTTAGGTCTTTCACGCCATGTGATGATTGCTGCGACAACCCGCGGATGACGTTCGATTTTTGGCGAATGTCGGTGAGTTCTTTAGCAATATCATTAGCAACAGCACTTTGCTCTTCAGATGATGTCGAAATCTGGAAGCTCATGTCCATAATTGAACGAGATGACTCTGCAATCGCATCAATGTCAGTACCAATGTTACTGATTAAGTCGCTACTGGTTTGCGCTTGTTTAACGGTGTCTTGAGTAATGCTGTCGATGTTAAGCGTTTCGCTTTGCAGTAACTCAATCATGTTATGAATTTCAACCGTTGCAGCTTGAGTTCGGCCCGCTAGGGTTCTTACTTCGTCGGCAACCACGGCAAATCCACGACCCATTTCACCGGCACGTGCTGCTTCAATGGCCGCATTAAGCGCCAGTAAGTTAGTTTGGTCTGAAATCGCATTAATGGTGGTAATCACATCATTAATGTTGGTGGCGTTAACCTTTAGGGTGTTCACCGAGTTTGACGTTTGCTCAATGTACTTAGACAGTTGCTCAATTTCGTTAATGGCACGTTTTGCTCTGTCGTAGCTTTGGCGAGTGTATTCTGAGTCTTGCTCAACACGCTCAGTAGAGTTACGCGCAATATTAGATACTTCAGCAGCAGAGGCGGTCATTTCTTCCATAGCGGTGGCGACAGAGTCGAGTGATGCATACTGTAGGTCGATTTGTTCTGCACTTTGTTCTGCATCGCGAGCAAAAGAGTCTGAGGTTGCATGTAAGGTATCGGTATTGGTTTTAACGGCAATAACCAGCTCACTTAAGGTGTCCATGGCTTTGTCTAATGCACAACCAATGGTGCCAAACTCGTCGCGGCCAGGGTGGAACCCTAAGCGTGAGGTTAAGTCGCCTTTAGCAATTTTTTCTGTGGTATCCCATAACACCCATAATGCTCCACCAATAAATGTGGCGTTCCAATAAATAACCAAAGCAAAAGGTATTATCCATAAAAACGACAGTAACATTGAGTTCATAGCCGCTTGTTTAGCATCTGACTCTTGGTTATACACTGATTCGCTAAGCATGTAATATTGGCCTGCTGAGGCGTATACCGCGGTGACGGTGTCTTGTGAGCGACTACTGGTTTGAGCGCGATTAGACACTTGCAACCCAAGACTTGCAGCCTGTTCAAGTTGGCCGGTTGAATCAAGTGCTTGCACCATAGCAGCGGCTTTTTGCTCTAGCATCTGTACCGATTGCTGTTCAATTTGATCCATTTTGCTGAAATAGCTGCTGATGGATACGCTGGATAACACGATTAGGAATAGCGCAAAGATGGTCCAAAATTTGTCGTTAATCGACATCTTTATGAAGAGTTTATCAATACTTCTGAAATCAACTTGTTTCATAGCGAGGGTACCTAAACCGGTAAATACAATAGATGCAAATAGTAGATTAGCTGGCAGTATTTTGATACTAAAATACCGTGCAAACTACAATTCTTATGACAAAAACAACTAAGTGACTATATTTATATCGACAATAAATCTTATAGCTTAAGAGATTTATTGTTTTTTATCGGCGTAATTCGAACATGGCTTTAATGGTTTGTACTGCATGAGCCTTCTATTTTTCTGCATTTTATAACATTTTTATCACAACTAACGGTTACTAATGGGGTAAACCATAGCTTGGCCTGTTTAATTATCTACATATTCATTTATCGTTTCAAGGTAAGCGATAGTATTAATTACATTACAAAACAGCATGTTGTAATACTCTTGTTGTATTTTTAATAAAAGTGTTACAAAAATTATCATACTGTTTTGAAATAACCCTAAGTGTTGTTTTGTGCTTAGTTTATGTTTTTAAATGAGAATTTGATCACACTTTATTTCTTATCCTACCAAGAGAACTATTTTGTTTTGTTAATCAAATAGATAGTGATTTTTTCTGCTCATTATTTGTGATCAATGTTCTTTTTAATGTCACAAAACTTTGGGACAATCGCGCCGCATATTACAAAAAAATAGCATTTCTATTACAAAATATGGGGTTAAAAATGAAAGGACTGACTAAACTAACGGCGGTTTCACTCGCAGTGGCCGCAGCATTGCCAATGATGGCAAATGCAGATGTGTTAATTAGTGAATATGTTGAAGGGAGTTCCAACAACAAAGCGATTGAACTGTATAACAGCGGTGATACCGCCGTTGATTTAACAGGCTACAAATTAGTACGTTATAAAGACGGCGACACAGCGGCTGTAGACATGGTTGATTTGACGGATTCAATTGCGGCTAAAAGTGTCAAAGTGATTTTGCACCCAAGCGCAGCAATCACCTTACCAGCGGGTACCGACTTAATGACCGGTAACTTGTACTTTAATGGTGGCGATGCTGTTGGGCTATTAAAAGACGATGTGTTGGTTGATGTTATTGGCGAAATCCCAACGCCAAGTGGCTGGGGAGCCGACACCACTTTTCAGCGAAATCTAGAAGATTTAATGGCAAGCACAACCTATGATGCTGCCCAATGGGTTGAACTCGAAAAAGATACTTTTAGTGGTTTAGGTACGCTCGAAGCCGCTGAGGCTCCAGAACCAAGCACCTTTACCTGTGACGGTGCCACGCTGACTAACATTTATGACATTCAAGGTGCCGGTGATTCAAGCCCATTGATTGCTGATGGTAGCTTTGAGTCGGCTAACGAAGTCACCGTAAAAGGCATTGTGAGCGCTAGAAGCGACAGTTTATATAAAGGTTTCTTTATTCAAGATGCCCAAGGTGATGGCTCACCTTATACCTCAGACGGTATTTTTGTTTACCTAAACGAAGCCGCGCCAGACACCATTCAGCCAGGTACTGAAGTGTGTGTTCAAGGTAAAGTAAAAGAGTATTACGGCTCGACTCAAATAGACATTAAAGACGACCAAAAATTTGAATTAGGTGTTGTCGGTGATGTGCCTGCCGCGGTTGAATTCTATGTTGCAGATGGCGAAACGCTTAACGAAGCATTAGAGCGTGTTGAAGGCATGAAAGTGAAGCTAGATGCCGGCAGTGACATGAAAGTGACGCGTACCTTTAGCTTTGATTACTCAAGTTACCGCAACAATATGGTGTTGTCGCATAAAGCGCCATTAATGAAACCCACGCAAGTATTTGAGCCAAACTCGGCAGACGCTGTAGCATTAAGTGACGCCAATATTGCCAATCAGCTTTTTGTTGAGTCTGATTACAAGGCGAACGATGGCGAAGTGCCTTACTTCCCTGACTTTAATGCTGAAACCGGTTATATCCGTGTGGGTGATCAGCTCACTAATCTTGAAGGTGTAATTGGTTACAGCTACAGCTCGTACCGTATTTTAGCCACCAATACGATTACCGCCGGTGACTTTATTCGTGGAGATGATCGTACCGATGCGCCAACCGTGGCAGACATGGGCGACATACGTGTAGCAAGCTTTAACGTATTGAACTTCTTTAATGACGCAGTGGGTGGCGATGCTAACCCATCAAACAGCAACCGCGGCGCGTTAACCGAAGACGAAATGGTATTGCAGCGCACCAAAATTGTGAATGCACTTGTGGCCATGAATGCCGATGTTGTTGGCTTAATGGAAATTGCTAACAATGGCTTTGGTGAACTAAGTGCGATTCAAAACCTATTGGATGCCTTAAATGCAGAGCTGACAGATGAGCAAGCATACCGCTTTGTAGAAATTGAAGATGCTGATAAATATGACGGTAAGTATATTGGTAGCGACGCGATTACAGTGGGCATGTTATATCGTCCTGCACGCATTAGCTTAGATGGTGCAGCGCAAGTGATTGCCACACCAGAGCAACATGCTGCTGAAGGCGCACAAACTCGTGAACAAGATGACGTGGTTGAATCAAGCCCTGGCTATGACAAATACCAACGTCACAGCCTAGTGCAAAGCTTTAGCATTAATGATGAAAAACTGACGATTGTGGTTAATCATCTTAAGTCTAAAGGATCTGGTTGTATTGAAGATTGGGCAGAGTTTAACGAAAATTCTGAACCCGCTGATTTACAAGGTAAGTGTAATGCCTTCCGGGTATCGGCAGCTAAAGTATTAGGTGAATCACTTAAAGATGTCGACGGTGATGTGTTGGTGATTGGTGATTTAAATGCCTACGGTAAAGAAGATCCCGTTGCTGTATTAACTGACTATGATGCCTCAACAACAGACCATGTTATTCGTACTGCATCTTGGACAACCCTTGACGGCAAAGTATATGAGCGTGAGGGCAGCGTGATTGATAAGGGCTACGGCTTAATTAACTTAAACACGCAAGTGCACGGTGCTGATACTTACTCGTACAGCTACAACGGCGAGTTAGGTAACTTAGACCATGCATTAGGCAATGCGAGTTTAGCGGCTAAAGTTGTGGGTATTGATGACTGGCACATTAACTCGGTTGAATCTAACCTGTTTGAATATGGCAGCAAGTACACTGGCGACTTAGTGAAGTCTGAAAATGCATTTTCTGCATCAGACCATGACCCAGTGATTATTGCACTAAGTTACCCAGAACCTGAACCAGTAGAGCCTGTTGACCCAGTTGAACCAGAGAAAAACAGTGACGGTGGTAGCTTAGGCTACTTAGCATTAATGTTATTAGGTGCACTAGGCTTACGTCGTCGCAGCTAATGTTTGTTAATTGTTTTAGTGCTTAAGCAAAAAGGATGACAATATCGTCATCCTTTTTTATTAGCTGTTTTATGCGCTGACTACTTGCTGGCGACGATTGTGTGCTGATTTAACCCGTTGTTTCCGGCGGTGCCAATACAAATACAGCCCAGTAAACCCAAGGATTAACGGCATTAAACCGATAATGCACCAAATTATCCGTGACAATAACCCGCCAAAATAGCCAAAGTGTAATTTACGAAAACTGTCTAAAAACACGGTTAATGTGCTTGCTTGACGAATGTCTTGTTTGGCGAGTAATTTGCCTGTGGTTCGGTCAAAGCTAACAAAGCTGGCGTATTCGCTATTAAATGGGTTGCTGCTGTCGACCTCGCCGTAAAAAGTGATATCACGGCCGGGTTCAAAGGGCATAGTCAGGTAGCCTGCTTTATAGCTGGTAATCTCGGCTTCGGTTTGTTGCATCAATGCTTCAAATGAAATGCTGGGGCTATGGCGTGGCGCACTCACAAGATAATGCTCGCCATCGGCATGCTCGCTTAGTTCATGCTGTATGCCAATAAAGTTCCAATACACCCCAGTTAAAGCCACAATAATGAGCACTGGCGAGCTCAAAATACCAATAAATTTATGAATATCGCTAAACAATATCCGCCTCACCGCGTTAAAGCGTAAGGTAAACAGCTTAACCCAAAAACGGCGATATAATATGATGCCGCTAATCCCTAAAAACAGCATGATACAACCGACAATTAACGCAACGCTTGCCCCAGCGACATGGAACAAAAAGCTATAGTGTAGCTCTAGTAGCCAGTCGGTTAGATAATGTGTCAAGGTTTGTGGTTCAGATAATAGCTGGCCATTATATTGATTTACATACACTTTAAACCAATTTTCTGTGCCGCGTTCAATTAAATAGCCAGCGTCAGAACGTGATTTATCATCAAAGATCTCCCAGCCACCTAACTCATAATCGCTATTGGCGCTTAGCATGGTATCCATTAGCGTGTCTAAACTGATTCTTGGCGTTGTGGCTGAGGCGTCGACTAACATATGCGCTGGGCGTAGTAAGCTGTCTATTTCGACTTTAAACACTAAAATGCTACCGGTTATTGAAATGATCAATAACGGTAGCATGGCGATAAGGGCACCATAAGAGTGCCATTTAAAAAGGGTTTTTCTCATAAGAATGTCATTTCATTGTTGGATGAATTCAGTGAGATAACCTGGCATTGATACCACTGAGCAAAGGTTATCTCACTGACGCGGATTGCGCGACTAATTACATTTTCCAGCTTAACGTGGCACTGTAGTTTGCAGGTGCACCGTAGTAACCTTGGGCCCAGTACAAGCTATTGATGTACTTTTCATCACCAACATTATTGGCATTAACTGCTAATCCTAGATTCTCGGTAATTTGATATTTAGCCATTAAATCAATCACCGCATAGGCGTCTTGCTTGGTAATAATCTCAGCGCCTGCGTTGTCAAAACCTTCCGCTACGACTCCTTGATTGCGCGAGATATCATCTTGCCAGCGCATGTTCATCCCGATAGATAACCCTTCTATGGTTTCAAAGTCATAGGTAGCGGCAAATTTTAATAGTTTGCTAGGGGTGTAAGCAGCAACGGTATCGTCACCTTCAATGTCAAAGTCGGTATAACCTATGCTGGCATTCAAACCTGGGTAAATTTCACCGGCCACTTCAAACTCAAAACCTGTGCTACTAATCCCGTCAGCACCATAGTAAGTTTGCATGTCGATGGGTAACCCTGCTGTTTCAGGATCAAGTACTGCAATATTGGTTTGCTCTACGTCAAAGTAGGCTAAGCTGGCAATTAAACGACCGTTAAACAGTTCGCTTTTTACGCCCACTTCGCGGCTTTCTCCGGTGATAGGGTCAAGAAACACCCCCACACTGTCGGCTTCAGTTTGTGCAACAAAATTTTCGGTGTAACTGGCGTAAGCTACTAGTTCAGGCGTAAAGCTATAAACGGCACCTAAGTATGGGATAAATTTGTCATAATCGGCATCTTGGTTAACTTCGTATGACTCGCCTTCTGCTTGCCAATCGTTGTAACGGCCACCGACAATCACGTGTAAATCATCCACAACACTAAAGCGACCGGTAAAGTAAGCAGCTTGTTGTTTACGGGTCACATCACTGCCGCGTAAGCCATCAGTAAAGGTCGGTTTTGGGGTGTTGCCGTCCCAAGTGTTGAGATCTGGCATTTCGGGGAAGCCATAGTCAGTGGTGTAATCATAAAGTGAACTGTCGGTGTAGCTCATTTTAGAATAGTTAACCCCAGCAACAAGTTGATGCTCGCGGCCAAACAGGTTGAAGTTACCATCAACATAAATATCCACTAAATCACTTTGGTCATCTAAATCATACTCACTGCCATAACCGGTTAAACCAAGCTCGGTATCCTTATCTGGTGTGCCAAACACATAAAATAACTCCGTGTCTTCGTCGGTTGTTTTATGTGAATAAGTCGCCCGTAAACGCCAGTCAGAATTAAAGTGGTGGCTTAGCTCAAACACGGTATTGTTTTTAATGACCTGCCAGTTAGACCAGTCTGCTGAGGTATTGGTTGAGCTGTCGTAATTGGTGGCGCTGCCGTCAGTGTAAAACAACGGCAGGGCGCCCCAGTTATTGCCTGTGGCGTCATTATTAATGTAGCTGTGGCTCAGCGACAAGCTGGTGTCGTCAGTTAAGTTGGCTTCTAAAAATACATAAAAGACATTTTTATCGGTTTCGTAGCGGTCTAAATACGAATCTTTACTTTGAGTTACCGCCACGGCTCTGGCTGCAAAAGTGTCATTGAGTCTGACAGAACCATCAGCTTCGATACGGGTGTTATTAAAGCTGCCGTAAGTACCGCTAACGGTTAGTTGATTGTCTGCGGTAGGGCGTTTACGAATAAAGTTGATGGTGGCAGATGGATTACCCACACCTGTCATTAAGCCGTTAGCACCGCGGATAACCTCGATGCGATCGTAAATCGCGGTGTCTTCATCGGCATGGTTATTACCTGAGGTAAGTGGCAAACCAATACCGTCAATTTGGAAGTTAGTAATATCAAAACCACGGGCGGTATAGTAAGTGCGGTCGGTTTCAATTCGCTCAACGTTAACCCCGGTGGCAGAGTCTAGCGCGGCATTGATGTCGTGTAATTGAAAGTCTTGCATTTGCGCTTCGGTGATAACCGAAACAGACTGAGGGATATCAATAATGGCGAGGTCTAAACGTGAGGCGCCACTCACTGAGTGGGCGTTGTAACCAGCAATATAACTGCCAGTCACTTCAATTTTTTCAATGTTATCGGTGTTTACCGTGTCATTGTTGGCGTCGATAGGTTCGTCGGCAGCAAAGGCGTGTTGCGATAAGCTAATAGCGCATAGAACAGCTAGGCTAATTTTATTTAATTTCATGGTGTTATCATCTTCAGCGGCTATGAACGAGTCCCTGTTCTGTTATGAGTAATTATGTTTTAGCCGAGATAATACACTCGATATTAATGAAAATCATTATCATTTACATTTTGTGAGTTTTGTAAATTTAATCTTTGAGGAGGGAGATTTGCTAGGGATTGAGCATCATGATAACGAATAGAATTAAGGCGCCAGAAGGCGCCTTAATGCATGTCGCGAGAGCATGATTAGTCAATTAAATCGTATTGCTCGCGTAGCACTTTGATGATGTCGGCTTTTGGATTAGCCGGCAGTGCAATGCTGTTACCGGTGACTTTTTCTGCCACGCCAGTGTAAGTACGCGACACGTTCATCATGGCTTCAAGTGGTAAGTCATTGTCACGGGCAAGGGCTTCACGCTCTGGCATTCTGTCTTTGTTTAATAGAATGTCGGCATCGTCAAAATGATTTAATAAGAACTGACGGAAGCCTTCTTTTGAGTTTTCAACAATCTTACCGTCGCGGTAAGCTGGGCCATCCCAAATGCGTGATGAGTCAGGGGTGCCGACTTCATCCATATAAATCAGTTTTGACTGACCGTTTTTGTCATTCACATAACCAAACTCAAATTTGGTATCGACAAACACCTGGTCAAGTTTCGCTAGCGCGTCTGAAATCACTTTGAATCCTTGCTTTAGCAGGGTTTCATATAAGTCGATATCTTGTGGCTTTTCAAAGCCAAATGCCTGGTAGTTGGCTTCAATGTCGCTGCGACTGATATTCACGTCATCTTGCGCAGGCACGCCTGGTATACCGGTTAAAATACCTTTGGTTGATGGGGTGATCAGTAATTCAGGTAATTTTTGATCTTTACTTAACCCTTCTGGCAAGGTGATGCCACAAAAAACACGTTCGCCTTTTGAGTAGGCACGCCACATTGAGCCGGTAATGTATTGACGGCAAATGGCTTCAACTTTAATGGGACGGGCTTTTTGTACTATCCACACAAATGGGTGCGGAATATCTAAAATGTGGCTATCAGCTAAACCGTTTTCAGCAAATAAACCAAACCAGTGATTTGAAATCGCATTTAATGCCGCACCTTTGCCTGGAATGCCTTGCAAGTTACCTTCGCCATGGAAGATACAGTCAAATGCTGAAATGCGGTCGCTGATCACCATAATGGCAAGTGGAGTATCTTCAGGGACATCGTAACCTTTGTCCTGAATAAGACGACGGCTATCGGTATCAGTTAACCAGTAAACGCTGCGAACTTTGCCACTATGGACAGGCTTGTCGGTACGGATCGGTAAATCATTGTTCACGGCAAGAACGGAATCAGCAAGACTCATGCGAGTGTTCCTTAGGTAGTAGGGCACATAGGTTTTTTATGGCGGCTATTTTACCTGTATTAGCTGGATTTGCCACGCGAAAAGGGCGTGTTGAAATAGGCTTTTTTATTATGCGAACAATCAACGACAGATGTGGAAGACTTTAGTCCTTCATTCAGGCAATATTCACCGCCTAAATAATGTAATGAGTGAGCCAACGTGAGTACTGAACAACAAAACGCCAATAATCGCTTAGGGCTGATATTTGTTTCTATTGCGATACTTTTCTGGGGGATATTGCCCATAGCGCTCAAACTCTCTGGTGGTTTTATTACTCCGGTCACCTTGACCTGGTTTCGGTTTTTAATGGCGTTGGTGGTGACATTATTCATTCAATGGAAAACCGGTGCGTTGCGTCAATTTGTGGGTTTACCACGGGCAGTATGGCTAAAACTCACCTTGGCTGGTGTATTGCTGATGTGTAATTACGTGTCGTTTGTGTACTCATTGGGTTACTTAGCCCCGGGCACAGCACAACTTAATTTTCAAACAGCGCCATTCTTTTTAGCATTTGGTGGGGTGTTGTTTTTTAAAGAACGTTTTACCGCATTCCAACTGAGTTGTTTTGCCACGCTTGCATTGGGTATGTTGATGTTTTTTCATCTGCAGCTCGATATGGACCAAGCTCGTGATGAGCAAGTGCTTATCGGCATTATGATTGTGCAGTTTTCGGTGATGTCGTGGACCAGTTACGCGCTATTACAAAAGTCGGTGAGTCAGCGATTATCGCCCAGTAATGTGCTGTTATTTATCTATGCATTAGGCATTGTTGCCATGGCACCGTTTAGCGATTTTAGTCAGTTTAACACTATGACATTAAACCAATGGTGGATTGTATTATTTTGCGGCGCCAATACTTTGATAGCGTATGGTTGTTTTGGTCAGGCTTTACATTATTGGCCAACCGCACAAGTCAGTGCAATGTTGTCGTTAACGCCGGTGTTGAGTTTTACCGCGACAGAAATTGTCGTCAGTTTAGGCTGGTGGAGCGGGGTATTTAGCAGCGCCAATATCGATGGCTTGTCATTTATGGGAATAGTGCTGATTGTGTGTGCAGTCTTTGCCGTGCAAATTGTGCCTATGTATCAAAAGCGCAAGCAGTCTAAAGCATTCAGGACTGTATTGTAACACTTGGTGCAAAAGGATTATCACTAGGGGCGCTTTGCTGCTAGGGCGGACTTCGTCCTGCTAGGGTCGCTTTGCTGCTAGGGCGGACTACGTCCTGCTAGGGTCGCTTTGCTGCTAGGGCGGACTTCGTCCTGCTAGGGTCGCTTTGCTGCTAGGGCGGACTGCGTCCTGCTAGGGTCGCTTTGCTGCTAGGGCGGACTTCGTCCTGCTAGGGTCGCTTCGCTACTAGGACGGACTGCGTCCTGCTAGAAATGATAACAAGCGCTTTAGTATTCTAGAATCTAGCAGCGTAGCGCTCTAGAGTCTTCACTATTAAAAACTGAAAACAAAAATGGAGCCCTGAGGCTCCATTTTTTGTGTCATTCAAATGAATGATTAGCCATTGTCACGTGGCTTACGTGGACGACGTTCTGCACCTGCAGGACGGTCACCGCGAGGACGATCACCACGAGGGCGGTCACCGCGAGGCTTGCGTGGCGCACCACGACCAGAGTCTGCAAACACTTCATCACCGGCTTCACGGATGTTAAGTGGACGACCACATACGCGTACCTTTTTAAGGTGAGATAGAATGTCTTTTGGCATGCCATCTGGTAAGTCAACGGTAGTCACTTGGTCGAATAATTGAATTTGACCAATGAAACGGCTGTCGATGTTAGCTTCGTTAGCGATAGCACCAACAATGTTACCTACACCAACACCATTTTCACGACCCACATCGATAACATAACGGTTCATCTTCACGTCTGGGTTATCTTTTAGGGTGTCTGCACTACCAAAGCTAGTTGGCGCCGGACGGTTACTGCGCTCACGACGTGGACGGTCGCTGTTGCGATCACCACGGTCATCACGTGAATCACGTTGACGCTCAGTAATCGTTGGTAACTGTAACGGACGCTCTTGCTGTACTTGCTGTAATAATGCAGCGGCTAATAAGTCGGTATCAACTTCAAGCTGTTGGCATAATTCAGCAACGGCGTTTTTCATGAAATCTAAGTCGCCGTTTAAGGTTTCTTGGATTTGCTCGCCTAAACGAGATAAACGACGCTCTGCAACAGTCTCTGGGCTAGGCACTTTCATTGGCGAAATACGGCTGTTTGTTGCACGTTCGATAGTGCGTAACATACGCATTTCACGGTTGGTCACAAACAAAATGGCCATACCTTTACGGCCAGCACGACCAGTACGACCGATGCGGTGTACATAAGCTTCTGAATCGTAAGGAATATCGTAGTTTACAACGTGACCAATACGCTCAACATCTAAACCACGTGCTGCTACGTCAGTTGCAATCAAAATGTCTAACTTGCCGCGTTTTAACTGCTCAACAGCGCGCTCACGTGCTTGTTGGTTCATGTCACCGTGTAGTGGTGATGATGCGTAACCGCGAGCTTCTAATTTTTCTGCTAATTCAACACAGCTGTTACGTGTACGTACGAAAATGATAATA
Source organism: Shewanella saliphila (assembly GCF_014648295.1). GTDB lineage: Bacteria > Pseudomonadota > Gammaproteobacteria > Enterobacterales > Shewanellaceae > Shewanella > Shewanella saliphila. The sequence goes on from NZ_BMQV01000003.1 coordinate 103,090, forward strand.
CCTTCAGTATTTTCAACTTCTAATACGCGTACTAACGCTTCAAGTTTGTTGTGTTGTGAAACTTGCACAAAACGTTGGTCAATTGAATCAACCGTAGTGTGGCTAGCAGCAATGCTGATGTTAACTGGGCTGTTCAAATGCTTGTTAGCTACGCGCTTGATTTGCTCAGGCATAGTGGCAGAGAACAACGCAAGTTGGCTGTTAGCTGGTTTATGTTCTAGAACCCATTCGATATCATCGATGAAGCCCATTTTTAACATTTCATCAGCTTCATCAAGCACTAATGCTTTTAATGTGTCTAATTTTAGTGTGCCACGACGCATGTGATCCATTACACGACCAGGTGTACCAACAATCACTTGTGGGCCACGCTTAAGGGCGTTTAACTGTTGTTGCATGCTTTGACCGCCGTAAATAGGCAGTACGTGGAAACCTTTCATGTGTTTTGCATAGCTACCAAAAGCTTCTGCAACCTGAACGGCTAGTTCACGAGTTGGAGCCAACACTAAAATCTGTGGAGCATTGATTTTCATGTCGATTTTGTTTAGTAAAGGCAGGGCGAATGCACCTGTTTTACCAGTACCGGTTTGCGCTTGACCGATAATATCTTTACCAGCCATAAGCGGGTCGATACTAGCAGACTGAATTGGCGTTGGTTTTTCATAACCAAGCTCGTCAAGTGAACGCAACAAATACTCAGACAGGCCGAGTTCGCGGAAAGTTCTTTCATTGGATGACATTGAGTTGTAGCCTTGTGGATGCGCACGAAGTTCGGAAGCTCGTGCTAAAGTTTCACAGACAGAAAATCAACCCCGTGTCGATTTCCCGCGCCGATAAGGGGGCGTATTATAGCAGCAAGTATGCGATTTGACCACGTAAAAACTGAAAATAAACATCAATTTGGCCAATAATCGTTAAGATTGGCCTGATTCTTGATTTATAGAATTCACTAATTGGTTGAAAAGTGAACGTTTGTTGTCATCTAACCGCACTTTTATGGTGACTCGGTCAGTTTATCTACCTGCAGCAGTTGGTACACGGTTTCGGCCACTGCCACAATAAAGTCAATATCGAGGGTGTCTGTAGTGTCATATTCAGTGTGGTATTGCGGATGTGGCGGTACGCCAAAATACACCCATTTATACCCTGCCTTATGAAACGGGTAATGATCCGATGCCCTTAACCAATCGGCTTTTTGTAAGCGCCCGCTGAGTAAGCTGCTGCGATGAGTGCGAATGCATAATTGCGTTTTTTGCATCAGTTGTGCCCGAATGGCTTCAAACTGTGCAAGATTCTTTTCACCTTCCATATAAATTGCTCGGCGGCGATTGGGGTGGCCAATCATGTCAAGATTAACACTTAATTCCACGTCAATGGTTGGGTCTTGCTGCAACAACTTCACCAGGGCGTAACTGCCAAACAATCCCGGCTCTTCGGCATCGGTTGCCACTAACATCAAATTAACGTCATCTATTTCAGACTGCTGTTGCCAACGTTGAGCAATCGCCAGCATACCGGCAACGCCAGAGGCATTGTCGTCGGCGCCAGGAAACACCGTACTCCCTTTTTGACCTAAATGATCGTAATGGGCAGTAATGATCCGCCAGCGATTCGACGGGACTTTTGCCGGAATGGTCGCGACTAAATTAACCCCAGTTATCGTTGAGAATTGATAGTCGAAGGTAAAGGGGATGGCAAAATCTGCTTGCCAAGGTTTAAGCCCAAGCTGATGAAAGCGCGCAATAATATAATCTTGCGCGGCTTGAGAACCAAGCGTTGCGGTTTTGCGCCCTTGAAACTCAGCAGAAGCCAGTTGGCTGATATCGTGATGTATTTGCTCTGTTGCGTCAGGCCAAGTGGTGGTAAATGCGGAGGAGCATTCGGGTAAGTTGGAGCTGCAGCCGCTGGTTAGACTAAGTAATAAAAGCAACCCAACCACCCGATAACGAGTAAGAGGTATGAACATATTGGCACTCCTCTTTGTTATGGGTGGATGGGAAACATTAAGGCTACTTTTTCGCTTTCGCTTTGGTTGTAGCGCGTTGCTTATGAATCTCCAGCATTGGCTTTAAAAAACGCGCGGTATGCGACTCAGGGTGCTCGGCGACATCTTCAGGGCTACCAGTGGCTAAAATCATGCCGCCGCCAGCGCCGCCTTCTGGGCCTAAGTCTACAATCCAGTCTGCGGTTTTAATCACATCTAAATTGTGCTCAATCACCACAACAGTATTGCCATGCGACTTTAAGCGATGCAATACATCTAACAATAGTTGAATGTCAGCAAAGTGTAGACCTGTAGTTGGCTCATCTAAAATGTACAAGGTTTTACCTGTGTCGCGTTTAGATAACTCTTTTGCCAGCTTAACCCGCTGCGCCTCACCACCAGACAACGTAGTCGCACTTTGACCTAAGCGGATATACGACAAACCTACATCCATTAACGTTTGCAGTTTGCGCGCAATCGATGGAATCGCATCAAAATAACTGCGCGCATCTTCAACGGTCATTTGCAGCACTTCGTGAATGTTTTTACCTTTGTATTTCACTTCTAAGGTTTCGCGGTTATAGCGCTTACCTTTGCATGAGTCACAAGGCACATACACGTCTGGTAAAAAGTGCATCTCCACTTTAATTAAGCCATCACCCTGGCAAGCTTCGCAGCGTCCGCCTTTGACGTTAAATGAGAAGCGGCCGACTAGATAACCACGGGTGCGCGACTCTTGCGTGCCGGCAAACAACTCACGTATTGGGGTAAAAATACCCGTGTAAGTGGCTGGGTTTGAACGCGGCGTGCGGCCAATAGGGCTTTGGTCGATATCGACAACTTTGTCGCATTGCTCCATGCCTTTAATGCTTTTATAAGGTGCAGGTTCGTCGACCGTAGCGCCATTAAGCATGCGATGGGCAATTTTAAAAAAGGTGTCGTTAATCAGAGTTGATTTGCCAGAGCCAGATACCCCCGTAATACAGGTGAATAGCCCAATCGGAATGGTTAAATCGACATCTTGCAAGTTGTTACCTGATGCGCCAAATAGCTCAATAACTTTTTTAGGGTCAATGGGCGTGCGCTCATCACTGATGTGAATTTGCTTCTTGCCAGAAATATACTGGCCAGTGACCGACTCTTCGCAGTTAAGGATGTCATCTAATGTGCCGTCGCAAATCACTTCGCCGCCGTGTACACCTGCTCCTGGGCCAATGTCGATAACATGATCGGCTAAACGAATGGCATCCTCGTCGTGCTCTACCACAATAACGGTGTTGCCTAGGTCACGTAGGTGAATAAGGGTTTGTAATAAACGTTCATTGTCGCGTTGATGCAAACCAATGGAAGGTTCATCCAATACGTACATAACGCCCACAAGCCCAGCACCAATTTGGCTGGCTAAACGGATACGCTGTGCTTCGCCGCCCGATAAGGTTTCGGCTGAGCGCGATAAGCTTAAATAATTCAAACCAACATTAACCAAAAAGCCTAAACGTTCGCCGATTTCTTTTAAGATTTTTTCAGCAATTTGCGCCCGTTGGCCTTCAAAGGTGACGGTATCAAAGTACGCTTTGGCTTCGCCAATGGACCAGGTGGTTAATTGCGGCAAGTTAAGCTCGCCAATAAACACGTTGCGGGCTTCTTCACGCAGGCGTGAACCGCCACAGCTATTACATGGCTGCATATTAATAAACTTAGACAGCTCATCGCGCACCGAATTACTTTCGGTTTCGCGGTAGCGGCGGTCCATGTTATTTAAAATACCTTCAAACGGATGGTTACGTACCACCACGTCACCACGGTCGTTAATGTACTTAAAGGCAATGTTTTGTTTGCCTGAACCATAGAGGACAATCTTTTTTACTTTGTCGCTCAGTTCAGCAAAGGGCTTTTCAACGTCAAATTTGTAATGTTCTGCCAATGAGCTGAGCATTTGGAAATAGTAAAAATTGCGTCTGTCCCAGCCTCTTACAGCGCCACCGGCTAATGATAATTCGTCGTTGGTGATCACGCGGTCTGGGTCAAAAAACTGTTGTACGCCTAAACCATCACAGGTTTGGCAAGCCCCCGCCGGATTATTAAACGAGAAAATGCGCGGTTCAAGCTCGGCCATTGAATAACCACAATGCGGACAAGCAAAGTTAGCCGAAAACACTAATTCTTCGGTTGTCGAATCGTCCATGCTGGCAATTTTTGCGATACCGCCTGACAACTCTAATGCCGTTTCAAATGATTCAGCTAAACGTTGTTTTATGTCTTCACGCACTTTAAAGCGGTCAACCACCACTTCAATAGTATGTTTTATATGTAAATCTAACGTCGGTGGGTCGGTTAAATCGCACACTTCGCCGTCAATACGGGCGCGGATGTAACCCTGAGCCGATAAACTTTCAAGCAGTTTAACGTGCTCACCTTTACGATCGTTTACCACTGGCGCGAGTAGCATTTGGCGGCTGTCTTGTGGCATCGCCAGCACTTTATCGACCATCTGGCTGACCGTTTGTGCCGACAAGGGTAAGTTATGGGTTGGGCAACGTGGCTCGCCTACACGGGCAAATAACAGACGTAAATAATCGTAGATTTCGGTAATGGTACCCACGGTTGAACGTGGATTATGCGAAGTCGATTTTTGCTCAATTGAAATGGCTGGGCTTAAGCCTTCGATATGATCGACATCGGGTTTTTCCATTAAACTTAAAAATTGGCGCGCATAAGCCGACAGCGATTCGACGTAACGACGCTGACCTTCTGCATACAGAGTATCGAAGGCTAAAGATGATTTTCCGGAACCAGATAATCCTGTAATAACAATAAGTTTGTCACGTGGAATTGTTAGATTGATGTTTTTCAGATTGTGGGTGCGGGCACCGCGTATTTCAATTTTATCCATCTATCTCGCTCTATGACTTAGGTAAACAAAACGATGATCAGTATCGCATAGATATTAATGTACTTCAGATCAATTTTGTTATGGATGATGTTTTGTGAATGTATACGCCTGTAACAACCAATAAGTTTAGTAAAAGGTAATTTAAATGAAGCATAGGTCGCAAACTACGATTTCCTTTTGAGCTAATTTATTACGCTGTGATAATATGCGCAGCTAATCGTTTTACGAATCATTTTCAAAGGGCAATTGCATGGCCGGTAATGGACTGTCAGGTATAGAAAAAAAAGTCGCTTTTTCGTTAGCCAGTGTATTTGGTTTACGAATGATGGGGCTGTTTATGATCATGCCTGTCTTCGCGTTGTATGGTCAGCACCTTGAAGGCTTTTCACCGTTATGGGTGGGTATTGCCATTGGTGCTTACGGACTGACTCAAGCAGTATTGCAAATTCCAATGGGGATTTTGTCAGACAAGTATGGCCGTAAACCAATTATATTGGCGGGCTTAGTATTATTTGCCATTGGCAGCTTAATTGCTGCTTCATCTGATCATATTTATGGCGTGGTATTTGGCCGTGCGGTACAAGGTATGGGCGCTATTGCCGCTGCCGTATTAGCATTAGCTGCCGACTTAACCCGCGATGAGCAACGCACTAAGGTCATGGCCGTCATTGGCATGTGTATTGGCTTTTCGTTTGCGCTGTCGCTATTGGTTGGGCCGGTTGTGGCGCAATACCTGGGGTTAACGGGGCTATTTTTATTGACGGCTGTGCTGGCGGTATTGGGCATGTTAATTGTGCAGTTTTTTGTACCGAACCCAATTAGCCAGGCGCCCAAAGGTGACACCGTTGCCACCCCGACTAAATTAAAACGCATGTTGTTAGACCCGCAGCTATTTCGTTTAGATGCTGGTATTTTCATTCTGCATTTAGTGTTAACAGCAGTGTTTGTTGCGTTACCGCTAGATTTGGTAGATGCCGGTTTAGTCAAAGAAAAGCACTGGATGCTGTACTTCCCTGCGTTTGTAGGCGCATTCTTTTTAATGGTGCCACTCATCATTATTGGGGTTAAGCGTAATAACACCAAAACCATGTTCCAATTGTCGCTGGTGATTATGATGTTGTCATTAGCAACCATGGGCATTTTTGCTGACAATATTTGGATGTTAAGTGCTGCAGTTGTGTTGTTCTTTACCGGCTTTAATTACCTCGAAGCATCGCTACCAAGCTTAATTGCTAAATTTTGCCCAGTGGGCGACAAAGGCTCAGCGATGGGGGTGTATTCAACCAGCCAATTTTTAGGCGCATTTTGTGGCGGTATGCTCGGCGGTGGCGCTTATCAATTAGTGGGCGCCTCAGGAGTATTTTTTGTCGCACTTGCACTGATGTTTGTGTGGTTACTGCTCACCTTTGGCATGCAAAAACCTGTGCTGTTAAAAAGCTATACCCTTGAAGCCAATATAAAAGATAAAAATGATGCCCAGGTGATGGCTACCGAGCTATCGCAATTGGCCGGAGTGGTTGAAGCCATTGTGGTGCTTGAAGAGAAGGCCGCTTATTTAAAGGCCGATGATAAATTCAATTTAAGCGAAGCCCGAGCTGTGTTAGGCTCTGTACAATAGATCGTGTAGATCATTTCGTTTAGAATTCAGATAAAGTAAACAGATAAAAATCTCAGGAGATTTCGATGGCTAGTCGTGGTGTAAATAAAGTGATTTTGGTCGGTAACTTAGGTAAAGACCCTGAGGTTCGTTACATGCCAAACGGCAACGCCGTAGCCAACTTTACAATAGCGACAAGTGAGTCGTGGAAAGACCAACAAGGTCAAGTGCAAGAGCGCACAGAATGGCACAACATTGTAATGTACCGTCGTCTTGCTGAAATTGCGGGTGAGTACTTAAAGAAAGGCTCTAAAGTTTATCTTGAAGGTAAATTGCAAACCAGTAAGTGGCAGGATCAAACTACTGGTCAAGACCGTTATAAAACCGAAATTAATGCGATGGAAATGCAAATGCTAGACAGTCGCAACTCGGGTGATAACGCAGGTGGCCAATATAACCAAAACGCCAACCAAAACGCTTATAACTCAAACCAAGGTCAGCCAGCTCGTCAAGCGCCAGCTGCAGCGCCTCAGCAACGTGCGCCTCAGTACAACAACCAAGCTGCACCTGCTGGCAATAGCAATACTTACCAGGGCCAGCCTAATGCGGGTCAACAAGGTGGTTATCAACAACCTGCACCAGCCCCAGCACAGCAAGCTCCTGCTTATGCGCCTAAGCCTGCCGCGGCTCCACAAGGTAACTTCCAACCGCAAAATTCACCGGCTCAACGCCCAGCGCCACAGCCTGCACAAAACTTCACTCCAGATTTGGATGAAGGTTGGGATGACGATATTCCGTTTTGAGGAATACATAAATAAAAATTGTAGATTAAAATTGTCAAGGGCTTGTTTTTACAAGCCCTTTTTTATTTTTATGAATCTTTCTGTTGACAATGAACTTTCTAGGGACTATACATAAATAAAGCGTTGATAAAGAGGTGTTCAATGTCACAAATTAGAGATCTGATTTTTAGTAACGGTGAGCGATATCCAATCTTGATGGAAGAAAATGGATTACCTAATTATTGGGTGACGTTGTACGTTACTGAAAAATTGAGAACATCCCACACACAGTCAGCAATATCTAATTCACTTGGTCATCTAATCCATCTAAAGCTTTGGGAAAATATTAATGATAGAAATCTTGTCTCTGAGTTTGAGCAAGGCCGCTTATTAAATGACGAGGATGTTTATTCCATACGAGATCACTGCACATTAGATACAAGGAGTTTAAAAAAGTGGCTAAAGACATCCGAGAAGACTGTCGTTAAGTTCGCAGCGGCATCAACAGCTAGCGTAACACCAATACAAAAAGTATCTAACGATCATGCTTCAAACCGAATGAGTCAGATAGCTTCTTATCTTGAGTTTTTAGCTAGAACAATTCTCAAAACGAAATTAATTGAAGAAGAGGTTTCAAATAATATTGAAGCCATGAAAAGCCTACTTTTGGCAAATAAGCCTAAAGGCAGCAGTGGTAAAGGACTTACTGCTGATCCAAATACTAAAGCTCCGCCTCCTAAAGCGTTTGAACGAATTTTAAGTATCGTCAAGGAGACTTCACCTGATAATCCATTTAAGGGCGAAGAAGTTAAATTTCGAAACGCATTGATATTTGAGGTTATGGAAGCAACAGGGATGCGTGCGGGGGAAATATTGGCCTTGCAGGTTGGCGATATTGATTTTCAAAGGGCTACAGTATCAGTTATTCGTAGACATGATGCGATTGAAGACCCTCGCAAAAAGCAACCAGTGGCCAAGACTAATGAGCGTGTAATTCCAGTTACAAAAGCTCTCACGGATAGAGTACGCAAATACATCATGGAAATGAGAGCTGAAATTCCAACGGCAACAAAGCACCCTTATATTTTCGTTACGCATAAACATGGTAAATATCACGGTAGCCCAATCTCCAATAGCACCTTTGTAAATAGAGTTCTAAAGCCTGCTGTTGCTATCCATCCTGAATTACTTGAAGAAATTACTCGTCATGGTTTCCGCCACAATTTTAACTATAAGCTTTCAAAGAAAATTGATGAGGTCAATCAAGCGGCCAAAGAAGACTCTAAAGCTAACCCAATTAATGAAAAGAAAGAAATTCAGATCCGAAAGGAACTGAATGGATGGAGTTCAGATAAAACGGCTGAAACTTATAACCTTAGACACATTCGAGAAGAGGCTGAACGAGTGATGCGAGAGGACATGGATCACTGGACTAACCGAGCTAAGAAGGACAAGTAGTATGCAATTAAAGAAGAATAAGGCTCTAGTCAGCCAGCACACAACGAAAAGCGGTTATCCGTTTTATTTTTCGGATATTGAGTGGAGGCTAGATGGTTCAACAGTAATTAATTTCCAGCGTTTAACTGCTCTTGAACCAGAAACGGAAGATGGTTTTAGAAAAGCTTTGTGCCGCTACGCTGAAGAACTCTCGGCTATGCATACTTTCAATATGTTTAATCGCTTCAATGCTTACATGAAGGCTACAAAAGAAGGCAAGCTAACATTACAAGGGTTAACAAATTATCGAGCGTCATTTGATTCAGATAGCGAGTATAGGTTAGGAGCACTCAAGGGATTCTTGTTAGCTTGGCATGAGTGGGGATTCAATGGGATCAGTAAGGAAATTGCAGATTATTTAGAAGAGTTAACTTTAAAAGGAAACCCAAAAGGTAATGCCGTAAAAGGTGCTTGCCCATATTCTGGCCCACTAACGCATAATGAGCTTGGAGCGTTAATCGACTGGGCATCAAATGCCTTTACTCAGGGAACTCTTAATTTAAAAGAATATAGCTGTTTTATGGCGTTGGTTTTAACTGGCCGTAGATATGTTCAGGTTCGCTCATTACGTTCAGTTGATTTAATTGTTAGGGAGGATTCAAGCGGTAACGACTATGTTATCAATTGTCCTAGAGCTAAACAGCGTGGTGTAGGCTTTAGGGAGCAATTTACACCGCTGCCAATTAATGAAGACTTGTATCTTCTACTTCACAATCAACGCAACCAGTCAATTCAGTATGTTGAATCTAGCTTAGGAGAAAAGCTTCCTGATTCTATGCGTGAGCAGATCCCAATTTTTGTTGAGGAAACAAGAGTTAATCGGTTATCAAGTATAGAGGAGTTAGAAACAAGACTTTCACAAACGCCAGACTACTTACATATGGCTGCTGATTCAGCATATGAGTTATTGCGAGGAGTAGCGATTAAAAACACAGCCTGCTCTGAAAGAACAGGTGATTACATTAACTTCACTGCTTCACGTTTTAGATATACCAAAGGAACAAATCTAGCTCGAAGAGGGATTAGTGGTGTTGCATTAGCTGCTGCACTGGATCATACCGATACGCAAAATATTGGTGTGTACACAGAAAATACTGAAGAAACAGCAAAGCAAATTGATGAAGTAATGGCTCCTATGCTTGCGCCATTAGCTCAAGCTTTTTCAGGGAAATTAATAGCATCAGAACGTGATGCTGTTAGAGCAAATGACCCGAACAGTCGAGTGAAAAATGGCAAGTCTGAAAATGTTGGTAGCTGCGGAACTTATGCTTTTTGTGCTTCTGGATATAGGGCTTGTTATACATGTTCAAGTTTTGAGCCTTGGATTGAAGCACCTCACGAAGAAGTTCTCAATGAGATCTTAGCTGAAAGAGAGAAGCAAAAAGAGTTAGGCATATCCAACAATGTTATTCAGTCTACAGATCGGCTTTTACTTGCAGTTCAACAAGTTATTGTAATGTGTAAGCAAGAGCTGTCAAAAGAGGAGTGTGTAAATGGCTGATATTATTCACTTTCAACCTAAGCATGAGATAAGCGCTAAGCAAAATCTAGACAGTTTTATTGAGCACTGTAAGAACACATTAACACTCTATGATGATCAAGGCGGTTGGCAAAGCAACAACTGGCAACACAAGCAAAAAAATCGGTCAATAGCGATGACTTTTTCCAAGTACAGAGCAAAGTCAAACCCAGCGAATTTTGACCCTTTGGATGAACCTTTCTTGTCTTTTGCAAAAGCTTATATCCGCTATAACCAGAGTATCAAAGCGGTATCCAGTGTAACAAATAAAATGGTTGCATTGCGTATGTTACATGATGCTCTAGTAGCCGTGCATGGTATTGCAAATGTACTGAAAACTGATGGACTGGTAATTGGTGAATTAGAGACTATCACTAAACAAAGAGTTGCCAATAAAGATCGAAGAAATAAGATTGGCTATCAGATTGAGATCTTATTGGAGTTCATTCGAAGCAAGCGAATTGTGCCTGCACTTCAATCGTGGGAGAACCCTTGGCCTAAGGTGGGGGCAAAAGCCGAAAGAACAGATGAAGACTCTCGTAAATGGCAAGATACTCGTTGCCCAAGTATGCACCAGATGCTTGCTTTGGCTGACTGTTTTGCTAATGCAGAAACTTTAGAAGATAAATACTGGTCAAGCGTTATTACTTTATTGATGTTTGCACCTGGAAGAGCTGGGGAACTATCAGAGCTAACCGTTGACTGCTTGCACCGAGGTGAAAATGGGGCGCTTGGTGTGAGGTGGTATGCTGAAAAAGGTTTTGGACATACGATCAAATGGGTTCCAGAAGCTTTAGAGCAAACGGTCATTGAAGCACATAGCAGACTTATGGAAATTGGTAAGCCTGCAAGGGAGGCTGCTAAGTACGCTTATGAGCACCCTAATGTGTTTATGCGCCATGCAGGTTGCTGCACGCCAGACGACTTTGCAGAAAACAAACCGCTAAATGCCTATCAATTTGCACATGCGATGAGCTTTACAGACCAGTCTATAACAAGCATGAAAGCTAAAACGAGTCAGTTTAGCAGCGTAACAGCATGGAATATGATTGGTGGTAAAAATACAAAGTGGGTTCAAAAATTAATTGCCTCAGGTGAGCCTACTTATGAAGATTTAGCAAGCTTTGTTGCTTCAGAATATCAAACTCACGACTGGCCTAATCTACCTTCTATTCAACGCCCAGTATGGGAGTCTTTAGTATTAATAAGAGATCGTGAGTTCCACAATGACTTTGACGTTAGAGAATTCTCATGGCGCTTACCAAGCGTTAATGAACTTAATGCTCAATTAGCAATTCGAGACAAGTTAAAAAATCCACCTAAAACATTATTCCAACGTATGGGCTATAAAGATGAAGACGGCTCTGATATTCGCTTAACTTCACATCAGATCAGAGTTTGGTTATCAACAAATGCTGAGCGTGGTGGTATGGATGCATGGCAGCTTGCTAGGTGGGCTGGACGTGCTCGAATTAATGATAACAGACACTATGATCTGCGCACACAGGACGAACGTGAGCAGCAAGCTAGAAGCATTATTGAGTTTAATGAAAGACCGACCGCCTTAGAAGCGATTAAGCTGAACTTGCCTGTTAGCTACAAAGATTTAGGGGTTAACCGAATTGGCATTGCTGATGTAACCGAGTACGGCATGTGTGTTCATGATTACGCAATGTCTCCTTGTACTAAAGGTGGAGAGTGTATGACATGTAAAGAGCATGTCTGCATAAAAGGTATGCCTGATACTCTTGAGCGTATTATTCGGCTAGAAAAGCAGGTTGAGTCCCAATTTGATAAAGCCAATGAAGATAACGCCGATGGTGTCTTTGGTGCGGATAGATGGGTGTCACACTTGGGATGGAAACTGGCTCATATTCGCACACAACGTCAGCGGCTCGAATCAGAAGATACGCCAGAAGGTGCCATATTGTGGATTCCACCAGAACATGACCCAAGCCCTGTAAAAAGAGCACTTGAACAAAACGATTTAGATATCAGTGCTAGTAATCAAGATCTTGTTGAAGAATCTGAAGTTGCAATGTTACTAGGGATCGAAAATGCCTAAAAAAATCATTACTGTAAAAACACTTCCATTAGCCTTACATGAACTCGATAAATGGACAGGGAAGCTAACCTGGAATAGTTTTTCCGAGCGCCTTGCAAAGGTGCTCGGGGAAGAGAATATTAGCAGGCATACTTTACTTTCTTATCCTGTATTGGTTGAAGCTTTTAATGAAAGAAAACAAAGTCTTAAAGATTCGAGCAAAGATGAAAAAAAGGACATTACACTTGAGTTTGCTAAACAGCAAATAGCTATTCTTGAGGCAAAAGTAGAAAGACTGGAAAAGCAAAATGAAAAATTGCTAGAGCAGTTTGTTCGTTGGCAACATAACGCATATATGATGCCCAATGTTGATATGAAACTATTAAACAGGCAACTTGATAAGCCTTTACCTGAGGTTGACAGACGATGACCAAAGGAAAGAACGGACAGCAGATTGCTCAAGAAAATATCAAACTGGTTCAGACTTGGATTGATGAGCGCAATGCAGCAAGAGACTGGCATGAGTATGAATACAGCGGCAAAATTAATCGTAGAGTGTTAGCTGACGAGTTGGGATTTGCAAAATCTGTATGTACGCAGAATAAGGCAGTGCGAGAACTAATTGAAGAAGCTGACAGCTATTGGTTTCGCAAGATTGATGAAGATAAAAAGTCTCATGAGGCTGCACGAGAAAGAGCTGAAAAACAATCAGGCATGGTGGCAGTAAGCAACAATGCACTGTCACAACGAATTGCAGAATTAGAAGCGGAAAACAGACAGCTACAACGAGAATTGACCAAATTTAAAAAGCAGCAAATGTTGGTTCAATCTGGTGCAGCAGGATTCAAGTTATGAGTGAAGTTGTCCATCTTCGTCAAATCATTCAAGTGAAGAAGCTGAGAGCAAATTCATACGCGACAGTTGATCTTGTCAACGCAGATGGTTCGCTCAAAAAACGAGATCGAACAACCGTAGTTAAATTTCCCGAGCACGCCCAAGATACAGCTACAACAGGCAGTGTATGGGAAGTCTCAGGTAAAGAGCGACTTAATCATTTCATCATTAATGACTTCCCATTAAGCGAGTACACCATTGATGCAGATAACATCAAGTTTCTGAGACCTTCAGGCAGGATTTTATCTCGTTGGATCTGCAACAACATCAAAGGTATCGGTAGTGTTATAGCTAACCGTCTTGTTAGACATAAAAAATTAGCCAAACTTATTGAAACACAAAATACAGAAGCTCTGCTAAACATAGCAGGCATGACCGTGAATCGTGTTAAAGACTTACTTGAAAGTTGGCCTAGTGAAGCACTTTTTAACACAATTAACTGGCTTGAAGAGCAGAATTTGCCATTGGGCTTTGGTGAAAAGCTGGTTGCGATATTTGGCGAAGAAGCAATTGGTAAAATTAAAGAACATCCATTTATCTTAGTGGCTATGGGGGCTTCTTTTGAACAAGTATCACAACTGGCTTTTAGGCTTGGCTTTACCTTAGAAGATGAAGTCGTTGTTGCTGGCATCGCTCAATATGTGGCAATTAATCATGCCAATAAGACTGGCTCGACGGTGATATCAACTGATGAGCTAATCAGTGAATACGCTAAGCTTATGAAATCTGACACTCCTAAAAATATTGGTGAAATAGCCTGTCAGCAAGGTTTGTTGGTGCAAGTTACAGGAGGTTATCAAGTTTATGGTAAAGCCTTGATGGAAGCCGCTGTAGCTCAGTTTATTGTTGATGCACACCAAAGACCCGCAGGTGAAGGTTGTTTATTGGCTGGCTGGGAATGTGATTTATCAAAAGAATTGGTTGAGACTGCTTTAACGGACTATGAAAGTACACTGAATTTTAATTTAACTGCCGATCAGCGTGATGCTGTTGTAGGTGCTGTACTTGCTCCTGTATGCGGCATTTCAGGTGGTGCAGGAACAGGCAAAACAACGATACTAAAAGCTGTATTAGGTGTATATGACCGAGTAGCGCAAGGAATACAGTGTTATCAAGTGGCTCTAGCAGGCCGTGCAGCACAGCGTATGGCGGAAAGCACCCAAAGGCCAGCCCAAACCATTGCAAAGTTAATTGGTGAGCATCTAGGCGACAACAAACCTGACTTACCTGAGCAAATACTGTTAGTCATAGATGAATCGTCAATGGTGGATCTTCTGTCTATGTATCGGCTAGTAGGCATATTGCCAGATGCAGCTAGAGTTATTTTTGTTGGTGATACCGCTCAATTGCCACCTGTAGGTAATGGCTTGGTATTCCAGGCCTTAACTGATACTCAGATACCATTTTTTAATTTAACGCAGGTTAAACGACAAAATGAAGAAAGCGGAATACACAAGTTTTCGACATTAGTTAGAAATGGGCAGCTTGATATTCCAGAGGTCACTAAAAATACACTAAATGAAAGCGGTGATTGCTCTATAGAAACAAAACCAACTGTCGAAAGGCTTATCAAGCTTTGGCAAGAGTCTGGCGGAATTGATCAAAGCATTGTTTTATCACCCATAAGAAAAGGTGAATTTGGTGTAGATAACTTAAATCTAGAGCTGCAAGCATCAGTAGGTAATGACAGGCAAGCTATTTACTTTCAAGACTCACTAAGAGGTTGGATTCCCTGGATTACATCAACTGGTTCACGGTTATTGAAAGGTGATCCAGTATTAATCACCGCCAACAATTATGATGAAGACGCAGATCTTAGAAATGGTGATTTAGGGCTTATTGTTGAAGTGTTTGAACAACCTGATGAGGATGGTGCTGTGGCAGTTATTGAAGTAAACAACACCTTAATTAACGTTACTGCTGAGCTATTGGAAAAGTTGCACCTTGGATATGCAATTACTATCCACAAATCACAAGGCTCTCAATGGCCTATTTGCTTTGTCATGTTACCCAATGAAGCGGAAAAAATGATAGACCAAACATTGCTATACACCGCATCAACTCGTCCAAGTGAAAGGCTTGTGATTATGGGCGATGAAAGTGCAATTGAAAAGGCGATTAAGGTGGGTTCAAGGGCACTAAAAAGAGCAACCTTTCTTGAAGAAAGAGTCTGTTTTGCCAGTGAAACTAGTGAATTTCAGTATATTGTAACTTGATTGTATTAATTTCAATTTTCCAGCAGGAGATCAAATAACATTTGCTTAGAAAGTGATATAGTTGCTGAATTCTTAGTTGTTAGAAAGGAATCAATCATATGGCTCAAAGACCTGTTTTTGTATCGAGTGATACATACCCTTTCGTTGATGAGAAAATAATTGATTTTGAGTGGCATAAAGGATTAGCCGTTACTCAGAAGAAAAAATCAATAAAATCTTTGCATACAGCAGCGCTTGAGCAATTTAACGATCTGACTCTCTTAGAGATTTCCACTAAAAGTGATAACCCTCTGGGAGTTCAATTAAGTGCTTTTAATTTAATGGTTCAGCTAAAAAATAAAAAAGAAGTACCGTTGGAAAATATTTTTCATGCTGCAAAAGTCTTTAAGAATGGAGGCCCGTTTAAAGACTTGTTTTTTATGCCTTCAAGAGAGGCAAAGTCTGACATTCGCTTAAAAGAAAGTGGTGAATTAACAGGCTTTTTTAGCAATGGTAAAACATGGCCTTTAATACCCAAGACAATATTTTACGATTGGCTATACCTTAATACCATTAAACTAACTCCGTCTTTATCTGCTGATATTATTAATTTTAATGCATTTACAGATATCGAATTTAACCCTAAGAAAAGTTTTAATTGTCAGGCAAGATCTGCCGCTCTTTATGTCTCTCTAGTTAAAATGGGAAAGTTAGAGGATTGTTTGTCTAGCCCAGATAGTTTTATATCGTTGTTAGGCAAGGTTTCAAGAGAACATATAGAACCAGCACAAGCAAATTTATTTGGTTAATAACTATGGATCGTAATTTTGTAAAAATTTTTAATGTTATAAATTTAATGTTGTCCGATAAGAATGCAGCACTTGAATTTGTAATTAATGAACTATCATTTGCGACTAAAAGCTCTTTAGTTGTGCGAAACTTTGCTAAGTCAAGTGGGATAACTGTAGTAGATGAACCTCCACTACTTGATTTGGATAGTCCCAATATAGTGTTTTCCAATCTTCTTGTACCATTAGGTGCTTTCCAGTCAACAATTGAATTAAGATTACAGCTTATCGAAGAAGTTATGAAATATCACGGATTGGGAAAATATGGAAATCAAGACATCAGAGAGCGAATTCGTGATATTTGCCTAGAGCGAGATATAACTGAGCTGATTCATTTTACCAAAGTCCAAAATGTTAGAAGCATTTTAGACATTGGGCTTAATAGTAAAGATTATAATGGTGAGATTGCTAAAAAACATAAAGTCAATGATTCAGGGCGATTTGACTACAGAACTCATATGATTTCACTATCAGTCTCTTATCCAAATGATAAAATGTTTTACAAATATCGACAGATAGATACTAGTCAGAAATGGGCCGTTTTAAGTATATCACCTAGTGTATTATGGGAGCTGGAATGTCTATTTTGTCCTACCAATGCGGCCAATGCCTCAATATCTTCGGCTAGTGATGAATCTTTGTATGGCTTTGAGGCACTTGAAAGGTTGTTTTTTCAACAAACTAATAAATCTAGGTTGTGTTACCCGTATGACTCACAGGCTGAAGTTTTGGTTAACAGTCATATACCTAGCCATTACATTCAATCGATCATAGTAGATCAGGAGACAGATGAATTGGCAGGTTTATCACTAAAACCAATTATTAATCCTTTTTACTATCAAAATAGAGAATACGCATTAAATAATAAAGTTTTATAACGTAAGGGATTTATATGTCATTTTTTAATTTATTTTCAAAGAAGAAAGATAACAAAAAGAGCATTAGCAACAGTAATGAGATCGAAGGTGAAAAACTATTTCGTCAAGGGATTCAATACTCTCAACTTGGTAATCAACAAGAAGCCATTAAATTTTTCACAAGATCAATAGAAGTCAGCCCAAACCACTCTGCTGTTTATATAAATAGGGGAGCGTGTTTTATGATTCAAGAAAGATATCTTGAATCATTTGACGATTTTTCCTATGCAATAGAAATGGAAAAGAATGGTTTATCAATAGATGCAGAGGCTTGCACTCCTGCTGCAATTCAAAATATTCAACGTATCCAACCGTTCATAGCATTTGAGCAAAAAACTGGTGATGCAGTGAGGGCACAATTAACATCAGATGGCGTAGAGCATTTTACAAAGAGGTGGTCTGAAGTTTTATTTGACCAATTTTTAGGTAACGATGTTCGTATAGCTCAACAGTTTATATATGAAGAGATTAAAGAACTTGAAGAAATGGGGGGCACTCATCAAGAATATGCTCTGAATTGTGGTGTGGATTACAAGAAGTTTTCAAATGTAGCTATTGAACAGGATACAGGAAAAGCATTCATAATGTTCAAGAGTGTTTTATGTTGTTTTAGTAGAACACCTGAAGTAATGTTTCAGATTAGAACTAAAGTTCTTGAACAACTCCTTAATCTCATCAGTCAAGGTACGCAAACTGAGTCAGAGCGAATTTCAAATTTAATAAACTGGGCAAAGAAACATGGCTTGCCAGAAAGAGAATTGGTAGAAGGGATGTTTGGCGAACAACGATATGAAGGTTTCCCTTCAGATGTTGATTCCATAACTTACTTAAAGGAGTTTAACCGTTTCGTTAAAGGCAGTATTTATGATTGTAATGGCTCTTTAGAAGTTAACCTTAATCATAAAAATATCAAAAAATTACCATCTGAATTTTTTGATCTTGTTGGTATTCATGTCTTGTATCTACATACAAACAGTTTGATTGAATTGCCAGCCGAAATTGGAAATTTATCTAATTTATACAAATTAGATTTAGGGAAGAATAAGTTAAAGTGTATTCCTAGAACTTTATGTAATCTTAATCACTTAGAATATTTAAATTTACATGGTAATGACTTAGCTAAGTTGCCAGATGAAATAGTAAACTTAGAAAACCTTACGCAAATAAACCTATCAGGCAATCCAGAACTGGTGCTCACAGCCAAACAAAAAGAGTGGCTAAGTTACTTTGATGAAGATGATATTTGGATTGATTCAGATCTATTGAACCGAAGTAACAGTGAACACATCAACTTAAATAGTTTGGGTAGAATGCATTTGACTGATGCTGAAGTGGACATCATGTTTATTGTAAAAAATGATGATGTTCTATATGTAAATAATCAGGCCGACTCGCTCTACGAAGTTGATAAAGATGGTGATCTAAAGCTAGATGGTAGAGTTGTTAATTTTATTTTTAGAGATGGGCACGAAGCAATTCAAGTATTTGTAGCTTTTGATGATCAAGATTCTTATTCAATGTTTACTATGAATATGGGAAGAGACGATAGGCTCAATTATGTTGCTCAAGCTATTTTTCAGTTCATAGGTGAAAATAACATAGATAATTTATTCTCATTAGAAGGTCGTTATTCCAGTCAATACCACTATGCTTTCAAATTATACAAGAAAGGCGATAAACACTTTATGGTGAACAATAGTCAATCTCAAGCCTATTTGATCTCAGATGATACATTTAAGTCAGAAGATGTAGATGCTATAAAGTCCGAGTTCTGGAACTAATGGTTTTACTTACTTTTGTTGATTTAAGTCGATCTTAATGGCTTAAAATCATTTAAATCTACAAATAACAGTCAAAATGTATAATTAAATTTATTGGGTGCCTTTTTAGGTATTAATTTTAAAGGGTTTAGTTCTCACTCACTCACCCATCTTCTGGTTTATGTGTTTATTACCTTTTTAATTTACAGCTTAGCACAACGAATTAACAAAAAGCCCTGGCATTATTGTCAGGGCTTTTTTAATCTAATAAGAGTTCAAAATCTTTTATTGTTAAGCGGTTAATGATTCTGCTGGGCCGAAGAACTCGAAATGGATCTGGCTTGCTGGTACACCTAGGCTGGTGGCGATAGCTAAAGCGGCTTTCATAAAGCCAATAGGGCCGAGGACATATAGTTCTATGTCGCGATCTGCTGGCAATTGCGCTTCGATGAATGAAGCATCAATAAAGCCTGTTGCATGTGGTTGGCAGTGCGCTTGTGGCTGGCTGTAAATGTATAGCGGTTTGATATTGCTGTTGGCTTTGGCAAGTGTATCTACATGCTGTTTAAAGGCATGTACGTCGCTGTTAATCGCGGCATGAATAAAGCGAATGTCACGGCCAGACCCTGCAGCGGTATTGAGCATGCTGATGGCGGGTGTAATACCGACGCCGCCAGTGAGTAGCACTAATGGTTTTGCATTTTTACGTAAGGTAAAGTCACCACTTGGTGCGCGTAACTTTACTTTGTCACCGAGCTGAATATTATTGTGTAAATGGTTTGATACCACACCATTAGGCTCTCGTTTTACGCTAATTCTCAGGTAGTCTTTGCCTGCGGCATCTGACAAGCTGTAGTTACGACGCACAGCTACGCCATCGATATCGTCAAATAGGATGGTTAAAAATTGTCCCGCTTCAAAATCGGGTAAGCCTTGGTTATCAAAAGGCTGAAAGTAAAATGAGGTGATAACCGAGCTTTCATCTTCACGCTTAACTAAAATGAATTCACGTTCGCCGCGCCAGCCACCCTCTTTTTGTTCATTTGCTGTGTAAACCGATTCTTCTGCGGCAATTAAAATATTAGCCAATTGGCCATAAGCTTTAGCCCAGGCATCAATCACTTCATCTGTTGCCGCGTCACCTAAAACGGCTTTAATGGCTTGCAGTAAACAACTGCCCACCGCGTCGTATTGCTCAGGTAAAATGCCTAATGCAGTGTGTTTTTGAACAATTTTACTTACGGCGTCACTTAAATTACCCAGCTCATCAATATTAGCGCCATAGGCAATCACTGCGTTCGCTAACGCTTTAGGTTGAGTGCCTTTGCCTTGGTTAGTTTGATTAAAATAAGGTAACACTTCAGGGTGTTGGCTAAACAATAAAGGGTAAAAATGACTGGTAATGTCATTCGCATAAATTTGTAATGCCGGTACGGTGGCTTTAATAATTTGAACAGTTGCAGTGTCTAACATTGATGAGTCCTTTTAGGCATAAAATTGCGATAAACTTCAATTGTTTATCTGCGATACTGTCTGTATTACACATAACGTGCCAATATTTATCTAATTGATTTATAAGTAATAATATAGCTAAGGGTTAAATTGACCTAGATCAATAAACATGTCAAATTAACCTAAATTAGGTTAATTCGACTCACTATGAATATTTCCCCTTTCATTGATATTGTAGAAGACTTAAATCGCGATCTGACTAAATCGGAACGTTATTTACGACTTATTCAAGCGATTCAACGTGCCATTCCTTGTGACGCAGTGGCGTTATTAAAGCTCAAACACGATTACTTGATGCCTGTTGCGGTGGTTGGTCTTAAACAAGAAGCGTTGGCACGGCAGTTTTCTATTCATCATCATCCGCGATTGCAGCAAATACTTGCCAGCCCACACATAACTCGTTTTGATGCCGACTCAAGCCTAGCCGATCCTTATGATGGTTTGGTGGACGACGGCAGTGAGCAATTGCACGTACATGACTGTATGGGCTGCACTATTTATGTTGATGGCAAAGTGTGGGGTGTGCTCACCCTAGATGCGATGCAAGCTGGCAGTTTTGATGCCCTCAATCCTACCGAAACCCGAGCATATATTGCAGGGGTGGCAGCAGCGATTAAAACCAGCGAGCACATTGAAGCACTTGAGGCCAAAATTGAACAAAGCCATCAGGTAGCTCAAGTAACCTTAGGCCCCTCAACCATTATTGGTAAAAGTGCAGCTATTAACGCCTTACAAGCCGAAATAAATACGGTTGCTAATAGTGATTTGTCGGTGTTGATTACCGGTGAGACCGGCGTGGGCAAAGAGTTAGTGGCTAAAAGTATTCATCAGCAATCACGGCGTAATCTACAACCCTTGGTGCAAATCAATTGCGCAGCATTACCTGAAAGTATTGTAGAAAGCGAACTGTTTGGTCATGTTAAAGGGGCATTTTCTGGTGCGGTGAGTGATCGCCGTGGCCGTTTTGAATTAGCCGATGGCGGCACGTTATTTTTAGATGAAGTGGGCGAGTTGCCATTAGCGGTACAAGCTAAGCTATTGCGTGCCCTACAAAATGGCGAAATTCAACGCGTTGGTAGCGACAAGATTATTGTGGTCGATGTGAGAATCATTGCCGCGACAAATCGCCATTTACAGCAAGAAGTGAAAGAAGGGCGTTTTAGGGCGGATTTGTATCACCGCTTGAGTGTTTATCCTTTGCCTGTGCCGCCATTACGCGAGCGCGGTAAAGACGTTATTTTACTGGCGGGGTATTTCTTAGAAAAAAGTCAGCATCAATTGGGCGTCGCCAAACTGAGGTTACAGCAAACGGCGATTGAACAACTTATGCAATATGATTGGCCGGGCAATGTGCGTGAGTTAGAGCATCTTTTAAGTCGGGCTGCATTAAGGGCAATAAGCGAACAAGGCCGTCTTGCCAGTATTATTAGCATTGGCTGTGTTCATCTTGGGATTGAATTTGCTGTTAATCAGCCAGAAGTGGCTACAGAGTTAGCTCCAGCAACTCAAGTTGATAGCCCGGCAGAGGTTGAGCTAGCACAAGTTTGTCGCTATGGCTTACGCGACTCTACCGATCAATATCAACGTCAGGTTATTTGTGCAGTATTAGCGAAAGAACGCGGTAATTTGGCCGCTGTCGCACGAACGTTAAAACTTGACCGAAGTAATCTTATTCGCACCATGCGCCGCCTGGATATCGATCCAAACGGCAGTGTGCTTGTTAGTTAACTTATTGATGGGAAACGGATTTTAATCCTCCACAATTAATGCTTTGACTTTAATTGACTAAAATAATCATCCCAACTGGTATGTTCTCGGCCTGCTGCTTGTGTGAAGTGGCTTGGGTTATCGGCTTTACCTTGTGATATGCCTTGGTATATTCCTGCGACCACAGTGCCGATAAACTCGCCGAGATCGGTAATGCTGCGCTGCTTAAATTGCTCAAATGTGATTGGCTGATAAGTAAGCTGAGTATCAAAAGCAAGATTTAAATAATCTGCCAATTGATATTGAGTGATGGGATCACTGTTTAAGTTATACGTTTTACCGTTATGGTGGTTTTCGGTCAGCATTTTGGCATAGGCAAACCCCAGCTCATCTCTGGTGGTATAGCCACACTTACCTTCGGCAGCACAGTTAAAAATACCGCCCACTTGTTGATAGGTGTCTATGTATTCAACATCAGGCTCAATGTAAATACCGTTTCGACCAATGACCCACTCTAACGTGCTTTCGTGCACATCTTTTTCTGTTTGCCGATTACTTTGGATCACAGGTGAAAATGCGGTGCCTTCTTCAGCGCCTTGAACACTGGTGTACACAATTTTTTGTACTCCAGCTTGTTTAGCCGCTTCGATGACATTGCGATGTTGTTGAATGCGTTTGTCTGGTGAGTCCATGCCTGACACCAGTAACAGCACATCAACAGAGTGTAGCGACTGCAGCAGTTGGGCTGGGTCGTTGTAGTCACCGGATCTGACTTCAACGCCTAAATGCTGGGCTTTTTCTGGGGTGCGCGCAAGGGCAATAATATGATGCTCTGGTGAGTGAGCGAGTAGAGCTTTAACAATGGCGCTACCTAGTTTTCCGCTGGCTGCAGTGATGGCAATGTTCATGATATTGGCCTTAGTAATGAGATGTCGATGTTGTAATCTACTTAACCTGAGCTCAGGTTACTTATTAGTCACCGCGTTTTTGACTGTGGTTTTTAAGTTTTGCATAAAGGTTTTAAAGTGCGGCATAAAATCAATAAACAGCGGGTGTTTACGGTTATGCATCATCAATGGGCCTAATAAACGTAACCCAACACTTAATTTAGTGGCGTCTGACTCTGGGAGTCCACTGCCTATTTTAAGGTTTTCAACGAGTTTAAATAAATCTTCTCGGTCTTGAAATTCAAACTGTAACTGCTGAATACTTTGTTGATTATCATCAAGATGCTCAACTGTAATACGATATTGATTGTCTTTGCTCATGGGGAGTACCTCAGATTAACTTTTTAAAAATCGTTCAATTTTAGGTTTGATTGTTAATGAGGTCATTATCATTAACGTTAAGCCTAATGGCAGTGCGGCAAGCAGTGCATCTAGCCAGTGGTTAAACAATGCAGTATTGCTACTAAAGCCAATATTATTAATGGCAGTCGATAGCGCCATTGCTGATTCCATGGTGATAGCCATCAACAGGCCAACGATGATGTTGCGCATTTTTTCGCTGGTATTAGGTAGGCATCTTTGAACAACATAAGTGAATAAAGCCATGAAGATGAATCCGGCAGGTATAACCGTGACCGCGGCAAGCAGAAATGACATTAACCAATCATTAAAGAAGGTGTCGCTATAACCTATGTTGATGTAGGTCATTAAACCAATGAGTGAACCGCCCATGACTGTCATCATCGCAAGCACTACCAATACTTTATGGGCGATAGGGGTTTTCTTTGAGTCTATATTGGACAATGGCATAACGGGTTGTGAATGCATTTTGTTTCTCAATTGATTAGAATGGAGATGATTTATGTTGATAAAATCAACTATATTTGCTTTGGTTGACTATGTCCACCAGTTTGTTTGTGTCGACGGTTAAGACTGTGGCTTATGGTTGGGATATTTTTTATGTGCTAATAGAAATTTTTTTCAGTAAACTCTGGTCAATATCAATTGAATAAATTAGCCATTTCTAAAGGATGGATGTAATGCAAAAAAATGTTGTGAGTCATATAGCGTTGGTAGTGGCATTGGTTGCGGTCATCGCCGCTGGTGTAATGGTGTTTGGATCGTCTATGGGGCTGTGGGACCCAATAACGGGCTTTGTTGCGAGCCGTACATATCACAATGTGCTCGGATATATTGTGGTGGCCGTGGCGCTAGTCAGTTTAGTTAGCGGTATAATGATTAAGACTGATAATCCTAAAGCGCGCGGGACTGCAAAGTCAGTCGTAGCATTACTGTTGGGGATTGCGATGTTGTCGCCCATGTTGAAGGGGCTCATTATCGAGCCGGTAAGGTACCCACCTATCCATGATATTACGACAGATACACAGAGTCCGCCGCAATTTACGTTTTTAACCGACAGCCGTATTGGTGCTAAAAATACTTTAGTGTATGGCGGGGCCGAAATTGCAGCGCAGCAGTTGCAAGCCTATCCCGATATTCAACCTATACTTTCGGATTTACCTGCCGAGGCGGCGTTTGCCAAAACCCTTGATGTGGCTAAAGCAATGGGCTGGGCGATTGTAGACCAACAACCTAAAGCACTACGTTTTGAAGCAAGTGCCAGAACGCCATTTTTCAATTTTGCTGACGATGTTGTCGTGGTGGTGGCGAGTGCAGAGCAGGGCAGCCGTATTGACCTGCGCAGTGTATCGCGTATTGGTCGAGGAGATGCAGGGGTAAATGCCAAGCGTATCAAAGAGTTTAGTCAGCGCTTTACCGAATCACTTTAGCGGTATGGCTATTGTCGTGTGATAAAAAAGAGCACTCAGGTGCTCTTTTTTATGGAAGAGAGAATGGTTTTAACAAAATGTGAGGTCATAATACACAATGGTATAAGATGACATTTGTCATCCTTGATTGCTGACAAAGTGCACTAAAACACAAGCAGGGTTTTGCTGATAATGAATCCATACCAACAAGGAGGCTTTATCATGCAACATAAATCATTGGATCAGCAGTTAATTGAATACCGTCAAAACCGTGCATTGGCGATGCCGTTATCTGGCATGATTGTTTGGAGTATTTTATTTGCTTTAAGCTTTATTTTACCCGCTTCACAAATGGTAATGGCTATTTTTATCGGTACGGGCTCAATTGTGTATTTGGCCATGGGGGTATCTAAACTAACAGGGGAAGGCTTTGGTTTTAAGAAAGCAGCTGACCGCAATTGGTTCGATAATGTGTTTCTGGCTGCAGTAGGGATGAGTTTTTTAACCTTTGGCATTAGCATTCCATTTTTTATGGAAAATTATCTTGCACTCCCTTTTGTGTTAGCGATTCAAACAGGGTTAATGTGGCTGGTGCATGGCGTGATAGCGGCGCAAAAAATTGCCATAGCGCATGCTATTGTCCGCACCATTGCTTGTGTTGTTGCCTTTCAATTATGGCCAGAATTAAGCTTTCACATTCAACCGTTAATTGTGGTGTTGTGTTATGGGGTTACTATTCCGGTGATGGAATCTCATTGGCGCCAGCAACAAAAAATGGAGTTGAGTGTTTAATATCTTCCGCGTTAATAATTGATGACCACATAAAAAAAGCCACAGCACTGGGCTGTGGCTCCACTGATACTAGCAAATCAGTTAATTCTTAATTGCTTAGTTCTTTTTAGAATATTTTGCGGCTTCTTCACCTGCTAAACGACCGAATGTGATGATGTCTGAAATCGCATTACCACCTAAACGGTTAGCACCATGAACACCACCGGTCACTTCACCTGCGCCATATAAACCAGGGATAACCTGTTTTTTAGCATTTACTACTTCGGCTTTAGTGTCGATCATCACGCCACCCATAGTGTGGTGAATACCAGGAGTTACTTCGATTGCGTAGTAGTTACCTTCGTTTAATGCGCGAGGTAGGTTAGGACGTTCAAAGTCAGTGTCTTTTCCACTCGCAACTAAGGTGTTGTAACGCGCAACGGTTTCAGTCAATGCTTTACCGTCAATGCCTTCCATTTTACCTAATTTAACTAAACTATCAGCAGTTGGAGCAACACCTAAACCAATATACTTATCAATTTTAGACAGTGACTTACGTACTGAGTCATCGAAGATTAAGAACGCAGATTTACCGGTTTGTCCTAAGATGGCTGCAGAGGCTTTATCACGAGTCGTGATTTCGTTTACAAAACGCTTACCTTCACGGTTAACCAAAATAGCACCATTACCGCGTACCGCTTCAGTCACCATCACGCCACCTTTAACTGATAACGTTGGGTGTGCTTGAATATATTGCATGTCTTTCAACGCGCCGCCAGCATTTTCTGCTACATCTAGACCATCACCTACTGCACCGGGTTGGTTAGTAGAAATAAAGCCTTTTAGTTTAGGGTCAAGCGAAGCAACACGATCATTATTTTTAGCGAAACCACCTGTTGCTAACACAACAGCATCGGCTTTCACCCAGTAATAACCTTTGTACATGCCTTTAACCAAGATACCTTTGACTTTACCGTCATCAGTTTTAAGCACTTCAATACCGCGAGTGTTCATGCGTAAGTCGATGTTACGTTTTACTGCATTATCGTAAAGCACTTGAACAACATGAGCACCAACACCAGCGCCACCTGTTGGGCGATGTGAACGGTTAACTGATGCGCCGCCCATACGGCCAACGTCAGTTAAATCTGCGCCCATTTGGGTCATCCAATCAACTGAGCCTTTTGAGTGAGATGATAAAATTTCAACCAATGCTGGGTCGTTTAAGTCACGGCCACCTTTCATGGTGTCTTTGTACATTAACTCAGGGCTATCTTTAATGTCTTTGGCTTTTTGTTGGTCGGTCCAAGCGGCATTCATACCACCGGCTGCTAACTTAGCATTACCACCAATAACGGGTTCTTTTTCAATTAAAATCACTTTAGCGCCATTGTCATAGGCTGACACTGCCGCTGAGAAACCTGCGCCGCCAGAACCGACAATCACAACATCAACGGTGTCGCGTGGGGCACTTGCAAGTGCAGCTTGACGTTCTGATTTGTCTTTAGCTAATTCAGCAATCGTTGGCTCGTCACGTTGCCATTTTTTAGCATATGGCATGTCAAAGTCGAAGCTGTGGCATGAGTCGCAATAAACCATCGATTTTTCATGAGCGCTGTGACATGAAGTACAAGCCACTTCACCAGGGAAGTGAGAAGCATGAGCATTGTAATGTTCATGTTTAGTGGTTTCTGCGACTTCTTCTAAAGTGCCGTGACACGATACACATTGCGCATTCTCAAAGGTTAAGCTGTCATTTGACAGCTCACCATCTGGTGTGTGGCAACTATCACACTCTTGGTTTTGCGTATGAAAATCGGCTAAGTTGTCTGCTGCGGCAACGTTACCAATAAAGCCAGTGGTACCCATTAGCGTGGCAAGACAGACTGCAAGTTTCATCTTTTTCATTTTTATCCCCTTTCTACTTTTAAATGACGTTGAGCCAATTAACCATAGAAGTACTATTTTTGTTTTATATGGCACAATTGTTCACACCACTTTAAAAATGCAGCCCAATTACAGTTGAATTGAGCTGCGATTTATATCGCTAGCCATAAGCTTACTCACACAGCCAATAGTCACAATAAAATCGCTTAAAGTGGGCCTAGAAATGACAGTTCAATCACAAGCGATTAAATGAACTATGCAAAGATGCATAGCTATAAAGGGGTATATGCATTTTTGCATAGAGGATAGAGAGCAAGGTCACATTGAGTGAAATGCTGATGAATTTAGACTAAGCGGGTTTATTACATAATGATTTACTCATATGCGGAATGCTGCACAGTTTCAAATAGGCTAAATGAGTAACATTAGCGGATGAGATTGATATTGCTTTGCCTTATATTCTTTACCCTGCCAGTGCTGGCGCAAGACAGCATTGTGTTTGGCGTGCACTCAAATACGGCACCGTTAGAGTGGCGTAATAACGGGGTCGATCAAGGCTTTAATGTTGAGCTGATGAACAGAATTGGTCAGCTAACCAGTACGCGAATTATTGTTCGGCGCAAAAGCTTTCAACAACTGCTAAACGATGTGCATAACCCTAATAGCGACATTGATGTCATTGCGGTGGTGAGCCCTGTGAATATGGACCGTCAGTTAGCGCAATCAGACCCTATTTACGCCACCCACGCCAAAGCTTATACCTTGCAAGGTAAGGCGCTTATTAATAATTGGGCTGACTTAGTAGGCAAGCGTGTCGCCATAAAAAATGGCGCATTTGTTGATGTGTTTTTATCTGACAAACTGCAAAAATTTGACCGGGTTGATGTGGATCTGTATGAAACCGGCTTTCAATTATTGATAAAAAACCAGGTTGATGTCGTGATTGCCGAAAGCTTTGTTGCGCGGCGCTTATTGCCAATGTACCCGTCGGTACGTAGCTCAAGTGATGCATTGATTTATGGCGCGTTTAATTTTGTTGCCAATAGTAGTAAATCCGAGCAGATGTACCAAATTAATGAGGCGTTGAGACAGTTAAAACTATCGGGTGAATACGACCAATTAGTCAATAAGTGGTTTGGTACTGGCCGCGAAAAAGTGGATTTAACTTTTAGCGAAAGGCGCATATTTGCCCTAGCGATTACCGTAGCCATCATTTCAGGCGCCGGCCTCATATATACCGGGTTTATTAGCGCGAGTTTACGCAGAAAAACCCACACACTTGATGCCGAATTGATACAACGTAAGCGGATTGAAGCGGAGATATCCGAACTGTCGCAACAGTTTCAATCTGTGCTTGATGGCATTCCTAATGGTGTGACTATAGTCAATCAAGACTTACAACACTTATGGAGTAACGATAACAATATATTTTTGTTAGATTCAGACGCGTTTTACTACATAGATAACGACATTTTTGTGCTTAAAACTGCTGTGCTTAATGTGTTATTCAGTCAAAAATCGCTTATCGCAGATATGCGTTACCAGCAACAATTTTGGCAGTTACAAATCCACCCCATTGCCCAAGACCAGGTGGTTATTTTGCTAGAGGAATCAACTGAACAACACCGATTACGTCAAGCAAACGAAGAGGCCAGCCGCTTAGCATCACTCGGTGAGTTATCTGCAGGGATTGCCCATGAAATCAATAATCCAACTGGGCTTATTGTGCATGCAGTATCGTTATTTAGTGCAGCGATGAAAGACTTAGCACCTGCAGCCACATATTATCAAAAGCAAAATCCTTTTTGGCTTATCGCCGGATTACAGCCCGACATTGCCATCAAAGAGTTGCAGCACAGTTGTGGCTCTATTGAAGAAGGCGCTAAACGTATTAGCCGAATTGTGAATGATTTAAAGCGCTATGCTATGCCGCATATTGCCGATGGATATACGCAGGTGTGCCTTAATGATGTAGTGCAAGTGGCGCTGCGTTTAACGGCAAATCAAACCAAATTTTATCAAGTCATCACTCAACTTACCGAGCAACAACCCTGTATCTATGGTGATGCTCAGCAGTTACAACAGGTGTTAATTAACCTCATTCAAAATGCGTGTAACGCTTGCGCAGAGCAGCAAGGTATTATTGAGATAGAAACCAGCATCGACGGCGCCACTGCCATACTTAGCATTATCGATAATGGCTGCGGCATGAATAGTGCGACCTTAAAACGGATTACCGAGCCCTTTTTTACCACCAGGCGCCATGAAGGTGGTAGCGGGTTGGGGCTGTCGGTGTGCAGTAAAATTATTAAAGAACATCAAGGTGAAATGCAAATGCTGTCGAGTGTGGGTAAAGGGACCCGCATTCGCTTAACGTTTGCCTTAGCAAAAGAGTAAGCAATGAAATTAGCCCGAAATATCTTGTTAATAGACGATGAAGCCGCCTGGTTACGCACCTTAGCAATAACCTTAAACCGGCTGGTGCCAGAGGCTGAAATTGACACATGCATTGACAGCCGCCAGGTGCAAAATCGCTTACAGGTGGGCGACTACGCCCTAGTGTTGGTTGATTTAACGATGCCATTTCATTCTGGCGAAGACATTTTAGCCATGGTCCGCAGTGACTTCCCCAATACTCGGGTCATTATTGTCACCGGCGTTAATGAGGTCGACACTGCCGTACGCTGCATTAAAAATGGCGCTTACGACTACTTTATTAAAACCGATGATGTCGACGACCTTGCGCGTACCGTGCGCCGCGCGCTTGAAGTGGTTGGGCTTGAGCGTAACTACATCAATATCAAAGAGAAGTTTTTAAGTCGCACGCTAGAAAACCCACAAGCATTTAATAATATTTTGACCTGTGAACCGCTGCTATTAGATCAATTTCGCTACCTTGAAGCCGTCTCAGGCAGCCCTGAACCACTGTTAATTTATGGTGCTAGCGGAACCGGTAAAAGTGAGTTTGCTAAATCGTGTCATGCACTTTATAGCCCAAATGAACCGTTACTGAGTATTAATCTTTCAGGCATTAGCAGTGAATACTTTGAGCAAAAAATGTGTGGCAAACTCTATCATCATAATAATGGCGAGCTAGAGGCTGTTGCGGGGTTACTGCACCAGGTAGGCAGTGGAGTGCTTTATCTTAATGAGATAGGTGCATTGCCGCTCGATGCACAGGTTAAGCTGCTGACCTTGTTAGAAACCAAACAATACTATCCTTTAGGTAGCGACACGGCTTACCCAGTAAAATGTAAATTTGTGGTGTCCACTCAAGATGATTTACGTAAACTTCACCAAGCGGGTAAGTTTAGAAGTGATCTCTTATATCGTCTGCGCGCCCATAAAATTAAATTACCAACATTAGTTGAGCGACGCTTAGATATTTCAATGTTGATTAATCATTTTATTGCCTTAGCGGCGACAGAAATGAATTTACCCGCACCACTACAACCTGCAGATTTAGCCACGAAGTTGGCCAGTTATGACTTTCCAGGCAACTTGCACGAACTCAAAGGCATGGTGTTTGATGCCGTGAGCAGAAGCGACGGTATTGCCCTTAATACCAGCCCTTTTATGGAAGCGATTAATGAACATAAATCGATGAATGATGCTCCTCATGACGGCATTATTTTCCCCAAACAACTGCCAACTATTGCACAAATGAATCAGGCATTAGTCGATGAAGCCATGAGCCGCACCGCCAATAATCAAACTGCCGCAGCGCAAATATTGGGGATCAGCCAAAGCGCCCTGAGCCGGCGTTTAAAAGGGCATTAAGTGTAATACCATTGCGTTAGTAAATGATCTCTTATTAATGCGCTCTTATTAATGCGCAATGGTATAAGTAGGTTTAGTGGCTGAAACACGCCTAGTTAGGTGTGCTTTTTTATCTTTGCCTTCCATCTTAACCCCTCCTTAACCTGCCTTTCGTTATGCTAGTGCCATTATGGTGTAATACACACGTTTTGAGGCGCAAATCATGATGGTAAAACCGGCTTTACGTAACGCAATGCTCGCACTGATGGTGTCGACCCTTTTGGGCTGCAGCAGCGTCGATTATGCCAATTATAGTGACCAAGCGAGTCAAACTGAGGCTGACCTTAGTGAGCGCTTATTGGCGCAGCTATTGGCTGAGTCAAAGCAACGTGATACCGAAGCATCTTCAACCGTTGCCGTGGCGACATTGACCGACCTTGTTAACGTGCCTGAGTTACAGCAGTTTATTACTAGCGCACTTGAAAACAATCCGAGTTTGCAACAAAGCGTTGTGGCATTAAATATGGCATATGCCCAGCACGGTATTACCTCTGCAAGTCGCTTACCATCGGTTGATGCGGGCTTTAGCGGCTCATCAACCGAAGACAGTGACGACAGCTACACCACCGACATCACCGTCAGCTGGGAATTAGATTTATGGCAAAAAATTGCCGACAGCAGCAATGCTGCCCTAAAAGATATTGCAAGCTCGCAAGCCAGTTTACAAAGTGCCAAAGATTTAGTGGCTGCCAATGTGATGCGCAGTTGGTTAGACATCAGTTTACAACAGCAATTAGTAGCGATTGAAACCCAGCGTTTAGCAGTACTTG
The DNA here is from genome assembly GCF_014648295.1 of Shewanella saliphila. Classification (GTDB taxonomy): domain Bacteria; phylum Pseudomonadota; class Gammaproteobacteria; order Enterobacterales; family Shewanellaceae; genus Shewanella; species Shewanella saliphila. The sequence continues at coordinate 135,202 of NZ_BMQV01000003.1, forward strand.
AAAACAATCAGGCACTGATTATGGCGCGCTATCGTGTGGGTTTAGGCAGTTTAGAAGACCTTGATAATGCCAATACTAGCGCGGCGAGCACTCGCGCAACATTAGCGAGTTACCAAGAGCAGCTTGCCCAAAGTAAACGTGACTTAACCCTATTAACCGGGCAATGGACCGGCGAAGAGTTAGCCGCCAATATCGCCGTGAAATTTCCAGCAGTAATTAACCCAATAAGTGTACTGGGTGAGCAAAACCTTGGCCGCCGTCCAGACATTAAAACCGCATTTTATAATATCGAAGCAGAATCATTACGTACCGATGCCGCGTATAAAGCGATGTTACCGTCTATCAGTTTATCTGCCAGTTTAACCGACATGGCAGAGTCGCCAAGTGACGCGCTACTTACAGGGCCACTGTGGAGTGCGCTTGGGCAGTTATCTGCGCCGTTATTTCAAGGGGGGTTGTTAAAGTCGCAAGCCGAATTGGCGCGCTTAACCACCGAGCAAAGTTATTGGATTTATCAGGACACCTTATTAACCGCAGTCAACGAAGTTGAAAACAGCGTTGGCCAAGAGTATTCACTGGCTAAACAACAACAATATTTAACCGAGGCACAAATGAGTGCTGAGCGTAGTTTTGTGAGTTACGAAGAAAAGTATCGCCAAGGTTTGGTTGATATTTTTGACCTACTCACAGTGCAGCAGCAAACCTATGATATTGAAGCGCAGCTTGCCACCACCATTTATAACCGTCTTGTTAACCGTATTGATTTAGGCCTGGCATTAGGTCTAGGGGTATCCGCATGAAATTTAACCGTATGAACGTCATCATCACTGTATTGTCTGTGGGCAGCATATTTGCAGCATTAGGTTATACCGCCTCTAAATTGCCGCCGGCGCCTAATCAAAAAGCTCCCGCTGCTGAAGCTCCGGCCAAGCCACTTGAAAAAAGTGCGCCAGTAACCTTATTGCCTCAAGTCGGTGTCGTCGCCGTTAATGGTCAGGAATACCAAGCTGAAGTGATTGGTTTTGGTGAAGCAAAACCGCGCTTTGAGCTCACCTTAAGTGCTGAAGTCAGCGGAAAGGTGATTGAGCTAAATCGTCAATTTGAATCTGGCCAGGTGATCAAAAAAGGCACGGTATTAGGTCAAATCAATGACACCAGTTATCAACAAGCGGTCACTCAAGCGCAATCTGACGTCGCCCAAGCAGAACTTGATTTATTAGAAGAACAACGCGAAGGCGAACAAGCCAAAGCGGAGTGGTTACGTTCAGGTTTGTCTGGCGAGCCAGCATCACCGCTCGTATTGCGCACGCCACAATTAGCCCAGGCCAAAGCGGCATTAGACAACGCCAAGCTTACGCTTAAAAAAGCCCAACAAGATTTGGCCTACACCCAAATCACAGCGCCATTTGATGCATTGATTATTAGCCGTAATATTCAGCCAGGCAGCTACGTGCAAACCGGCACTGAACTTGGCACCTTGTACAGTGTGGCAGAAGTTGAAATCAACGTACCTTTGTCTGAAATGCAATGGAGAAACTTACCCGCATTTGATAACGCAGAGTTAGCTAAAACGCCTTGGAATGTCACGTTACAAAGCACAGATGGCCAATATCAATGGCAAGGCTATATTGAGCGCGTAGAGCAACATTTAACTGAAACAAGCCGTCAACGTTCATTGGTTGTGGTAGTTGACGACCCACTTGCACAGCAAACCGATTTGTACCCAGGTACCTTTGTTAAAACTAACATTCAAGGTAAGTCGTTAACTAACTTATGGCAATTACCTTCATCGGCTATTTCGCAGCAAGGTGATATTTGGTTTGTTGACGATAAAGGTTTATTAGCGAAGTCCGCAGCCAATATTGCATTTGAAAAAGGCGGTTTTGTTTATGTGACACCGATGACAAATAAACAAGACATGCCAGCCAAAATGCAAATTGTAAAACGCCCATTGAGTAACTTTAAAGTCGGCACCAAAGTGCTTGCTAAGGAAGAGGTATAGTGATGTCTAATCCTCAATCGACTCACACTGGGGCAATAGCCTGGTTTGCCAGAAACTCAGTTGCCGCTAACTTGTTATTGATTGGCATGATTGTTGTCGGTTTATTCTCACTTAATAACTTGCGTAAAGAGGCGTTTCCGAGCCTAGAGCCTGATCGTGTCACCGTGTCTGTCACCTACGACAGTGGCGATCCTGTGCTTGCCGAAGAAGGTATAGCAATTAAAATTGAAGATGCTTTAGAAACCGTCCCTGGAATTAAACGCATCACCTCAACCTCTAATGCCGATGGCAGTAGTGTGATTATTGAGAAAACCAGTTCGTATGATTTAGATACCTTGCTAACCGACATTAAAACCAATGTCGATGCAATTTATAACTTTCCTACTGAAGCTGAAAACCCGGTAATCGACAAGATGCGCTTGCAAGATCACGCGCTCTGGATTGAGATTTATGGTGATACAGACCGGATAACATTGCAGGCATTAGCTGAGCAATTAAAGACAGATCTTTTAAGCCAGGATGCGATTCACGACCTTGAGATTAAAGCCAAAGCTGAGCCAATGATTTCGATTGAAGTCGATGAAGCTAAGCTACAAGCCTATGGATTAACCTTAGAGTCTGTTGCCAATGCCGTTAACGCAGAATCTGCGACATCAATTTCGACCAGCTTATACAATGACGACAAAACTGTACGCTTAAAAGTGTCAGATCAGGCGTATCAAAAGCAAGATTTCATGGCGCTGCCCATCATTACTAACAGCCAAGGGTCGCTAATTACCTTAGGCGATATCGCCACGGTAAAAGATGAGTTTGCCGACGACACCTTTGTATTGTCGCGTTATAACAATGTCAACTCAAGCGCGATTCAGATTGTCATGGATGAAAACGGCGACATCGTTAATATTGTCGAACAAGCCAAGCAAGTGGTTGAAAAATGGCGTAACTCGAGTGCATTACCTGAAAATGTCAGTATTGCCTCTTGGTATGACAAAAGTACCCTTATTACCGAACGTTTAAGCTTATTGGTTAAAAATGCCCTAAGCGGTATTGCGTTAGTGTTTATCATTTTGGCGTTATTTTTAAACCTTCGCGTAGCGTTTTGGGTGGCAGCAGGGTTGCCGTTTGTGTTCTTTGGCACCTTGTTTTTCATGACCAACAATTTTGCAGGCTTAACCCTAAATGAGATGACCACCTTTGGCTTTATTATGGCGCTGGGTATTGTGGTGGATGACGCAGTTGTCGTCGGTGAGAGCGTATATAGTACCCGACAAAAATACGGCGATAACATCGATAACACCATTAAAGGCACCCTCAAAGTAGCCACACCGACTATTTTTGGCGTGTTAACCACTGTGGTCGCGTTTGTGGCGTTAGCCAATGTGGAAGGGCGCCTAGGGCAAATTTATGCTCAGTTTGGTACGGTTGTGGCAATTTGTTTAATGTTGTCGCTGGTGGAATCTAAGTTTATTTTACCGTCGCATCTTGCCCATATTGATACTAAAAAGCGTGCTAAAAAATCATGGTTTAACCATATTCAGCATGCTGCCGACAGTGGTTTAAAGTGGTCTAGCCGAGTAATTTACCAGCCATTAATTGAGTTTGCCCTGCGTTTTCGTTACGCCGTGGTGATGGTGTTTATTGCGGTATTTATTGTGGTAGCAGGCATGCCAATCACAGGCAGTGTTAGGGTGGCGTTTTTCCCTGATATTACTGGCGACACCGCTGTAGCTGATTTTTCTATGCAAAATGATGCCAGCTTTGGTCAAACCTATAAAAACTTAACCACCTTAGAAGCTGCTGCTAAACGCGTAGATGCTCAGCTTTCTGCCCAATATAGTGATGACACTGCGAGTTACCTTTCGAGTTTACATGTACTGGCAAGCAGTAGTGACTCTGGTCAGGTAATCGTTGAGTTAGCATCAGGTGCGCCGTATGCCCTAAAAGAATTTACCGTAAAATGGACCGAAGCAGTTGGCCAAATGGAAGGGGTTAAAAAGCTAAAAGTGTTAGCTAAAAGAGAAATGCTCGATAACTTTAAAGTAGAGATTAAAGCCAGCGATACCGAGTCAGTGTTTGCTGCGGGTAAGGCATTAAAAGCGGCTATCGAAACCATGGACGGCGTCAGTGGTATCGATAACAACCTAGATTTAGGTGAGCCACAATACCGCTTTGAATTAACCGCTCAGGGTCGCGCCCTTGGATTTGATACCGAAACCTTATCTGGGCAAGTATTGCAGTCATTTGGTGGTGGCGTGGTACAGCGTTTCCAACGCGGTAAAGACGAAGTAAAAGTTCGCGTACGTTACCCCGATGAAGACCGTCAAACCATTGCTGATGTCAAACTAGCTAATGTTCGCACCAGTGACGGTACCATAGTGCCATTAAGCCATGTTGCCGATATTTTTAATGACTATCAGCCATCAAGTATCACCCGTATTGATAGCCAACGTGCGGTGTATATTAGCGCGGTGTTAGATAAAGATAAGATTGCCTCTAATGAGTTAGTGAGCCAATTACAGCAGTCGTTAGTGCCACAACTTGAAGTGCAATACCCAGGCGTGAGCTTTAATTTTGCTGGTGAAGCTGAACAACAAGCCGAAACCACAAGTTCAATAGGGTCGATGTTTGTGCTGGCGTTGATTGCGATTTATGCCTTATTAGCCATTCCGCTTAAGTCGTATGTGCAGCCAATGATCATTATGACCGCGATTCCATTTGGTGTAGTTGGCGCGATTTTAGGCCATTGGTGGAACGACTTAACCATCAGTATTTTATCGTTAAATGGTATATTGGCCTTAAGTGGTGTGGTGGTAAACGACAGTCTATTATTGGTGTCGCGCTTTAATGAATTGATTAAAGAAGAAGGCTTGTCGGTACATGATGCGATTGTTGAGTCATGCACCGGACGTTTACGTGCCGTATTATTAACATCGGTGACCACGTTTGCAGGGTTAGCACCATTATTAGGTGAAACCTCATTACAAGCACAGTTCTTAATTCCGGCTGCGGCAGCACTTGGGTATGGTATTTTGTTTGCCACAGTGATCACCTTGATTTTGACACCGTCATTGTTGTTGATTCAATGTGAAATAAAGGGTTTTATCGCCAATATCATGAATAAGTTACGCCCTAATCATGACGCAACAGCGGTAGCATAACCTTAAGGAGTCTGCTCGATGACAGCTGATAAATTACAGTTATTACTGGTCGAAGATGATCTCGACCTCGCGACAGCGGTTATCGAGTATTTAGAACTCGAAGATATCTTGTGCGATCACAGTGCTAATGGGTTAGCTGGGCTGCATTTAATTCAGCAAAATCATTACGACGCGATTATTTTGGATTTAAATTTACCCAAAATGAATGGTCTACAAGTGTGTGAGTCTATCCGAGCTGAAGGCATTGATGTACCTGTATTAATGCTCACGGCACGTGACACCCTAGATGACAAGCTCACTGGTTTTGCCAATGGTACAGATGATTATTTGGTAAAACCATTTGCCATGGAAGAACTCATCGTCAGGATTAAAGTGTTGGCTCGTCGCCGCAGTGGTCAGGTGCAGCGTTTGGCGGTCGCTAATTTAGTTGTTGATATACAAAAAAAGCAAGCTTTTCGTAACAATATCGAATTAAAACTGTCGCCGACCGCATTAAAAATTTTAACCGTACTGATGCGGGCTAGCCCAAACCCGGTGTCGCGGGAAAAATTAATGCAAACAGTGTGGGGCGATGATCAACCTGATAGTAATAGCTTAAAGGTACACATCTTTAATTTGCGTAAACACATCGATGCCGAGCATGAGCATAAATTACTGCACACCATTAGCGGTTATGGTTTTGCAATTAAGGGATCTGAACAGTAATGAAAATACTCCCGAGTATTCGCTTATATGTATTGTTGGCAATGTTGGTTACCGGCGTAGGTACCATATTGATTTTGTCGGCACTGAGCTTACATTACTTTACTGCAGGTATGGATTCGTCTCTGCGAGTGTCGATGTATGCCCAAGGGCAGCAACAAAATGTATCAGACGGAAAGCCCTATCAGTTTGAATCGTTTACGGTTGCCAGTCGCTGGCAAGATATCCCCGAAAACGTGCGGCAAATCATGCTAACGCCACCAACAGAATTCAATGTGTTAAATAAGGCCATTGTGGGCGGTAATTTCATTACTCCGCCTGATGTAGGCTATTTTACCATGAAAGTACAATACGGCGCAGAAACACGCTTTGTCTCCACCGTATTTGAACGCAACAAAATAGGTGCCTTTAAGCGAAATGGCCTCCCTTATTTTTTAATCATTTTGCTCACGGCAATATCAGGCATTATTGCTTTTGCTGTCGTACTCATTTGGGTGATGCGCCGGATAACACTGCCGGTAGAAAGGCTCAAAAACTGGGCCAAAGGCCTCAATACTCAACAGCTTGAGCAACCTACGCCAGATTTTCATTACAGCGAACTTAATACTTTAGCAACAATCATCAAAACCAGCTTAAGTACAGTGCAAGACAGTTTATCGCGCGAGCAACAGTTTTTGAGTTATGCCAGCCATGAGCTGCGCACCCCTATTGCAGTGATCCGTACCAATACAGAACTACTGCAAAAGCTAATTGCCAAAGGGGCGAACACTGAAAAACAAGCGCAAGTAGTTGATCGCATTGAGCGTGCAGGACTGACCATGACTGATTTAACCGAAACCTTATTGTGGTTAAATCGGCGTGAAGGTAAAAGTTTACCCATTATTGAGGTGAGTTTAGATCAGCTTATTCGCCAGTTAGTGAGTGAGCTGGCCTATTTAGCCAAAGGTAAAGATATCGACATTAGCATTGAAACCGATGAGTCTGTTCAACAGCTACCGGGCACGTTATGTCGGATTATTATGACCAATCTTATCCGCAATGCACTACAACATACCATGAAGGGCAGCGTGAGCATTGTGCAGAAGGGTTACACTGTCAGTATTATTAATCAGTGCGAATCTTACGCGAACAGCAGTGAAGATTTGGGTTTTGGCTTAGGGCTTGAGCTCACTACACGCCTCATTAAACAATATGATTGGCAGTATCAAAATATTGAAACCAATCGCGGTCGTAAGGTGTCTATCGACTTTACTGCGGGTTAATCTTATTTTGATGTCACTGAGCTAATGACCGAGTTAATCACTAAAGCCACCTAGCGTGGCTTTTTTATTGGTATTATTATAATGTGATGATAATAAAATTATCATCAGGTGGTAACTTAATTTGATTGTGCTAGCGCGCAATCGGCCTATAATGAGGGGTATCTTTTATACCGCCTAGGTTATGGGATCGCCTCAATGAAATACCGCACACATTTATTTTCTCTTCGTATCGGGCATGCGCTCCGAGAGTCCTTAAAAGACAATCCCTACAGCATTGCTGTATTTTCTAAAGATTTATTAGCAGGGTTAACCGTTGGTATTATTGCCATTCCCCTGGCAATGGCATTGGCTATTGCAATTGGCGTGGCGCCGCAATACGGCTTATACACCGCCATTATTGCCGGATTAATTATTCCGCTAACTGGGGGCTCGCGTTATAGCGTATCTGGGCCAACGGCCGCGTTTGTGGTCATTCTTTATCCTATCGTGCAGCAATATGGCCTGTCTGGGCTGTTACTTGCGAGTATTTTATCTGGAGTGATGCTGATTATCATGGCGTTGTTTCGCCTGGGTCGCTTTATTCAATACATTCCTGAGTCAGTGACGTTAGGTTTTACTGGCGGGATTGCCGTTGTTATTGCTGTGCTGCAAGTAAAAGACTTTTTTGGATTGAACATTACAGAAATGCCTGAAAGCTTTGTGGGTAAAGTGGCCACCTTAACCCAAGAAATACCGGGGTTTTCTGGGCCGACGTTGCTGGTGGGTTTAAGCACCTTAGTGGTGTTTATTTTGTGGCCAAAGCTTAAGATAGCGGTGCCTGCGCATTTACCCGCAGTAGTGGTAGGCAGCATCGTGGCTTTGATGTTAAATCTGTTAGGGTTTCATGTCGCGACGATTGGCTCAACCTTCAGTTTTACCTTAGCCGACGGCTCTATTGGCGCAGGGATCCCATCGATGTTACCTGACTTTGAATGGCCCTGGTTGCGATCGCAAGTCGGCGAAGCGCCATTGGCGTTTAGTTGGCAATTAGTCAGCGATTTATTGTCAGCGGCATTTGCCATTGCTATGTTGGGCGCAATTGAGTCGTTACTGTGCGCGGTAGTGCTAGACGGTATGTCAGGTAAAAAGCACAGTGCCAATAGTGAATTATTGGGCCAGGGTATCGGCAATATTATTACGCCATTTTTTGGCGGGATTACCGCGACTGCGGCAATTGCTCGTTCTGCAGCCAATTTTAAATCGGGCGCGGTAAGCCCAGTAGCCGCCATGATACACGCGCTAGTGGTATTGGTGTCGTTGTTATCCTTGAGTGCCATTTTGGCTTATATTCCTATGGCGGGCATGTCAGCACTGCTTATCATGGTGGCGTGGAACATGAGCGAAGCGCCTAAGATTATTCATTTAGTCAAAAAAGCCCCTGCCAGTGAAGTACTGGTGTTGATGGTGTGTTTATTACTGACCATATTTTTCGACATGGTGATAGCGATCAGCGCCGGGATTATTTTGGCTTCGTTGTTATTTATGAAGCAAGTGGCCGACATGACCAAAGTGCAAGACATTAGCGAGCAGAAAAAACACATCCATGTTGAACTGCCACCACGCTGGAAAGTGTTTAAAATTAACGGGCCATTATTTTTTGCTGCTGCCGATGGCGTCTTTGGTGAGTTGGTTCATTTAAGTGCCGAACAAGATGGCGTGGTATTGTATTTCGATGGGGTGTCTATTTTAGACTCTGGCGGTGTTGCGGCGTTATACAAATACATTGCCAAATGTAAGCACGATAACACCCGAGTCTTGTTGGCTGACTTTCAATTTCAGCCGCTGAAAACCCTGGCAAAAGCAGGCTTTAAGCCCGATGGTGTCCAGTGCGTAACGTATTCAACCTTAGCCGATGCGCTAGATGACATTGTGAAAAGTTAACAGCCTCTATAACTAAACTTATAGGAGCCGTAATAACGATTCACAGTGCAGAAGTGCTATCTATTGAATAGATTGAGTTACTTGGCCGGTTTAGCCACTTCAATGTAGTGCCATGAGTCAGCAATGTGTAGCCTTGCCGAGGTGACGCGCTTATTACGCTCTACATTGATGTGGTTGGTTTGATCTGACCACAACTCTTGTAGTGCAGTCATTTTAAGGTAAAACCCATCCATATCTGCCGTTATCGGGGTTTCTTGATACACCCACAAATACTTACCTTCCAACTCGGTGCCAACATAAGTCAGTGTGAGCGGTTGCTGTTGTTGATCTTGCATGGCAAAGGTTGAAATAGCGTAATACGCAAAGGCATCGCGTCCAACCGGATCGCTGATCAAATCCGTGTTTTTATCGATCACTTGTTGGGCGGCATGTTCAGCATCGTGTAGATAAAAACGATGTTGAATTTCTAGCATGCCGCTGCGCTGATTAAACACAATACTGGTGTAGGCTTCTTTTTGCTGGTGGCCAAAGGCTTTACCCGCAAGTAAACCTAAACTCATCATGCTGATTAATACTAAACTGATTAATGGGCGCATCATTTCTTTTTCGCCTTAATCTCAGGCTCTTTCAACGCTTCTTTGTTGTCATGCATAATGTCGCGATATTTATTGCCCTTACGCTCTTCCTCTTTAAAGGCTTCAATGCGTGATGGAATAATTTGCCGCGGATAATAGTTGTTTTCAATATCGACGTCGGCTGTTTCACCACGGCGGTCAATCACGGCAGAGACCAGGATATTGTCTTTATCGGTCACAATCAGCTTACTGACCTGTGATGGTGAACGGCGCCAAATTTCAGCCGGCAACACTAACGATTCAGTGTTGCCATTCTCGAAGGTTAGCTCGAGCAGGATAGGCATCACGAGACCACCAAGATTAGCAAAGTTAAACACGTAGTAGTTTTTATCTTCTTTTAGCGCTCGTGCCAGTACTTGTTGCTCCCACGGGTCGAGCTCAGCGTGTTTTTTGTTGTACTTATTTCGCTCTTTATTGGTGACGCTAAATTGATCATGTTGGTCATGATAATCAAGATTGTCGGAGTTCAGGTCAACCCAGGTTTTTTGGCCACTTTGTTGATTACGCTCAACAGAATAAGGCATGGGTTTGGCTTGATAGTCTTGACGACGGCGCTCAAAATCAATGTCTGGATTGTTAGTGTCTAGGCGCAGTTTATAAATGCGGTCGAGTGAGATATCCACATGGTCAGTGGTGTAAAACCAGCCACGGAAAAACCAATCTAAATCAACCCCAGAGGCTTCTTCCATGGTGCGGAAAAAATCGCTCGGTGTTGGGCGTTTGTTCATCCAACGGTGGCTGTATTCTTGAAAGGCAAAGTCAAATAGCTCACGGCCTAGTATCACTTCACGTAAAATATTTAATGCTACAGCTGGTTTAATATAAGCATTTGGCCCAAGCTGCAACACACTGTCTGACTGGGTCATAATAGGCACTTGCACGTTTGACTTCATGTATTCGGTCACGTCACTTGGCTCACGCCCCCAGGGTAAATCTGGGTCCCATTCGCGGGTGGCAATACCGTCTAAAAAGCTGTTTAAGCCTTCGTCCATCCAGGTCCATTGGCGCTCGTCTGAGTTTACAATCATCGGGAAGTAGTTATGGCCGACTTCGTGGATAACTACGCCAATTAAGAATTGTTTTTCAGACAAGGTATAGGTGCGGCTTTCATCGTCATGCCAAATGGTGCGCGGGCCATTAAAGCTGATCATTGGGTATTCCATGCCGCCAACCGGTCCATTAACACTAATGGCTGCAGGGTAGGGATAGTCGAAGGTAAAACGCGAATAAACCTTAAGTGTATGGATCACCGAGGCCGTTGAATATCGCTGCCACAGCTCGCCGCCTTCTTTGGGGTAAAAAGACATTGCCATCACGTGGGGGTTTTGGCTGTCTTTTTGCTGATAACCTTGTGCATCCCATATAAATTTACGCGATGATGCCCATGCAAAGTCGCGAACATTGTCAGCTTTAAAGTGCCATGTTTTAGTGCCTTTAGCCGTACTCGACTCATTGGCGAGTGCTTCATCTGCCGAGACTATAAACACTGGCTTTTCAGCGGTTTTTGCTTTTTCTAAACGCTTAAGCTGTGTAGCTGAAAGTACGTTTTTGCTGTTTTGTAATACGCCTGTGGCTGTGACGATATGGTCGCTCGGTACGGTCATACTGACATCGTAATTACCAAACTCGAGGGTAAACTCACCACTGCCTAAAAACTCTTTGTTGTGCCACGCTTCGTAGTCAGAATAGCTAGCGACTCGTGGAAACCATTGGGCTAATAAAAAGATGTCATTGCCACCTTCACGCTCATCGTCAGGAAAGTGTTCATAACCCGAGCGAGCCCCAACGGCATCCTCTTCTAAAATATTGTAGCTGTAATTTATATTGAGTTTAGTGGATTGATTGTGAGGTAACGGCTTGGGTAAATCGATACGCATTTGAGCGCCGACAATGGTGTATTTTAATGGTTTTTTGTTTGCATCGGTTACTGCTGTTATCTGGTAACCAAGACTGTTGTCGGCTAAAAATTGTTGGCGACGCAGATCTTGTAGGCTGATTTTTGCAAATGCATTGTCGCCATAAGTGTTCGCCGCGCTCACACTGCCATCAACACCATTAAAGGTGCTGCTGCGCTCAGCGATGGAGTCGGATTTAAAACGATTTTGCTCTAGCTGTAACCACAGATATTTAAGCTTATACGGAGAATTGTTGTGGTAAGTAATGACTTGCTCACCTTCAATGCGGCGCTTTGTTTCATCTAACGTGACATTGATTTTGTAGTCAACTTGCTGTTGCCAATAGTCTTTTCCTGGCTCGCCTGCTGCGTTGCGGTAACCATTTGCGGTGGGTAGGCTTTCTTCAAGCTGACGAAACTTATCTTCAAAATGGCCTTTGCTTTGAACAATTTCTGAAGCCGAGCCGGTAAAAATGACTGAACTGGTAAAGGCCAATAACAGCAGTTGGCGATATACGCGCATAAACATTCCTCAAACACCTGTGAGCAGGTGCCAATATTCCCAAAATGATGACTTATTGTATTTTTTATGGGCAGAGTGTAACTAAGTTGGAATGAATATACAGTGAAATAGTGTTACCAAATCTTGCGTATTACCAATGGGATTTGGAGATAAAAAGGGGGGTAGCGACATCAATTAAGCACAGGGAGGTACTTGTGCAAGTGTTTATAGCGTGACTTGTCATAAGATATTTTTGGTAATAGCTTGTATTTATTCATAATACTTTGATATTCACCGTTGTCTTTAAGCAATGCAATGCCGTTTGCCAATATAATGGCATTTGCCTGATTTTGCTGACTAAATCCTACATATAAGGGCACTGGTTTGCCTATCGTACCTGCATAACGCAATTGTTGACTTAAGTTTAATTGACTCGCGGTGTACTCAATGACATTTTTGTTGTCGATGATCACCGAATGACGGCCTTTTACTAGTCGAATGATGTTCATCGCTAAGGGGTCGCTGCCAGAGGCAAAGTAACTGTTGGTGTGTGCGTTTAGCCAAGCATCAAGTTCTACACCATAATCGTAACCCGTCACGACCGCAGCCTGTTGGGTAAAATTAAGATCTGATATATAGCTAAACGATTCTTGGCTGTCGACTAAGGTATAGAAGTCATTAGTGTTATAGCCTAAAACAACATTCGCACTCACTAAATTATTATTGGCAATGGCGCTTGGGGTTAAAGCTAACACGGCATCAATATTGTTTCTTTGTAGCTCAACTAAGGCGCGTTTATACGGAATAGTTATAAACTCAACTTTTTGGTTTTGGATTTCAAAAGCACGTTGTGTTAATTCTACAATATAGCCTTTTTGATTTTCGCAAACATAGGGGCACCAAATATCTGATGCAATCCGAATCGGCGTAGCATGGGCGTGAATACTGGCTAACAACAGTATAAATGATAGATATTTTATCAAGCATTTTGCTCCATGGTTTAAGCGGTCGGGTATAGTAAAGGTTCAGCTAATATAGGCAACCTATTTGGGTGTTTAAAGACGTTTATTGTTCGTTTTCTTGAAAATTGTGCTGATTTTGTAAACAAACAATTGACCAAATAACAGCCTACCTATATCTGCTTACATTTTAATAACACTAAATTGAGACAACATTTATGGCAACACATAACAGACAATTTACCCATGTGACTGTTGAACAGCCCGGTGAACCCAGCGTCATGACCATGGCACAGTCAACCCTCGATTTACCGTCAGCAGGCCAGGTGACCATTAAGGTGCATGCCGCAGGTGTTAATGGCCCAGACATTAAGCAGCGTGTCGGAGCCTATCCGCCGCCAGCTGGAGCGAGCCCTATTATTGGTTTAGAGGTTGCGGGTGAAATCGTCTCGGTGGCAGAGGATGTAACACAGTGGCAAGTGGGCGATAAAGTGTGTGCTTTAGTCCCCGGCGGTGGCTATGCCGAGTTAGTGAACACTTACGCGGCCCATTGCTTACCTATTCCGACGGGTTACAGTTATGTGCAAGCGGCAGGGCTACCTGAGACCTTTTTTACCGTGTGGGGTAACTTGTTTATTCGCGCAGGGCTTAAAGCGGGAGAGAGCGTGTTAATTCATGGTGGCTCAGGTGGTATCGGTACGACCGCGATTCAAATGGCCAGTCGTCTAGGGGCTAAAGTTTTTGCGACATCGGGCAGTGCTGAAAAATGCCAATACTGTTTAGATCAAGGTGCCAGTGTTGCGATTAATTACAACGAGGAGCCATTTGTTGAGCCTATTTTAGCGGCTACCCAGGGCGTTGGCGTGAATGTGATTATGGATATCGCCGGTGGTGACTTTATTAATGAAAATCTCAAAGCGATAGCCACCGATGGACGCATGGTGTCAGTAGCGATGCAGCGCGGCCCACAAGCAACTATCGATATTTTCCGTATTATGGCAAAACGCGTGGTGTGGACAGGTTCAACACTGCGGCCACAAAGTGTTGCCAATAAAGCACAAATAGCTCAAGGCCTAGCAGAGCACGTATGGCCATTATTAAACAGTGGTGCTATGAGCATTCCAATCGACAGTGTGTTTCCTTTTGCGCAGGTAGTACAAGCACACCAGTTAATGGAGTCTGGCAAACATAAAGGCAAAATTGTGTTGGATTTAGCTGTTCAGTAAAGATGTTTCAACAACAGGGTGATACCGATAATATTTTTTAGATAAAAAACTTGAAGGCTGATTTATTTAGGCTATTGTCCAGTTATCGAGGTCCAGTTATCAAAGTGATTAACTCGGTCTATTGAGTTGGTCAATAGCCATACTTTTAATAAGGGGACTGGTCTTGATGTGAAGAAATTTTTCTAAGATTGTTGTTTTTATGCGATTACGCGAAAAATTCATCGTTTTAGGCATTGATTCTCAGAAATATTCTGTTTAAATACCCACGTAAATACAGAACAGATAATCGTGGTGCAGATTGGGTGTTTTATTGCCCAGCACACTGCATCATTTTTAGAATATGTGTTGATTTAAGGGCGTTAGCATATATGTATAACACAGCAAAAAAACTTTGGGTTGGTGAGTTAAGAACGTCGAAAGGCAATACTATCGTCGTTTATGATGGCCAATTACCACAAGCGTCTCCTGGGCGCGTCTACATGTTCCACACAGTGCGAAACACCATTGTTGAATTTGTAGAAGACATCGTTAAAGCTAATTTACATGACTTAGATGACGAACAAACAGCAGCCGCAATGGTTGAGTTTGGGGATGCTTGGAAAGCTGCTCGCGCTGAGTTTATGTCAAAGCACCAATCACGGATCGATTTGTCAAAAGTGCCAGATACGGCACCACCTCGCAAAGCCAAACCAGTGGCTGAGCCAGATGAAGTTGCAGATTCAGATGATGATATACCAGATTTTGATGATTCTGATGACGACGATGACGATAATTACGACGAAATGGGTGATAACCTAGACGATTAATCGCGTAAACAAGTTATTGTTATTGATATTAATAATTGGTTTTTCGTGGTTTGTCTGGTTATCAAAACGGCATAAAGAATGACGATTCTTTATGCCGTTTGTTTTTGTGCTAAATGCTCGCCGTTAGCAATTATTCTTTATCGAAACTGTCGACAATAATTGCGCCCATCGATGCAGGCATCGCAATTAAAATAATGCGCTTTAAGGCTAAAATAGGGTCGGTTAGCAACGGCAGTTTATTTAATGCCAATAACACTATGCCTACCACTAATAACGTCAACAAATACGCTGCCACCACCCGCAATAAAAACGCCCCTCGACGATTAACAATATTGGCCTGAAACACGCTTTGATAAGCAAATAAAGTAATAAACGCCAACGACAGCAATACCACCAGAACCAAATTGAGTGTCGGTAAACTGGCCGACAAGCGCCAGGCTTCTTCAGAAAATGCAATCGGCACCGACAGGGCAAAAGCCCCGACGGCGATTTGGCCGATATCTTCGGCGTTAAATGTGGGTTTGGGGTGCAAATTATTCAACATCGAACTGATAACGCGTCATATGATGGTACACCTTGTCTGGTGTTATCCATACCTCGCTTGCGCCAGGCAGACTCGGTTGATTTGGCGAGTCTGGCAGCATTTGCGGTTCAATACACACAGCTTGATGGTCTACAAGTACTCGCTGCTTTTTCGCGACAGTGCCTTGTAAAAAGTTCGCCCCATATACCTGCACGCCAGGTTGATTGGTGTAAACCGTCATATTGCGGCCGCTATTTGGGCTGGCTAAACAGCCAAAGCGTTGTAAATCCGCTCCTGGGTTATCAAGTACATAACAGTGATCAAAACCGTTAGTGGCTGCCAATGCGGCGCGCTGTGTTTGTACCGACATGGGTGTAGCTGTCGCCATATCAAGGTCGCTGCCAGCCGTTGCTTCAATGCCAGTGGGGACGCCCACATCATTCATGGTGAGGTAGCGGGTCGCATCCACTTGCAGAGTATGCTCTGCATTGGTGTTGCTGCGGTTACCGTCTAAATTAAAGTAGCTGTGTTGAGTTAAGCTTATTGGACAGGCTTTGTCGGTGCTGGCGAGTATTTCAATGTACAAATTATTTCCGGCTAGGCGGTAATCTAATTGCACAGTGCAATTACCTGGGAACCCCATGTCGCCGTCAGGGCTTTTAAGGGTTAAGCGCACGCCATCACTTAGAGTGCCTAATTGCCATATTTTGCGGTTAAAGCCTTCTGAACCACCGTGTAAACAGTTGGTAGCTTGATTAACGCTAAGTGAATAGCGCTGGTCTTGGTATTGCATTGTGCCATTCGCAATGCGATTACTGTAACGCCCAGCAACAGCGCCTAAATGCGCTTGTTGAGTTAAGTAATCTTCTGCACTATCACAGCCTAAAACAATATTTTTACGCTCACCATTGCGATCGGGTGTCCATAATGATCGAATGATGCCGCCTAGACTTAATACTTCAAGTGCGATGATGCCATTATCTATCCTAACCCGCTCAATCTCGCCACCACGAGGATCTTGCCAAGGTTCCAGCACACTAAAACGTACCATTTACGCCTCTCTAATTGTTATTTCTAGCGGATGCGTCCTGCACCGCCACTGGCTGAACATAAGTGAATTGTTGCTTCAATGCCTGTTTTAGCAAAGAATTGATTTTCAACTAAATTAATCACATCATCGCTTAAATCATGGCTCACTAATGCAAGGACACAGCCATCACTCATGCGTACGCCACCTTGCTCACCTATCAAGGTTGAAATCATAGTGACGAGGGTGTCAATTTCTGGGCTAATAATGTCAAAGTCATCACGCATAGATGCTTGCGACTGTGCCATTAACTGGCTAAAGCGAGCAATATTGTTTTGTTGCAATGCGCGAGCGGCATTACTGGTGCGTTGGTTTTCACTAATGATGTGACGCGCTCGGCGGAACTGTTTATCATCTAATAGCGATTTATTTTGGTTTAGTTGACTTAAAGACAGGTCACGTAACGAATCAAGTCCCAGCAGCTGGGTAATGTGATTAGCTTGTTTTTTACGTTGCTCAAATTGTTGAGTAAACGCATGCCTGTCTTGTTTGGTATCAATAATAATCATACTCAGGTCTTCGGGCAGCAATACGGGTTCGCTTTCGAGCTCTAAGCAGTCAATTAATAAGGCGTGGTCAGGTTCAGCCATGGCACTGATCATTTGATCCATCATGCCGCAATCTAAACACATAAATTGGCTTTCACCGCGTTGAGCAAGTTGTGCAATGGCTAACGGTGATAAATGTAACTGGCTGGCGTAGCTAATGGCGGTACCAAAGGCGATTTCTAACGCTGCCGATGACGACAAGCCAGCACCTAATGGTACGTCGCCGACAATGGCTAAATCGAGGCCTTTTGCTTGTAAGCCAGATTGATTCATGGCCGCTGTAACGCATTTTAAATAATGGCTCCAATCATCGCCGGCTGCCACAGAGCCTTCTTCACCAAAATTCCATTGCTTAATTTGACCAGGAAAGGCAGTCGTAACCGCACGAAAGAGATTATCCTCGCGGTGTTTTACTGCAATAACAGTATGGAAATTAATTGCCGCTGGGAGTGCTAAACCTTCGTTATAATCAGTATGCTCACCCATAATATTCACTCGGCCGGGCGCTTGATATAACTCATCAGGCTTGGTGCCGAATGTTTGAACAAATAATTTAGTCGCGCGCTGAGCAGGGTTAGGCATACTTCAAAAAATCCAACTAAAGAGTGACAAGAAAACATAAATTTACGTTGATGAGTTATAGCATGACTTTGCCTTGTCTGTAACTGAGATTTTTTTATCGGTAGCAAAATTGAAAATACTGTGTCGTAAACAAAACGCCTACATTTATAGGTAGGCGTTTTGTTTATCGCGAGTGGATTATGGCTGCTTTACGTGTTGGGTTTCAGTATCACCTTCATCACCTTCAGCAGTACTAACTGCAGTAAACTCTGGTACTAGCTCAGGCGGAGACTCAAGCAACTCATTAATGACATGGTCAACAAAACCTGCACCCGCCGCTTCATACAAGTTATAAACCGTGTGTACGCCAGAGTCTCTTAATGACTCAGCGTCTTCAGCAAATTGTACAATGGCACTGATTTTACCTTCATAATTGAGCTTGTGGAGTTGCTGCACTGCAAACAAATTACCCACGTGATTTGGCATCGCTAACAGCACTAATTCAAGGTTTGGTGCGCGTTCTAGTTTTTCCCAAAAATCGGTATCGCTAGCGTCACCTTGCACAACATTTCTGTCATTAGTGCGATGAAAATCCACCAGTTCTTGCTTGTGCTCAATCCCTAAAATTTCACCGGTATATTTAGCGCGTAACTCATCGTAAGCACCAGAACCAATGCGGCCCATGCCTAAAATTAAAAAGCGAGGATTACCAATTTTAATCTGTCTGTCTTCAGGATGAAGCGGGTGACGCTCAAGCTTGGTGAGCTTTGATTGGTAGCGCTGATAAATTTTACTGACACTGTGGTTTAGTGGCGCAGCAAATAAAAAGCTAATACTCAATGCAACAGCAATAATGATTAACCACTCTGGTGGTAACCAACCCTTATAAGCCGCAACTGCAGCCACAATCAGGCCAAACTCACTGTAGTTACCCAAGTTAAACGAGGCTAACAATGAGGTTCGCGAGCGCAGTTTAAAGCGAGTTAACAGGTAAACAAACATCACTATTTTAACGGGCACTAACGCCACTAAAATGGCTGCTAAGCCAATATCGGCCAAAGTGGGCAGACCATTTAAACCAATGGTTAAGAAAAACGCGACTAAAAAGAGCTCTTTAAAGAAGTAAATCGATTTGGCTAACTCAGATGATTTAGCATGTCCTGCCAGTAAAATACCGATAATAAGCGCACCTAAATCGGGTTTTAAGCCGACAGCCTCAAATAACCATGCTCCCACAACTAACGCCATCACTAAGCCAAAGAGTACCAGCATTTCACCGTGGCCGACTCGGTCGAAAACTTTATAAATTAATGGGCGAGCAAGCGGCAATAACAATAAGCCAAAGGCCCAAACTGAGGGAATGTTGCCTTTAGAAATGGTTAAAAATATCACCGCAAAGATATCTTGCATAATCAAGATACCAATCGCAACACGGCCATAAAGCGACTGCATATCACCGCTGTCTTCAAGCACTTTCACCGCAAATACCGTGCTCGAAAAGCTCAGGGCAAATGACACTAACATCAGCTGATTAATGCTAAAACCGTCGAGTTGCTCTATGCCTAAAAAGCCAAGTAGTTTGAGTACCGGAACAAAAAAGATAATCGAACCAATTAAATGTAAGCTCGACCCAGCCCAGACTTCGGCTTTAAATAAACTTTTAATATCAAGTTTAAGGCCAATAGAAAACAGCAGCAGCGTGACACCTAAATCAGCCAATTGTTGCAAAATGGGTAAGCTAGAGTCTTCAATGCCGAAAGTGAATAGTACGAATCCCGCGATAAGGTAACCAATGAGTGGCGGTAAGCCGACTCGACTCACCAACATGCCGCACAATAAGGTGATGATAAGAATAGCGGGTTCCATAAAACTCCTTGAAAGAGGGGTATAAAACCATATTGTATAAGAAAAAGTTTAACTTTCGATGATTTTAATAACTGCTAATGTAAAAAAAGCACCTTTAGTAACTAAAGGTGCTGACTTAAATAGAAAATATTTTACGTTATTTTAATAACAGGTCTAAATGCGCCGCAAAGTCTTTTGGCCCCATAAATCCGGTTACACGTAAGTCTTCACGCTGCTCACCGTCTTGATTAAACATCAATAGTGTTGGCAATCCCAGCACCCCATAATGTTCAAGCAGCTCAATATCGATATCGTCGCTGGCGGTAACGTCGGCTTGCAGTAAAACCATTTGATCCAAACGCTTAGCGACCTCTTTGTCTTTAAAGGTAATCGCTTCAAACTCTTTACACGCCACGCACCAGTCGGCGTATAAATCGAGCATCACTGTTTTGCCGCTAATGCTGGCTTTATCCAGCTCAACGTCTAAGTCAGCAAGTGATTTAATGCGCACAAAATGATTAGCTTCACTGGTGGCTTTGCCTTCAACGTTAGTTTGGCTCTCGTTTGGCGCGTCGTGACCAAAAGCCGTCATCAGTGCCTGAAAACCATACGAAAAGCTGGCTAATAAAGTCAGTAACAACAATACGCCACGGGTAGTCTGTTTCCAGCTAAATTCGCTGAGTTTATTTTGGTGCATCAAGTAACCTGTTAACGCGATGCCCCAAACCGACCACATTAAATCAGACACCAGGCCAGGCCAAATACGACCGACCATTACAATTGATACTGAAATTAATAAGAAACCAAACACGGTTTTAATAATGTCCATCCAGGCACCGGCACGTGGCAGAATTTTACCGCCAGAAGTCCCAATAATCAGTAACGGCACACCCATCCCCATGCTTAATACATACAGCGCTAAAAAGCCTTGAATTAAGTCGCCAGATTGCGCTACATAAATCAATGCGCCAGAGAGCGGTGCTGTAGTACAAGGAGACGCGACTAACCCAGAGATAACACCCATTAAGAACACGCCAATCAGGTTGCCACCTTTTTGGTTGTTCGACATGTCGTTCATCTTTTCTTGCCATTTTGATGGCAGCTTTAAATCGTACATGCCAAACATTGATAAGCTCAGTAGCACAAACATCACCGCCAAGAAAATCAAAATAGCAGGGTGTTGTAACGCCGCTTGAAACTTAAGTCCGGCAGAGGCAACAACCAACCCTAATAACGAATAGGTAATGGCCATACCTTGTACGTACGCCATTGATAACGTGAATGCTTTAGCGGTAGACAGCTTTTGCCCCTGGCCAACAATAATGCCTGACAAAATAGGGTACATAGGGAACACGCAAGGCGTTAACGCTAAGCCAATGCCTAAACCAAAGAAAATCACTAAGGTCCATAAAAGGCTGTCGTTTTGCAGCATTTGGCTTAAGTTATCTTGTTGGGTTATCGGCGCTTTTGCCGTATCTGTGGCAGCTAATGATGGCGTTGCTTCTGGCGCGCCAATGACCTTTTTAGCCATAACCTTACCGTCGTTGGCTTCAACACCGGCTAATTTGACCTCATTTTTGGTTGGCGGATAACATAATGTGCCTTCAGCACAGCCCATAAACGTCACTTGAAATAGTGCATCTGCATCAGCTTGTTTTAGCCCCACAGGGATCTCTACAAAGGTGTAATAGACTTCTTGGTCACCAAAATACTCATCGTTATGGTTTTTACCACGAGGCAAGGCAATATCGCCAATTACGGCGCCGTCGGCAGAAAACTGCAGCTTATCGCGATACAAATAATAACCGTCTGCAATCACAAAGCTGATTTTGAGTTGATTACCTTGTTGCTCATAATCAAACGCAAACGCCTCGTTAACTGGCATGAGCTTGGGCTCACTGCTTAAAAAACTAAACGTGTTACTAGAAGAGTTCGCACTGTGCGCGGCAGGTACCAGTAAAATTGATGACATCAATAACAATGATGTCAGGCATAAAGCGACTATTTTTTTCATGATTGTGAGTTGTCTTCTATCCATTGTAGATAAGGGCCAAAACCACCGATAATCGGAATGGCAATGAATTCAGGTACTTCATAAGGATGCAATTTGAGCACAAGTTGTTCAATGGCTTCAAGCTGAGCGGCCATGCATTTTATTTGCAATGGTACTTCTTGTGACTGACAAACAGTATTTTCCCAACGGTAAACCGACTCAACTGTTTGGCCAATTTGCACGCAGGCAGCCAGTTGGTTTTCAACGAGTGCATTGGCAATCATTTTGGCCGTTTCAGCGTCTGGGCACGTGGTTAATATCACGAGTTGTTTGGGTTTATACATATATAATCTTAAAGTTTACTTAAGTTAAAGACGTTATACTAAAAGCGTCATCACATTACGCTTATTTAGCTGAGTTTTCACTAAACTGAGATGATATTCGTGAGCTGTCTTGAAAACAGACCCGATAACCCCCATTTAAGTTTCATCGGCAGTATTTTTTTAGGTCGCCACTTTATTATTTATACGTCGCTACGTTATGTATTACACGTCGCAAACTGTAACAAAAAGCGATGATTAGAGGCCAATATGTTTTTTATTCTATTGTTAATATTTGTACTTGTCCCGGTTGTGGAGCTCAACGTATTGATTGAAGTGGCCAGCTCTATTGGCTCATGGACCACGGTCGGCTTGGTGTTATTTACTGCCGTTGTTGGAGTGTCATTAGTACGTAGTCAGGGCTTAAGCACGTTAATGACAGTACAACAAAAGCTTGCCCGCGGCGAAGCGCCAGGCCACGAGATTGTTGAAGGTATGATGTTAGCTGCTGCAGGTGTATTGTTACTTATCCCTGGGTTTGTGACCGACTTTATTGGCTTAATTTTATTAACCCCATTTACCCGCGCACCCATTGCGAAATATTTGTATAAGCGTATGCAACTGCGTGTGGTAGCTAACGGTGGCTTTAAAGGTGGTTTTGGCCCAGGGCAAAACCCGTTTGGTCAATCGGGCCCATTTAGCAACCAAAATCCGTTTGATCAAAACGGCAATACTTTTGATGGTGATTTTGAACGTAAAGACGAGCAACCACACAGCCATCATATAGAGCAAAACAAAAGCGACGATGACATTATTGATGTTGAGCCGCTAGACCCAAAAGATGACAAAAAATAACCCTTTATCACAATAAAAACAGCCGACTAATGCAATTTAGTCGGCTGTTTTTGTTTGTAACTGCTTATCTTGCTTAGCACCAAGCCAAAATGCGCTGGCGATACTTAACACCCAATTGGCAATAAAAAACCAAGTGAGTTGCGATAACTCTGTCGATTGTGTGTCCAGTGCGACTTTAGAGACCTCGGCGTAAATAGAGTTTAAATCGTTAGCAATATTGCCCGCCAAAATTTGCTCGGCAATCACTTGCGCACGACTAATGAGATGGTTCATTAACAGTGCTATGCACACTACACTTACGCTAATAAATCCCCAACCGAGCCACTTTTTACCTAGCCAAAGTTGGCCACTTCCAGGGCAAATAATCGCAGACATTAATGCGGCATAAATGGATTTTTTCATTGTAGATGACTGATGATTTTGGCTTGAAACGGTAAATAATATTAACTCATCGACCGCACCTAAAGGTAATGTTTGCCAAAAGATTAATCAAAAATTAATCTGCTTTGTAAAATCGCTAAAGCGTTAAAGGATTGCCATTAATCAATGATGTTATTTGCCGAGGGTTTAGCGGCGGCTGTGCGAGAAAGGTGGTTATGCTGCTCATTGTTGGCATCATAATCTGGGGTGTCTTGGTTTTTGTCACTGTAGGGTACAGTGTGCTTAATGTCGTTTGGTTCGCTAATTTTTGTGGCCAAGTAATAGCAAGCAATACCCATTAACGTATTAGTGATTGGCAGAGCCAGTAAAACCCCTTTAATACCACCGATATAAGCACCCAATGCCGCAAATGGCAGCATTAATAACATTAACCGGCAAAGGTTGATCACTAACGAACTCATTGGGCGGTGATAGGCATTTAAGCTGGTGGCAAAAATAATCACAATACCTAAAGGGCCATAAGCTGCTGGCAATACCATGACATAAAAACTCAACCAATCAATCACTAGTGGGTCATTGGTAAACAGTTGTGCAATGGCTGTGGCATTAAAATACAGCGGAATAAATAACAGGGTTTGAAACACAAATACAAACTGCAGCGACATCAATAAAGCTTTTTTAGCGCGCTCGGGTTGGTTTGCGCCTAAGTTTTGCGCAATAAACGGCATTAAACTCGACGATAAAGCAATCACCACGATGAGTAACACCGACTCTAAACGCGTCCCCGCGCCAAATGCAGCCACCCCAGATTGATCAATACGCGCCAACATGGCCATAATCACCCCATTAGCAATTGGGTTAATCACATTCATTAATGCTGCTGGGCGTGCAATATGGGCCAGGGCTTTCCAGTGTAAAATCAGCCGGCCAATGTCAAAGCTGGCAAATACAACTAACTTACGTTTAATAATGATCAAATATCCGGCTAACGACATCGCCACAACCCAAGACAGTGTGGTGGCAATGGCAGCGCCTTGAATTTCTAAACGTGGAAATGGCCCAATACCAAAAATGAGCAACGGGTCGAGCACTAAATTGACCACCGCTGCAATCATCATAATTTTAGCCGGTGTTCGCGTGTCGCCAGTGGCGCGTAATCCCTGGTTGCTAACCATTAATAATACTAGGGCTGGTGCGCCTAAGTACCAGTACCACATATAGTCGTTAATTAATGGCAGGCTAGCTTCGTTAGCGCCGAGTAAACTAAAAATGGGTTCAATAAACACACAGCCGAGAATCGATAAGCCCCAAATAATCAGTAATGTCATGCACAACGCATCAAACAAAAATACTTTTGATTCGGGTGCATGGCCGCTACCAATTAAGCGCCCGAGATTAGTCGAAACCCCTACGCCTAAACCAATACCAATACTCGAAATAACTAAGGTCACCGGAAAGGTAAAACTCACAGCTGCTAAAGGTTCGGTACCCAACTTACTGATAAAAAACACGTCTACTAGACTGCCCCCCAGAATGGTCATAATTCCAATCAGGTTAGGCAAGGTCATATTAAGCAGCACACGACCAATTGGCCCGCTGAGCAACCCGTGTCTGTCTTTCATCTATTCTCAGGTGTTTGAATACGTTTAAAGGAGGCGAATTCTATCAGTATTAGTAAAGTTTTAATAAAACAGACTTAAAAAAAGTGTAGTTTTTTTTTTAATTCCCCTTGGATCTGTGATCAACTACCCCCATATCACATGCATCGAAGGGAAAATCCCTTTTTTGTTAGTCAATAGCCTCGTTTTTTGGGCATCACATCATTAGGAGAGTTCATAGATGAATATTCGTCCATTACATGACCGCGTTATCGTTAAACGTTTAGAAGTTGAATCTAAATCTGCAGGCGGTATCGTGCTTACAGGCAGCGCTGCAGAGAAATCAACTCGCGGTAAAATTCTTGCTGTAGGCAATGGTCGTATTTCAGAAAACGGCACTGTTACTCCACTTGACGTTAAAGTGGGCGACGTTGTGATCTTCAATGAAGGTTATGGCGTGAAAAAAGAAAAAATTGACGGTGAAGAAGTATTAATCCTGTCAGAAGCTGACCTGATGGCAGTTGTAGGCTAAGCCTCGTCCATCAACTCGACTTTCCAATTAATCATTAAATTTAAAGGAACATCAAAAAATGGCAGCAAAAGAAGTCTTATTTGGTAACGACGCACGCGTAAAAATGCTTGCAGGCGTTAACATTCTAGCCAACGCAGTGAAAGTAACTTTAGGCCCTAAAGGTCGTAACGTAGTATTAGACAAGAGCTTCGGTGCTCCGCTAATCACTAAAGATGGTGTGTCAGTTGCCAAAGAAATCGAACTAGAAGATAAGTTCGAAAACATGGGCGCACAAATGGTGAAAGAAGTTGCTTCTAAAGCCAATGATGCAGCCGGTGACGGTACCACTACAGCAACCGTATTAGCACAGTCTATTGTTGTTGAAGGCCTAAAAGCCGTTGCTGCGGGTATGAACCCAATGGATCTTAAGCGCGGTATCGACAAAGCAGTTATCGCAGCCGTTGCTGAACTTAAACTACTTTCTCAAGAATGTTCAGACACTAAAGCCATTGCTCAAGTCGGCACAATTTCTGCTAACTCTGACGAATCAATTGGCGACATCATTGCTACCGCAATGGAAAAAGTAGGTAAAGAAGGCGTTATCACCGTTGAAGAAGGCCAAGCGCTTGAAAACGAATTAGACGTTGTTGAAGGTATGCAGTTTGACCGTGGTTACTTATCACCATACTTCATCAACAAGCCAGAAACTGGTAGCGTTGAACTAGACAGCCCATTCATTTTGTTAGTTGACAAAAAAGTGTCTAACATCCGTGAATTATTGCCAATCCTAGAAGGTCTAGCTAAAACAGGTAAGCCATTGCTTATCGTTGCAGAAGACGTTGAAGGCGAAGCACTAGCTACATTAGTTGTAAACAACATGCGTGGCATCGTTAAAGTGGCTGCTGTAAAAGCACCTGGTTTTGGCGACCGTCGTAAAGCGATGTTACAAGACGTAGCCATTCTAACTGGTGGTACGGTTATCGCTGAAGAAATCGGTCTAGAGCTTGAAAAAGCCACCCTAG
Source organism: Shewanella saliphila (assembly GCF_014648295.1). GTDB lineage: Bacteria > Pseudomonadota > Gammaproteobacteria > Enterobacterales > Shewanellaceae > Shewanella > Shewanella saliphila. Next base: position 161,512 of record NZ_BMQV01000003.1, read on the forward strand.
AAGATTTAGGTACTGCTAAGCGCGTAATCATCACTAAAGATAACACCACCATCATCGATGGTAGTGGTGACCAAGTACAGATTTCAGCTCGCGTTTCTCAAATCAAACAACAAGTTGAAGAGTCAACATCTGACTACGACAAAGAAAAGCTACAAGAGCGTATGGCTAAACTAGCTGGCGGTGTTGCAGTAATCAAAGTTGGCGCAGCAACTGAAGTTGAAATGAAAGAGAAAAAAGCACGCGTAGAAGATGCATTACATGCAACTCGCGCTGCAGTAGAAGAAGGTGTGGTAGCCGGTGGTGGTGTAGCCCTTGTTCGCGTAGCAAGCAAAATTAAAGACGTTGCAGTGATTAACGAAGACCAAAAACACGGTGTGGTAATCGCACTACGTGCTATGGAAGCGCCATTGCGTCAAATCGCAACTAACGCCGGTCAAGAAGCATCAGTTGTGGCTAACACTGTTAAAAACGGCGAAGGTAACTACGGTTACAACGCAGGCAACGACACTTACGGCGACATGTTAGAAATGGGTATCCTAGACCCAACTAAAGTAACCCGTAGTGCATTACAATTTGCAGCATCAATTGCAGGCCTAATGATCACCACAGAAGCAATGGTTTCTGAAATACCACAAGAGTCTGCGCCAGATATGGGCGGAATGGGTGGTATGGGCGGTATGGGCGGCATGGGCATGTAATCTAGCTGGTCTAAATCGGTGATAACTGCGTTGCTTCACCACTCGTTTATGAGAAACTAAACGTCTTGGTAAAGCGCCTTGTTCTCACACGATTTATCCTGCGCTATATGCATTGTATGCTGGTCTAAAGCCTAAAAGCTTAAAGCCAAACTTCTTGTAAAAGAAAAGAGAAAGCCCCGATACTTAACCGTATCGGGGCTTTTTGTTTCTAGCTGGTTAAAATCAGTTATAGCGGCGTTACTTTGCCACTCACGTAGAAAAACACTACGCTTCGTGACAAAAAGCCTTGCTCTAAGCTGATTTTTCCTGCGCTAGATGCATTGTATGTTGGTCTAAAGCCTAAAAGCTTAAAGCCAAACTTCTTGTAAAAGAATTGAGAAAGCCTCGATACTATCTATATTGGGTGTTTAATATTTGTGATTTTGGGAGAGTTTAAGAGCAGATTTACTCATGCTCATTTACTCAGATTTGTATTTAATCGCCCAGTAGCTTTCCCAATGGATGTTGCTTTTCCAGAGGTCATAAAACATAAATGCCATAAAAAGAGTTAGCATTATTATGCATGAGGTTAGGTGTACTGATTTGGTATTCTCAAATTCATGGTGTTGTGATGCTACAAATAACATTAAATTATTATTTTCTAATAATTCGCTGTTGACGATATTTTTTAATGCATTGAGATAACCACTATTTTCGAAAGCAAAATCACTTTTTTTGAAGTATTTGACGTTTTTCAACGATGTATTTTGGCAATTATCAATACTTTCTTTAATGTGGCTATCTACCTCATCGCTGGCAAATTTTACCGCTTTATCGACTGAAAAAGGATAGTTGAAACCAGCCCAAAGATTGCTGTTGTTTGTTAATTTAATTACGCAAAATACATCTATTGCTTTGCTATACTTTTGTGATGGATTCGATTGAACTTGTATAGCTTTGGGGCCAGAAAAATCTGCAGTGTCTACTGTGAAATATATTGGCATCCCCTTTTCGTGCCATTGTGTTGGGTCATCTAATTGTGACAATGTTGATATGCCTAATGTACTAAATAGATAAGCTGATATAAGTAATACCATTTGAATACCAAAAAGTGACAGTGAAATGGCGTTTTTATATTGATATTTTTTAAACTCAAGAAATGACAATGGTATTTTCATCGAGCGAATTGAAATGGTCGCGATGATACCCGTTAGACAAAATAAGCTTACAATACCATTCCACTCAATCCACGTTAGATACGTTTGGTAAAAATGACTGCGGCTAAAAGACTCAGAAAAATATTGAGTAAATAGTAGAGAGCAGAGAAAAAAAGCTAGGCTAAATAAGCTTATCTTTAGCAAGCAAGGGATTAAAAAATATCTGAGCTTAATTTGATATGGTTTCATGTTTGGTGTTTTGGTCAAATCGTCATTTCCCTCTGCCGTTTACCGTTTTATGCCTTTTTTTGTCTTTTACCCAAATGACTGAGCCGTTGGTTTTTTTCATATCAAAAAGATCTATAGATGCGAATAAATCACTCAGCTTCTTGAAGCCATAATTACGTTGATCAAACGAGGCATGATTAGAAATATGAGTGCCTATAGGTCCTAACATTGCCCATCCGTCATCTTCCTCTACAGCTTCAATAGCTTGCCTCAATAAACTGATGAGCTTTGTGTTCTTGTTTAAGCTTTTAGTGGCTGTAGGTAATGGAATATCTTCACTTGGATCATCATCGAGAAATAAAAATCGAGAACAACTATTCACAAATGGCATAGGCGCTTTGCGCTCTCCAAATCCTATGATGGTTTTACCATCAGCCAGCGCTCTAGTAACTAAGGGGGTAAAATCGCAATCTGATGAAACTAAACAAATAACATCTACATCTTTTGTATATAAAACATCCATAACATCAATAACCAGTGCCATGTCTGTGGCGTTTTTACCTTTAGTTAAATCGAATTGCTGAATGGGTTGAATGGCATACTCATGTAGCGCATCTTCCCAAGTTTTTAAATTAGCGTTTTTCCAATTTCCGTATGCTTTACGTATATTTACCACACCATAGCGAGCAAGTTCTGATAACACTTTATCTATTTTCTTAGCTGGAGCATTATCAGCATCAATAAATACTGCGATTTTATCCTTATCTTTCATGTTGACGTCCTAGTCTGAGAATCAGAGTTAATAATTAAATAATTCGCTTTTCAAATCCGCAATCTACACAATTCAATGTGTAGGTTTCTTTGCGCTTGGTGACTTTGGTATTTTTACTCATGCAATGTGGGCAGGCTTGCTTCATTGCTGTGTTTTTACTGCATTGGTTGCAGTTGATGTAGTAACCGAATTTGCCATACATTGGTGTGTATTGTGTTGATTCGCCACAATGTTTACAGCTTAATATCGGGTGTTGCTCTGGTGTTAATGTGGCTACAGCTTGAGGCATTGCAGTATTGGATTGAGCTAGTTGATAAGTGGGTGCCGATGCTGTCTCCAACGCTAGTTCAAGCTCTGGTGTGTTTGCTATCGGTTGGATTTGCTTTCTTTCCACCGGAGCATGATTAGCTTGCTGAATATTTGAGTCGATATGTTGGCTAATAAGAAATTGGCCGATTGAATCGAGTTCTTGTTGGTTGAAATCAGGACGGGTATCAGCGACATTCATCAAGCGGATTATTTTGTGTTTAAGATTCATGATGCTTTTGAGTTCATCGACCAAAAATTCAGTTTTGAAAAGCTTGTCGGAAATCTCTTTGGGCATGGTTTTTCTGTCGATGACAGCATTACTGGATACCGCACATAAATAGTGCCAACAACGTCCATTGAAACCTTGCTGCTTTATACCCAGTAACTTACTTAAAATCTCGCTCTTATGGTGTTTCAGCATTTCCTTTAACAAGGCTTGTTGCAGTTCTACTTGCTTAATGGGTGAGGGCATTCCAGCCCACTGGCTGTTATAGCTGCGTGTCCATTCACCCTGGTTGTTCACTTTAACGTGACCTTTTATGCTTTTTGATTCAATTAGCACGAAGCCGTAGGTATACACGATCAAATGATCGATTTGAGCTGTTTCATCATTAAAGCTGAATTTGAAGTCGTTGATAACCAGCACTTCAGGATTGTCTTTAAATGCGCGGCGTAAGAAGAAAGCCACATCTTGTTCTTGTTTTTGACCGGCAATAGCCTGTGGAGTCGAGGTCGTTTGGAGTGATTTAGTCTTGAGAATCATTTACCAACAGCATCCATTCATAACTTGATAATAATCAATCTCATAATATCTATTATATGGATAAAAAAGCCAGTGTTAAATTTAAAGCAGGTTTACTCTGCTCTATTTACCTGCCTACCTATTCACTTGAATCATGCGCATATTATGCGCATAATATATTCAGTAAATGATTGGAGTGTTAATAATGAATATTACATTAGGCAAAGAGTTCGAAAGAAGGATTTCAGAGAAGATTTCTGAAGGCTTATATACCTCAGCGAGTGAGGTCATCCGCGATGGTCTTAGATTGTTATTTGAAAAAGACCTTGCTAAAAATCAACAGCTTGAGGTGTTACGTGAAGAGGTCGCTAAAGGCTTTGAACAGTTAGCTGCTGGTGAGCTGTCCAAGCACAATGTTATGGATATTTTTGAACAAGCTTCACAGTCTGTTGAGAAAACATCTACTGGTAAGGCTGACTATGCCTAGCTATAGGTTAACTCCTTTAGCCGAAGAAGACTTATTCAACATAATTTCGTCAACCATTGAATCGTGGGGAAGTGCTCAGGCAAAGGTCTATGCCCAAACCATAGATGCGGCCTTATTGAAGCTTGCTCAATATCCTGATTTTGGCAGAGAAAGAAGTGATATTTACAATGGTGCTAAAAGCTTTCCAATAGAGAAGCACATTGTCTTTTATCAAATCAGTGATAATGGTATTGATGTCGCGCGTATTCTGCATCAACGCATGGACCCTTCCAAACATTTTTGATGGTATTAGGGGATGGTTTATCATTCAATAACAATTTGAGCTTGAGCAAACATCTGCCTCTCTCCACTGAGTTATGCTGCTATGTTCGAATAACCTCATCAAGTTATCCCTCATCACTAAATCCGATAATACAAAGCTGCTATTGATGAGTTGATACCAAATAACTTTGTCACTTTAGGTATTTTCTACCTCCATAAATACTTGATCATTACAGTTTGAGTGATGAGTCGCTAG
>NZ_BMQV01000004.1 GCF_014648295.1 Shewanella saliphila
ATGATAGGACAGGGTATGTGTTCAGCAACTATGCTGAATGGAAGTATGCATGAGCCGTATACGAGGTCCGTACGTACGGTTCTGTGAGAGGGATGGGGCGGTGACGCCTCACCCTACTCGATGTTTCTGATCGATTGAATACTGTTTTTATATACAGTAATATGAAATCAGTTGAATTATTCAGTGATGGTTTAAGAATGCGTAAAATCATTCACATCGATATGGATTGTTACTTTGCTGCCGTTGAAATGCGCGATTTTCCGGAGTTACGAGGAAAGCCCATTGCCGTAGGTGGTAGAAGCGATCGCCGAGGCGTGATAAGTACCTGCAGTTATGAAGCACGCCAGTTTGGTGTGCGCAGTGCTATGTCGAGTTATCATGCTTTGCAACTGTGCCCGCAGCTAATTTTGGTGCCCGGACGGATGCATGTATATAAATTTGTGTCAGGGCAAATACGCGAAATTTTTCATCGTTATACCGATTTAGTCGAGCCTTTGTCATTGGATGAGGCTTACCTTGATGTCACCGATTGCACCGAACATAAAGGCAGTGCCACTTTAATTGCTAATGCAATACGCGATGAGATATTTGCCGTGACAGGTTTAACCGCATCTGCCGGTGTCGCGCCTATCAAGTTTTTAGCCAAAATTGCCTCAGATTTAAACAAGCCCAATGGGCAATATGTGATCACCCCTAACCAAATCAGTGACTTTGTTAAAGACTTACCGTTAAGCAAAATTCCCGGAGTGGGCAAAGTGACCTCGCAAAAGTTGGCTGATATCGGCTTAACAACGTGTTTTGATGTACAACAGTATCCGCAAGCCAAACTCATTGAGGCTTTTGGTAAGTTTGGTCATGTACTTATCGAGCGATCACAAGGGATTGATCATCGCCAAATTAGTCCGCACAGGGTTCGCAAATCGGTAGGCGTTGAAACCACCTTAGCCAAGGACATATTCACCCTAGAGCAATGTCATCAAGTACTGCCACAGCTTATCCAGGAGTTAAGTGCGCGGGTACAACGCAGCGCTAAAGATCGTATAGTGAACAAGCAAGTCGTCAAGCTCAAGTTTAATGACTTTAAACAAACCACCATTGAACAGCGCAGTGATGAGATATCGGTGAATGTGTTTTACCAACTGCTTGAACAAGCGTTATTACGTGCCGAAGGTCGTGGAATAAGGTTAATCGGTGTGAGTATAGGCTTAGCTGATATGACTGCGGCTAACAACAATGAGGCTGATGCCAATTTGACTCAGCTCGACTTAGCATTTTAGATTGCGCAGAAACAATAAAGGCGACATCAACGTCGCCTTTATTATTCAATTGAGTTATTTACGCATAATTAGGCATTTTTTGCTGGAATACGCGCTAGCACGGCTAATAATAATTCCCAGTATTGGCCAACAGTGGTGATGTTCACCATTTCATCAGGGCTGTGTGGGTAGCGAATGGTTGGTCCAATCGAGACCATATCCATTAGCGGATAAGGCTCTTTAAATAAACCACATTCAAGACCTGCGTGGATAACCATAATGGTCGGGTCTTTCTTATAAATATCATTATAAGTGTCACGCACAATGGCCATCACTGGTGAACTACTGTCAGGCTTCCAGCCCGGATAAGCACCACTTAAATCAATACTGGCACCAGCTAAGTTTGCCAATGCAGTGAGTGTACCGGCAATTTCTTCACGGCCAGAGTCGATTAATGAACGAATAAGGCATAACACTTCAACGCTCTCATCTTCGGTGCTAATCACACCAATATTAAGTGAGGTTTCAGTGACACCTTCCACTTCATCGCTCATGCGGATCACCCCGTTCGGGCTGGCATGAAGTAAATCGATTAAGGTGTTTTGTGCATCTTCGCCCATCACTTTTGCTGGTGCGGTAATTTCAGCTAAGGTCAGTAACATATCTGGGTCAGCAATGGCTAACTCTGCGCGCACTAATGCTTGAAAGCTTGCTATAGCCTCATTAAGCGCAGCAACATTTTCGCTTGGTAGCATAAATTCAATATTGGCTTCACGCGGTATGGCATTACGCAGTGAACCACCCGAGAAGCTGACTAACTCAAGTGCTAACTCGTCACTGTATTTAAACAAAAAACGGGCCAGTAATTTGTTGGCATTACCACGACCTAGGTGAATGTTCACCCCTGAGTGGCCGCCTTTTAAGCCCGACATAGTTAATGAGAAGCTCGCATTACTTTGCTCTGGAGCTTGCCATGACATAGGCACACTGATTTGTGCATCAACACCGCCAGCACACCCCATGTAGATTTCACCTTCTTGCTCTGAGTCGGTGTTAATCAGAATGTCGGCATCAAGGTAGCCGGCTTCTAAGCCAAAAGCACCGGTCATGCCTGCTTCTTCATCAATGGTAAGTAAGACTTCTAGTGGACCATGTTTAATGTCAGAGCAGCCAAGAACGGCTAACGCTGAAGACATGCCGATACCGTTGTCAGAGCCTAAAGTTGTGCCTCTGGCTTTAACCCAGTCACCATCAACATAGGCTTCGATTGGATCGGTTTCAAAATTATGCACTTTGTCGGCATTCTTTTGCGGCACCATATCAATGTGTGCTTGTAGCACCACGGTTTTGCAATTTTCCATGCCTGGCGTAGCAGGCTTACGAATAATTAAATTGCCTACTTTGTCTTCAACAACAGCAAGCCCTTGAGCTTTAGCCCATTGCTGGATATGTTGCGATAACGCCTGTTCATGTTTTGAAGGATGTGGAATAGCGCAAATTTGTTCAAACCATTGCCAAAGAGGCTGAGGATATAATTGAGTTAATGCAGTCACGAAACGCCCTCTATGAAGAATTCAGTCGGATACGACAGATGTAAGACTATTTTAACATATTCTGCGGTGTTACTTGATATTGCCACACCGATTTGCCAAGGTTTAGACCACAAATCTGTAAATAATTATGAACCAATAACGCTATTGTTGAATAAGGACTTTTATGACTCAAATAAATCAAACTGCGCAAGCATTTCAAGTGCCTTTCATTGATGTCACCAGTGACGAAGCCATTTTTGAAGGTGAAGGTTGGGATGCTGTGGTGGTTATTGCGCCGAGCCTTGCTGATATTAAGCAAGATGAAATTAATTTACTGGCAGCCCATGCTAGCCAAATTGATATGCGTGTTGGCCAAAGTGCCACTTTACTGTTTGCGCCAGGCCTAGCCGGTGGGCGTTTAATTATTTCACCAGTGGCAGATACTGATAATGCTTACCATGATGTACGTGTGTTTGCTAAAGCTGCGCGTGAGGGCATTGCTATTGCAAAAGCCGCAGGTGCGACTAAACCATTACTTGTAGTGCCAGCGGTAAGTGATACGCGCTTTCAAAATGCACAACAAGTTGCTGCATTAGCATGTGGGCAAGAGTTATGGCAACCACTAGAAGCGCGCGAAGCAAAGACATTAACCCCAAGCTTAACCGCTATAGGCCTGCTTAATAGCGCATCTCATAGCATGTTAATTAACGCAGCAGAATCAGGAAGAGTACTGGCGCGAGATCTTTGCGGCACCGAACCTGAGCGTATGTCTGCCATGGGCTTTGCCCAATATTGTGTGGATGCTTTTGCTGATAGCGGATTAGCGGTTTCTGTCATAGACCAGGTTGATCAGTTAACTACTGACTACCCGTTATTAAGCGCAGTGGGCCGAAGCTCGTTTGATGTTGCGCGCCATCACCCTCGAGTGGTGAAACTTGAATATGTCGGCGAGGGTACCATAACTAAGACCTTATTCTTTGCCGGTAAAGGGGTGGTTTACGATACGGGCGGCGCGGATATTAAAGTGGCTGGCTCAATGGCGGGTATGAGCCGTGATAAAGGCGGTGCCGCAGCTGTAGCAGGGTTGATGAAAGCATTATCCATTATTAAACCCAAAGGGGTAAAGGTCGTTGCGGAGCTTGGTTTGGTGAGAAACAGTATTGGTAGCGATGCCTTTGTAACAGATGAGATCATTACCAGTCATGCAGGCATGCGAGTGCGTATTGGCAATACCGATGCAGAAGGGCGTTTAGTGCTTGCCGATTTATTGTCGCATTTACGTATTCAAGCACAAAGCGCAATTAATCCTCAGTTGTTTTCGGTAGCAACATTAACGGGTCATGTTGTAAGGGCATATGGCGGTTATCCGGCATTAGTTGAAAATAGTGAGGCTAAAAACCAAGGTGTAGCAACGTTATTGGCCCAGACGGGTGAGCAATGGGGCGAGCCATTTGAAGTGTCACGCCTACGTCCTGAGGATTTTGCTAAAGTGGCAGATAAAAATGGTGCTGCTGATGTGGTGTCATCTAATAACGGTCCGTCATCCATTACTGCTCGAGGACATCAATATCCAGCAGCGTTTTTAATTAACGCATCGGGCTTAGGGCAAACGGCGTTGCCTTTTACCCATATTGATATTGCAGGTAGCGCTGTAGAGGGCGATCCTTTATATGGTAAGCCAACCGCTAGCCCGTTGGTTACTTTATTACAGTTTGCGGTCTTGTAGTTTTTTATGCTTTAAGTTGTTGTTTTTGTATGGGTAATGGTAATGCAAACAACTTTGCAACAATAGTTGTACATAGTTTTAATACGAAAGTTTGTAATAAAATCACTTTTAGAACGTTTTTTGTGAATTAAAGCAAATAATGCTTGTAATTAAATTACATTTTTGTATAATTCTTCTCGTCGACAAGCATTGTGATTGTCGACTCTAGTTAATCCAGGATGGATATAGCCTCCAAGGATCTGAGTGACAAGTTGTCTCAACGGATTTGAGAAATGTACGTTCCAAGGAACCGAGCCAAGCTTTACTAGGTTTATACAACTTAACTTTATTCAGGAGAAAGACTATGTCTTACACAGGTAACAGCAAAATTTATTGGCAAAACACTTGGTTTGCTGACGTAACCGTTTTACGTGGCGGTATATTCGCCATGAAACTTTAAGAATTGACCCTCTTAAAGTCGCTTTAATATCCATCAACCTTTTGTTCGTCTCGTTTGACGTTTTAGACAAGGTGGTAAATTAGTTAATTTATCGCCACATCACGTTAAGTGGTGCTAGCTTTCCTTTCCCCATATGGGATGCTTGTAACATGTCTGCCTACTCTTCTGAGTAGGCTTTTTTTTGCCTCAAATTTATTAATTCGCTGTATAAAAAACTGAAATCTTTGAATAAAAAAGCGGTTTATAGCTATCAGCGCGGTAAATAATTATAATCTCCCCCCTTAAAGTTGGCATAGCTTCACATTGTTGGTTTTATGATCCCGTTATACTGCTTTATTGTGTTGCGTGACAGCTTAATGACTTAGCTAACCCCACCTATTGCAATTAAAACAATTATTTAAATTTAACCCTTACCCAAGGAACCTTGTTCCATGTTAGAAAAATTATTTAAATTAAAACAAAACAACACCAGCCTAAAGCAAGAAGCTGTCGCCGGTTTAACCACGTTTTTAACCATGGCATACATCATTTTTGTTAACCCAATGATGTTAGCTGACGCCGGAATGGATCACGGTGCAGTATTTGTCGCAACCTGCTTAGCGGCTGCTGTGGGTTGTTTAATTATGGGATTATTAGCTAATTATCCTATCGCTCTAGCTCCAGGGATGGGATTAAATGCCTTTTTCACCTACACAGTAGTGGGTGAGATGGGTTATAGCTGGGAAACCGCATTAGGTGCGGTGTTTATGTCTGGCGTGTGCTTTTTGATTTTATCGTTAGTGAAAATCCGTGAGTGGATTGTCAACAGTATTCCAATGTCATTGCGTTTTGGTATTGCAGCCGGTATCGGTTTATTTTTAGCGTTAATTGGTTTAAAAAGTGCCGGTATTGTAGTGGCAAGCCCTGCAACCCTAGTCACTATGGGAGACATCACGTCTTTCCCTGCGATGATGGCAGCATTAGGCTTCTTTTTGATTATCGCTATGGTGCAACGCGGACTTAAAGCGGCGGTCATTTTCAGTATTTTGATTGTGACAGTTTTAGGCTTGTTATTTGGTGATGTGCAATATAACGGGCTGGTTTCAATGCCACCTTCAATTGCGCCAACCTTCATGAAAATGGACCTATCAAGCGTGCTTGAAGTGAGCATGTTGTCGGTTATTTTTGCCTTCTTATTTGTCGACTTGTTTGATACCTCTGGTACTTTGGTTGCCGTAGCTCAGCGTGGTGGTTTACTTGATGATAAAGGCCGTTTACCTCGCGTTAAGCGCGCGTTGACTGCCGACAGTGTTGCGACCATTACTGGCGCTGCACTAGGAACATCAACTACCACTAGTTATATTGAAAGTACTGCGGGTGTAAGTGCCGGCGGGCGTACCGGATTAACAGCCGTGGTTGTTGGTTTGTTGTTTATTGCGTCGCTGTTTATCTCACCATTGGCAGGAATGGTGCCTGCATACGCCACTGCCGGAACATTATTTTATGTCGCCATTCTAATGATGTCTGGTTTAGTGAACGTTGAGTGGGAAGATTTAACCGAAGCGGCGCCAGTTGTCGTAACATGTTTATTGATGCCATTAACCTTTTCGATTGCGAATGCGATTGGTTTTGGCTTTATCTCATATGCGGTAATTAAAATGATGACAGGTCGATTTAAAGATTTGAATTCAGGCGTATTGGTTGTAGCAGCGCTGTTTATTGCTAAATTTGCTTACAGTTAATGATCCGTTGATGAGTTGATTTATCAACAGTTGATCAACAAAAAGGGCCTTTGGGCCCTTTTTTGTTGTGCAATGATAAAAAAAGCCCAGTATTAGTGGCTTTCACTATGAATTAGTCACCGAATTGGGTATAAAAATAATTCGAATATTTTTAGTTAACTGAGTGACATAATGGGTTATCGCCGTGTAGTGGTTAAGTTAGGGACGAGTGTGTTGACATCGGGCAGTAAAAAGCTTGATAAAGCACACATGGTGGAATTAGCAAGGCAAATGACCCAGCTAATGCATGCGGGTGTTGAAGTCGTTTTATGCACATCGGGTGCAATAGCGGCTGGGCGCGAACACCTGCAATACCCCGTATTTCCCGACACTATGGCAAATAAACAATTATTGGCAGCAGTAGGCCAAAGTCAGTTAATTTTAGCCTGGTCACAACTCTTTAGTATTTACGGTTTACATGTGGGGCAGTTATTACTCACTCGCGCTGATCTGCATGATCGCGAACGCTATCTCAATGCGCGAGACACCTTAAATGCACTGCTAGCGAACAATATTATCCCGATTATTAATGAGAATGACGCGGTAGCCACTAATGAAATTAAGGTGGGTGATAATGACAATTTATCAGCCCGTGCAGCCTTATTATGTGACGCTGACTTATTGATTTTGCTAACCGATCAAAAAGGCTTATTTGACGCCGATCCGCGCACTAATCCAGATGCGCAATTGATTAAACAAGTGGTGAATATTGATGACAGTTTGCGCTTACTTGCGGGGGGGTCTGTATCGGGCCTAGGCACTGGGGGAATGGCGACTAAACTCGAAGCGGCTGATATTGCCCGTCGTGCTGGTATAGAAGTCGTCATCGCGTCGGGTCATCATCCTGATGTGATCACTAAAGTTGCAGACCGTGAATCTGTTGGTACTCATTTTAGTGCAATTGAAAACCCGCTAGAAAGCCGTAAGCAGTGGATTTTGGCTGGCCCTGCAACTCAAGGTAAGCTTGTCATCGATGCCGGCGCGTCTACCGCGGTGGTGGCCAATGGTCGCAGTTTATTGTCTAAAGGTATTGTTGCCGTTGAAGGTAAATTTGATCGCGGTGCCACGTTATTAATTATTGATCAGCAAGGTAAGGTGTTGGCCAAAGGCATGAGCCGTTATTGCGCCAATGACTTATCTAAAATTAGCGGTAAGCACTCAAATGATATAGAGCACTTACTGGGCTATGACTACGGAGATGCGGTCATTCATCGTAATGATATGGTCGTACTGAATAACTAAGGATAAGCATATGTCAGCCTCTGAAACAGAATATTTAACACAACTTGGCCAGCGTGCAAAAGCGGCAAGCTTTATTTTGGCCTCACTTTCCGCTAAACAAAAATCTGCTTTGTTGATGGAAATTTCTCATCAATTGGGTGAGCGTAAAGATGATATTTTACAGGCCAACGCCCAAGATGTGGCCAATGCCAAAGCGAATGGTTTAACCGACGCGATGATTGACCGCTTGATGTTGGATGAAGGCCGTCTCGCGGGCGTTATTGCCGATATCGACAATGTTATTGCACTTGCCGACCCTGTCGGTAATGAGTCTGAAAGCCGAGTGCTTGATAATGGCTTACGCCTTACACGTCGCAGTGTGCCATTGGGCGTCGTCGGGGTGATTTATGAAGCGCGCCCCAATGTGACTGTCGATATTGCCGTATTAGCCCTTAAAACCGGTAACGCAGTAATTTTGCGTGGTGGTAAAGAAACGATCACCTCAAACAAAGTGTTGAGCGAGGTGATACGTTCAGCACTCGCCATGCAGAAGTTGCCGCAAGATGCGGTGCAACTGATTGACTCGCCCGACAGAAGTATTGTTAGCGGTTTGCTGCGTTTAGATAAATATGTCGATATGATCATTCCACGTGGCGGCCAAAATTTGCAGCGCTTGTGTGCGGAACAATCAAGTATTCCGGTCATTTTAGGGGGGATAGGGATTTGCCACTTATTTGTCGATAAACACGCTGATTTAGTGCGTGCAATTGATGTTATCACGAATGCGAAAGTCCAGCGCCCGACGGTATGTAATGCATTAGATACCTTATTAGTACATCAGGATGTTGCTGCAGCATTTATTCCCAATATCGCCTCACATTTGCATTCGCTTGGTGTGCGTTTTCATGCCTGTGACAAAGCGGCAGGGCATTTAGATGGTTTGGGTTTTGATGTGACAGCGGCACATGATGAGTCATTTTCAACTGAGTGGTTATCGTTAACATTAGGCATTAAAGTTGTCAGTGATATCGATGTGGCTGTTGAGCATATTAGGCAATATTCAAGTGGTCACTCTGAGGCCATTTTAACCGATGATATACACGCCGCAGCACACTTTATGAACCAGGTAGACTCAGCGGCTGTGTATGTTAATGCCAGCACTCGGTTTACCGATGGTTCTCAATTTGGTTTAGGCGCCGAAGTGGCGGTGAGTACACAAAAATTGCATGCACGCGGCCCGATGGCGCTTGATGCATTAACCACTTACAAGTGGCTTGCCTGGGGAGATTATACCAGCAGGCCATAAATTATATTAATCATCACTTATAATAAGGGCGCCAATTAGCGCCCTTATTTTATGGTGCAATCACAGCTTATAAATTGTAAATAAGGTGGCTTGGGGCTGCAGGTAAGGTAAATCGCTCATAGGTGGTTAATAACCAAATAATGAAAAAAGCGCAGGTCATTAGAATGGCGACAATGCGAAAAGCTTGGGCGTATTCCATGACAAATGTGAAATAACGACGCTGAACAGAGTTTGTCATGATGGTTGCAATAAGGGCAAACACACATAAATACATTGCCGGGTATTGAGTACTACTTACCCCATAAAATTTCTCATAGGCCATGATTAAGCCTACAATCGTTAAGATAACAATGCGTATTTTACGTTCAGTACTGTCGCTAAAATTCCATCTTGGCAGTCCCATTGCCGATATCCCTCTATTTTACTTTCGTACTCAATTTATCGAAATATTGTTATAACACTTGATCGTGTTTTGTATCAAATATTTAGGTTGTTTTTTGTGCGTGTTAATCGTACGGCATTCGCGACCGTTAGTTGTGATTACGCCAGGTCTGCTGCAAAGGTAAACCCTATCATCTAGGTCTATTTTAGCCTGTATCTATATATATCAGCAAAATGGCATAAATTTTTTGATCTTGCCCTTGTATTTCACTTTGTTGTCCCAATATAGGTATCAAGGCTGATATGAGCGGCAAAACGTGAAAGGTAAGTTAACCAACTTAAAGGTTGAAAAGCACCAAGTTCACCCCCATATCAACATCAAATAACATATTTGTGACGACTAACGTCAATTTTTGGAGGACCCCATGGGCAAAATTATTGGTATCGACTTAGGCACGACAAACTCTTGTGTGGCTGTCCTTGATGGCGGCAAAGCACGCGTAATTGAAAACGCAGAGGGCGATCGTACAACTCCTTCTATCATCGCTTACACTGATGATGAAACTATTGTCGGCCAACCAGCAAAGCGTCAAGCAGTGACTAACCCTGCGAACACTTTCTTTGCAATTAAGCGTTTAATCGGTCGTCGTTTTAAAGATGACGAAGTTCAACGTGACGTAAACATCATGCCATTCAAAATTATCGCTGCAGATAATGGCGATGCTTGGGTTGAAGCGCACGGCAATAAAATGGCTCCACCACAAGTATCTGCTGAAATCTTGAAAAAGATGAAAAAGACTGCAGAAGACTTTTTAGGTGAAGAAGTCACTGAAGCGGTAATTACTGTTCCTGCTTACTTTAACGATTCACAACGTCAAGCAACTAAAGATGCTGGCCGTATTGCGGGTCTAGATGTTAAGCGTATTATCAACGAGCCAACAGCGGCTGCGTTAGCATACGGTATTGACAAGAAGCAAGGCGATAACATTGTTGCAGTATACGATTTAGGTGGTGGTACATTCGATATCTCTATCATTGAAATCGACAGCAACGATGGCGACCAAACATTTGAAGTATTAGCAACCAATGGTGACACTCACTTAGGTGGTGAAGACTTCGACAACCGTTTAATCAACTATTTAGCTGATGAATTCAAAAAAGACCAGGGCTTAGATCTACGTAAAGATCCGTTAGCAATGCAACGTTTGAAAGAAGCAGCTGAAAAAGCAAAAATCGAACTTTCAAGCACTAACCAAACTGAAGTAAACTTGCCTTACATCACTGCTGATGCAACAGGTCCTAAGCATTTAGTGGTTAAAATTACTCGTGCTAAGTTAGAGTCATTAGTAGAAGACCTAATTCAACGTTCTTTAGAGCCGTTAAAAGTCGCACTAGCTGATGCTGACTTATCAGTTTCAGACATCAACGAAGTGATTCTAGTTGGTGGCCAGACTCGTATGCCTAAAGTACAAGAAGCGGTAACTAACTTCTTCGGTAAAGAGCCACGTAAAGACGTAAACCCAGATGAAGCCGTAGCCGTAGGTGCTGCAATTCAAGCTGGTGTGCTTTCTGGTGAAGTGAAAGACGTACTACTACTTGACGTAACCCCGTTATCATTTGGTATCGAAACCATGGGTAGCGTAATGACTAAGCTTATCGAGAAGAACACCACTATCCCGACTAAAGCAAGCCAAACGTTCTCAACAGCAGACGACAACCAAAGTGCGGTAACGATTCACGTGCTTCAAGGTGAGCGTAAGCAAGCGAGCTACAACAAATCACTAGGTCAATTTAACCTAGAAGGGATTGAGCCTGCACCACGCGGTCAACCACAAATTGAAGTGGCTTTCGACATCGATGCAGACGGTATCTTAAAAGTATCTGCTACCGACAAGAAAACCGGTAAAGCACAAAACATCACCATTAAAGCTAACTCTGGTCTATCAGATGAAGAAGTAGAACAAATGGTACGTGATGCAGAAGCTCACGCTGATGAAGATGCGAAATTTGAAGAATTAGTGCAAGCACGTAACCAAGCTGATGGCTTAGTACATGCAACTAAGAAACAAGTTGAAGAAGCGGGTGACGATTTACCTAGCGACGAAAAAGAGAAGATTGAAGCTGCTATTACTGAATTAGAAACTGCTATCAAAGGCAAAGATAAAGAAGCAATGGATACAGCGACTCAAGCTCTTATTGAAGCGTCTGCTAAGTTAATGGAAATTGCCCAAGCTAAAGCACAAGCTCAAGGTGGCGCAGAAGGTCAAGCACAAGATGCCGGCCAATCAAAACCTGCTGATGATGTTGTTGATGCTGAGTTCGAAGAAGTAAAAGACGACAAGAAGTAATTAACAATTTCAGTTAGTTACCATTGAAGCGGGCGTTGGGGTTATCCTCACACGCCCGTTTGTATAAATTAAGTTTAGCGACTTACTCATACCTTCGAGAAACAGAACACTATGTCAAAGCGTGATTATTATGAAGTTCTTGGTGTCTCACGTGACACCAGCGAACGCGAAATTAAAAAAGCGTATAAGCGCTTAGCGATGAAGTTTCACCCTGACCGTAACCCGGGTGATAAAGCCGCTGAAACCAGCTTTAAAGAAATTAAAGAAGCGTACGAAATTTTAACCGACAGCGACAAAAAAGCCGCTTACGATCAATTTGGCCACGCAGGCGTTGATCCTAACCGGGGTGGACATGGCGGTGGCCAAGGTGATTTTGGCGATATTTTTGGTGATGTATTTGGTGACATTTTTGGTGGTGGACGTCGTGGCGGCCAACGTCAAGCAGCACGCGGCAGCGACTTACGTTACAACTTAGAGTTATCGTTAGAAGAAGCCGTCCGTGGCTTAACGAAAGAATTACGTATTCCAACACTGGCAACTTGTGATTTATGTGATGGTAGCGGTGCTAAAAAAGGCACTTCTGCAACCACATGTGGCACCTGTCATGGCCAAGGCCAGGTACAAATGCGCCAGGGTTTCTTTGCGGTGCAGCAAGCCTGTCCTACCTGTCATGGTCGCGGTAAAATTATCAAAGACCCATGCGGTAAGTGTCATGGCGAAGGCCGTGTTGAAAAGAGCAAAACACTGTCTGTTAAGATTCCTGCTGGTGTTGACACCGGAGACCGTATTCGTCTTTCTGGTGAAGGCGAAGCCGGTGAGTTTGGCGCACCTCCAGGCGATTTATACGTTCAGGTGAGTGTGCGTGAACACGCCATCTTTACCCGTGATGCCAACAATTTATACTGCGAAGTGCCGATTTCATTCAGTAAAGCGGCTCTGGGCGGCGAAATTGAAGTGCCAACACTTGATGGTAAAGTGAGCCTTAAAATTCCAACAGAAACCCAAACTGGACGTATGTTCCGTTTACGCGGCAAAGGTGTTAAGTCGGTCCGCAGTCACGCAGTAGGTGATTTACTGTGTAAAGTGGTCATGGAAACACCGGTGAACTTAAACGAGAAACAAAAAGAGTTGTTGCGTGAGTTTGAAGCCACATTAACTGGCGAATCAAAAAAGCACAGCCCAAAAGCTGAAGGTTTTTTTGATGGGGTTAAAAAGTTCTTTCAGGACTTAAACAGTTAATTACGTTAATTAGTACCTCTTTTAAAGGCTGTTTACTGTGGTAAGCAGCCTTTTTTATTGGCGTGTACAATAAGTCATCTTCGGTTTGTAGTCATTATTAGGCGTTATCCATGTTATTTTCTGATCTCTCACTCAGCTCGGCGCTATTGCAAGCTTTGCCAGCAATGATTACTGCACCAAGTCGGGTTCAGCAGTTGGCCATTCCTGCCATATTGAATGGCCAGGATGTGTTGGCTTTAGCGCAAACGGGTAGCGGTAAAACTTATGCTTATGGCTTGCCTATTTTACAGCGAATTAGCCAGACTTCAGCATTAAGTTTGGCTGCAGTGGTGATTGTGCCGACCAGAGAGTTAGCCCAACAAGTTGCCCAAAACTTGCAACCCTTAGCACAATCGCTTGGCTTACGTGTTGAGCATGCGTGTGGCGGTGAAGCGATTGAATGTCAAATAGAGCGATTAACCACTCCTGCCAAAATATTGGTGGCGACCCCCGGACGTTTATTAGCATTAGCTCAACAAGGTGTGGTGACGTTTAGCCAAGTGCAAAGTGTGGTGTTAGATGAGGCCGATAGGTTACTGGATATGGGGTTTATTAATGATATTAATACGCTTATCTCCATGATGCCTGTGGGACAAAGATTGTTATTGTCGGCTACCATGCCAGCTGTATTAAATGAATTGGCTCAGCAAATCCTGTCTACCACTCATAAGCGTATTGAAGCTCAGGTACTCAATAGTGCGGTTGATGATATTGCGCAAATCGTCTATCACGTCAATAAAGGCAGCAAAGCGCAAGCGTTGATTCATTTGGTACAAGTTAATCAATGGCAACAAGTATTAGTGTTTGTTAATGCTAAAGCCGATGCTGATGCATTGTGTAAAAAATTGCTTAAAGCAGGTGTCAAAGCGGCGG
This sequence comes from Shewanella saliphila, assembly GCF_014648295.1. Classification (GTDB taxonomy): domain Bacteria; phylum Pseudomonadota; class Gammaproteobacteria; order Enterobacterales; family Shewanellaceae; genus Shewanella; species Shewanella saliphila. Next base: position 14,121 of record NZ_BMQV01000004.1, read on the forward strand.
CGCTTCATGGGGACAAAGAGCAAGCGCTGCGCAGTCAAACACTTCAACAATTCAAATCGGGACCGCTTAATGTATTAGTGGCTACCGATGTGTTGGCTCGTGGTATTCATATTGATGCACTACCTGTGGTGATTAATTTTGATTTACCCTCACAAGCGGCTGTGTATGTGCACCGTATTGGCCGCACTGCGCGGGCAGGATTAACTGGGGTCGCACTGTCATTGGTGAGTCACTCAGAGATGGCTTACCTAGAAGCCATTAACACATTAACCATCCAAGCTTTGCCATTACATGAACTTGTTGGTTTTGCCGTTACAGATAAGCCTTTGAGCGGCAGTAGTAAACGTGCCCCACGTGATAAACAAGCTAACCGCCGCACCATGAATAAACGCAGTGCGAGTGATTTCGTTAAACGAAAGTCGACACGCTAGTCTAGCATGAGCAAGTAATGCATTCGCTAATGGGATGAGTATAAAATTAGTTAGATCATGGATTATGTTTAACGACTTAATGTAAAAGGAAGAGATGATGAAAGCTGTTGCACTAACCTTATTGGCTGCTACGTTATTGTCAGGTTGTGTTAATAACCAATCGCCGACTGGACGTGGGCAAACCTTGTTGTTTTCTGATGCGCAAATGCAGCAAATGGGCGCACAGTCGTTTGAGACCATGAAGCAAAGTGAAAAAATCAGTCAAAATAAAGCTCAGACTGATTATGTTAATTGTATCGCCGAGCGCATTGTGGCGGTGTTGCCCGATCAATCTCAGCAATGGAATGTGGTGCTTTTTGAGTCTGACCAAATCAATGCCTTTGCGCTGCCTGGTGGCCATATTGGGGTGTATACCGGCTTATTAAACGTGGCGGCCGATCAAGACCAGCTTGCGACGGTAATGGGCCATGAAGTGGCTCACGTGTTAGCGCAACATGGTAACGAGCAAGTGTCGCGCGCGCAGTTAACCGGTCTGGGCATGCAAGTTGCCGATGCGGCAATTGGTGCCTCTGGAGTAGCCAATAAAGATTTATACATGGCCGCACTGGGGTTAGGGGCCAATGTCGGGATCATTTTACCCTTTGGTCGTAGCCAAGAGTCAGAAGCCGACATCGTCGGGTTAGAGTTAATGGCTAAAGCGGGTTTTAACCCTGAAAAAAGTATTACTTTGTGGCAAAATATGGCTAAAGCAGGTGGTGATCAAGGGCCCGAGTTATTGTCTACGCATCCATCTCATAGTCATCGTATCGAAGACTTACAAGCGGCACAAAATCAAGTGATGCCACTTTATACACAGGCAAGAAAACAGTCTTTGACTGAGTGTAAAATTGCTCAAGTTAAATAATGTTTTTTGCCAACATGAGAGTAAATTATTGTGATAAACTCTCGTGCGAATTTTTAATGAATTATTGAGAGAAATTTAATTATGTCAGATTTGTTCAGCACGATGGAACAGCATGCAAGCTACGGTGTAGGTCGTCAAATGGGCGAGCAACTAGCTGCAAATTCTTTTGAAGGTATTGATATTCCTGCTGTCCAAGCTGGTCTTGCTGATGCATTTGCCGGTAAAGAAAGCCAAGTCACAATGGAAGAGCTACAAGTTGCTTTCACTGAAATCAGCCGTCGTCTACAAGAAGCTCAAGAAGTTGCTGCTGCAGCGGCTACTGCTGAAGGTGATGCATTCTTAGCTGAAAACGCAACACGTGATGGCGTAACTGTAACTGAGTCTGGTCTTCAATATGAAGTATTAGTACAAGGTGACGGCGAAAAGCCAACATACGATTCTACTGTGCGTACTCACTACCACGGTACTTTCCTTAATGGTGACGTGTTCGACAGTTCAGTGACTCGTGGTCAGCCTGCAGAATTTCCAGTATCTGGCGTAATTGCTGGTTGGACTGAAGCATTACAGTTAATGCCTGTAGGCACTAAGCTTAAATTATATGTACCACATCACTTAGCTTACGGTGAACGTGGCGCGGGTGCTTCAATCCCGCCATACTCGGCTTTGGTATTCGAAGTTGAGTTGTTAGACATTATCTAACAACACTAAAAACGCCTAAGTTAACTTAGGCGTTTTTGTATAAGCTGTTTTCAGTCAACACTGGGAGATATTTATGACTGCTAAAGTGAGAATTGCTGTAGTGGGTGCCAGTGGCCGTATGGGCCGTACTTTGATTGAGTCTGCTAAACAGCAACAAGTGATTAAACTGGGTGCCGCCATTGATAGAGTGGGCTCAAGCTTAATTGGTGTTGATGCTGGCGAACTTGCTGGTGTGGGTACCATGAATGTGGCTATCACTGATTCACTGGATAGCGTGGTAGATGATTTTGATGTGTTGATTGACTTCACCTCTCCTGAGGCGTCAATTGTTCACCTTGATTGGTGCGCTAAAAATCATAAAGCCATAGTGATCGGCACCACGGGTTTTAATCATGCTCAGAAAGAGCAAATTAATGCCTATGCTGAACAAGTTCCTGTTGTGTTAGCACCTAACATGTCTGTGGGTGTTAATGTGATGTGGAAGCTGCTTGAATTAGCCACACAAGTTATGGGTGATTATACCGATATCGAAATAATCGAAGCGCATCACCGCCATAAAAAGGACGCGCCTTCGGGTACGGCTTTAAAAATGGGTGAGGTGATTGCTGATGTGTTAGGTCGCGATTTAGAGCAATGTGCAGTGTATGGCCGTGAAGGTATCACTGGTGAGCGTGACCCTAATACCATAGGTTTTGCAACCGTTCGTGCTGGCGATATTGTGGGGGAACACACCGCAATGTTCGCAGATATAGGCGAAAGGTTAGAGATTACCCATAAAGCATCGAGTCGGATGACTTTTGCAAATGGGGCAATGAGAGCGGCTTATTGGCTCTCCGATCAAAATGCAGGTCTATACGACATGCAGCAAGTGCTTGGGTTACATTAACAATTAAAAACACCATTTATTGGTGTTTTTTTTTGAAAACAATCCCGCACAACATAGACGTTATTACCAATTTCTTATATAATCGACAGAATTTGTCAAAATTTCGTATTAAAGCGGAAGTTGGTATTTTAGCGCAAAATAAAAACTCATAATTTCAGTGGCTTGGCTCTTTTCTGGAGGTCGCGTTGACACAGTCTGCCTTACTCGTACTCGAAGATGGAACCGTTTTCTCTGGCACCGCTATTGGTGCTACCGGTATCTCTGTTGGTGAAGTGGTATTTAATACTTCAATGACAGGTTATCAAGAGATTCTGACGGATCCTTCATATTCACGCCAAATAGTAACATTAACCTACCCACATATCGGTAACACGGGTACCAATGATGAAGACACCGAATCGGATGCGGTTCATGCGTGTGGCTTAATCATTCGTGATTTACCGCTTTTGGCGAGTAATTTCCGCAATCAACAATCATTAAGCGATTATTTAACAGCGAATAATGTGGTTGGTATTGCTGATATAGATACTCGCAAGCTCACTCGAATTCTGCGTGAAAAAGGGGCTCAAGCCGGTTGTATTATGGTTGGAGACCTAGACGAAGCAAAAGCCTTGGCGGATGCAAAAGCATTCCCTGGCTTGAAAGGCATGGATTTAGCCAAAGAAGTCACTACCGATAAAGCCTATCAATGGCGCAAAGGTAGCTGGAAATTAGTCGGTGGTTTACCGTCTGATACGCCAGAGTCTGAGCTTAAATACAAAGTTGTGGCTTACGATTATGGTGTAAAACGTAATATTTTACGCATGCTTGTTGACCGCGGTTGTGACGTGACTGTTGTGCCAGCAAAAACTTCTGCTGCAGAAGTCCTGGCGATGAACCCTGATGGGGTGTTTTTATCAAACGGCCCAGGTGATCCAGAACCATGTGACTATGCCATTGAAGCTATTCAGCAAATCTTAAAAACTGATACGCCGGTATTTGGTATTTGTTTAGGCCATCAGTTACTTGCTTTAGCTTCAGGTGCAAAAACCTTAAAAATGAAATTTGGTCACCATGGTGCAAACCATCCTGTGAGCAATATTGAGCAAGGCAATGTAATGATTACCAGCCAAAACCACGGTTTTGCTGCTGACGAAGCGACATTACCTGCCAACATTAAGGTCACGCACAAATCGTTATTTGATGGTTCACTTCAAGGTATTCACTTAACCGATAAGCCAGCGTTTAGTTTCCAGGGTCACCCTGAAGCAAGCCCAGGCCCAAATGATGCCGCGCCACTGTTCGATCATTTCATCGAGCTTATTGAACAATATCGTCAGCACGTTAAGTAATTATCTGGGAGAAGACGACGCAATGCCAAAACGTACAGATATTAAAAGTATTCTTATCCTAGGCGCCGGCCCGATTGTCATTGGTCAGGCGTGTGAGTTCGACTATTCAGGTGCGCAAGCCTGTAAAGCCCTTCATGAAGAAGGCTACCGAGTCATTCTGGTGAACTCTAACCCAGCCACCATTATGACTGATCCAGAAATGGCCGATGCAACATATATCGAGCCAATTCATTGGGAAGTGGTACGTAACATTATTGCTAAAGAACGTCCAGATGCGATCCTACCGACGATGGGTGGACAAACTGCATTAAACTGTGCGCTTAAGCTTGAAGAAATGGGCGTACTTAAAGAGTTTGACGTTGAAATGATTGGTGCGACAGCTGACGCTATTGATAAAGCTGAAGACCGAAGCCGTTTTGACACTGCAATGAAAGCCATTGGCTTAGAATGTCCACGTGCTGGCATCGCACACACAATGGAAGAAGCCTACGGCGTATTAGACATGGTGGGTTTCCCATGTATTATCCGTCCATCTTTCACCATGGGTGGTAGTGGCGGTGGTATTGCTTACAACAAAGAAGAGTTTGAAGAGATTTGTTCTCAAGGCTTAGATTTGTCGCCAACCAACGAATTATTGATTGATGAATCATTAATTGGTTGGAAAGAATACGAAATGGAAGTGGTTCGTGACCGCAACGATAACTGTATTATCGTGTGTGCAATAGAAAACTTTGACCCAATGGGTGTGCACACCGGTGATTCGATTACCGTCGCTCCTGCGCAAACCTTAACCGACAAAGAATACCAGCTTATGCGTAATGCTTCTTTAGCAGTACTGCGTGAAATTGGTGTTGAAACGGGCGGTTCAAACGTTCAGTTTGGTATTTGCCCTAATACTGGCCGTATGGTGATCATTGAGATGAACCCGCGTGTATCGCGCTCATCTGCATTAGCCTCTAAAGCCACGGGTTTCCCTATTGCAAAAATTGCCGCCAAGTTAGCGGTGGGTTTCACATTAGATGAACTTAGCAACGACATTACTGGTGGTAAAACGCCTGCATCGTTTGAGCCTGCCATTGATTACGTTGTAACCAAAGTACCGCGCTTTAACTTTGAAAAGTTTGCCGGTGCCAATGACCGTTTAACCACGCAAATGAAATCGGTTGGCGAAGTGATGGCCATTGGCCGTACTTTCCAAGAATCGTTACAAAAAGCGCTTCGGGGCCTTGAAGTTGGTCGCAATGGTTTTGACTCAATCGTTGATTATAAGTCTACAGAAGGCTTACAGCGCATTCGTCATGAGCTTAAAGAGCCTGGATGTGACCGTATTTGGTATATAGCTGATGCATTCCGTGCAGGGTTATCGCGCGATGAAATCTTCAAGTTGACCAATATTGATCACTGGTTCCTCATTCAAATTGAAGACCTGATTGCTGATGAAGCCAAAGTGGCTGAGTTAGGTATGTCAGGCTTGAATGAAGCCATTTTACGTAAGTTAAAGCGTAAAGGTTTTGCTGATGCGCGTCTTGCTGATGTGCTAGGTGTTAGCGATGCTGAAGTGCGTAAACTACGTCACCGTCATGAAATCTTCCCTGTATATAAGCGTGTAGATACTTGTGCTGCTGAGTTTTCAACCGACACAGCTTACATGTACTCAACGTACGAAGAAGAATGTGAAGCAAACCCATCAAACCGCGACAAAATCATGGTGTTAGGTGGCGGTCCAAACCGTATTGGCCAGGGTATTGAGTTTGATTATTGCTGTGTACATGCTGCATTAGCTTTACGTGAAGACGGTTACGAAACCATTATGGTTAACTGTAACCCAGAAACCGTATCAACCGATTACGACACGTCTGACCGCTTGTACTTTGAGCCGGTAACCTTAGAAGACGTACTTGAAATTGTACGTATTGAAAAGCCAAAAGGTGTGATTGTGCAATACGGTGGCCAAACGCCATTAAAACTTGCTCGTGACCTTGAAGCGGCTGGCGTACCGATTATTGGAACTAGCCCTGATGCAATTGACCGTGCAGAAGACCGCGAACGTTTCCAACAAGCGATTCAACGTTTAAACATGATTCAACCACAAAACGCGACTGTAACAACAGTTGAAAGTGCTGTGATTGAAGCTGAAAATATTGGTTATCCGTTAGTGGTTCGTCCATCTTATGTATTGGGCGGCCGTGCGATGGAAATCGTTTACGACCAACAAGATTTGTTACGCTACTTCAACGAAGCCGTTAAAGTGTCTAACGCATCACCTGTATTGCTTGACCACTTCCTAGACGATGCGATTGAAGTGGATATCGATGCTGTGTGTGACGGTGAAACAGTGGTTGTTGGTGCAATCATGGAACACATTGAGCAAGCGGGTGTTCACTCTGGTGACTCTGGTTGTTCATTACCGCCTTATACCTTGAGTGCAGATATCCAAGCAAGAATGCGTGAACAAGTGTCTAAACTTGCGTTTGAGCTGGGTGTTGTTGGCTTGATGAACGTCCAGTTTGCAGTGAAAGATAACGAAATCTACATGATTGAAGTTAACCCTCGTGCTGCACGTACCGTACCGTTTGTCTCTAAAGCCACAGGCGTACCATTAGCTAAAATTGCAGCACGTGTTATGGCTGGCCAAAGCTTAAAAGCGCAAAACTTCACGAGTGAAGTTATCCCACCGTATTTCTCGGTTAAAGAAGTGGTTTTACCGTTTAATAAATTCCCAGGTGTTGACCCATTATTAGGGCCTGAAATGCGCTCTACTGGTGAGGTGATGGGTGTGGGCGATACGTTTGCCGAAGCGTATGCAAAAGCACAACTTGGCGCGACGTCTGAAGTGCCAAAATCGGGCCGTGCATTATTATCTGTGCGTAACAGTGATAAAAAACGTGTTGCAGATTTAGCCTCTAAGTTGATTGAATTGGGTTACGAAATCGATGCGACTCACGGCACTGCCATTATCTTGGGCGAAGCAGGTATTAATCCTCGCTTGGTCAACAAGGTACATGAAGGCCGTCCGCACATTTTGGACCGCATCAAAAACGGTGAATACACTTATATCGTCAATACCACTGAAGGTCGTCAAGCCATTGAAGACTCGCGTCAAATTCGCCGCGGTGCATTGCGTTATAAAGTGAACTATACCACCACACTCAACGCAGCATTTGCAACTTGCCTCGCGCACGCTGCCGATGACCGCGTAAAAGTGAGTTCGGTACAAGAGCTGCATAAGCGTATTGTTGGTTAAACCATAAAGCGTTACTAAAAGGTCGCCATATGGCGACCTTTTTTATGACATTTTGGTGATGGATCACTAGCAAGTCGGTAAAAGCTTAGGTAAGCTGTGAGCAATCATCGAAGAGATGCATCCCAAAGACGCAGCCAAACTCGATTGCGTATTTCCAATAGAATTTTCACTGTGTTGGCATTAGCTAACACGGGATGCTTTTGTTTTTAAAGGAGACAAAGACATTATGAGTAAGGTTCCAATGACAGTGGTTGGTGCGGATCAACTACGTAAAGAATTAGAAATTTTAAAGTTTGATCGCCGCCCTAAAATTACTGAAGCCATTGCATCAGCACGTGAATTAGGTGATTTAAAAGAAAATGCTGAATATCACGCAGCCCGCGAAGAGCAAGGCATTTGTGAAGCGCGTATCCGTGATATTGAAGGTAAGCTTTCAAATGCACAAATTATCGACGTAACAACAATGGAAAACACTGGTCGAGTGATATTTGGCACCACAGTGACCATTTTAAATGTCGATACAGATGCTGAAATGACTTACCGCATCGTGGGTGACGATGAAGCTGATATTAAACAAAATTTGATTTCAGTGAACTCACCTATTGCCCGCGGTTTGATTGGCAAAAGTGAAGGTGATGAAGTGTCTATCACCACTCCAGGTGGGTTAACAGATTACGACATCGTGTCTGTTGAGTATATTTAAGCCGTTATTTGGTTTGGACGATGAGATATCGTTAAAGCAATAATTAAAAAGCATTTATCTTTTAAGGTAAGTGCTTTTTTTATAAGCAAGATGTAAAAGATTTAATTTGCCTGTTACCAATAGTGCCGATACTATCTTAGGTAATGCTTGATTAGGGCTATTGGCTTAATTAAGGTCAATTGATATAGGTTACAAGGCGGTTATGACGTTTCCTTGGGTGCGTATAGTATTAATGCTGGTTATTGTAGGGTTGAGTTCATTCTTCCTGATCAATAGTCGTGTATTAATTTTACCGTCATCGCACTCTAGCACCCCACAACTAAGCTCTATCAGCTCACCAGTTTGTACTGCCATCCTTAATTGCGAGCCGACAAGCCTCAAGCAATCTACTGATGTCACTCAGGTAAGCTCAGTAGCAGTGATTGATATTAATGCCTCGCGACTTGGCTATGTTGGAAAGAACAGCCTTAACCCTGATATCACTCCCGTAACCGGCCCAAACGACATTCATTATGTGCCAACTTATTCGGCGCGTTATATTAATCTTGCTCAGCATCAAGCTGATGACGTTAATCCCAATTATGTATTAGCTTATGAGTTTGTTTCTCCGCCGATCCCAAGCTTGGAAATTGGCTATCAAATTAACTTCAGTCCGCAATTAGACTGGGTGTTATCTACGGCATCTGGTCCTTCTCGAATGTCCGCATGGAAAGAATCGAATCAACTCTTCGTGCTCGCTCATACCTGCTAGAACCTCCTTTCTTTGACTACAAATTTTATTAGCTAGGCTAATGGATTTCATTGCGAACAGATAATAGCCTTATGCTATATATCGTTTGCTATGCATTTTTTATCGTGAAGATTTGTCACGGTGTAGTGAGAGCAAGTGTTATGACATCAATATCAAAAAATAAACCGTTAAATAAGCAACTCAACAAATACGCTCAGTGGAAATACTGGGTGCTAATCGTTACGTTAATCATCCTGTTTTTAAGTGCTTTACCATCTTGGTATGGCGAAGATGCAGCAGTGCAGCTATCGACCAAATCCCCTAATACTATTTCGTCTGAACAGGTGTATCAGGTATTAAGTCACGCTGGGATCAGCAGTAAACGAATAGATCAACAGCAGCAAAATGTGTTGGTTGTGTTACAACAAGCTGATCAGCAAACCCAGGCTAAAAACATTTTGTCAGAATCATTTGCCGATCGCGCGCAAATCACATTGGCATTAGCGCCAGCGGCCCCAAATTGGTTATTAAAGATGGGCTTTGAACCCATCAAATTAGGTTTGGATTTACGTGGCGGTGTGCAATTTTTGCTCGATGTCGATCTGGATTTAGTATTTAAAAATCATGCGACGATGGTGAGTGACTCGGTAAAGCAATTTGTACGTAAGGAACACATTAGCACTGTGTTGGTACGTCAAGGTGATGGCGCAGAAGTGACGATTGAGACAACGCAAACCGACGCGAAAAGGCTGATAAGGCAGTTTATTGCCGAGCAATACCCCTTGTGGCAGGTCTCAGGGCATCAAGACATGCTGGTTGTTACATTGAATGAAAGTGAGCAAGTAAAGCTGACTAACCTTACAGTGCAACAAAACTTACAAATTATGCGCAGCCGAATTGAAGAACTCGGTATTACCGAAGCTTTGGTGCAACGCCAGGGCGAAAATCGTATACGCATCGAGTTACCTGGAGTGCAAGACCCTGCAACAGCTAAAAATGTCATTGGCGCGACAGCAAGCTTAGCATTCTACCCGGTAGCAGAAACCGGGTCAGTAAATGCCATCGTGCTGAAAGATGAAAGCGGTCAACCGGTTTATGTTGCTCGCAAGCCCGTATTAGGTGGCGATCATATTGTTGATGCTCGTGCCGCTGTGGGTGACTTTGGTATGTCAAAAGTGAATATCAGTTTAGATTCCGCCGGTGGCAAGCTAATGTCGGACTTTTCCCGTGACAATATTGGCAAACCCATGGCGACAGCGTATAGCGAATATAGCCGTAATGAAAAAGGCCAGGCGCAACAAACCACCAAGATTATTAGCGTTGCTACCATTCAAAGTCAGTTAGGTAATCAATTTGAAATTACTGGAGCGGGTTCTCACCAAGAAGCGCAACAATTAGCACTATTGCTTCGCGCAGGGTCAATGACTGCGCCAGTGACCATTGTAGAAGAGCGAACCATTGGGCCAAGTTTAGGTGCTGAAAACATTGCTAATGGTTTTGCCGCATTGGCATTAGGCATGGCGATCACCTTGTTATTTATGGCGTGTTGGTATCGCCGCTTAGGGTGGGTAGCTAACGTGGCATTGATGGCTAACATGGTGATGTTGTTTGGCTTATTGGGGTTAATTCCTGGCGCGGTTTTGACGCTACCTGGTATTGCGGGGTTAGTGCTTACTGTCGGTATGGCGGTTGATACTAATGTGCTTATTTTTGAACGTATTAAAGATAAATTAGCTGAAGGGCGAAGTTTTGCTAATGCAATTGATAACGGCTTTAACAGTGCGTTTTCAACCATTTTTGATGCCAACTTCACCACAATGATCACTGCAGTGGTGTTGTTTTCAATAGGTAATGGCCCTATCCAAGGCTTTGCTTTAACGCTGGGGTTAGGCTTATTAACCAGTATGTTTACCGGCATTTTTGCGTCTAGGGCAATCATTAATTTAGTGTATGGCCGTGACACTCGTCGCGCGATTAAGGTGTAATCACATGAACAATAATCAACAGAAACAATCAGCAAATAAGTTACAACGCTTAACTCAATGGCGTTATGCATCAAGTATTATTTCAATCGTGTTGATGCTGTTGTCATTAACCGTTATTGGCGTAAAGGGGTTTAATTGGGGCCTAGATTTTACCGGTGGCGTGGTGACCGAGATTCAAATAAATAAGCGTATTACCGCCAGTGAAATTCAACCACTAATGACCGCCGCCTACCACCAAGAAGTGAGTGTGATTTCTGCCAGTGAACCAGGGCGCTGGGTATTACGCTATGCCGACATCCCTGATGAAAACAAGCGCCCTGAATTACAGCAAGTCCTAGCGCCTTTAGCGTCTGAGTTGACGGTACTGAATAGCAGTATAGTGGGACCGCAAGTGGGGCAAGAGCTCATTGAGCAAGGTAGTTTAGCGTTGTTAGTGGCAATGCTCTGTATTATGGGGTATTTAAGTTACCGGTTTGAATGGCGTCTTGCATCTGGGGCCTTATTTGCGCTAGTACACGATGTGGTATTCGTATTAGCCTTTTTTGCCTTAAGCCAAATGGAATTTAATTTAACAGTATTGGCAGCCATTTTAGCGATTTTGGGTTACTCGCTAAATGATTCCATTATTATTGCCGATAGAATCCGCGAACAACTCATCGCAAAACCGCAATGGAGTGCATCTGATATTAACAATTTGGCGGTTCAATCTACTTTTTCTCGCACTATGGTGACATCAGGGACGACATTGTTAACTGTGGTTGCGTTATGGATGATGGGCGGCTCACCACTTGAGGGGTTTTCGATTGCGATGTTTATTGGGATTCTAACTGGGACTTGGTCATCGATTTCTGTAGGGGCGACACTACCTGAGTTTTTAGGGCTTAAAGCAGAGCATTATATTGTTGAACCTTTACCTGATACACCCTAGGGCCTGCTGACCTTTGCTGGTTAAATTTTGTTCGAGTTAAAAACGTTTTAATCGAGACGAATGGATTGATGCCTAGTCATCTAAGCAACCCTTTATTCACAAAGATGCATTCAACAAAGAGTAAAACGTTTTTAGCCGAACCCTTCGGGCAACGTTTGTTGGCCATTTTTACTGCGTTATCGACTTTTTATGTAGAATAACTACACCTCGAAGTCTCTGCCTTGTACAAATGGTCAACAATTCGCTGCAAAAACAACCTCGAAAGATCAACAGACCCTAGACATATTTAGTTAATCTTTATTTATAAAAAAGCCGCTGAAATCAGCGGCTTTTTTATTGAAAATTGTGTTACTTTGCTTTTGGCAAGGCAATCTTCATTTCAGGTGAATGACGGAAGATAACGAGTACATGACCAATAAGTTGCACTTTCGCAGACTGGGTTTCACGTACAATGGCGTCAACGATGGCATTTTTAAGCTCTCTGTCGGCAGAGGCTACTTTCACTTTAATCAATTCATGATGAGTAAGAGCGCTATCAATTTCAGCCAGAACACCTTCAGTCAGTCCGTTGCCACCAAGCAGCACCACTGGCTTTAGACTGTGCGCCAGACCTTTTAAATGCTGTTTTTGTTTGGTTGTTAAGTTCATTTGTACCAACTTTTGCTGAGTTACTGTTGAAAAACCGGTATTCTACCCTTATATAAAGCTTATGTAACTCTGAATCGTTGCGGAATTTAAATGGTAACCAAAAAACGTACGGCGAGTTCTGCTCGTTGGATGCAAGAACACTTTGATGATCACTATGTGAAGTTGGCGCAAAAGCGCGGACTTCGTTCACGTGCGGCATTTAAGTTAGAAGAACTTCAGCAAAAAGATAATTTAATTAAAACCGGCATGACGGTTGTTGATTTAGGCGCCGCTCCTGGTGGCTGGTCACAAGTTGCGGTGAAATTAGCAGGTGAAAAAGGTAAAGTTATTGCGTGTGATATTTTACCAATGGATCCGATTGTGGGTGTTGATTTTCTTCAGGGTGATTTTAGAGAAGACAAAGTATTACAAGCATTGCTTGACCGAGTAGGGCAAGATAAAGTGGATGTGGTACTATCAGATATGGCACCGAACATGAGTGGTTCGGATGCTGTAGACCAACCTAGGGCTATGTATTTAGTGGAATTAGCACTAGATATGTGTCATCAAGTGTTGGCGCCTAATGGCTGTTTTGCTGTTAAGGTCTTTCAGGGGGAGGGCTTTGACGAGTACATGAAAACAGTCAAAGAGGCATTCAAAGTAGTAAAAACCCGTAAACCAGACTCCTCTAGAGCTCGCTCTCGAGAAGTCTATCTAGTGGCGACTGGTTACAAGTTGTAGTAGTCTAACGTTAATAATCGCAGGACTGTTAAGAGGTCTAGTAATTTGAGTGACATGGCAAAAAATTTAATACTCTGGGTTGTCATCGCTGTTGTGTTGATGTCAGTGTTTCAGGGTTATTCCCCCTCTTCTTCGAATTCGCAGAAGATGGATTATTCCGCCTTTTTGGACAATGTTCGAAATGGTCAAATTAACACGGTCGAAGTTAAAAGCGACCAAAGAACGATTGAAGGTACCAAGCGTACCGGCGAGAAGTTCACCACAATCATGCCTATGTATGATCAAGATTTAATTAACGATCTTGACCGTAAAGGCATCACCATGAAGGGTCAAGAAGCTGAAGAGTCTAGCTTCCTAACCCAAATCTTTATTTCATGGTTCCCTATGTTACTGCTGATTGGTGTATGGATATTTTTCATGCGACAAATGCAAGGCGGTGGCGGTAAGGGCGCAATGTCGTTTGGTAAAAGTAAAGCCAAACTGATGAGCGAAGATCAAATCAAAACCACCTTTGCTGACGTTGCGGGCTGTGATGAAGCAAAAGAAGAAGTAAAAGAGTTGGTTGATTACTTACGTGATCCAACTAAGTTCCAAAAATTAGGCGGCCGTATTCCTACGGGCGTGTTAATGGTGGGACCTCCAGGTACGGGTAAAACCTTGCTTGCTAAAGCGATTGCTGGCGAGTCAAAAGTTCCTTTCTTTACTATTTCTGGTTCAGATTTCGTGGAAATGTTTGTTGGTGTTGGTGCATCTCGTGTGCGTGACATGTTTGAACAAGCTAAAAAATCAGCGCCTTGTATTATCTTTATTGACGAAATTGACGCAGTGGGTCGCCAACGTGGTGCCGGTGTTGGTGGTGGTCATGATGAGCGTGAACAGACATTAAACCAGATGTTGGTTGAAATGGATGGCTTTGAAGGTAACGAAGGTATTATCGTTATTGCAGCGACCAACCGTCCAGACGTATTAGACTCTGCATTACTTCGTCCAGGTCGTTTTGACCGTCAAGTGGTTGTAGGCTTACCGGATGTACGTGGTCGTGAGCAGATTTTAAAAGTGCACATGCGTAAAGTGCCACTATCTGACGATGTTAAAGCCAGTGTTATTGCCCGTGGTACTCCTGGGTTCTCTGGTGCTGATTTAGCCAACTTGGTTAACGAAGCCGCACTTTTTGCTGCACGTGGCAACCGCCGTGTTGTTGGCATGGAAGAGTTTGAGCGCGCTAAAGATAAAATCATGATGGGTGCTGAGCGCCGCTCGATGGTGATGTCTGAGTCTGAAAAAGAAATGACCGCTTACCATGAAGCTGGCCACGCAATTGTAGGATGTTTGGTTCCTGAGCATGATCCTGTGCATAAGGTGACCATTATCCCTCGCGGCCGTGCGTTGGGTGTGACCTTCTTCTTACCTGAAGCAGATGCCATTAGCCAAAGTCGTCGCAAGCTAGAGTCACAAATTTCGGTTGCTTATGGCGGACGTTTAGCAGAAGAGCTTATTTATGGTAGTGACAAAGTGTCTACCGGTGCTTCTCAAGACATCAAATACGCGACATCAATTGCGCGTAATATGGTCACTCAATGGGGCTTTTCAGACAAATTAGGTCCATTATTGTACGCCGAAGAAGACAACGAAGTGTTCTTAGGTCGCAGTATGGGTAAATCTAAAGCCATGTCAGGTGATACTGCATCGCTTATTGATTCTGAAATCAAAGTCTTTATCGATAAAAACTATCAACGCGCGCAAACTATGTTGACTGACAACATGGATATTTTACACGCGATGAAAGATGCTTTGATGAAATACGAAACGATTGATTCATTGCAGATTGAAGATTTAATGAATCGTCGTGAAGTGCGTATGCCAGCCGATTGGCAAAAAGATGATTCTTCTGATGACCAAGGTGGTGGAAATAGCGCGCCTAAAGTTGAAGAAGAAAAGCCTGAAGAGGCACCAAAGGCTGATATTAATGATGCAGATGAATCACCTGCTAAATAAATATACAAGCTAATAAAGAAAACCCCGAAAGGGGTTTTCTTGTTTTTAATCTTATTTTAGGACATCCCTGTGTTTCAATTAACTCATGCCAATAAAACCCTCGACTTATCAGCTCCTGTTGTTATGGGGATCGTCAATATGACACCTGATTCATTTTCTGACGGTGGTGCTTATAGCGGTTTTGAACAAGCTTGTCGCCATGTTGACCATATGGTTGAGCAAGGTGCGCGAGTGATTGATGTGGGTGGTGAGTCGACTCGTCCTGGTGCTGAAGAAGTCTCTGTGAAAGAGGAGCTCGCTCGAGTGCTGCCGATTATTGAATACACTGCTAAAACGCATGATGTGTGGATTTCAATTGATACCAGCAAACCAGAAGTGATGGAAGCCGCTGTAAATGCCGGTGCTAACTTAATCAACGATGTAAGAGCATTGCAAGTGCCTGGTGCGTTAGCCATGGCGGCATCGCTTGATGTGCCGATTTGCTTAATGCACATGCAAGGCGAACCACAAACCATGCAAGATGCACCTAAGTATGATGATGTTGTGGATGAAGTAGCCGCATTTTTTGAATTAAGAATTGCTTATTGTGAGGCTGCTGGTATTGAGCGTGAGCGATTAATCCTTGATCCAGGCTTTGGCTTTGGTAAAACTTTAGCGCATAATTATCGCCTACTAGCCATGTTGCCGACATTACATGAATTTCATTTACCCGTACTTGTCGGTTTATCACGTAAAAGCATGATAGGTCATTTACTGGGACGCGATACCGACCAACGCCTGGCCGGTAGTCTTGCTGGTGCACTAATTGCAGCACAACAAGGTGCGCAGATTATTCGAGTTCATGATGTTGCTGAAACCGTCGATGCGCTTAAAGTGATGTCTGCCACCATGGAACAGCTATAAATGAATGTTTGAGCTCATACCATTCATATAAAAACATAATAATATTAATCACAAAGTGAATCACTTAAGTGGGGACATGTGAAACAAAGACAATTTTTTGGAACCGACGGTATTCGCGGTAAAGTTGGGGCTGGCAAGATGACCCCAGAACTGGCATTAAAGTTAGGTTGGGCGGCAGGACGAGTACTATCTCGCAGTGGCACTCAAAAAGTGATTATTGGTAAAGACACGCGGATTTCTGGGTACTTATTTGAGTCAGCGTTAGAAGCCGGGTTATCTGCTGCAGGTTTAAATGTGTTGTTACTTGGGCCTATGCCTACACCCGCTGTGGCGTATTTAACCCGAACCTTTAGAGCAGAAGCTGGGGTTGTTATCAGTGCATCGCATAACCCTTACTACGATAATGGTATTAAGTTTTTCTCAACCGATGGCAGTAAACTCGATGACGCCATTGAGCTTGAAATCGAAGCAGAACTTGAAAAGCCATTAGTGTGTGTCGAATCGCACCTATTGGGTAAAGCACGTCGAATTGATGATGCTGCGGGTCGTTACATTGAATATTGTAAAGGTAACTTTCCGGCTGATCAGACCCTTGAAGGCTTAAAAATTGTTGTCGATTGTGCCCATGGCGCAACTTACCATATTGCCCCAAATGTATTTCGCGAATTAGGCGCTGATGTTGTCGCAATTGGTGATAAACCTGATGGTTTAAACATTAACGACAAAGTTGGCGCTACATCAATGGCCAAAATTTGTGAAACAGTATTAGCTGAAAAAGCCGATTTAGGTATTGCCCTTGATGGTGACGGCGATCGCATAATGATGGTAAATAATCGTGGTGAAGTCATAGATGGCGATCAAATACTGTATATTTTAGCGGTAGATGCGCAAAAACGTGGTATTTTAAAAGGCGGTGTTGTGGGTACCCTTATGTCAAATTTAGGGTTAGACTTAGCACTGCAAGCACTTGATATTCCATTTGTTCGTTCAAAAGTGGGTGACCGATATGTCATGGAAATGCTTAAACAGCATGATTGGCGTATTGGTGGTGAAAACTCTGGTCACATACTCAATCTCGATCATGGTACAACCGGTGACGGTATTGTTGCTGGCATTTTAGTGCTCGCAGCAATGCGAAGACAGCAAGCATCGCTTGAGCAACTGACCGAAGCCATGAAAATGTTACCGCAAGTGTTGGTCAATGTTCGCTTTGAAGGAACGACTAACCCACTTGATAGCAATGTGGTTAAAGCTGCACAAACTGATGTTGAAAAGCAATTAGGCGCCCGTGGTCGAGTATTACTGCGTAAATCGGGTACTGAACCGTTAATCCGTGTAATGGTAGAAGGTGATGACCATTCACAAGTGTTAGCGCATGCAAATCGCATCGCAGAGGCTGTAAAAGCAGCATGTTAATTATTTGAATATTCAGTAACGTAGTTGCGCGCTCAAAAAGTAGACGCTTCGACAAGTAAACTGAAATATTCCCCTTTTACCTATTGTAACTTGATAAGTGGTTCGCTATTATTCACGCCGCTTTCAGAGGAGACCGTGATGGCACTCAGACGTCCTATGGTAGCTGGCAACTGGAAAATGAATGGCAATTCAGCATTAGCTGAAGAGTTATTCAAGAAATTTGCTACTAAGCTCCAAAATGATTCAGCTGAAGTGGTTTTATGCCCGCCTTCAATTTATCTTGAAAGTGTTAGGCAACTGCTTGAAGCCAATAAGCAAACCTTAGATGGAGCGCTTGTTAGAATGGGCGCGCAAAATCTTAGTCAACATGATTTTGGTGCGTACACCGGTGAGATTTCCGGGCAAATGCTAAAAGATTCAGGATGTCGATATGTGATTATCGGCCATTCCGAACGTCGCCGTATGTACGGAGAGACGAGTAATATTGTGGCAGAGAAGTTTGCTGCAGCACAAAAAAATGGTCTTACACCAATACTGTGTGTTGGCGAATCTGGACCGGCTCGTGAAGCAAGACGCACCTTTGAGGTGATTGCTGAAGAGCTTGATATAGTAATTGAAAAAAACGGTACCATGGCTTTTGATAACGCAATTATCGCCTACGAACCTTTATGGGCAGTAGGAACCGGTAAAAGCGCTACACCAGAGCAGGCACAAGAAGTTCATGCGTTTATTCGCAGTCGCCTCTCTGAAGTGTCTCCATTTATTGGAGAGAACATCAGGATTCTTTACGGTGGTAGTGTTACCCCCAATAATGCGGCAGATATCTTTGCCCAACCCGATGTTGATGGTGGTCTGATTGGCGGTGCAAGTTTGAACTCAACTGAGTTTTTAAGTTTATGTACCATAGCGATGAGCGCGTAATAATATGTACGAAGTTCTTATAGTTGTATACTTGGTGGTTGCATTAGGTCTAGTAGGCCTAATTTTAATCCAACAAGGAAAGGGTGCCGATATGGGCGCGTCTTTCGGAGCCGGTGCTTCAGGCACTTTATTTGGCTCAGGTGGTTCAGGTAACTTCCTGACCCGTTCGACTGCTGTTTTAGCGATTGCGTTTTTCGCATTAAGCTTAGTGATTGGTAACTTAAGTGCTAACCATACACAGCAGAACGATCAATGGAACGATTTAGGTTCAGCAGCAGAGCAAATCATTGATGAAGCGCCTGTGCAAACCGAACAGTCAGAAACTAAAATTCCTGACTAGTAAACCAGGTGTCGCCGAGGTGGTGGAATTGGTAGACGCGCAGCCTTGAGGTGGCTGTGTCCTAACGGACGTGCGGGTTCAAGTCCCGCTCTCGGCACCAAATTTTAACTAACAAACCAAGGATTGTGTTTGATTAGTTATTGCAAGATATGACGTAAATCAATATACTTGCATGCAGTTGACGCGGGGTGGAGCAGTTGGTAGCTCGTCGGGCTCATAACCCGAAGGTCGTCGGTTCAAGTCCGGCCCCCGCAACCAGCTCCTTGCGATTTATTTTCACATTGAAATTAAATCGCAATTTACAGGTTCTATAATAAAATGACCTCGTGATTACGGGGTTTTTTGTTATATGGACTTTTAAATATCCGTGTTTTTGACGGATTGCTCTGGGGCTTTTAGCCCTTTTTTTGTTTTTTTGGGGGTCATTTTTGGCAACAATAGAATCCAAACTAGTTGAATTATTAACGGTTCCAGTTGAAGCTTCAGGCTTTCAGCTGTGGGGTGTTGAATATGTTCAGGCTGGTCGTCATTCAATTCTTCGTGTGTTTATTGATCACGAGAATGGCATCAACATTGAAGATTGTGCCGAGGCCAGTCGTCAAGTCAGTGCAGTTATGGATGTTGAAGACCCCATTTCTACAGAATACACATTAGAAGTTTCTTCACCTGGGGTAGATAGACCGCTATTTACTGCAGCGCAGTATGCCGCTTACATCGGTGAAGATGCGAAAGTACAGTTGACTATGCCTGTTGCGGGTAGTCGAAATTTAAAAGGCGTCATCACTAGTGTTGATGGGCAAATGCTCACCATCAAAGTTGATGGTAAAGACTTGATTGTTGCTTTGGATAACATCCGTAAAGGCAACATTATCGCTAAGTTTTGATAGTTTCAGGTGAAGAACGAGGCAAGACCAAATGAATAAAGAGATCCTGCTAGTCGCAGAAGCGGTTTCCAATGAGAAAGGCGTTCCGCGCGAGAAAATTTTTGAAGCGCTAGAAATCGCATTAGCTACTGCTACCAAGAAAAAATACGAAGGTGATATTGAAGTTCGTGTTGCGATTGATCGTAAAACCGGTCACTACGACACGTTCCGTCGTTGGATGGTTGTTGATGACCAGGGTGAAGCGTTAGAAAACCCATACAGCGAAATCACCCTTGAAGCTGCACGTTTTGAAGAGCCTGGTATTGAAGTCGGTGAGTTTATTGAAGATCAAATCGACTCAGTTGCTTTCGACCGTATTACCACACAAACCGCTAAGCAAGTTATCGTACAAAAGGTACGTGAAGCTGAGCGTGCTCAAATCGTTGAACAATTTATTGAACGCGAAGGCGAAATCGTCACTGGTGTTGTTAAGAAAAGCACCCGCGAAAGCGTGGTTGTCGATTTAGGTAATAACGCTGATGGCGTATTATTTAAAGAAGACTTAATCAGCCGTGAATCATTCCGCCCTGGTGACCGTGTGCGTGCATTATTGTACTCAGTACGTCCAGAAGCGCGTGGTGCTCAGTTATTTTTAACTCGCAGCAAGCCTGATATGTTAATCGAGCTGTTCCGTGTTGAAGTACCTGAAATTTACGACGAAATGATTGAAGTGATGGGTGCTGCTCGTGATCCAGGTGCTCGCGCTAAGATTGCGGTTAAATCAAATGACCGTCGCATTGACCCAATTGGTGCGTGTGTTGGTATGCGTGGTGCACGTGTTCAGGCAGTGTCAAACGAATTAGGTGGCGAACGTGTTGATATCGTGATGTGGGATGATAATCCTGCTCAATATGTGATCAATGCCATGGCGCCAGCCGACGTTGCGTCTATTATTGTGGACGAAGACAACCACTCAATGGACATTGCTGTTGAAGCAGACAGTTTAGCTCAAGCAATTGGTCGTAACGGCCAAAACGTACGTTTAGCGACTCAACTAACGGGTTGGGAACTTAACGTAATGACAGTAGAAGACATGAACAAGAAGCACCAAGCAGAAAGCGCTAAGGTGATTGACCTGTTTGTTGCTTCGCTAGATGTAGATACAGATTTTGCGAGCGTATTGGCTGATGAAGGCTTTACTTCACTCGAAGAGATTGCTTATGTGCCAGAATCTGAACTACTCGCAATAGAAGGCTTTGACGAAGGAATCGTCGCGGCATTACGTGAACGTGCAAAAGCGGCTATCTCAACAAGAGCATTAGCCACTGAAGAAGCGTTAGATGGTGCAGAGCCAAGTGATGATTTATTAGCATTGGAAGGATTAGAAAGACATTTAGCTTATGTTCTCGCGAGCAAAGGTGTAGTGACTTTAGAAGACTTGGCCGAGCAAGGTATTGACGATTTAATTGATATTGAAGAATTAACAGAAGAAAAAGCAGGTGAGCTTATTATGGCTGCCCGCAACATCTGTTGGTTTGGCGAAGAAGCATAAGTCGATCAACAGGGGGATTTAATTGATGGCAGATACAAGTGTAGAAAAATTAGCAGCAGAAGTGGGAAAGCCGGTTGATCGTCTAATCGAGCAGTTCTCAGATGCTGGTATTAAAAAGCAACAAAATGACACCGTTTCAGAGCAAGAAAAGCAGCAGCTTTTAGATTATCTGAAAAAACAGCACGGTGCAGATTCTGCGCCGACCAAAATGACGCTTCAGCGTAAAACTGTGTCAACATTAAGTGTTGCCAGTACTGGCGGTCAGTCTAAAGACGTGAAAGTTGAAGTCCGTAAAAAACGTACTTTTGTTAAGCGTGATGATGCTGAATTAGCAAAACAAGCCGAGTTAGAAGCCCAAGCCAAAGCGAAAGCAGAAGCCGAAGCTAAGGCAAAAGCTGAGGCTGAAGCAAAAGCAGCAGCAGAAGCTAAAGCCAAAGCAGAAGCAGAAGCGAAGAAAAAAGCAGAAGCAGAAGCCAAAGTGAAATCAGAAAAACCGAAAGCAGAGCCTAAAGCGCCTAAAGCAGCCGATCCTGAAACAGCGGCAGCAAAAGCAGAAGCTGAGCGTTTAAAAGCGACCCAAGAAGCGGTATTAACCGAAAAGCAGAAAGAAGAAGCAGCTCAAGCGGCAGAAAAAGCCCGCAAACTAGCTGAAGAAAACTCGAAGCGTTGGGCTGAAGAAGAACGTCAACGTTTAGATGCTGAGAAGAACAGCGATCACCACATCACAACGTCTAAAGTTGCTCGTGCAGCAGAAGATAGTTCAGATGCTGATGATGAAAAACGTGGCCGTCGTGCGCGTAACAAAAACAACAATAAGAAACGTGGCGGTAAAGACTCACGAGACGGTCGCGAAAGACACATGCGTAACCGCAGTACTGCACCGCAATCTATGGCTCATGGTTTTAACAAGCCTGCAGCAGCAGTGTCTCGCGATGTTCGCATTGGTGAAACCGTAACCGTATCTGAACTTGCCCATTTAATGGCGATTAAAGCCACTGAAATCATCAAACAAATGATGAAAATGGGGTCAATGGTAACGATTAACCAAGTACTTGACCAAGAAACTGCCCAAATGGTTGCAGAAGAAATGGGTCATAAAGTGGTATTAATTCGTGAAAACGAACTAGAACACCAAGTACTACAAGACCGTGATGATAACGTTATTTTAGAATCACGTGCACCAGTTGTTACTATTATGGGTCACGTTGACCATGGTAAAACGTCACTACTTGACTACATTCGTCGTGCAAAAGTTGCCGATGGCGAAGCCGGTGGTATTACCCAGCACATTGGTGCATACCACGTTGAAACTGACAATGGCATGATCACCTTCCTTGATACTCCTGGTCACGCTGCGTTTACCTCAATGCGTGCTCGTGGTGCTAAGGCCACCGATATTGTTATTTTGGTTGTTGCTGCAGATGACGGCGTAATGCCACAAACCATCGAAGCGATCCAACATGCTAAAGCCGGTAACGTGCCATTAATCGTAGCGGTTAACAAAATGGATAAGCCAGAAGCTGATCCTGACCGCGTTAAGAGCGAACTTTCTCAGCATGGTGTTATGTCTGAAGATTGGGGTGGAGACAACATGTTTGTCCACTTGTCAGCCAAAACAGGTGACGGTGTTGATGAGCTGTTAGAAGGCATCTTATTACAAGCTGAAGTATTAGAGCTTAAAGCCGTTCGCGATACGATGGCTGCTGGTGTAGTGATTGAATCACAGCTTGATAAAGGCCGTGGTCCAGTAGCGACCATTCTTGTTCAGGAAGGTACTTTACGCCAAGGCGATATCGTTTTATGTGGTTTAGAGTACGGTAAAATCCGTGCAATGAAAGACGAAAACGGTAGAGCTATTACTGAAGCTGGTCCATCTATTCCAGTTGAGATTTTAGGTCTTTCTGGTGTGCCTTCAGCAGGTGATGAAGCGACTGTTGTACGTGATGAGCGTAAAGCACGTGAAGTTGCACTATATCGTCAAGGTAAATTCCGTGATGTTAAGTTAGCTCGTCAGCAGAAGTCTAAACTTGAAAACATGTTTGCCAACATGGAAGAAGGTGAAGTACAAGAGCTTAACATTGTACTTAAAGCGGACGTACAAGGCTCACTAGAAGCAATTTGTGATTCATTAACTAAACTGTCTACAGACGAAGTTAAAGTGAACATCATTGCTCGCGGTGTGGGTGCACTAACCGAAACTGACGCAACGCTTGCAGCTGCATCAAATGCTATTCTTGTGGGCTTTAACGTTCGTGCTGATGCACAAGCGCGTAAGACCATTGAAGCAGAAAGTGTTGACCTACGTTATTACAGCATCATCTATAATCTAATTGATGAAGTACGTGCTGCAATGACAGGTATGTTAGCGCCTGAGTTCAAACAAGAGATTATTGGTCTTGCTGAAGTTCGTGACGTGTTTAAGTCGCCTAAACTGGGTGCTATTGCCGGTTGTATGGTTACCGAAGGTCTGGTTAAGCGCAGCGCGCCAATCCGTGTACTACGTGAAAACGTGGTTATCTTCGAAGGTGAACTTGAATCATTACGTCGCTTTAAAGACGATGCACAAGAAGTCCGTAACGGTATGGAATGTGGTATCGGCGTGAAGAACTACAATGACGTTCGTGTAGGAGACCAGATTGAGGTCTTCGAAACAGTCGAGATAGCTCGCACCTTATAAGAACCAAAAAAGGGCGGCATTAGCCGCCCTTTTTGATTGTATACCCAACGTTATGGCATATCATCATGGCAAAAGAATTTAGTCGTACTCGCCGTATCGCCCAACAACTCCAGCAAGAGCTTGCAATGGTGTTACAGCGCGATATGAAAGATCCACGTATAGGCTTTGTTACTGTAAACGACGTAGACGTTTCACGTGACTTAAGCTATGCGAAAGTGTTTGTGACCTTCTTTGAAGAAGATAACGAACTTGTTCAACAAAAAGTTGATGCGCTAAGCGCTGCAGCACCTTATATTCGCACGTTAGTGGCTGGACGTATGAAATTACGTGTTATGCCTGAACTGCGCTTTGTTTATGACAGTTCATTAGTGGAAGGCATGCGAATGTCTAACCTAGTCACTCAAGTCATTAATAAAGATAAAGCCAAGCAACAACAATTTGATCCACAGGCACCAGAAAGCAGCGAGTCTGTTGACGGTGACAAGGAGCAAGATTAATGGCTCGTCGCCCTAAAGGTCGCTTCATCGACGGAATCGTGTTACTCGATAAAGACACTGGCATGAGTTCTAATTTTGCTTTGCAACGGGTTAAGCGCATCTTTAATGCGAATAAAGCCGGACATACAGGTGCACTTGATCCATTAGCCACCGGGATGTTACCGATTTGCTTAGGCGAGGCGACTAAGTTTTCTCAACATTTATTAGATGCTGATAAACGTTACCTTGTTACAGCAAAACTGGGTGAGCGCACTGACACCAGTGACTCAGACGGTGAAGTAGTGCAAACGCGCCCAGTTGAATTTACTCAGGCTCTTCTAGATGAAAAGCTTGAGTTTTTTCGTGGCACGACCCAACAAATTCCGTCAATGTATTCTGCGTTAAAATACCAAGGTCAGCCTTTGTATAAATATGCGCGTGAAGGCATTGAGGTACCGCGTGAATCGCGTCCTATAACGGTATTTGAGCTTAATTTCATCAAGCTTGAAGGTGATGAGTTAACCTTAGACATACATTGTTCTAAAGGCACTTACATCCGAACTATCATTGATGATTTAGGTGAAATGCTTGGTTGTGGTGCGCATGTGATTATGTTGCGCCGCACTCAAGTTGCAGACTACCCCTATGAGAAAATGGTCAGTTTAGCAGAGCTAGAAGCATTATTGGCTCAGGCTCAAGAGCAAGAGATTGCGCCTAAAGCCTTACTCGATCCTTTGTTGTTGCCTATGGATACCGCCGTGGCTAATTTCCCTGAAATTAACCTGCCTGATGCCATGCTCTATTACGTTATGCAAGGCCAAGCGATTCAAGCTGCGGGTTTAAAACCTGATTGTTTAGTTCGCATTACGATAGGTGATGAACATAAGTTTGTTGGTATCGGTATAATGAATGACGATGGTTTACTAGCACCTAAGCGTCTTATTGTGATGCATGAAAATACACAGTAAGCGTAACAGCACAAATAGATCGGTTTTTTGCGTTTTTTTATTGCGGTTGCAGGCTAATCTAGTTATTATACTGCGCTCGCTCTGGCTGAGTTAGTGATCGGCTAGAGATACATTTACTTTTTTGGAGATACACATGTCACTAAGTGCTGAAGCAAAAGCAAAAATTTTAGCTGAGTTTGGTCGCGGCGAAAACGATTCAGGTTCAACTGAAGTTCAAGTAGCTTTGTTAACTGCTCAAATTAACCACCTTCAAGGTCACTTTAAAGAGCACATCCATGATCACCACTCACGTCGTGGTCTATTACGCATGGTTAGCGCTCGTCGTAAGCTTACTGCTTACTTAAAGCGTACTGATGCAGCTCGTTATGCTGATCTAATCAAGAAGTTAGGTTTACGTCGTTAATTCGATGTGTTGCTTAGTCTAACTAAGCGGCAAACCGTAAAAAAGGAGGCTTATGGCCTCCTTTTTTATTGTCTACAATTTAATGTCAGTTTAAAGTCAGTTTAATGTCAGGTAATTCCCATATTACCTTTCTGGTAGTTGCAATCATAATGATTAGAGTACGCAACACATTAGATTCGATGAGATTATACCTGCAGAATCTTGGCCGTTTTGGCTGAAATAAACTGTTGCTCAAATTCTTCTAACGGTAATGGTTCACTAAAAAAGAATCCTTGGCCGATAACACAGTTATTGTCTTTGAGCCACTGTAGTTGTTCATCGTTTTCAATACCCTCAGCCACAATAGATAAGTCTAATTGTTGCCCGAGCATCAAAATAGTAGATGCTATCGCACTGTCTTTTGGCAAGTCGCTCACAAAGGCTCTGTCGATTTTCATGGTCGTAATAGGTAAGTGGCGTAAATATGATAACGAAGAATAACCCGTACCAAAATCGTCAACGGCGATACCAAATCCGGCCGTTTTAAGTTGTTCAAGTTTAATAATGGCCTGTTCTACATCGTTCATTAATGACGTTTCTGTGATTTCAACCTCGAGTAATTCAGGGCTAATTTGGTAACGAATGGCCAATTGCTTAATATCAGGAACTAAACTGGCGTCAGCAAACTGTTGTGATGCGACATTCACAGCAATGGGAATGGCATAATTGTATTTACGTTGCCACTCGCGGATAACTTTACAACTTTGCTCAATGACCCAGCGTCCGATAGGTATGATAATGCCTGTTTCTTCGGCTACGGGGATAAACGACATTGGGCTTATCAAACGGCCATCTTTTTGCCAACGTATTAACGCTTCACAGCCAACCACTTTGTGAGTATTCAAATCAAACTTAGGTTGAAAATACAGTAAAAACTCATTGTTTTTTAAGGCATCGTGTAATGAGGCTTCTGTGCGAAGTCTCACTGCTGCACGCTCGGTCATTTGTTGCTTAAAGAAGGACCATTGGTTTGAACCCGCGGCTTTTGCACTGTACATCGCAATGTCAGCGTGGCGGATCAAATCTTCTGCGGTATCTCCATCTTCCGGGTATATCGATATGCCTATTGATGCTGCAGGGTGGATTGCATGTTCATTTAATTGTATTGGTGCATTTAATTGAATCAATAATTTATCGACGAAGTCGGCGGCTTGAACAGGGGTTTGGATTTCATCGGCCAAAATCACAAACTCATCACCACCAAGGCGCGCCACACTGCCTCTATCGCCAACCACACGTTCTAATATGCGTGCAATACGGGCCAAAAACTGATCGCCAAGAGCATGGCCGAGCGAGTCATTAACGTTTTTGAAGCGGTCTAAATCGATAAATAATAAGCTGAAGTTACGTTTGTGTACCCGTGAGCGTTGAATGGTGACATTTAAGGTTTCGAGCAATAAGGTGCGATTAGGCAAACCGGTTAGCGGATCTCGGGTAGCCATTTTGCGTAATTTGTTCTGGGTTTGGCTAAACTGCAATAATATTTGGTTGAACTTACTGGTGACCAAGCCTAATTCATCATCTTTATGGGCTGGCGCCATGGGTAGCAAATTCTCATCCGGTGAATCTGGATCAATCTTGTCAATCGCCTCACTGATTTGGGCTATCGGTTGGGTCAAAAAGCGATGAAACACTACGGTCAGTACTAATGTGAGTAGTAATGCTCTGGCTAAGGTGGCAATTAATCCAAGTTGAAGCTGACCAAACAGTTTGTTGGTCAATTTTTGAGTATCGTAAAAAATAGTTAAGGTGCCAATAAGCTGTTGTTGTTGATTGCTTTCAAAGTAAAAAGGGCGATACAAAGGTCGCGAGGTTTCTTTTAAATCGCCAAATAATCGTTGGCTTAAACTTTCATACGCGCCGAATGATTTACTGGCTTGATTAGCCGTAGAGACAAACCGCGAACCATCATCAAGTTCAATCACAGCAGAGCCGACATTATCGACTTTTATGATCCCCTGGAGTGTTTGACTAGCGAGTTTGTCATCGAGTGACCAAACCGCATTGGTGGTGGTTTGCTCAACAGAGTTGAGTAGCTCTTGTTGTGCATCAGCTAATTGATTTTTGGTTGAGATAACTTGAATGGCGATTTCGACAATAAAAATGGCAATTGCAAAAAACAAAGCGGTAAATACCACTAAGTTTGTCTGTTTCCATGTTAAGGACTTGAAACTGGCGTTCATTTAGGATTCCATGTCGCGTAAGTGACTAATTTATTTTATTTAATTTGCGCTGCTTAGAATGCTGTAAACACAAATGAGATTAAGCTATCGTATCGTCCATTTTATAATCGATGGTATCCTTTACCTGAAATAATGGATGCTCATTATTGTACTAACTTTAGTCAAATTGGCCACTGTTGTCATTAACAATGTCGCTAAAACCTGCGCTGGAATAACTTATTCGTAACAAATGTCGAACTATATCTAACAAATCGATGCTTAATGTAAGGTTCTTCTGTAGGAAAATGATTATTTTAAATATTTTTCATTCTGTATATCGCGTCTATTTAACTATTCAAAGTATTTGAAGTATACTTATGCGCGTAATTAAAGGTCATTAAATTAAGGAATGGGTCAAGTGAATCCAATTGTAAAGAGTTTTGAGTATGGTCAACATACCGTCACCTTAGAAACAGGTGTCATTGCACGTCAGGCAAATGCTGCAGTTTTAGCAAGCATGGGCGATACCACAGTATTAGTTACCGTAGTGGGTAAAAAAGAAGCTGATTTAAGCCGCGACTTTTTCCCGTTAACCGTTAACTATCAAGAAAAAACATACGCAGCAGGTAAAATTCCTGGTGGTTTTTTCAAGCGTGAAGGTCGTCCATCAGAAGATGAAACTCTGATTGCCCGTCTTATCGACCGTCCAATTCGTCCTTTATTCCCTAACGGTTTTAAAAACGAAGTTCAAGTGATCATCACTGTGGTTTCTGTTGATCCACAAATTGAGCCAGATATTATTTCAATGATTGGTACCTCAGCTGCGTTAGCAATTTCAGGTATTCCTTTCAATGGGCCTCTTGGTGCTGCTCGTGTTGGTTATATTAATAACGAATACGTGCTTAACCCAAGTGTAGAGCAACTGGCTACTAGTGAATTAAACCTAGTTGTTGCGGGTACTCAAGCTGCAGTATTAATGGTTGAGTCAGAAGCTAAGTCACTTGCTGAAGAAATCATGTTAGGCGCTGTGACTTATGGTCACGACCAACAACAAGTTGTGGTTAACGCGATTAGCGAATTTAAAGCTGAAGCGGGTAAGCCTACATGGGATTGGACTGCTCCAGTTCAAGACCAAGACTTAGTTGCTAAAATCAAAGATCTTGCTGAAGCAGGATTAACTGAAGCTTATCAAATTGAAGTTAAACAAGACCGTTATGTTCAAGTCGGTGTTGTTAAAGCTGCGGCAAAAGCAGCACTAGTTGCTGAGAATGCTGATGTTGATTTACGTGAAGTAGACAACTTATTAGGTAGCTTAGAAAAGAAAGTTGTTCGTGGTCGTATTATCAGTGGCAAGCCACGTATCGACGGTCGTGAACCAGACATGATCCGTGCGCTTAACGTACTTGCAGGTGTGTTACCTCGCACACACGGTAGCGCATTATTTACCCGTGGTGAGACTCAGGCATTAGTGACTTGTACTCTAGGTACAGAACGTGATGCACAGAAAATTGACAGCATCATGGGTGAGCGTACTAACCGCTTTATGCTTCATTATAACTTCCCTCCGTATTCTGTTGGTGAAACAGGTATGGTTGGCTCACCTAAGCGCCGCGAAATCGGTCATGGTAAGTTAGCATGGCGTGGTATGAATGCTGTTATGCCTTCAGCTGAAGAATTTCCATACAGCGTTCGCGTAGTATCTGAAATCACTGAATCAAACGGTTCAAGCTCTATGGCTTCTGTTTGTGGTACTTCATTAGCATTAATGGATGCGGGTGTACCAATTAAGTCATCTGTAGCTGGTATTGCAATGGGTCTAGTGAAAGAAGGCGACGATTTCGTTGTACTTTCTGACATTTTAGGTGATGAAGATCACTTAGGTGACATGGACTTTAAAGTCGCCGGTACTCGTGATGGTATCACTGCATTGCAGATGGATATCAAAATTGAAGGTATCACCAAAGAAATCATGGATATTGCATTACAACAGGCATATGGCGCTCGCGTTCATATTCTTAATGTAATGGACCAAGCGATTGGTTCGCACCGTGATGATATTTCTGATCACGCGCCACGCATTACGACTATCAAGATTAATCCTGAAAAAATTCGTGATGTTATCGGTAAAGGTGGTGCGGTTATTCGTGCTCTTACTGAAGAAACTGGTACTACGATTGAACTTGATGACGATGGCACAGTCAAAATTGCATCGTCTAACGGTGAAGCAACTAAAGAAGCGATTCGTCGTATTGAAGAAATCACTGCTGAAGTTGAAGTGGGCCGTATTTACAATGGTAAAGTTATCCGTATCGTCGATTTCGGTGCGTTTGTTAACATTCTTCCTGGTAAAGACGGTTTAGTACACATCTCGCAAATTAGTGATGAGCGTGTAGCTAATGTGTCAGATCACCTACAAATGAACCAAGAAGTTGCTGTTAAGGTAATGGAAGTGGATCGTCAAGGTCGCGTAAGATTGTCAATTAAAGAAGCTCAGACTAAGGAAACTGCTGAGTAATTTAATTTAACGTGTTAAGCGACTTAAAAAAGGAGATCATATGATCTCCTTTTTTTATGTTTATTAAAAATAATCTGTATGAGTCCATAGCTCTTAGATAAGCAGATTGCTATGATATTGAATATAAATAAAACCTGATAAGGTAATACGAATGGAATGTAAACTACGCACCACAGTCATTGCCGTTGCTGTCGGTGCAAGTATGTTGTTGTCAGGCTGTGCTGCAACGCAAGGTTCAAGTGACGATGTTGCTGGGCAAATGATTGTTGCGCCAGTAATGCCTGACTATAAAATGGAAGTGACCCTCGCTAAGCTAAATGAAGTGTTAGCAACAATGGAGCTCAC
Organism: Shewanella saliphila; assembly: GCF_014648295.1. Taxonomy (GTDB): domain Bacteria; phylum Pseudomonadota; class Gammaproteobacteria; order Enterobacterales; family Shewanellaceae; genus Shewanella; species Shewanella saliphila. The sequence continues at coordinate 44,905 of NZ_BMQV01000004.1, forward strand.
TGATGAACAACGTGCACGTTTTCATTACGACCGCGGGGTCATTTATGACAGCGTTGGTTTACGTTTATTAGGTCGAATTGATTTTCACCAAGCCATTAAGCTTCAGCCTGATTTAGCCGATGCATATAATTTTTTAGGTATTTATTACACCCAGGAAGGCGAGTTTGAAAGTGCCTATGAAGCCTTTGACGGTGTATTGGAATTATCACCAGGTTACGATTATGCCTACCTTAATCGTGGCATCGCCTTGTACTATGGTGAACGCTATCAATTAGCGATAGAAGATATGCAAGCATTCTTTGAGCGAGACCCAACTGATGGTTATCGGGTGCTATGGCTTTATTTAATGTCATCTGCGGTTGATAACACACAGGCATTAGCGGATTTAGCATTACAACGTCAACAGTTAAAGAATCAGGACTGGGCGAGTGTTTTGGTTGATTTTTATTTAGGGAAAATGAATCAAGAGCAAGTGTTTGCCGCGGCAAAAGTGGGTTTGTCACAGCCTAAAGAATATGCTGAGCGTTTATGTGAAGCGTATTTCTATTTAGCAAAACACGCAGCAGCACAAGGGCAATACCAACAAGCCGCTAATTTTTACCGGTTAACATTAGCGACAAATATTTACGATTTTGTTGAACATCGTTACGCCAGAATCGAATTGGCAAAAATGAAAAACATGATCCAAAAGTCAGTAGCATTATCTGCTGAAGGTTAAACCGTACTTTGCCTAGCCAATTCTGTCGATAGGCGCTATAATTTGCGCCTTTTTTAGCGGCTAGTGCAAGGTTAACATGTCAGGCAACAACGTTGAGGTCGACAAGCGTCGTACCTTCGCCATCATTTCGCACCCCGATGCGGGTAAAACCACCATCACCGAAAAAGTACTTTTATTCGGACAGGCTTTACAAAAAGCCGGTACCGTTAAAGGTAAAAAGTCTGGGCAGCATGCTAAGTCAGACTGGATGGAAATGGAAAAAGATCGTGGTATCTCTATCACAACTTCTGTTATGCAATTTCCTTACGGTGGCGCACTCGTCAATTTACTTGATACGCCTGGTCACGAAGACTTTTCGGAAGATACTTACCGCACACTGACCGCAGTAGACTCTTGTTTGATGGTTATTGACTCCGCTAAAGGTGTAGAAGACAGAACCATTAAACTGATGGAAGTGACGCGATTACGTGACACTCCGATTGTGACGTTCATGAACAAATGTGACCGTGACATTCGTGATCCTATTGAGCTAATGGATGAAGTTGAAGACATTTTAAAAATGGCCTGTGCACCGATTACCTGGCCAATCGGCTCAGGTAAAGAATTTAAAGGTGTTTACCACATACTGCGTGATGAAGTGATCTTGTATCAAAGTGGTATAGGTCATACCATCCAAGAAAAACGTATTATTAAAGGGTTAAACAACCCAGAACTTGATAAAGAGTTAGGCGCTTATGCCGCAGAGATCCGTGATGAAATGGAGCTGGTTGCAGGTGCCTCTCATGAGTTTGACCAAGAAGCATTTTTAAAAGGTGAACTCACACCAGTATACTTTGGTACTGCATTAGGTAACTTTGGTGTTGACCATATTCTTGATGGCATCGTTGAGTGGGCACCAAAGCCACTACCGCGTGAAACGGATGCCCGTCAAGTGCAACCGAACGAAGATAAATTCTCTGGGTTTATCTTTAAAATCCAAGCCAACATGGATCCTAAGCACCGTGACCGTGTAGCCTTTATGCGTATTTGCTCTGGTCGCTATGAGCAAGGCATGAAAATGCACCATGTGCGTATTGGTAAAGATGTCAATGTGAGTGATGCATTGACCTTTATGGCGGGTGACCGTAATCGTGCCGAAGCTGCATACCCTGGTGATATTATTGGTTTGCATAACCACGGTACTATGCGTATTGGCGATACCTTTACTCAAGGTGAAAAGATTCGTTTCACTGGCGTGCCTAACTTTGCGCCAGAAATGTTCCGTCGTATTCGTTTAAAAGACCCTTTAAAACAAAAGCAGTTACTCAAAGGCTTAGTGCAATTATCAGAAGAGGGGGCTGTGCAGGTATTTAGGCCGATTGACTCAAATGATTTAATTGTGGGTGCTGTTGGTGTGCTGCAGTTTGAAGTGGTTGTTGGACGCTTAAAAAGCGAATATAACGTTGAAGCGATTTACGAAGGTATTAGTGTAAGTACTGCACGTTGGGTGTACTGCAAAGATGAGCGTAAACTTGAAGAGTTTCGTCGAAAATGCAGCCCTAACCTTGCACTAGATGGTGGTGATAACTTAACTTATATCGCGCCAACAATGGTTAATTTAAACCTCTCGATGGAGCGTTATCCTGACATTGAGTTTGCTAAGACCCGCGAACATTAATTGTTAATCGATATGTTGTTTTAATGTTAACAAGGTGGCTTTAGCCACCTTTTTTTATTGTTTTTTAAGTGGCTTATCACAGTATCAATGGCATCTTTCTGCGTCTAAATGACGTGTTTGTGTAGAGGTTCGTATCAAAGAGCGTGTGCTTGATACTATATTGTTACCTATTGTTGGTGAAATAGGTGCCATTTACTAAGTAGGTGATTAATGATCGATACCCATGCACATCTTGATATGCCTGAGTTTGATGCTGATAGAACTGAGTTGGTCGAAGCGATGTCTGCCCATGGCATTACCTCTGCTATTATTCCTGGTGTGGCTGTGGACGCTTGGGAAAAGCAGCTGAATATAGCAGAAAAGTATCAATGGTATTTTTCGCTAGGGATTCATCCTTGGTATATACCAGATGACATTGATGATGCCATTTGTAAGCTAGATGCCAAGTTGACGCAATATCGACAAAATAAGCATTTAGTTGCCGTGGGCGAATGTGGTTTAGACAAATTACATAATTGGTCTGATAAGCAATTGTTAATATTAGAGAAGCAATTAGAGCTTGCACAAAAATATCAATTGCCAGTGATTTTACATGCAGTAAAAGCGCATCAAGAATTATTAGGGTTGCTACGTAAAGCCAAGTTGAGCCGAGGAGGTGTGGTACATGGCTTTTACGGAAACAGTATTGTGGCTCAACAATATATCGATCTCGGCTTTAAATTAGGGATTGGTGGTTTATTGCTCAACCCTAGTGCCAAAAAGCTTCGACAGGCGGTGACTGACTTGCCGTTAAATCACTTTTTATTAGAAACCGATTCACCCAGTATGAGTCCGTTCGATGAAGTGAATCAACGTAATACTCCTTTAACATTAACCAGAATTGTGTCCGAAATCTCATTTTTAAAGAAAACTGAAACTGTCTGTATATTAGAACAGTTGAATAAAAATACTATGCAACTGTTTGAGCTTTAATTGTTTTTTTTAAAACGAATTGCGTAAATTTGAGTTTTATTACCTAAGGGGTTGAAATTAAACTCTAAAAAGTTGATCAAAACGACGCTTTTCGTTTCACGCTCAGTTATAATCATCAACGGAAATTAGGTGAGTTAACAACATTCAAAAAAACTGTTAACAAAAGGGTGATGATTAATGGATATTTTAATGAGTTTAGTAGGGGTGGTCACCCTACTTGCGATAGGTTTCTTACTATCAAACAATAAAAAAGCAATTAGTGTACGTACCGTAGGTGGTGCTTTAGCAATTCAAGCATTCTTCGCGGGTTTCGTATTATATGTTCCAATCGGTAAAGATATTCTGAAAGGTGTTTCTGACGCGGTATCAAGTGTAATTAGTTATGCACAAAGTGGTATTAGCTTCTTATTTGGTGATTTAGCTAACTTTAAAGTTGGTTTTATTTTTGCCATTAACGTATTACCAGTCATTGTATTTTTCTCTTCTTTAATTGCAGTGCTTTACTACTTAGGCATCATGCAGTGGATCATCCGTATTATCGGTGGTGGTTTACAAAAAGCATTAGGTACTAGCCGTACAGAGTCTATGTCTGCTACAGCCAACATCTTTGTTGGTCAAACAGAAGCTCCTCTAGTTGTTCGTCCGTTCATTGCCACAATGACTCAGTCTGAATTATTCGCCATCATGGTGGGTGGTTTAGCCTCAATCGCTGGTTCTGTACTAGCGGGTTACGCGCAAATGGGTGTACCTATTCAATACCTAGTTGCAGCGTCATTCATGGCAGCACCAGGTGGTCTATTAATGGCCAAACTGATGCACCCTGAAACAGAAACTGCTATTAACGAAATGGATGAGTTACCAGAAGATCCTGATAAGCCAGCTAACGTATTAGACGCTGCTGCAGGTGGTGCTTCATCTGGTATGAGCCTAGCGTTAAACGTTGGTGCAATGTTGATTGCATTCGTTGGCTTAATTGCCATGATCAACGGCATCATCGGTGGCGTAACAGGTTGGTTTGGTCTAGAGGGTATTACTCTAGAACTTATCCTTGGTTATATCTTCATGCCTTTAGCATTCTTAATCGGTGTACCTTGGAACGAAGCATTAGTTGCAGGTTCTTTCATCGGTCAAAAGATTGTTGTAAACGAATTCGTTGCTTACTTAAACTTTGCTCCATACCTAAAAGATGTTGCTGATGGCGGTATCTTAGTTGAAGCAACACAAGCGGTAATGACTGATCGTACTAAAGCGATTATCTCATTTGCACTGTGTGGATTCGCTAACTTATCTTCTATTGCAATCTTACTAGGTGGTTTAGGTGCTATGGCTCCTTCACGTCGCCATGACCTTGCAAAATTAGGTATCCGTGCTGTTATCGCTGGTTCATTAGCTAACTTAATGAGCGCGACATTAGCCGGTTTATTCTTAGCTATCTAAGTTAAGAGTCTTGATAGGAGGTTTTCTCCTATCACACTGGGTCTTTACACTTATAACGATAGAGACCCAGTGTAATAAGAACGTTGTTATTGATTTTTGTGTTAATCCACCATTTCCGATGTGACACGACAACTGATTGATTGCTGCGAAAGAGGATGTTTTAAAACCGCTAGTCAGATTCAATATGTGTTGTTATCAATATGTTTAATTATGTAGCGATATTGTTCACAGAATAGAATTTTGTATTCGTTTTTTATCGATTATTTGTTGTGATTTTTAGCATTAACGGTAAAATACGATTGATTAAAAAGAAGTGCTATCCAAGAAGATAGTTTAATAATATACATGGGGTTGATGATGAAAAATGTAAAAATGTTAGCTTTAGCGGGTGCAACAGTTGCTGCTATTTCTGGTAATGCTTTTGCTGCAGACCGTACAGACCTTCACGCTAGTGATTACAAGTGGTTACAGTTTAATGCTATGTACTCTATCGGTGAAAAGCCAGAAAATCCAGCTGCTGGTGATCAACACAACTACCTAGAAATGGAGTTCGGTGGTCGTTCTGGTGTTGTTGATTTATATGGCTATGTAGATGTATTCAATTTAGCGACCGAAACAACTGATAATGGTGACAAAAACCCAGGTTCAGAAACTAGTAAACTATACATGAAGTTTGCTCCACGCTTCTCTATCGATGCTATTACTGGTAAAGATTTATCTTTTGGCCCAGTTCAAGAAGTTTACTTCTCTACACTTTTCAGTTGGGATGGTCTTAACGGCGAAGGCGTTAATAATACCTACTGGGGTGTGGGTGCTGATGTAAACGTACCTTGGTTAGGCAAAACGGGTATGAACCTTTATGGTTTATATGATATGAATAACCATAAATGGAACGGTTATCAGTTCTCAGCTAACTGGTTCAAGCCTTTCTACTTCTTTGAAAATAAGAGCTTCTTGTCATTCCAAGGTTACATTGATTATCAATTTGGCGCTGATGAATCTTACTGGCCAATAGAAGAAAACGGTCCATTAGTTAAAGGGCTTTCTGATAGCGGCGGAAATATCTTCTTTGGTCTATACTGGCACTCAGATCGTTACGCTCTAGGTTATGGTCTAAAAGGCTTTAAAGATGTTTACACCATTACTGATGGCGGTGCAACCGGTCTTGATTCTACAGGTTGGTCACACTATCTTTCTGCAACTTACAAGTTCTAATACTTGCTAACGTTGTTGTATTGGAGCCGCAAATTGCGGCTCCAAATTTAAAAATAAAATTACCCAAGATTGAAATTTTTATCTAAAATTATTGTTTAACAACCGTGGTTTTATATAAAGGTTTGTATCCTACAAATTGTTTACAATGTTTGTGTTTTCGCGCGCTAAAATGGATTTTTCGCGGAATGGTTGAAGCAAATATCTTTGTTTTATCTTTTCCGGTCTTCAAGGATTCAAGTCGTGGTACTCGTTATCAGATTGAATACTTAGGTTAGTAAATATCACCTAGATTTACTGGCAATACTGAAGGCCCGGCCATAATAATAATCATATGCCTGCTACCTAGTGTTGCCTGAATAAAAATTTATCTACTTTGATTTTTCGTTTGGAGAGCAATTATGACTGATTTAAAAAAAGCGGCGCAACTTGGCATTTCTTTAATGGATTTAACCACATTAAATGACGATGACACCGATCAAAAAGTGATCGACTTGTGCCACAAAGCTAAATCACCCGCTGGCAATACTGCCGCTATCTGTATTTACCCACGTTTTATTCCTATTGCGCGTAAAACGCTAAATGAGCTTGATTGTGAAGATATCAAAATTGCCACAGTAACTAACTTCCCACACGGTAACGATGATATTGCGATTGCGGTATTAGAAACTCGTGCAGCTGTTGCTTACGGTGCTGATGAAGTGGATGTGGTATTCCCATATCGCGCCTTAATGGAAGGTAATGAAACAGTTGGTTTTGAGCTTGTTAAAGCCTGTAAAGAAGAATGTGGCGATGCTGCCATTCTTAAGGTCATCATTGAGTCTGGTGAGTTAAAAGACCCTGCGCTAATCCGTAAAGCATCAGAAATATCAATTGACGCAGGTGCTGACTTCATCAAAACATCAACGGGTAAAGTACCGGTTAATGCCACATTAGAAGCCGCTGAAATTATGTTAACCGTTATCAGCGAAAAAGACCGTAACGTTGGCTTTAAGCCAGCCGGTGGTGTACGCGATGCAGCACAAACCGCTGAATTTTTAGGGTTAGCTGCGCGCATCTTAGGCGATGATTGGGTGACTCCTCAAACATTCCGTTTTGGTGCATCAAGCCTATTAAATAGCTTATTGCACACATTAGAGTTGTCAGACGCGCCTAAATCGACATCAGGTTACTAATGGCAATGGCCTAGCAGTGTTCTGCTAGGCTTTATCTTCACTTTAGATGACGCACTAACGCATCATTTAAAGACACTATCATACGATAGTATTCCTATATTAATGGCGATCCTAAAGGTGATGGGTTGCCTAAAAGGGGACGTATTATGTTTCTTGCTCAAGAGATTATCCGTAAAAAACGCAATGGCGAAGCACTAAGCACAGCCGAAATCCAATTCTTTGTAAATGGCATTACTCACAATACCGTATCTGAAGGTCAGATTGCGGCTTTTGGTATGGCGGTTTATTTCCAGGACATGAATATGGATGAACGTATCGCACTGACCAGTGCCATGCGTGATTCTGGCACTGTATTAAATTGGGATGCATTACGTGTAGACGGTCCCATCATTGATAAGCACAGTACCGGTGGCGTAGGTGATGTTATTAGCCTGATGCTTGGCCCTATGGCTGCAGCTTGTGGTGGTTATGTCCCCATGATTTCTGGACGTGGCTTAGGCCATACCGGTGGTACACTCGATAAATTTGATGCAATTCCTGGTTACCAAACCGAGCCATCTAGTGAATTATTTCGCAAAGTGGTAAAAGAAGCTGGTGTGGCTATTATCGGCCAAACTGGCGATCTCGTGCCTGCTGATAAACGCTTTTATTCTATTCGCGATAACACGGCTACCGTTGAGTCTATTGGGCTTATCACCGCCTCTATTTTATCGAAAAAACTGGCCGCAGGTCTTGATGCGTTAGCCATGGATGTCAAAGTCGGTAGCGGTGCATTTATGCCTACTTACGAAGCATCTGAAGAATTAGCTCGCAGTATTACAGCCGTTGCCAATGGTGCGGGCACTAAAACCACAGCATTACTAACAGACATGAACCAAGTATTGGCCTCTTGTGCCGGTAATGCGGTTGAAGTGCGTGAAGCCATTCAGTTTTTAACCGGCCAATACCGTAACCCACGTTTATATGCAGTCACTATGGGTTTATGTGCTGAAATGCTTGTTTTGGGCGGTATAGCACAAAACGAAGCTGATGCTCGTAATAAACTAAATACTGTATTAGATAATGGTAAAGCGGCTGAGGCATTTGCTAAAATGGTCTCTGGTTTAGGCGGTCCAACTGATTTTGTTGAGGCTTATGACAAGTATCTGCCTCATGCGAAGATTATTCGTCCAGTTTATGCCAATACTTCCGGCTTTGCTTACCAAATGGATACCCGCGAGCTTGGTTTAGCCGTTGTCACGTTAGGTGGCGGACGTCGTAAACCGGGTGATGCGCTTGATTATAGTGTCGGATTAACTCAAGTTTGCGCACTGGGTCAAGAAGTTAACCAAGATGTTCCGTTAGCGATGATCCATGCTCAATCTGAAGATGCATTTGCTGAAGCTGCAGCAGCAGTTCAACAAGCAATTGTGATTAGTGATAACGCGCCTGAAAAGACGCCTGAAATATATCGCTACATTCGCGCTTCAGATTTATAAAGGAAAACACAATGAAACGTACTTTTATTTTAATGCTAGATTCTTTTGGCCTGGGTGCTGCCACCGATGCTGAAAAGTTTGGTGATGTCGGTTCTGATACTTTTGGTCACATTGCTCAGGCGTGTGCAGAAGGTAAGGCTGATGTGGGTCGTCAGGGGCCTTTAACGTTACCTAATTTAGCCAAGTTAGGTCTAGGCCATGCAGGCTTTGAGAGCACGGGTAAATTTGCTGATGGCTTTAACGCTGATGTTGAAGTGATTGGTGCTTATGGTCATGCCGACGAGCTCAGTTCTGGTAAAGATACCCCAAGTGGTCACTGGGAAATGGCGGGTGTACCTGTTCTGTATGAATGGGGTTACTTCAGTGACTTAAGCAACTCTTTCCCAAAAGAGCTGACAGATAAAATTCTTAAACGTGCTGGTTTAGACGGCTTTTTAGGTAACTGTCATGCATCTGGTACCCAAATTCTTGAAGAACTTGGCGAAGAGCACATGAAAACAGGTAAACCTATTTTCTACACCTCTGCTGACTCGGTATTTCAAGTGGCTTGCCATGAAGAAACATTCGGCATCGAAAACCTGTACAACTTATGTAAAATTGCGCGCGAAGAACTCGAGCCTTATAACATTGGTCGTGTTATTGCGCGTCCTTTTGTCGGGACTGGCCCTGCTGATTTCGCTCGTACCGGTAATCGTCATGATTACGCGGTATTACCCCCAGCACCAACCATCCTAGATAAGATGAAAGAAGCCGGCGGTGAAGTGGTCAGTATTGGTAAAATTGCTGATATTTATGCTCATAGCGGTATTACACAAAAGTTCAAAGCGACAGGTCTTGAAGAGTTATTCGACGAAACCTTAGCGCAAATAAAACGCGCAGGTGATAACACCATCGTGTTTACCAACTTTGTTGATTTCGACTCTCATTATGGCCATCGTCGTGACACAGCTGGTTATGCTAAAGCATTAGAGTACTTTGATTCTCGTTTACCTGAACTTTTTGCGATTTTACAGCCAGACGATTTAGTGGTACTTACTGCCGATCACGGTTGCGATCCAACTTGGGTAGGGACTGAACACACTCGTGAACGTGTGCCTGTATTAGCTTACGGAGCAGGTTTACCGGCAGGTTCATTAGGCCGTCGTCAGTCATTTGCTGATATTGGTCAGTCGATTGCAAGCTACTTTAAGCTAGAACCAATGAATTATGGTGAATCTTTTATTAATTAGTCACATTTTCAAACGACGGTTCTATATATAGTTCAATGTGTTTGCTAAACTGTCGATATTATTAAAGCAAGACCAAATAAAATAGAAACATAGGGGTTATAACATGGCTACACCACATATTAATGCTGTAGAAGGTGCTTTTGCTGAAACTGTACTGTTTCCAGGCGATCCATTACGCGCAAAATACATTGCTGAAACATTTTTAGAAAATGTTGAGCAAGTAACAGATGTTCGTAACATGCTAGGTTTTACGGGTACCTATAAAGGTAAGCGTATTTCTGTAATGGGCAGCGGCATGGGTATCCCATCTTGTTCAATTTATGCACATGAGCTGATCAAAGATTACGGTGTTAAAAACCTAATCCGTGTTGGTACTTGTGGCGCAATTAGCACTGACGTAAAAGTACGTGACGTGATCATTGGCATGGGTGCTTGTACTGACTCTAGAGTGAACCGTTTACGCTTTAAAGATAGCGATTTTGCAGCAATTGCAGACTATAGCTTATTAAGCGCAGTAGTTGATTCTGCTAAAACTCACGGCACTAAAATCCGTGTAGGTAACGTTTTCTCAGCTGACCTATTTTACACACCAGATCCTGAAATGTTTGACGTGATGGAAAAAATGGGTGTATTAGGCGTTGAAATGGAAGCCGCTGGTTTATACGGTGTTGCACATGAGTTAGGTGCTAAAGCATTATGTGTAGTGACTGTATCTGACCATATCCGTACGGGTGAAAAAACCACTTCTGATGAGCGTCAAACTACCTTCAACGACATGATCGTGATGACTTTAGATGCTGCATTAACGCTGTAATCTATAACGATATAGTAAAAAGGGGTGCTCACTGAGCGCCCCTTTTCTGTTTCTCATTATGTACTTCAAGTGAATGGCTTTTTATCAACAGTATCATTTCCCGTTTGCGCAGACTCTGCAAGCAAGGCGACTTTCTTTGGTTTTTTACGCAGTTTAGCCCGTGTTTTACGGCGATCAAAATCGGCTCGCTTAAATGATAGTGAACGAGAAAGCAGCAAACCAATAAAGCCGGCAACGATTAGCATCATTTGCTGCAGCTCCATGTTTTGTTCGTGCAAAATCTTAATCTCGTCAAAAAAGATATCCAGGTTTAGGCGAACTTCTACATAACCCAGATTATTGTCATCTTGAATCACATTTTCGATTAATGGTGGGTAAGGTTTTAATAAGCCTTTTAATGCTTCTGAATCCGCTTCTAATTGCTCAAATGACACACTTTGAGCGAAGGCGAGTCTAACGCCTTGCGAGTTATAAATATTCACTGACATGACTTTAGGGTCAGCGGCTAAAGCTGACGCTAACCATTGAAGTTGTTCGTCATTTTGTAAATACATAGCCGGAGCTGCACCATTAGCAGCTTGTTGTGCCAGTAAGCGGGCCATCACTTTAGTTTGCGAGTTAAGTAAGTTTTGACCATTTCGCAAACTGGCTTGCCATAAATGTATCAGACCAAAAATCAGTGATATAGCGATAATAATTTGTATTATCCGGCTGAATTTTTGTCTTTTCTTAAGACCTTTAACAAAAATCACTTTAATCCTCAGTGTTTTTTCTATTTAATTGAAGGCTGTTTTGGGTTGTCTAATGATGTAGATAAGGCACAGCGATAATTCAATTATAGAAAATCATCAAAAAGCTATACTAATCGAAATTTTTGTCAGTAGATAGTCGTAACATACCAAGAGGCCGGGTTGATGCAACAAACGCATGATAATGTTTTACTTAATTGGTTATTTTCAGAGACTTGTGAGACTTATCAACATCAAGGCCGTATTTTATACCGCTATGAAGAGTCTGAATATGTATTGGAATTGCAATCTCATTTGCCTTACCGATGCCGGGTTATTTTTAGTGTTGAAGCAACTGCGGATATTGAATCCTGGCTAGCGTTGATACCCTCGGGGGCCCATATTGCCGAGCTTAAGAGGCAAAACGATTTACGCGGGTTTGAGGTTGCCACTCAAAGTGTGAGTGATGAATGGATAATGTCTTTTCCGCAACAGGTCAGCGCTGAAATCGTGCTTGTACAACAACCTTTGGCGCAGCTTAATGTGGCAGGTTTATTAGTGATGGACATGGACTCAACAGCAATAACAATTGAGTGCATTGATGAATTGGCCGCCATGGCTGGCGTTGGAAAAGATGTTGCGGCAGTCACTGCCCGAGCGATGCGTGGCGAGCTAGATTTTGAGGCATCGCTTAGAGAGCGTGTGGCCAAATTAGCGGGCGCAGATGCGAGTATTATCCAGTCGCTATGTGACTCTTTACCATTAATGCCAGGGATTGAGTCTATGATTGCTGAGCTTAAGTCGCATCAATGGAAATTGGTGGTGGCCTCTGGTGGTTTTACGCCTTTTGTCGGTCATTTAAAACAGTTGCTCGATTTAGATGCTGCCTATGCTAATGAATTAGTGATTAAAGAGGGCAAACTCATTGGTGAAGTCACGGGTGAGGTTGTTGATGCACAATATAAGGCCAATGTGATTGCAAAAAGTGCAAAGCAATGGTCAATAGCGGCAGGTCAGTGTGTTGCCATTGGTGATGGCGCAAATGATATTCCAATGATCCAAGCGGCCGACCTTGGTTTGGCATTTCATGCAAAACCTAAACTTGTTGCGGCGGCTGATGCAGCGATTCAACGCTTAGATTTACGTGCTTTAGTGTTTTGTTTACAAGCTTAAAATTTATTATTTACGTTAATTTTTAACGTTTTTACTCTAGGTATTTCATGGCAGTAATGATAGCTTAACCTCACGATTGATTTAATATTGCCTATTTTGACGACTGCCATTTTACAACATTCATTGTTTATTCCTTATCGTGAAGGTCACCTTCACGTAAGGCATATTCATCCGCAAGCTCCCCATGGGGCGACGATCCCCATTTTGATGCTGCATGGCGCCATGTCTAACGGTCGCGTTTTCTACAGTGAGTCTGGGCGTGGCTTAGCGTGTTTTTTAGCTAATGCAGGTTTTGACGTATATGTTATGGATACGGCTGGGCGAGGCTTAAGCGAGCCGAAAATTCACCGTGATTTTGCATTAGGCCAAGGTGAAGTTATTCGAGAACAACTTCCGTTAGTGCAGCAATTTATATTGCAACGTCATCCACTCGTTAGCCAGGTACATTGGTGTGCTCATTCCTGGGGCGGAGTATTAATGGCCAGTAGTTTGGCGCGTTTTGCTGAGTTACAAACCAGTGTCGCATCTTTGCTGACATTTGGCTCTAAACGAACCATCAAAGTCAGGTCGCTTAAGAAGTGGTTAATGGTCGATTTTTTTTGGAATCGCTTGGCGCCTTATCTTGTGCAAAGGCAAGGTTATCTAGATGCCAACCGTTTACGTGTCGGCATGGACAACGAAAGTCGCGCCTCGTTATTACAAACGATTGACTGGGTAAAAGGCGAGTGGGTCGATCACGATGATGACTTTGATTATGCGAGCGCAGCAAGGCAAACCCAATGGCCTACTAGCTGGTTTATTGCGGGTAAAAACGACCGTGTATTAGGTAACCCGTCTGATGTGCGCGATATGATTGCCGAATGTGGTTTTAAACAAGTGAAATATACTCTACTGTCTAAAGCGCAGGGAAACTTATTTGATTATGACCACGCAGGTATGTTAACCAATAAACAAGCTGAACAAGATCATTTTGTCGCGATTAAGCAGTGGTATTTAGCCTTATAAGACGAGTAGTTACTTAGGTTTACTAACCATAAGTAGGCTGGGGTAACGTATTTCGACTTCGGCGGTAATATCGAGTAATTCACCAGAACCGATGACTTTCCAGAGCTGTTCTTCAAGCTGTTTTGCGCGGTGACTGGCATGAATATGGATATATTCTAATTCGCGGCGAATATAACTCATGTCAGGTTTGTCTGTGGCGCCACGATACACTCGCAGTGCCATAAAACGACCCACTTTTTTGCTTTGTTGAATAAATTTAATTTGATTGTCTTTGCCACCTAATTCCGATTTAAGCACACACTTAATTTGCACAGACCCCCTTGCTTGGCGGGTGAGCTGAATAAATACTTCAAAAAAGTCCATGTCGTGGCTAGGTTTCATGGATTTGATAGGATCAATGATTTGTTGTTTTAAGACGTTGTTATCAAGTAAAGGTCGTAAATTATATTGCAGTACTTTGTCTGAGTCTTGGGCAAACAAATGGCTGATTTCATCTGTGGTCGTGCCAATGCCAATGTAGGCCATTTGTGCTGATTTAACCGTTTTTTCAATAAAATAAGGCACCCCCGGCAGCTGACGCATAAACAAGTTTTTAAGTCCGTCGGCTAACTCTTTAAGCTGTCCCTCATTATCAGATAACTGCTCTAGCTTTTGTTTATTATGTGCAATCAGTTTATTTAAAAACTCAACCCCGTCATGTGGTGTGTGCCCTATCAGTGCACTTAAATGCAATGCTTGGCCGTTCATGCGGCTGCGAATAAGTTGATAGGGTAAATGAGTTAAATTAGCTTTGCCTGAGGCGGCTTGTAAGCGAGGAAAAGACAACAAAACTTGAGCCGGTTCGGTAAAGTCGACGCTTTCTTCTAAAATAAGCTGTAAGCCACGGCTAGAAATATCATGGGTAACGCCATTGGTTTTTTTATCACCTTGTTGAATTGTCACAAGGGTTTTAAACGCAAAGCGTGCCTCGTGGCGGCGCTCACTAAAAGGCATCGATACTTTTTTAATGCTGTGTTGCTTAACTTTGGCCTGCGCAAAAATCTTTAAGCCATTGACGTCGGCTTTATTAAACCAGCCTTGGTAGTCTTTACGTGCATTTTCATTGGTCAGGTCGATCAATTGCAGCGTGTGGCTAAATTGGGCTAATTGTTGTTCTGTTAGGGCACTGTAACGTGCATCATCACCTGGTAGTGTTGATGTTTTGTAGTTTTTGCTGTGATCGACGGTTTGCGCAACAACTTTAAATACCCGCCAACTCGCTTTGGTTGAAGCAAAACCTAAAAATAAATGTAAATTTTTGGTGGCTTTTAACTCCGCCAATGACGCCGAGTAAAAATGCAATTTCCCTTGTGCGTGGTGAGTAAATGAAAACAGCAAACAGTGGTCAATGTCATTGGTATTTTTTAAGATTTGAGTTAATCGTCGGTTATTTAAAAAGTTAGGTAACTGACTGATCTCATTCTCATCTTGAAAATAGTGTTGTATTGGTTGATTACCGCGCCCTAATAGCTCATAAGCAATATGTGGTATGTCGTTTTTGACACTAATATACAAAGGGAGGTGGGTTAACAGGGGTAAGTAGTGCCGCTCATAACCTAGTCCAGTAGCGGTAACAATGACATCATTCACATCCACTTTGTAACGAAACTTAAAGCTTCTAATCACCTTGCTAATGACTTTGTCGAGCGCTTCACCACCACCAAGGCGTTTAAGCCTTAAAATCGCATTGCCGTCTTTATTTTGGATATCAACAATTTGATAATCAACGCCATGCTGAAGATCATCAACAAAAAACTCTTCGCTCAGTTCAAGTAATTTGAGTTTAATTGGCTTATCTTGATCTAAATGATGTTTTAAGGGGAGCTTTATCCGGGCCCCGCCAACAGAAAGATCCAAGGTAACGCCATTAGCTTCTGGTATTCCCGGCTGATTCACCGCAATACGAATGCTGTAATTCATTCGCTCTTCACAGCGGTTAAAGTAACTGCCAAGCACTACACCAGGGACTAAATAAGGGTTTTCTTCTGAGATAATCTCTTCAGGTTCAATATTGCGAAGCTTTAAACGGCGTAATTTATGTGCTTTAACCACTTGTTCGTAAACACCAAGTGTATATTTATTACGGTATAAAGGCAGGGCATTAATGAGCGACTCTTTAGCTGGTTCGTCAAGAAAGTGCCTTTGGTTGGCAATGACGACTTCTTCACACGGTAATTCTGTTTTGTCACGTAAATCAATAATACGAGTACATTGCGATGAAATTCGATTTAATTCCATTTTGAGTAGGAATCGGGTTGAGTTTGATTCATCCACAGTCAACTGCTCGAAGATGTCCTGAAAATCAGGTTCCATCAACAAGGGCTTGAGTTGTTCAATTAATGCACTGTGATTATCTAAACTCATTTCATTTATCGTTATATTGGCTTATTGTGAGTCTGGCTAATATTTATCGGCAAGAACATGCTGTTCTTTATAATATTTTTCATAATTATGCATGACCAATCTACAATTGGTAAGCTAATATGATGCAAAAGTAAATGAATAAAAGTCATCAACAAGTCTGAGTGTGAAATTAATATAGATTTCATCACGCTGTACCACATGATTATAAATGGTTGTTTTTGCTTTTATCGCTTAAGCGTATTCAGTGTGAACAAGATTGCTATTTTTGGCAAGGTTCAAACAATATATCTTCGCTATAAACTTCATTTAATTGATTATTTATATACGTTATCTCAGTTTTTGTCTCGGTAGTGCAGTGATAGGATAATAGTCTGGATCTTATTACTGGCTTATCGTGCCACGGTTAATCGCGACGCAAAATCAACCTTAAGTTAAATTTTAAAATACTAAACATTAGAGTAAATGATAGGAAGTAACATGGCTAAAGCTCCAAAAATGGCATTTGTGTGTGACGATTGTGGTATGGATTATCCGCGTTGGCAGGGACAATGTCGTTGTGGTGCCTGGAATACCTTAGTTGAGGTGCGCCTATCTGCCGCTAAAACGTCAGCATCTCGTCCTGCGGTATTAGGTTATGCCGGTGCGGCAGGTGGTGGGGCCAAAAAACTTAATGACGTCGAGTCCGTTGAAGCTGAAAAAAGGCTGACGGGTATAGGCGAGTTAGACAGGGTACTCAGTGGCGGCTTGACGACAGGTTCGGTCAATATCATTTCTGGCGATCCAGGGGCGGGTAAAACCACTTTACTGTCAGATCTTGTTGCGCGGATGTCGCAGTCGACAGCATCGTTATACTGTACTGCAGAAGAGTCTTTATCTCAGTTTAAAAACCGCGTAAATCGCTTAAAACTGAATTATAACGAAGACAATTTATACTTGTTATCAGAAACCAGTGTTGAATCTATTATCGAGGAGTTAGAAGCAAAACAAATTAAGTTTGCGGTGATTGACTCAATTCAAGCGGTGGTAACCGAAAATGCCAATGGCAGCCCAGGTTCGCCTTCGCAAGTTAAAACAGCGGCGCAAGCGTTTACCCAATATTGTAAAAAAAAAAACGTCACTATGTTTATCATTGCACATGTGAATAAAAATAATGAAATTGCAGGGCCGCAAACTTTGGTGCACATTGTCGATTCGTTATTGCATATTGATACCAATGACGGCCAAATCCGTACTTTAAGGGCCAATAAAAACCGTTTTGGTGATGTTGATACCGTGGGTATTTTCCGCATGAGCGAGCGTGGTATGGTGAGTGTTGATAACCCCAGTGAGATATTTTTATCTGGCTCTACAACGGACTCACCTGGCTCTACCATTACCTGTATCCGTAAAGGTAACCGTAATTTATTATTAGAGATCCAATGTTTAACCACCGAAACTGAGTCAGAGTTTCCACAGCGAGTGTGCGTGGGGCTCAACATGAACCGGATTAAAATGTTAACTGGGATTCTACGTAAACATACCAAAACGAAGATTTTCCATGATACGTTTTTTAATATTGTCGGTGGTTTAAAAATTGATGAGTCTGAAACCTGTATCGATTTAGCCTTAGTGACGGCATTATTGAGCAGTTTAAACGATTTTGTGGTGCCAAGAACGACCTGCATTATGGGAGAACTGAGCTTAAATGGTGATGTAAGGCCTATCGACAGCGGCGTGCCGAGAGTCAAAGAGGCGGCGCAACATGGTTTTACTGAGATATTTATTCCGTTTCGTAATTACCATAAATCAATGGAAGGCTTAGGCGTTAAAATTACCCCTGTAAAAACGATTCATGAGTTACTTGAGCTGATAAATTAGTTTTTGTCCTGATCTGAAAAGGCAAACCACTAGGTTTGCCTTTTTCATTTTATACGCAACAAAAATAATTAACGATAACGTCTAAGGATAACACCCCCAGTATAAGTCCCCCAGTATAAGCCCTCACTATTTCTTATGGTGCAGGTGTCATTAGTGAGGATAGCTCACGGTCGAGTAATTCGGCATCGCCCATGTTCAATTCAATAATTCGGCGTAAATGGGTAATGCTATCAACATCGATATGGGTACACTTTAACCCAAGGTGTTCGTGGGTTTTGTGCACGATAGCGGCTTCCATTTGCAGCTCAATGTCAGACTCTGGCAGTACGAATGCCAGTGTTAGAATCGTATTGAGTTGCCCTGTATAACCTTCTGGTAACTCAACGAGTGCCCCATTAAGGCTTAAATCTAAAATCTTGGTACGCCAAGTTTGCTCCGTTTGCGCTAAATGAGCGCTGGCAGCAAAAAAGATACGAGAAAATTTGCGTCTGTCATCCATTGAGTACCCTTAATGCGTTTAATGATAACGAGTTATCGCTCGTCACCATTGAGTATGTTGTTATTGCTTAAGCATACTCGAAATTTATTTTTTTCGCTGAGTTTTTAAGCTAAAAAAGGAGCGCATTGCGCTCCTTATGGGGTAAGTCACAAATATAGCCAGTATTGATTTATATGAGCAAATGGCCCATGAGCGCAATAACAGGCAGCGTGACCAATGTCCGCAAGATAAAGATGACAAACAGCTCAAAAAAGTTAACTGGAATTTTGCTGCCAATCAATAAAGCACCCACTTCACTCATGTAAATTAACTGCGTTACTGATAACGCGGCAATCACAAAACGGGTTAAATCTGACTCAATTGAGCTGGCTAAAATAGAAGGGATAAACATATCAGCAAAACCAACCACGATGGTTTTAGACGCTTCACTCGCTTCAGGAATTTGCAGCAGTTCTAGTAGTGGAATAAATGGCATACCAAGGTAGTTAAACAATGGTGTGTGCTCTGCCAATACTAATGCCACGGTACCAATGGCCATGACAACCGGTATCACCCCAAATATCATGTCAACAACGTTTTTAACGCCTTCAACTAATACCTGCTTAACGCCACCAGCGGCTGCTGCACGTTGCATTGCTTGTTCAAATCCCCAAGACATAACGCCGTGATTTTCAGGTACGCTTTCGTCATCTTCATGACGTGGTGTGTTGTCGATATAAGTGTCTTTTTTCCATGACAGCGGCGGTAACTTCGGTACAACAATCGCTGCGACAATACCGGCTAAACAGACGGTTAAGTAAAATGGCACAAATAAGTGTTCAAGTTTGACTTGCGAAATAACCACTAAGCTAAATGTTATCGATACCGCTGAGAATGTGGTACCAATAACCGCCGCTTCTCTTTCGGTATAAAAGCGGGTTTCATATTGCTTGTTGGTCATTAAAATGCCAACGCTACCATCACCTAACCATGAAGCCATACAGTCAATGGCACTGCGCCCTGGTAAGTTAAAAATGGGTCGCATAATTTTGGTTAATAAGGTGCCAAAAAACTCCAACAAACCAAAGTTAAGTAATAATGGTAAAAGCATCCCAGCAAAAATAAACACTGAAAATAATACCGGCACTAAGTCATTTAATACTAAGCCGCCCGTAGCCGAAGAGGTGATTGCCTCTGGCCCGATTTGCAAATAAACCAAGACGATAAATATCGCCCCTAGCACCCGAGTGGTGAGCCAAAACAGATTGACTTTTAATAGGGTACGCAAGAAATGATTTTTGCGAATAAATTGCGGGTTAAGCAGTTTGGTCAGTACAGAAGCGAAGGCCATAAACACAACGATGGCGGTTACGATTAACTGAATCGTACTGCCCATTTCAGCTTGCAATGCTTTTGAAACGATAGCGATCGGAATGGTGATCGCACCGTCAATGCTGATAGGGGTCATAAATAGCAGTAGACCAATCAGAGACGGAATAATAAAAGTCAGTATTGTTTTAAGACTATGTTTTTTTTGTGTCACGTTAACTACACCTTTACGTATGTGCTTTTTGAGTGAGCAAGTCGTACTTGCCAACTACCGAACATGGACATCATAGTGAATGTCCATTCAGTTGTATATTTTTGGAAGGCAAGGTTACCCCCTTATCTGCCGTATGTAAAACGATAACTGTGCCGAATAGTTATTAGATAAATGTGGGTAGATATACGCGGTGTATTTTTGTGTCTTAGATCATACAAAACATAAAGCAATCATGATGTTAAGTCTTTGTGTTGTATTTGTTTGTTAAGTGTTTGTTTAAGACGGGGCAAGAGGATTAAGCTGAAGCGATGAGCAATACACTGTCAGCCTAGTTGCATTGTTTGGTCAGTTTTGCGCGCGATAACAACGTCGTCGCGCGGCTGGTTATTAGATTGTTGTTGAGCCCAAAGTTATTTGTATCAGTGTTGTTGAGCAATCAAGGTGCTAATTGCGCTGATTCAGTGTACTGCATGCCGGGTTGTCCTAACCAATAACCATTACAATGATGCTGATCGCTGGCAGGTGTAAACGGTTGAAGCTTCGTCGGCAATTCGCCCGCTTGGTTAACATCACTTGCGGTTAAGTTCGCTAATAATGCAGCAAGCTCATGGCCTAAATTCACATCTGCAAGTTTGCTGGGTGAAATTCGCCAATAATCCACGCCCATAGTGATCATCTCAGGGATTTGGTTAATTAAATTAACTTGTGCCGCAGATTGGGTTTGAATGCCATTTAATCTTAATAACGGTTGTGATTCCTGGGTTTGGGCCAGTAAACCTTTACTGTGACGCTGGCAAATTGTTTGACACTTATCTTTGGGTAGTTGGTAGTGTTTTGCGGTAAAGCAACGAGCTGAATGCGCTAATGGCATATACCCGTGGCCCAATACTTCAATTTCGAATGACGGTTTTTGATCGGTATTGATGACCGCTTGTAGCCAATCTTTTGATAGCTCGCAAGGCATGACAAAGCGGTACATGCCTTTTTGATGCAATAAGTCCAAACTGGCTCGATTGTAATTATTTATGGTGGGTCCACAAACAAAAGGCACTTTGGCTTGATGGGCGTAAAACACCGCTGCCATATCGTTAGCTTCAATGCTAAAGTCGCCGTTATCAATCGCGCGTTTTAATTCATTAAGTTCCGATTGAGCTTCAATCAAGGCCATTGTCGATAAAACAACGTGCTTACCGTGAGCCTTTAACATATTGGCGAGGTCTAAATAGTCGCTGAACTTAAGCTCTCGGCGACGGCCACACACGGTTTCCCCAAGGTAAACTGTGTCGATATTGCTGTTGGCCACCTGTTGGTAAAATTGTTCAACATCAGCTTTAGACCAGCAATAGCTGATGGGGGCGAGTGAGATTTTCATAGTAACCCTTATTGCCATTGGCGCTCGTAAGCACCTAATGTGGTGATTTGTCCTTCAGACACTTTGGCTAAAGCCTGTGACCATTGTGGTTGCTCGGCAAATGAATCTGGTGCGGCAAGGTAAGTGTCTATCGCTTTGCGCCATACTTGAGTCACTTGAGTGACATAAGCTGGACTGCGTTGGCGACCTTCAATTTTGAGTGATGCCACACCTGCTTTGGCCAAATCAGGTAGCAGGCTTAAGGTATTTAAGCTGGTGGGAGATTCTAATAAATATTTGGCGTCTTGCTCGTGCTCTGCCACATAACGACCTTTACAGACCACTGGATAACCTAATTGTTGGCTGGCGTCCGCTTTATCAATCAACACATCATTTAAGCGAGTGAGTTTGTCTGCGCCGCTATCTTGCCAACGCACGTGGTTGGCCGGCGAGCATGAACCGCCAGTATTAGGTGATTGTCCTGTAACATAAGATGATAAATGGCAGCGACCTTCAGCCATAATACACAAACTGCCAAAGGCAAATACTTCTAAATCTACTGGGCTGACTTTGGCTAAATCTCTGACTTGCTTGATTGACAGCACTCGAGGCAGTACAGCACGCTCTATATTAAATGCTTCTTTATAAAACGACAGTGCCCCTAAGTTGGTCGCACTGGCCTGCACTGATAAATGTAATGGTAAATGCGGATAATGCTGGTGGGCATAACTTAATAATGATAAATCGGCCACGATAAGTGCATCCATACCTAATTGTGCCGCAATATCGACAGCCTGATACCAGCGATGTTCTTGTCCTGGTTTTGGGAAGGTATTTAGGGTTAAAAACACTTTACGCCCTTGGCTGTGAGCGAGTTTAGTTGCTTGGGTGAGTTGTGTTACTGAAAAGTTTAACCCGGCAAATGACCTGGCATTCGTGTCATCTTTTAGCCCCAAATAGACTGCATCGGCGCCAGCATTTAAGGCAGCTTTTAAAGAGGTGAGGTTGCCAGCTGGGCATAAGAGTTCCATGTCACTGTTCTCATTTTTTTTAAAGAACAGGAGTGTAAATGTGATTGAGTTAACATGAATTGATTTAAAACAGGTTTCGTTGCATAAATTGCCAGTAAACTCACTTGATTAAATGCTCTGTTTGCAAGTAGGAACCCTTCATGGCTCAAGTATTACAACAACGTATGTCTGAACATATTTTACAGTTTGCACCTCAATTTAGTCGCCGTTCATTAGCGATAATGCCTGAAAAGCTTAAAATAACCCTGATTAATCAATTATTAAATTTAGTGTTGGCAGAGCAAATCAATGCGGGCGAATTAGCTTTTTTAGCTGATAAATGGGTAGGGATTTGCGTTGATGATATTGATTTACAATTTCAAGTGAGTGTTGATACCAAGCTACGCGTTATGCCGATGACTAAACCGAATGTGATTTTTAGCGCCAATGTGCCTGAACTCTTGTTAGTGGCGGCAGCTAAAGAAGATCCAGATACGTTGTTTTTTCAACGTAAGCTGCGTATTGAAGGTGATACCGAATTAGGCCTTGAAGTGAAAAACATGCTGTTATCAATTGAGCTTGATGCGCTGCCAAAGCCGGTTAGGGTTAGCGTGGATAAGCTCGCGAGTATGTTACAAGCTTTGACTCAAGGTTCAGACACTAAATAATGAGCAATCGTGCGAATAAAAACGGCGCTTTAAGCGCCGTTTTTAATTAGATTCATTCAGTTATCGCCCTGTAATTATGGCGTATTTAACTAATAATTCATCATGTGATTCAATATGCTGCGGGTCAGGGTCAATACAGTCAATTGGACAAACCGACACGCAGGTGGGTTTGTCATAATGGCCTACACATTCTGTGCATAGTGCCGGATCGATTTCGTAAATCTCGTCACCCATGGTGATGGCCTCATTAGGGCACTCGGGCTCGCACATATCGCAGTTGATACAACTGTCATCGATGATTAATGCCATAAATTATTAACCTGGTTGATGAGGGTTTCGTGTATCCACTCCCTCGGGTAAATTGCGCATTAGCATGGCTCGTTCAACATTGATATTTTGCGGAATATCCATAAACACAAAATGACCAGAACCTAAAGCCGCGTCTATCTGTTCACCTTTGCGATTGACTAATGATGCAATAGAGATAACAAAATTGCCTTCGGTTGTCATCACTTCAACACTATCACCCACAGAGAATTTATTTTTAACGTCAATCTCGGCTCGCCCTTCAGCGTTGCGTTTACCGGTAAACTCACCCACAAATTGTTGATTGTTACTTACAGAGTGACCATATTCGTAATTTTGATATTCGTCATGCACATGACGACGCAAAAAGCCTTCGGTATAGCCACGATGAGCTAAACCTTCAAGGTTATTCATTAAGGTGCGGTCAAAGTCTTTACCTGCAACAGCATCTTCAATGGCTTGACGATAAAGCTGAGCGGTACGAGCGACATAATAAAAAGACTTGGTACGCCCTTCAATTTTTAATGAATCAACACCCATACGGGTTAAACGGTCGACATGTTGAATCGCCCGTAAATCTTTTGAATTCATAATATAAGTGCCGTGCTCATCTTCAAATGCTGGCATGTATTCGCCAGGACGGCCAGCTTCTTGTAATAATACAATCTCGCTACTAGGCTTGCCTGCCCCTAATGTTGGTGTCTCAATTTGCACTTCTGGGGGAAGGGCAATAACGTCACCGGTTTCGGTTTGCTGTGCTTGGTGCACATCATACTTCCAACGACAGGCATTAGTGCAAGTGCCTTGGTTAGGGTCACGTTTATTAATGTATCCCGATAATAAGCAGCGGCCAGAATACGCCATGCAAAGTGCACCGTGAACAAACACTTCAAGTTCAATGTCTGGACAACGTTGGCGGATTTCTTCAATTTCATCTAATGATAATTCACGCGATAAAATGACGCGTTTAATCCCTTGTTGTTGCCAAAACTTTACCGACGCCCAGTTAATGGCATTGGCCTGTACAGACAAATGCACCACTTGTTCAGGAAACGCCTCTCGTACCATCATAATTAACCCAGGGTCAGACATAATGACCGCGTCGGGCTTCATGGCAATCACGGGTTCCATATCTTTAATATAGGTTTTCAGTTTGGCATTATGCGGCGCAATATTACTGACAACATACAGTTTTTTGCCTAAAGCATGGGCTTCTTCTATCCCTGTGGCGAGGTTTTCCATTTTAAAATCATTATTTCTCACCCGTAAGCTGTAGCGAGGTTGGCCGGCATAAACAGCATCGGCACCATAAGCAAAGGCATAACGCATATTTTTAAGCGTGCCAGCAGGCGATAATAATTCAGGTTTAAACATAGTTTTCTCGGCCTAGAACAAGGTTGACATCTTCAGGGGGCGCAAGCTTACTTAAGGACATTAGTGAGAACAAATATAGCCGCAGGATTTGTGAGATGGGTTGTACTTTTGATGGCCGATTAAGGTTCAATGCGCTGCAATCATTAAAAATGCACAATTAATTGAGCTTGCTGTTTTTGAGTCATCGCAAACTGAATGTGTTTGGGTATATAATCTTGGTACTTGTGAATTTTATTTTATGGAGAGCGCATGTCTACCGAACATCAACTCTTGGTTGGATTATTAAAAAAGCTTAAAGACGATGCGTTGGTGTTACCAACCTTGCCAGAAGTGGCCATGCGAGTTCAAGAGGTGGTGGCGCGTAAAGATTCAAGTCTCAAGCAGGTTGGTGATGTTATCGGCCAGGATGCGGCAATTTCAGCACGAATCATTAAAGTGGCTAACAGCGCATTATACTCTCGCGGCAATAAAGCCGAGAGCATTAGTGCCGCCGTTAACCGCATTGGTTTAGTGCAAATTAAATCTATTACTACCTCAGTGGCCATGGAGCAGTTGTTTATTTCGACCAACGAAATGGTTTGGGAAGTGATGGATGAAGTATGGAAAACATCAATTGAAGTGACGGCTTCTTCCTGTGCGATGCTAGAAATATACAACAAGCGCAATCCGACAAAACGCCTCGATCGTGACACCTTAACGCTGGCCGGATTAGTGCATAATATTGGTGCGCTCCCTGTGCTAACCGAAGCGGAGATCCACCCTGAGCTTTGCAGTAAAATTGAACAGTTACGCAGTCTTGTGCGCAAAATGCAAGGGCCAATCGGCCGCGCTGTATTAAAAACATGGGACTTTGCCCCAGAGGTGATGGAAGTGGTTGAACGTTGGGCTGACTTGCATTACATGCCTGAAAAAGTCACTTATTTAGACTTTATTCGCTCGGCGGCGTTTTATACTGGTGAATTACGAGCAGGTGAAGAGTTAGATGAACGTTTAGGGGTATTTGCTCAACGCGGGTTACCTGTCACGCCAGAAGACTTAGCCAGTGATGAGTTCATTGATATGTATCATTCTATTAAGCAAAGCTACGAGTAACGGTGCTTGGCGTGGTGTATGCGTGGGGTGCTATTGGCTTGCCGTCAATAGCACTTTAGTCGATAAATGATAATAGCTTCTAGGTTGATGATAAATGATGGTATATCCTGAAGATGACTAATAGAACACTTTATTAATGATGATATGTTAATGGACAATTTGCTGCTCATTTTGTTGTGCTTGACCGGAGTAATAGCCGCTATTATTGGGGTTATGCATTTACGTCAACATCGCGCCCTGCAGCAATTGACCCATGCTCTGCAATTACAAATGCTCAACCAAGATTCATTTACCTTTGATACATCATCTTCCTCGTTAAAACCCCTGACTTCTGTCCTTAATCAGATATACCAATCTAGCCTGTTTAGCACCGAACGAGATAAGTTAACCGGATTAACTAATCGGGTCGGCTTTAAGCGTAAAATGCTCGCTAAAATGCCTGTGTCAGAGGGCATGCTAGTGCTGGTGGACATTAAGCAATTTCGATTTGTGAATGACTTATTTGGTTTTATATTTGGCGACAAACTCCTTAAAGCGTTTGCTAAACGCATCGAAAACGTAACCCATAAACCACAATTTATTGCCAGAATGAATGGCAATGAGTTTCTATTGTTTTTCCCTAATGAGTTAACCTTAACTGAACTGTTAGCCATTAAAAACGATTTGCAACAGCCTTTTGAAATAGAACAACAACCCATCAGTATCAAAATACAGTTGGGGATATTATCACTTAGTGCGCACCATGCTGACGTGAGTTTGATGTTAAGGCGCCTCGATTTGGCACTGAAAAAAGCCAAGCAATTAAAACAGCCTATTGCTTTTTATGATCAAGATGACGACAAAGCTCAATACCGTGAATTATTGATTATTAATGGGCTCCCTAACGGCTTAAAACACAATCAATTGTATATGGTATTCCAACCAAAACTTGATATTGAAAGTGGTCAGTGCCAACAAGTAGAAGCGTTAATTCGCTGGCACCACGAAGGGCTAGGGGCTATTTCACCCAATGAGTTTATTCCACTGGCTGAGCAAACAGGCATGATTGATTTATTAAGTGCCTGGGTATTAGACGCCGTTGTCGCCCAACAAGCTAAATGGCGAGAGAAGGGGATTTACGTCAAGGTGGCGTTAAACTTGTCATCAACCGACCTCGATAATCCTAACTTAGCCAATGATGTTGCCAGTAAGCTTGCTAAATACTTGGTACCTGCTGAATGTATCATGATTGAAATTACCGAAAGTGCGTTAATGGTGTCGCTAGAACAAACCATAGTGACATTAAATCAGCTGCGCGACATAGGGGTTAAAATTGCCATTGATGACTTTGGTACCGGCCATTCATCGTTAGCTTACTTACGCTTTTTACCGGTTGATGAAGTTAAAATCGACAAAGCTTTTTTAGATGAGTTTGAAACAACCCACGCCGCCAAACAAATTGTTAAAACCAGTATTGAGCTAGCTAAAAGCTTAGGTTTTGAAGTGACGGTAGAAGGGGTAGAGTCTAAGTCGGTGTTAGACACGTTACGCACCTATGGCGTTGATACGATTCAAGGTGACTATTTTGCCAAGCCTGCCACCGCACAAGAGTTTGAACACATCTACCCGCAGCTTAATCATCTATCTGCCTAATCATTTAGCCTTTAAGCTATTTGGCCGGATGACTAAAATGTTGCCGCGGTAAATTCTATTCCATTCCCACTGATAACTGAGTGATTAACGCTGGTGGCATTGCAGCTAACTGACGCTTTTGGTTCATGCATACCATCTCAATCGTGGCCGTGACAGCCGCTTTAGTGGCGTTAGGTCGCCAAATGGACTGTTTCCACACGGTACGGTATTTACTTTCGAAGTAAAATTGCGTGCGCACATCAATGATATCTGCAAATTCAACCCCGTCATGACACACCATGTCGGTACGATACACCGCAAAGCCTAATTGTTGCTGTTGCCATATCTGATGCAATATTTCTGCGCCAATAACATGCTCTCGCGCGCGCTCAAAATATTTTAAAAAATTGGGGTGATACACCACACCAGAAAAGTCAGTATCTTCATAATAAATTTGTACACTAAAGTGATGTTCAGGGCTGTAATGAGGTATGGCTGGTAACGTGTTAGAACTCATTGTGGGTTAACCTTGGTAAATAATTAATCTAGCGGAACCAATAACTGCTGATAGTGGCCTTGTTGCTTTAATGTTTGTAACCCTTTGTCGAGTAGCTTACTCCATTGCTCCGCTTGTGGATCTTGCTTTGAAAATGCGACAAATATTTCACTGGTGTGGTTATTGAATTCGGCATTAATGTCGTTGCCTACACCCATTTGTTCAATATACACATCAGCTACCATGTCAAACATGATGGCGCTGTCAATACGGCCAACCAGTAATAAATTAATCAATTGGCGTTGGCTGTTAACGTGAACAATGTGTAACTGGCGCTTTTCAATCAGTTGAATAAAATCATCACCGTATTCATAGCCATCAATAACCCCAATCACACTGCCTATGGGTAAGTGCCATTTATCATTGACGCTGGCGGGGTGCGATTTAGCAAAGAAAAAAGAGGCATTGACGGTAAATAAGGGCTCCAGACCAAATACAAAGCGTTTAAGTGTGCTTTGTTCTTTAGTGACATTAAAGACGCCATTAACAGAGCCGCGATCGGTCATCACCAATCCGCGAGTATAAGGTACTACGATCGTTGAAACAGCCACATCAACTTGTTTAAAGGCTTGGTGAATTAAATGATGGGAAATACCGCGGCCAAATTCATCGGCAAAAGGAGGCCAGCCGTCTTCTGCGGCTAAGGTGACTTTGAGTTGTTCAGAATAGGCCATAGTGGGCAGCGTCAACATGCAACAAAGCATCACAGTGGCCGCTATTTTTTTTGGCAGTTTGTGAGAGAAGTTGTACGCTGAAAATAGAGCCAATAGGACGTTTTTAAAAGCGGTGACCAGCATATATTCCTTTATTGAATAATCCATTTGTTTCACTGAGATCATAGCATTATTATTGAGAAAGGGATATTTCAATGCTATCGACAAACCCCCGCCAGGCTTAACCCGTTGGGTTTGCTAGTTCTAACTGATCGTTCATAATATAACTTTGTTTGAGTAAGCTTTGTGTCGCCAGCGCATTAAGCGCAGGGCTGAATAAAAAACCTTGCACAATTTTACATTGGTAATGCCTAAGCTTAACCAATTGAGCGTGTGTTTCTACCCCTTCGGCAATGACATCTAACTGCAACTCGTTACCTAATTTAATAATATTTTTCAGTACAATATTACTGGTTTCTATCGGCAACATAGAGTGAATAAAGGCTTTATCTATTTTTAAGGTATCGATAGGAAACTGAGTTAAATAGTTTAATGAAGAGTAGCCTTTACCAAAGTCATCAAGTGCGATGCGTACTTTAAGCTGCTTCAATTGGAATAGCACAGCCTTTGCTGCTTTGATATCGGTAATTAATAATGACTCTGTGATTTCAAGCTCTAACATGTGAGCAGGAAATTGACTTTGCTGTAATATCAGCGCGATGTCTTCAACGATAGTAGGCTGTGATAATTGCAGTGGCGATATATTGACCGAAATATTGCCCTGAAGAATACCTTGCTGGTGCCATTGATACCCTTGATGACAAGCTTGGGTCAGTACCCATAATCCGATATCGATAATTAATCCGCTGTCTTCTGCCTGGTCAATAAAGCGCGTAGGAGAAACCAAACCATCGGTAGGATGTTGCCAACGAATAAGGGCTTCGAGTCCCAATATACTTTGAGTGTGGACACAGCATTTTGGCTGGTAATGCACCACTAACTGGTTTTCTGGAAGGGCATTGTTAAGCTGGTTTTTAATTAATACTCGCTCCAATAGCGCCGTAGACAGTTTTTCGTTGAAAAAATAACTGCCATTACGACCATTTTGTTTAGCAGCATACATAGCCGTATCGGCATGCTTTAATAATGTTTTTGCGTCTTTACCGTCATTTGGATAACAGGCAACACCAATACTGGCAGAACTGTTTAACCAAAACTCATTGATTTGATAACCCGCGTTTAGTGAGCTTCGGATCCGTTCGATAATATTGACTAAATCTTGGTTAAGTCTATTTTCATCTGGTTCATATTGAATAATTAACGCAAACTCATCGCCACCTAAGCGGGCTAGTACATCTTGATGCTTTAAGCAGTGTTGTAAGCGTTTAGCCACTTGGATAATGAGTTCATCACCAATGTCGTGCCCCATAGAATCATTGACTTCTTTAAAATGATCTAAATCGATAAACACGACCGCTGCGGTTTGGTTGGGGGTGCTGATTAACCTTGATAACTGCTGATTAAAATAAAAGCGATTAGCTAATCCGGTTAAGCTGTCGTAATTGGCGCGGTTACTGAGTTCTTTAATTTGTTTAAATCGAGACAGCACAAATAACATCAACATTAAACAAACGGTAATGGCTAAGGCTATTAACGCATAAAACCACCAGGCTTGATTGATACTAAAAGCAAACTCTGCTTGTTGTGGGCTCCAGATCCCATCGCTATTCGTGCTTTGTACTTTAAAGGTGTAGTCACCGGCGGGGAGGTTAGTGTACATCGCATTGTGTTGTTGGGTGGTAATCCAGTCGTCATCAAAGCCTTCCAGCATAAAGCGATATTGATTGCGCTCTGGTGCGGTGAAATCTAATGACGCAAATGAAAACTGAATCATATTGTTATCATAATCAACTGTAACAGCATCAACGTTGTTATTGTTGTTGATATTGACATAAGATTTATTGGCGATATTGGCCGCGGTAATATGCACTGGCGGAATAAAATGATTTTGACTAATCGCGGTAATATCAATCTGAATGACACCTTTATTAGAACCTATCACAAGTTGATTGCCAATCAGGTCTATCGCCGCTTCGTTAAAAATTAAATTACTATGATTAATCGCACTTGGGTAATGGGTGATGGTGCCTGTGCGGCTTGCATACTGCGTTAACATTTGGCGGCTGGTAATCCATAAATTACCTTGTTCATCTCCGGTAACGGCCTTCAGGCGATTATCCGTTAGGCCGTCTTTGCGGGTAATATATTCAATATTGTATGGAGTTTCATCTTTTTTTGTTGGGGTGATTTTTGCTAAACTAAGCCCTTGAGTCGTGGCCCAAATAACACCTTGTTCGTCTTGGTAAATACCACTTATTCGAATATTTTCGCGGTCATTGCCTAGGCTTAAATGTGTGGTTTTGTCGCTATTTGAGTCGATAATAAAAATGCCATTAGTGGTGGCAAGCCATAATTCTCCAGTATCAATAATAATCGCATCAAAGGTGAAATTACCGCCAGAGGTGTAGAGGTTTTCATTATCATTAAAATAATGTTTTAGTATGCCTTCTGATGGACTAAATAACATTACCCCAGCATTTAAATAACCGGTTATCCAAACGTTGCCTTTATTGTCTGGGGTGACTGTGTAAAAGTCGGTTTGAGGAAAACCATGTGGGTTACCAGGGGCATTACTATAGTGAGTAACGTGTAGGCTTTTAGCATCGAAATAACTTAATCCTTTATCATGTGAAGCCCAAACGTTATTCGCTGCGTCAACTTGTACATTCCAAATACTGCTTGTTAATGTATTATCGGACTCGTTGGTCAAAGGGGATAATGTGGCTGTTTTTTTCTCTAAGTCGATAGTATCTAAGCCATTATTGGATGCCACCCAAACATGATGCTGTTTGTTGACTGAAAGAGCAAAGACATTTTCTCCTGATAGCTCAGAGTCATTTGCTAGCGGTTTATACATACGACTGGCTTGTTTTAAAGGGCTGTAATACCCCACACCTTGAGTTGACGCAAACCACACGAGACCAGATGAATCAATAAACACATCATCAATAAAGTCGCTTGGCAGAGAGTGCTCATTAAATGCTTGAGATGTAATCCAATCAAATTGACCTGAAGCTATCGAAAGCACCCCGACACCTTTATTGGTGCTTACCCAGATGGTTTGTGGATTTTCAATGGCAATATTAGTGACATAATTACTGATTATGTCACCTTGTTGTGGGTGAGCTTGAGCATAGTAGTGCTGGTAGCTATTATTGTTAGGGTTAAAACGGATTAAGCCATAATTTTGTGTACCAAACCAAATTAAGCCATTGTCGGCCACTTCACTGCTGAGTATGTAGTCGTTAAATAACGTCTTGGCAGTAATAGGCGTAGATGCTTGATTACTGTTATTGTCGGCCATATTAGGCTCAAATAAGTGCAATGCTTGAGTGTTTGGTTCTAACACGGCTAAGCCGAAATCAGTGCCTACCCATAACCGCTGTTGTTGGTCAGCGACAATACTATAAATTGAGGTTTCTACGGCAGTCTTTTGTTGGTTGAGATATAAGGGGATCGAAATGAATTGAGCCGAACTGGCCGATTTAAATTGTAACCCGCTGCCGGTACCCACCCATAAATTATTACTTGAGTCTTGGTAGAGTTTCGTTATCCAATTGGTATTTTGAGCAAATGGTTCAAGGTTTAACGGGTAAATGCTTAATTGATCATCGAGGGTTAATCGATTTAAACCATCCTCGGTAGCAAACCAAATATTTCCTTGGCTATCTTCTATGACATCGGTAACAAAGTTATTGGAAATATGTCTTTTAGAACCAGGTGAAAATTGAAAGTGAATAAACGCTTGGCCATCATATCGGCTTACTCCTGAATCAGTCGCAAACCATAAAAAACCATTTTTTTGCTGGTAGATTTTATTGATTAGCGTTGATGGTAAACCATCAGCGATATTTAAGCGTTCAATTTGATATTGATTAGCAGCGACACTGAATACAATGGAAAGTGAGATTATAATTCCGCTAACTGTTCCACATAGGTAACGTATTAAATTGTGAAAAGAGAAAACCATTAAATACCTTATCTTCAGTAACGATGAGTTGTTAAATTAATTCACTTACTCATACAATATGAAATATTGTAAAAAAACTGTCGATAAGTTGTATATCAAATAAGCCTTAGGCGCAAATCATTACAGCAATAATGTGTTGTCTATAGGTGTAAATTGTTGGCATTGATCGCTGAGTGATTTGGCAGTTAGCTGCTCGACACTGATCACGTGGGTATAGCATTGGCTGCTTTGGTTGATTTTTTTCAACAATAAATCAAAGTCACCGTCGCCAGACAGCAATATCACTTCATCAACCGTTGGGGCTATATCGAGCATGTCGATAGTAATACCCACATCCCAATCGCCTTTGGCTGAACCATCACTTCGTTGAATATAAGGCTTGGTCTTTACCGTAAACCCAATATGTTTTAGTGCATCTTGAAACTTTATTTGTCCGTCATCGGCTGGGGCTATCGCATAAGCGATAGCATGACTAATGTGACCGCGCTTTGTTAACTGTTGATACAGTGCGCGGTAATTAAATGAGCGGCCAAAGCCTTGTTTACAGGTGTAATAAATATTTTGTACGTCTACAAATACGGCAATGTTAGTCATTATCACACCTGTGTTAATTAAGGTTGTTGTGCCGTTTGTGCGGCAATGGCGTCATTCAATTGGGCTTCAACATACCCGGGTGAGTGCGTTGAAACTGAGATTAAGCGGTACATTGCTGGGATCACCAATAAGGTCACAAAAGTAGCAAATGCCATGCCGGAGAATATCACAGTTCCGACTGCAATACGGCTTTCGCTGCCAGCACCTGTTGACATAATCAACGGAATTGCGCCAATTAAGGTAGTAAAGGCGGTCATTAAAATGGGGCGTAAGCGACGTGCAGATGCATCAATAATGGCGGTGTTGAGCGCGAAGCCGCGATCGCGCAACTGATTGGCAAATTCAACAATTAAAATGCCGTTTTTAGTCACCATGCCGATTAACATGATCATACCAATTTGACTGTAAATGTTCATACCTTGATTGGTGAGCGCTAGGCCAATAAAGCCACCAAAAATCCCCATCGGTACTGTAAACATCACCACGGCGGGGTTAATAAAGCTTTCAAATTGGGCCGCTAATACCAAGTAAGCAATTAATAAGGCAAGGGCAAATACTACCAATACCCCGCTTTGATTTTCTTTAAAGTCCTTTGACTCGCCAGTATAAGCAATTGAAATATCGGTAGGTAATATTTCAATTGCGCGTTGCTCTAAATAGTCTAGGGCTTCACCAAGTGTGTAGCCATCACCTAAGTTTGCTTTGATGGTTATCGACTTTTGTTTATTGGTATGGCTTAAGCGTTGTGGTGAGGCAATTTCTTCTACATGGGTCACCGTGTCTAGGGTGATGAGCTCGCCCCTTGCGCTTCTAAAGTAAATTTTACTGAGGTCGCTAACACTATTAAAACTGTTTTCGTCGCCGCGAAGGTACACATCGTATTCTTCACCTCGTTCCACAAAGGTGGTTTCGCTGAGACCACCTAGCATTATTTCAAGGGTGGTTGATATTTCAGAGACGCTGATGCCTAATTCGGCGGCGCGCTGTTTATCCACTGTAACCACAAGCTCGGGCGTGGTTTCAGCATAATCTAAATCGGCACCTTCTAGCATGGGGCTGGCATCGGCTTCTTGCTGTAAAATTTGCGCCCATTTAAACAGTTCAGTGTAGTCAGAGCCGCCAAGCACAAATTCAACGGGTTCACTCGATCTGCCTCTAAACCCTGGCAACATTGGGCGTACCATTACATCAGGAATATCTTTTAAGGTTTGGCTAATTAACCCTAATGCTTGTTTAGCATCGATGTTGCGTTCGGCCCAATCTTCTAGCTGAATAATCGCAAAGCCAGTTTGATCGCCTGCGCGACCACCAAAGGCGGGAGCTTCTACGCTAAATGATTTCACAACGCCCTGACCCAATAATGGTAATAAGCGGCTTTCTACAATGTCCATGTTGGCAACCATACGGTTATAACTGGTGCCTTCAGCGCCTTTGATAAAGGCAAAAAGTACCCCTCGGTCTTCTTGCGGTGAAAGTTGCGATGGCACTTGTTGCATTAAAAAGTAACTGCCGGCAATACACGATAAAATAACGACAGGCGCCGCGACACGCCATGCTAGCGCCAAACTAACCATACGACGATAATTGTGTTCTAACCGAGAAAATCCCCGGTCGACCCATTGATTAAAGCGGTTTTTATTCACATTGGCTTTGAGTAATTTGCTGCCCATCACTGGCGTGAGTGTCAGCGCAATAAGTGATGAAAATATCACTGACATGGCTAACATTACTGAAAACTCAGTAAATAATAGGCCAACCATGCCATCCATAAATGAAATAGGTAAAAAGACCATCACCAGTACTAGCGTGGTTGAAATGACCGCAAAGCCCACTTCTCGTGTTCCTTTGTAAGCGGCCAATATGGGTTGCTCGCCTTTTTCGATATGATGGAAAATATTCTCAACCACCACAATTGCATCGTCGACCACTAAACCAATGGCCAAAATTAATGCCATAAGTGTTAATAAGTTAATGGTGTAGCCTAGGCTGTAAGCTGCCATAAAGGCTGCAATTAAAGACACCGGAACGGTAACTGCAGGGATTAACGTAGCCCTCACTTGTCCGATAAAGATATACAGCACCAACACAACCAGCACCCCAGTAATCAGCAGCGTGTTGTATACCTCGCTGATTGAGCGGTCGATAAATACGTTGGCATCGTAGTCGACCACTAAATGGGTTCCTGTGGGTAAGAAGCCTTGTACCTTGTCGACCTCTTGCTGCACCCGTCTTGAAATCTCTAAAGGATTAGCGTCTGACTGCGGCACAATGCCTAAGCTGAGGTTTACGATACCGTTACTTTTAAAGGTGGAGTCTTCGTTTTTGGCACCAATGAATACATTGGCGACATCTTTAAGGTATATCGCAGTACCATCTGATGCGGTGTGTACCACAAGGTATTCAAAATCTTCAGGGCTAAAATATAAACGTTTGGTGCGCACTGACATGACCGTGGTGTCGTTACGTACCTCACCGCCTGGTGTTTCAAGGTTTTCGGTATTAAGGGCATTGATAATATCGCTGGTGGTTACATTTCTGCCTGCCATCAGTTGTGGCTTTAATTGCACATACATTACCTTGTACAAACCGCCTGAAATATTGACTGAACTGACACCGGTGATCAGGCTGAATCTGTCTTCTAAAACACGCTGGGCGTAGTCAGTCAATTGAGTACGGTCCATGGTTTCAGAGCTTAAATTAACATAAATCGACGGTTCTCCAGTGCCGTTATCTTTAGACACAATGGGATCGTCGGCTTCATCAGGTAAGCGGCGTTGCGCTTTGGCCACGGCATCACGAACGTCACTGACACCTTCGGTTAAATTCCAACCGAGTTCAAACTCAATCGAAATACGCGACATACCATTACGTGTGGTTGAGGTGATTTCATCAATGCCACTGATCCCGGTGAGTTCATCCTCGAGCGTTTTGGTGATTTTACTTTCCATAATGGTGGCCGAAGCGCCACTGTATGTTGTCATTACGGTAACAACAGGGTTTTGCACATCTGGCATTTCACGTACGGCCAGTTTAGAGAATGACACTATACCAAATACGCAAAGGAGCAAGCTGAGTACAATAGCGACAATAGGGCGCTTAACTGCAGTATCACTTAGCCACATTATTTATGCTCCTGAGCTGACAATACTTGCGTGTTGTTTTGTGCCGTTTTTATCGATTTACTCAGGTCATTCACTTTAATCCCGTCGCGCATATTCACGAGTCCTTGCACTACGATGTTGTCGCCAATATTGACGCCAGACTCAATCAATACCTCATCTTTGATCCTTGCGCCTAATACGACTTCTTTACGCTGGGCGACATTGTCTTGGTTTATAACGTAAACGAATCGTTTAGTGCCCGAATATTCAAGCGCTTGTACTGGAACGATAGGAGCTGAAACACTCGGAAATGTTAACGTTGCAGACATCATCATGCCGGGTTTTAGTTGGCCATTTTTATTATCGAACTGGCTACGAATGTTGAGGTTAAGGGTTTGCGTGTTTACTCTTGGATCAATTGCAATGATGTTGCCGGTAAAGGTGGTGTCTGCCCATGCTCTGCTACTGGCATTAACCGGCATACCTGTGCTCAAAAGTGACAAGTATTGTTCTGGCACTTGTAAATCTAATTGCAGTATTGATAAATCATCTAACGACAGTAACTCTTCATTCATACTGACCATTTTGCCTCGGCTAAAATTGACTAAGCCGGTATTGCCGCTAAAAGGGGCGGTTACTGTGTGATAGGCTAAATCGGTTTGTGCTGATTGCAGGCGGGCGAGGGCAATGTCGACACTGGCTTTTTGGGCTTCAATTTCGGTTTGGGTAATGGCGTTAACGTTGATAAGTTTTAAAAACTCGTTGAGTTTACGGACTTCATCTTTGTGGTAAGCCTGCGCCTCTAATACATTGGCTTTCGCTTTGCTGTTATCAAGAGTGAGTAGGGTTTGCCCTTTGCTCACATGTTGATTTGAGCTCACTTTAATGGAATCAATTTTTCCACCAACTTGCGGTGCAATCATCACTGAATCGGTGGCGACAAGTTTACCAATAAGTGTGACTGACTGTGATAACTCATGTTGTTCAACATTTGCTGTCATAACGGGGATGATTTTTTCAACCCGTTGAGGCTTTGACGCAGCAAAAACATTGGTACTTAATACGCTGCTGGTGACGATCACAAAGGCTGCTGAAAACGTATTTAAGCCGAGTTTCTTAATCATGTTGGGAATTCTCTATAAACAATGCGCAGGACACGCAAATTGTGAATTAGCATATGGCCATATTGTAATTATGTTTTGTAAAATTTATCGTAAAGTAATGTAAAGCTTTTGGTTTTGTTTGTAACAAGGCACTTAGTTTTATTTAGTGCAACAAAAAAGCCATATCGAATGATATGGCTTTAAGGTTTAGCAAAGTGTTAAGGCTTACTTTTCGATAGGCTCGTTGGTAAACTCAATATTTTGCTTTTTAGTGGCAGGTGAAACACCCATAAAGTATTCGTAGCCTTTGTCTGAAGAGGTCTTTTTAGCGTCTTCATCACTGAGCTTAATACTGGTTTGGTCAGAAAACAGCGTGTACTTCGCTTTAGGTTTGTCTGCTGGTTTTGGTGTTGCTTTTGCCGTTGGCTTAAGGATCCCTTTTGGAAGCTCTGCCACGACTGATGGCGTTTGGCTACTTGGCGCTGTTGCTGTTTTAACATTGCTGAACTTGTAGTTAAATACGCCGTTACCTTCAATGTTTTCAACACTGGATTGGTCTTGGTCTTGGTAAGAGGCCAAAATGCCATGCTTGCCTAATGGAATTTCGTGGAACAGCTTTTTACCGGTACCGACTTTTACGCCGTTAACAAACCAATCTGCTGGCACGTTACTGACTAATGTCACCATGGCCGATTTTAAGCCTAGTTGTTCATTAAGCATTTCATCGATTTTGTTGTTATAAGATGGCTTGAACTTCATGGCCACTTTATATTGTAAACCGCCTTTCATGTTCATGTTGGCGTCGATGACTTCGTAAGAAAGCAGCACACTTTTATCATTTAAAAAGGGTGATTCATTACGGGTACTGCTTAAAATACTGCTTTTTGACTCTTTTAAACAATCAGCAATAGTTTGGTATTTAGAACACTCAGTCGAACCATTGATATTAATTGGTAGAGTGCTGCTTGATTTTGATAGGTCAGCAATTAAGCGGTTAGTAATATCAGTTTTAAGCTTAAATAACTGCTGGCTTTTAGTCGCACGTTGTTTATTGATGGATTCGTATTCTGACAGGATTTGCTCTTTTTCATCTTCAAGGCGTTTACTGTCTTGTTCTGCTTTTAGGGTTAACTCATCAACCAAAGTGACAGATTCTTCAATTTGCTTGTAAGTGTTTGGCAAGGTTATCTTTGTGCGGATAGCCTCTGGTAACCCTTCGATTAATTCATCATAACGTTGCTGTTCTGATGCGATGGTTTTTTTAAGACCTTCAACGTCGTAGGCTTTCTTGTTAAGTTGAGAGAATTTGTCATTCACATTGATCAGCAGACTGTCGATATCATACTCGGTTTCGATTTGGTTAAGCGTCTGTTTTTCTGATTTGGTGATGACTTCGAGTGCCGCAAATGAATTACTTGCGTATAAGCACAATAAAGCAAGGCTAATTGAACCGTATCTCACTGATCTCTCCATTATATTTCTCTACAAGCTGGAACCATCGACACTCTGTAATGCGCTGAGTGTAATCAGCAAAGAGCAAAATAATCCGTTAATATTTTATAATACTTAAGTTATTTTGCCTTTACAAACAGATTGTGGTGCTTAGCTCACAATAAATTGACAAAATTTTGACACATGCAGATATAGCTACGAGTTTATATTGAAAATTTACAAATATAAACGGAAATAAACCGGTATAAAACAAAACAGAGACCGAAGTCTCTGTTTTACACACAATTGTTACTTATAAAGAATCAAGCGTTGTTTATAAAGAAACAAACGTTACTTGTTAATACGTTTATATTTTAACCGATGCGGTTCAACGACATCGGTGCCCATTGTATTTTTAAGCCAGCTTGAATATTCAGTGTAGTTGCCTTCATAGAAGTTCACTTGGCCTTCATCACGGTAGTCTAAAATATGAGTCGCGATACGGTCGAGGAACCAACGGTCATGGGAAATAACCATGGCGCATCCAGGAAATTCAAGTAACGCTTCTTCTAATGCTCGTAACGTTTCAACATCTAAGTCGTTGGTTGGCTCATCGAGTAATAATACGTTACCGCCAGCTTGTAAGAGTTTAGCTAAGTGAACACGGTTTCGCTCACCACCGGATAATGTACCAATGATTTTTTGCTGATCGCCACCACGGAAGTTAAAGCGGCCTACATAAGCGCGACTTGGGACTTCGGTATTGTTGATGCGCATGATATCAAGGCCACCTGAGATTTCTTGCCAGACGGTATTTTTATCATTCATAGAGTCACGGAACTGCTCAACCGATGCAATTTGCACTGAGTCGCCAACAGAAATACTGCCGCTGTCTGGCTGCTCTGCACCTGAAATCATTTTAAATAATGTTGATTTACCTGCGCCGTTAGCACCGATAATGCCGACAATCGCACCTTTAGGTACGGTAAAACTAAGGTTATCGATTAATACTCGGTCACCGTAAGACTTAGTGAGATTATTAACTTCGATAACCTTGTCACCTAAACGAGGTCCTGGTGGAATAAACAACTCGTTAGTTTCGTTCCGCTTTTGATAGTCATTGGTGTTCAACTCTTCAAAACGCGCCATACGGGCTTTGCCTTTTGATTGACGGCCTTTAGCACCCTGGCGAACCCATTCTAATTCTTTAGCAATGGTTTTCTGGCGCGCGCTTTCTGTAGATGATTCTTGCTGTAAACGTGCATCTTTTTGCTCGAGCCAAGACGAGTAGTTACCTTCCCACGGAATACCTTCACCGCGGTCAAGCTCTAAAATCCAACCGGCTGCGTTATCTAAGAAGTAACGGTCATGGGTAATGGCCACGACGGTACCGTTATACTCTTGTAAAAAATGCTCTAACCACGCCACTGACTCAGCGTCTAAGTGGTTGGTTGGTTCATCAAGTAACAGCATTTCTGGTTTTTCAAGAAGCAGACGACAAATTGCGACACGGCGACGTTCACCACCCGATAGCACTTCAATTTTGGCATCCCACTCAGGTAAACGCAGCGCATTGGCGGCACGTTCTAGAATATGTTCAAGGTTATGCGCATCTTGCGATTGAATAATCGCTTCTAATTCACCTTGTTCTTTTGCCAGCGCATCAAAGTCAGCGTCTGGTTCTGCATAGGCGGCATATACTTCATCTAAACGGGTTAAGGCATTTTTGGCTTCGCTTACCGCTTCTTCGATGGCTTCGCGCACAGTTTGTTGTTCATTTAAGCGCGGCTCTTGCGGTAAATAACCAATTTTAAGCCCCGGCATTGGGCGAGCTTCACCTTCAATTTCGGTGTCAAGACCAGCCATAATACGCAATAAGGTTGATTTACCTGAGCCATTTAAGCCAAGTACACCAATTTTTGCGCCAGGGAAAAAGCTTAACGAAATGTCTTTTAAAATTTGCTTTTTAGGTGGAACAATCTTGCCCACACGAAGCATGCTATATACAAATTGAGCCATGTTTATTCAGTCTAATTGTCAACAATGATGCAGATAATTCTACTGTATTCTTTGCGTAACTCAACTGTCGTTTGCAGGTTTTCTGTTGTGGCTTTATTTATGCGTACAGGGCCAAGGAGGTTGGTAGTGTATTAGCTCTTCAACATGAATCGTTTTGTATTGAGAACACAGTGAATTTCATGTTGTTTATACTGTGAATAATTATCGTTGCAGAGTAGAATACCGCGCAACCTTACTATATAGATAATGATGTTGGAGCTACCATGTTGAAAAAAGCGATGAATATTGCGGATTACGATCCAGAATTATTTAAAGCCATTGAAGATGAAACTTGTCGTCAAGAAGAGCACATCGAATTGATTGCGTCTGAAAACTATACCAGTCCACGTGTGATGGAAGCGCAAGGTTCTCAGTTAACAAACAAGTATGCTGAAGGTTATCCAGGTAAGCGTTACTATGGTGGGTGTGAGTATGTTGATGTTGTTGAAACATTAGCCATCGAACGTGCAAAAGAATTATTTGGTGCCACTTACGCTAACGTGCAACCACATTCTGGTTCACAAGCAAACAGTGCAGTATTCATGGCGTTATTACAGCCAGGTGACACAGTGTTAGGCATGAACCTAGCGCACGGTGGCCATTTAACACACGGTTCTCCAGTTAACTTTTCTGGCAAACTTTACAACATCATTCCTTACGGTATCGACGAGTCTGGTAAAATTGACTATGACGAAATGGAACGCTTAGCGGTTGAACATAAGCCTAAGATGATGATTGGCGGTTTCTCTGCTTACTCAGGTATTGTTGACTGGGCTAAAATGCGTGAAATTGCAGACAAAATTGGTGCTTACCTATTTGTTGACATGGCACACGTTGCAGGTTTAATTGCTGCTGGTGTGTATCCTACGCCAGTACCACATGCTCATGTTGTTACCTCTACTACGCATAAAACATTAGCTGGCCCTCGTGGCGGCATTATTATTTCTGCAGCTGACGATGAAGACTTATACAAAAAGTTAAACTCTGCGGTATTCCCTGGCGGCCAGGGTGGTCCATTAATGCATGTTATCGCCGGTAAAGCGGTCGCATTTAAAGAAGCATTAGAGCCAGAATTTAAAGTATACCAGCAGCAAGTCGTTAAAAACGCTAAAGCCATGGTTGAAGTGTTTTTAGCCCGTGGTTATAAAATCGTTTCTGGCGGTACTGAAAACCACTTAATGTTGGTTGACTTAATCGGTCGCGACTTAACCGGTAAAGAAGCCGACGCGGCTTTAGGCAGTGCCAACATTACGGTTAACAAAAACTCTGTGCCTAACGATCCACGTTCACCATTTGTGACATCGGGTATCCGTATCGGTTCACCAGCCATTACTCGCCGTGGTTTTAAAGAAGCTGAAGCGAAAGAGCTGACAACTTGGATTTGTGACATTTTAGATGATGCATCTAACACTGATGTCATTGAGCGCGTTAAAGGCCAAGTATTGGCATTGTGTGCTAAGTTCCCTGTATACGGTTAATCATGTTTGTTTTGGCGTTGAGGTTTAGGTTAACCTTGCGCCACAAATAGGATAAACTTTAATGGCCGCTAATTTTAGCGGCCATTTTGTTTTCTGCAGGAGGTTCAATGCATTGCCCTTTTTGTAGCGCGACCGATACCAAAGTCATCGATTCTCGTTTAGTGGCCGACGGTCACCAAGTACGTCGTCGCCGGGAATGTACCGAATGTCATGAACGTTTTACGACCTTTGAAGGCGCTGAGTTAGTGATGCCTCGGGTGATAAAACGCGATGGCACCAGACAACCCTTTGATGAAGAAAAACTGCGCGGCGGCATGCTGCGTGCAGTTGAAAAACGTCCGGTATCAATTGATGAAATCGAACAGGCGCTGAGTAAAATTAAATCCACTTTACGCGCCACTGGCGAGCGTGAAGTCGACTCTGAAATGATTGGTAATTTGATGATGGAGCAATTAATGAGCTTAGATAAAGTGGCTTATATTCGCTTTGCTTCAGTTTATCGTGCATTTGAAGATGTGTCTCAATTTGGCGAAGCAATCGCTAAATTACAAAAATAATCACTACCTCAGGCCATGATTACCCATTGTTATAAATGACAAATGCTTTATGGCATTCAAAGAGAGTTCAACCATGTCTAACTGGTCTAGCGTCGATATTGAAATGATGAGCCGAGCCATTATGCTGGCAGAACGAGGCCGCTATACCACAAGGCCTAATCCTTGTGTGGGTTGCGTTATTGTCAAGCAGGGACAGATTATCGGTGAAGGGTATCATCAACGTGCTGGGCAAGGGCATGCTGAGGTTAACGCACTTAAGATGATCCAAGATCAAGGATTATCAGCTCAAGGCGCTACAGCATATGTGACTTTAGAACCGTGTAGTCATTATGGCCGAACCCCGCCGTGTGCATTGGGGCTTATTAATGCCAACGTCGCGAGAGTGGTTGTGGCTGTGACCGATGCCAACCCGGAAGTGTCTGGGCGTGGTATTGCCATGCTTGAAGAGGCGGGTATTGAGGTTGATGTCGGCTTATTAACAGAACAAGCTTATGGATTAAACCTTGGGTTTATGAAGCGGATGAAAACCGGTTTACCCTGGGTGACGGTAAAAGTGGCATCTAGCCTTGACGGCAAAACAGCCTTGTCTAATGGCGTGTCTAAATGGATTACCGGTACTGCTGCACGCGCAGATGTGCAAAAATACCGCGCAAGCCACTGTGCATTAATCACCGGTGT
This sequence comes from Shewanella saliphila, assembly GCF_014648295.1. GTDB lineage: Bacteria > Pseudomonadota > Gammaproteobacteria > Enterobacterales > Shewanellaceae > Shewanella > Shewanella saliphila. Next base: position 88,495 of record NZ_BMQV01000004.1, read on the forward strand.
TGAAACGGTTTTGGTCGATGACCCAAGTTTAAATGTGCGTTTTGAATCATTGGGCGAGTTAACCACTCGCCATACTCCTGATGAGATTTTTCAGCCACTCAGAGTGGTATTAGATAGCCGTGCAAGATTAACCGCAATTCAGCAACTTTTTACCATTGAAAGCCCGATTTTATTGGTATCAGGCTGTGATTATCCGCCAGAGGTTAAAGCGGCTTTTCCTGCTCATGTGTCATTTTTAATTCTAGAGTGTGATTCGTCGGGTAGAATCCCGTTGCTGGCCTTGTTAACGTATTTGGGCAACACGGCCAACTCAGTATTAGTCGAGGCCGGGGCTACGTTGGCAGGGGCATTTGTGGCTCAAGGACTGGTGGATGATATTGTGCTTTACCAAGCGCCTAAAATCCTTGGTAGTCATGGTCGTAGTATGCTGCAGCTTCCTAATTACAGTGCGATGGAGCAAACACCTGCCTTGCAGTTAATCGACGAGCGAAACGTAGGGCAAGATAAGCGTTATATCCTTAGATATCAAACCAATTAATATGCTGTTGCAAACTGTAAAATCTGAGCGACAGCAAAGAATAAAAATCAAAAGTGAGTCATTATGTTTACTGGGATAATCGAAGCCCTTGGCACATTACGTAAAATTGATCGTAAAGGTAACGATATACGCCTAACGGTTGCGAGTGGAAAGTTAGATTTAGCCGACGTTAAATTGGGCGACAGTATTGCAACCAATGGCGTTTGCTTAACAGTAGTTGAATGCCTGGCAGATGGTTATGTTGCCGATATTTCAGCTGAAACTGTCGCGCTAACCGGTTTCAGTCGTTATCAAGTTGGCCAAAAAGTAAACCTTGAAAAAGCTGTCACAGCGACGACAAGATTAGGTGGCCATATGGTTAGCGGTCATGTTGATGGTATCGCTAAAGTTGAGCAATGTGCTTATCGAGGCAAGGCGTTAGAGTTTTGGTTGTCGGCTCCAGCGTCTCTGAGCCGTTATATCGCCCATAAAGGCTCTATCACCATCGATGGTGTGAGCTTAACGGTCAACGAAGTCGATGGAACGCGATTTCGGTTAACGATTGTGCCTCATACTGCTGGCGAAACCACCTTAGTAGAGTTAAAGGTTGGCGATAACGTTAATATTGAAGTGGATTTAATCGCCCGTTATTTAGAGCGGTTAATGCAACCAGAAGCAAACCCTGAACCGACTTCAGGAGTGACAATGGAGCTGCTCGCTAAATCGGGTTTTTTACGCTAATGACATATAAAAATTGTACCCAACATATTCAAATAATATAAATCGATAAATAAAGGTCTGACAATGGCGCTACACAGCATAGAAGAAATCATTGAAGATATTCGTCAAGGTAAAATGGTTATTTTGATGGATGATGAAGACAGAGAGAATGAAGGCGACTTGATCATAGCGGCTGACAAGGTCACCCCAGCAGCAATTAATTTTATGGCAACCTATGGGCGCGGACTTATTTGCCAAACGATGACCAAAGAACGTTGTATTCAATTAAATTTACCGTTAATGGTCACCAATAATAACGCTCAGTTTTCAACTAACTTTACTGTGTCGATTGAAGCGGCTACAGGAGTAACAACCGGTATTTCTGCTCACGATCGCGCGGTAACCGTACAAGCGGCTGTCGCGAAAGATGCTAAAGCGTCTGATTTAGTGCAACCTGGTCACATATTTCCGTTAATGGCGCAAGAAGGTGGGGTATTAACGCGCGCGGGTCACACTGAAGCCGGCTGCGATTTAGCACGTTTAGCAGGCTGTGAGCCATCGGGCGTGATTGTTGAAATTTTAAATGAAGACGGCACCATGGCCCGTCGTCCAGATTTAGAGATTTTCAGCGAAAAACACGGGATTAAGATGGGCACCATTGCTGATCTTATTGAATACCGCAATACCAATGAAACCACGGTAGTACGTGAAGCGACCTGCAAATTACCGACTCGTTTTGGTGAATTTACCATGGTTACCTTTAGAGACACTATCGATAATCAACTACACTATGCAATGGTTAAAGATGAAGTAAAGCCAAACTGTTTGGTACGTGTTCATTTACAAAACACCTTTAACGATTTATTGCATTCTGAGCGCGATCAAAAACGCAGCTGGCCGTTAGAACAAGCCATGGAGCGAATAGCTGCCGATGGCGGTGTATTGGTGTTATTAGGTAATAATGAACACCCAAGCGAGTTACTTGCAAAAGTAAAAGCGTTTGAAGCTGAAGATAATGGTGAGTCACCAGCTTCAGCAATGTGGCAAGGTACGTCACGCCAAGTCGGTGTCGGCTCACAAATCCTAGCCAGTTTAGGTGTCACAACCATGCGCCTATTAAGTTCGCCAAAACGTTATCATTCGTTGTCGGGCTTTGGTTTAGAAGTCACTGATTATATAGGTGAATAAATCGAGTAATCGGTAAATTTAACAATTTCACTAATTGCATAGCGCTCAGGGCTAATGGCTGTGATATCATAGCGCCTCTTTTTGCCCCGAGCCGGGTGCTTTAGCTAATTTAGGTAAGATAGAATGAACGTAGTTCAAGGTAATATCGAAGCGAAAAATGCCAAAGTGGCGATCGTAATATCGCGATTCAATAGTTTTTTAGTTGAAAGTCTGCTTGACGGTGCAATAGACACATTAAAGCGTTTCGGTCAGGTAAGCGACGACAACATTACTGTTGTGCGTGTTCCTGGCGCAGTTGAATTGCCACTTGCAGCAAAGCGTGTTGCAGCAAGCGGAAAATTCGACGGAATCATTGCACTTGGTGCTGTGATCCGTGGCGGAACTCCTCATTTTGATTTTGTTGCCGGTGAATGTAACAAAGGTCTAGCTCAAGTTGCTTTAGACTATGACCTACCTGTTTCATTTGGTGTATTAACAACCGATACCATTGAACAAGCTATTGAGCGTTCAGGTACTAAAGCAGGTAACAAAGGTGGCGAAGCTGCCCTTGGTTTACTTGAAATGGTTAATGTACTGCAACAACTAGAACAACAGCTGTAATAGTAGGAAAAGTATGAAACCTTCAGAGCGCCGTAAGGCCCGCCGTTTAGCCGTTCAAGCCATTTACTCATGGCAGTTGAGCAAAAACAATGTTGCTGACGTAGAACATGAGTTTTTAACTGAACAGAACACTGACGGTGTAGATGTTGCTTATTTTCGTGAATTATTATCAGGTGTGGCGTCTAAAACCTCACAGATTGATGATTTACTAAAGCCACATTTAGATCGTGATTTTGAAGATGTTTCACCAGTAGAGAAAGCCATTGTACGTTTGGCAACTTACGAGTTGACCTTCCGTAAAGATGTGCCGTTTAAAGTGGCCATTAACGAAGGTATCGAATTAGCAAAAGCATTCGGTGCAGATGACAGTCACAAGTTTGTAAACGGCTTGCTTGATAAATTAGTGAAACACAAGTAACACCAGAACGGTATCTTCGGATGCCGTTTTTCATATCTATTAATTGTTTCTAAATTAAGGTGGTCGGTTTACCGTACCAAACTGAATGTGAAAGAATTTCAACTCATTGAACATTACTTCCGCAATAAAGGCCAAAAAAGACGCGATGTTGAACTTAGCATTGGCGACGATTGTGCTTTAGTGAATCCGGCAGAAAATAAATCGATTGCAATATCTTGTGACACGTTAGTCGAAAACGTTCACTTTTTAGCTGACATTCCAGCCCATGCTTTAGGTTATAAAGCACTGGCGGTAAATCTATCCGATTTAGCTGCAATGGGCGCAGAGCCTGCGTGGTTTACCTTAGCAATTACTTTACCGAGTGTTGAGGCGCAATGGCTAGAACGCTTTAGTGACGGTTTATTTGAAATTGCCGAATATTACGGTATTGCGTTAATTGGTGGCGACACTACGCGTGGGCCTCGCAGTATCACTATCACCATTAATGGCCAGGTGATAAAAGGCAGTGCGCTAACTCGCGGCGGGGCTAACAATGGTGATTGGATTTATGTCACCGGCACGCTGGGGGATTCCGCTTTGGGTTTAGATATTTTGCGCGGCGCTAAAATCGTCAACACCGAAGATAAAGAATACCTGATTAACCGTCATTACTATCCCACGCCACGTGTGTTAGCCGGACAAGCTTTGCGTAATTTAGCCACCAGTGCTATCGATTTATCAGATGGGTTGGTGTCTGATATTCAGCATGTGCTTAAGGCTTCAAAAGTGGGCGCGATTATCGATGTTAGTCAAATCCCTTTATCATCATCCATTAAAGTAAACTTAAGCCGTGAAGAGGCGCTGAGTTATGCATTAACGGGCGGTGAAGACTATGAGTTATTATTTACTGTGCCTGAGTCTCAGCGCGGGGCGATTGATACAGCATTGATCCATGCTGGGGTTAAATTTGTCAAAATTGGTCAAATTTGTGCCGGTGATAAACTCAAGTTAGTTGACGATGGTGAACCGTTTGTTCCGGTATCGCGTGGTTTTGAACACTTTTAAATGACGGCTTATGAAACTACTGACTCAAGATAAATTCGTGCTCAAACTGTCGCTTACTAACCCAATCCATTTTTTAGCATTAGGTTTTGGCAGTGGTAAAGCCGCCAAAGCACCCGGCACCTTTGGCACTTTAGCTGCGGTGCCTTTAGTGCTACTAATGCAACAGTTAAGTTTAACGCCTTACTTGCTGATCAGTGTGCTTTGTATGCTGGCTGGTTTTTACATTTGTGACAAAGCTGCAAAAGACATGGGCGTTCATGATCACGGTGCCATAGTGTGGGATGAAGTGGTTGGCTTAATGATCACCATGATCGCCGCGCCTGCAGGTTTTGTCTGGTTAGTGCTTGGTTTTGTATTGTTTCGCTTTTTTGACATCATTAAGCCTTGGCCTATCCGCTGGCTTGATGCCAAAGTTCACGGTGGTTTTGGGATTATGATAGACGATGTCTTAGCAGGTATATTTGCATTAATGGGTGTGCAACTAGCGGTTTATTATTTAACCTGAGCTCGGGGTGAAGGATGAGATTATACTATTTAAAATCAGCATGTTAACCCACCTCGCTTTCAAGTTTGTCATTTGTTACGCTTGAAAAGCGTTTATTATTTCGAGTTGAGGTTACTTAACCTAACTCTGACTTATGGTTATTGATAATTACACAATAAAAAAGAGCACCAAGTGCTCTTTTTTATTAAGTTTTTTATTATTGATTTTTTGCTATTGAGTCATGATTAACTTGCTGCGTAGCTGTTCTATTTCATTATTCATATTGACGATGCGCAACTTAAGATCGGTTTCATAAAAAGTGCAGCTTAATACTTTACCAATCGGGTTGTAACGTAATTGCCATAACTGCAGCAAACTATTGTCGTTATCACAATATTCTGGTTGTATAAGTGTAACCGATGCATCTGTTGATACGGGCTTTTTAACCATGTTAACGAAATATTCAGCCCGCAAGTTATCATCATCAATGGTTTTAATAAACATTTTAGCTAACCATTGCTCGTAAAAAGGTGCGCTCTCTTGTTGAGCCTCTATTTCCATTTGCTGCATGATGTTTCGACCAAAAAGCCATTCACCTGAAAATAGTCGCTCAAAGTCACTTTGTGTTAATACAAAGGGCGATTGCCACGTGCTAATTTTTTTCGAAAACTCTTTGCTTTCAGGGGTAATAGAGCTAGCCAAGTTTAATTGTAGCTTGAGCATGTTATGAGCAATGGTATGGCTCATTAACGAGCGAGAAGAGTGATACACATTATTCCAAAAATGAGCATCTCTATCTAAGAATGTTGTAACGCTATCAATATCTATGTTACTTACTGTTGCGTTAACGCCTTTTACCGCTGCCAGTATGCTTAAATCTCTAAGTTGAAAAAGCTTACTCCAGTGGATTTGCTTCTGAAGTGTCAGAGATTGATCACTTTCTTGCCAAAAAGGCATGCTTAATAAAGTATTGTATTGCCCTATCTGTGCATTGTATGCGCTGATAACATCCTTAATATCATTATCGTTATCATTAATAAATTGATTACATGTGGTGATGTCAGTTTGATAACAAGCGGTTTTAAACCCACGTGTTAACTCAACCTCTTCAGTGCTCAGGGTTAACAATGACTTTTGTTCAAGCGATGTATTATCTTCAGTTGTGCCAACGATAGTTTTGGCATATTCAAACCCGTTTGCGTCCGATACAACGGGTTGTTGCTGTAACCAGCTTTCAACTAATAGTGTATTTGGAGACTTGGTTCTGTCAGACGCGTTTATTGCCACTAAGCAAACAACACCAAATACCAATAAGCTGCTTATTATCCCAACCAGCACACCAATCGTTTTTAACACTGTCATCATCATTTTTTATCCGCAAAGTCCATTTAACACAATGATAACATGCCGCTTAACTTTTGATAAGTGATGACCTTTACTGCAATAACTCGCGAGCATTAGCTAAGGTGTTTTCAGTAATCACGTCACCACCTAATAAACGCGCCAGTTCATTTACGCGCTGATCTTTATCTAATGCCTGCATGCTTGTTTCGGTACTGCCAGCTTTATTAAACTTATTTACAAACATGTGTTGATGGCCATTACCAGCTACTTGCGGTAAGTGGGTCACACACAATACTTGAGTCGATTCGCCAAGGCTACGGAGCATTCTGCCGACAACCGATGCGGTCGGGCCTGAAATACCCACATCAACTTCATCAAATATTAGTGTTGGAGTGGCAACTTTTTTAGCGGTGATTACCTGAATACCTAAACCTATGCGTGATAATTCACCGCCTGAAGCGACTTTCGAGATGGCTTGTAATGGTTGGCCAGGGTTGGTTGTTACCATAAACTCAATATTGTCGCAGCCATTAACTGCAATATTGGCAGGGTCATGATTGACTTGGATACTAAATTTACCCTTAGGCATGTTGAGTTCATGAATCGAGTGTGTCACTAATTTATCTAGCTCTTTGGCATAACGACTGCGACTTTGACTGAGCTTTTGTGCATTGGTTAAATAGGCCTTTTGGCTGGCCTCAAGCTGCATTCTTATTTCATCCAGTTTGCTTTCATCACCAGCAAGCTCGGCCAACTCTGCCACCAACTCTTGATGATGTAATGCGAGCTTGTCTGGGCTAACATGATGCTTGCGAGCGAGTTGCATTGCGGTTGATAAGCGTTTTTCAAGAAAGGCAAAATGTTCCGGATCGAGTTCTAGGCGACTTAAATAGCTTTCGATTTCACTGGCACTTTCTTGAACCTGGATAAGTGCTTCATTTAACATGGTGCTAATGGGCGCAAGCGAGTCATCATATCCTTGTAACGTGTCTGCAATGCTGGTCACTTTATTGAGCAGTGATTCAATGTTGCCCTCATCGCTTTCGGTCAGTAAGTGCAAACCCGCCTGGCAACGTTCAATTAAATCGGTGCCATTAGCTAAACGCTTGTGCTCTTGTTCTATTTCATCAAACTCTTCTAAGCCTAGGTTAAACTCGTTTAACTCTTCGACCTGATATTGCAGCAACTGTTGGCGAGAGATACGCTCATGCTGTGCTTGTTCAAGTTGTTTTAGTTGGTTTTCTACCTGTTTGCAACGCTGGTAACTGGCACTAACACTATCAAGGAGTAATTTGTGGTTGGCGTAACTGTCGAGCAAATTCAATTGGTGCTCGCTTTTGAGCATTGCATGATGGGCATGCTGCCCGTGAATGCCAATGAGCAACTGGCCAATGGCTTTTAATTGTGTCACGGGTACGGGATTGCCATTGATATAGGCACGAGACCGGCCATCACTATTGATGGTACGGCGCAGTATGCATTCATCTTCAGCGTCAAGATCATTATCTTCAAGCCAGCGTTTAGCTAAAGGTACATCGTGCAGGGTAAAACGAGCGCTGACTTCTGTTTTACTGGCACCAGGCCTGACGGTATTAGCATCGCTGCGATTACCTAAACATAACCCCAGAGCATCGATGGCAATCGATTTACCAGCACCGGTTTCACCGGTGATGCTTGTCATACCGGCTTTAAAGTCGAGTTCTAAAAAACGTACGATAGCAAAATTGTTAATGCTGAGTTGGCAAAGCATAATGAATTCCTGTCAATGAAACCACCAAACCACTGTATTGATAAACAGTATATACTGATTTTTTATACAGTAAAGTGGTTGACTAAAAATTATCTCTGCTTAATTGTTGAGCTGTAATTGACTGATGATTAACCATACGTTTTTAATAGGGTTTCTATTATCGGTAAACTTAAAAAGGTCATTAAGGTGCCGTAGAGGATCCCTTGTGCACTGACATTAGCATGTACCTGGTAACGCTCAGCAAGTAAGTAAACACTTGCTGCCGTGGGTAAAGATGCTAATAACACTCCCATGATTAACCATTGTGGCGTGACACCAAATACCTTTAGTAGGGCGTATGCAATAAGAGGCTGAACCACAAGTTTTAACAAATTAATGCCGTTTAATTCGACAATTAATCCCGCGCTAAACAATTTTCTGCCACTTTGTAGACGCAAGGCTTTAACGAGTACCATGCCGATAGCAAACAGGGCGCAAGGGCTTGAGGTATTGCCTATTTGGTGCAGCATCAAAGAGATACTAGAGGGCAGGGTAATATGACAAGCCGACAACGTGATACCTATTGCGCTTCCTACAACAATGGGGTTTTTACCCAGTGCACTTGCCATAATTAATATGGCAGGTTCGGTTGATTGTTTACTGCGGCTCGCAAGCTCAATTGACACCAGCGCGAAGGCAAACATAATCACCGATAATAAGCTCGCTATGGCTGCGGCTACTAAGGCCATTTTATTTCCTGGAAACATTAAACTCATCAGCGGGATACCGATAAAAGCGGTATTTCCAAATGTAGAATTTAACGCGCGCATTGCTGCGACAGCTTGTTGTTTAGGGGCTTGCCACAATGACAGTAATACCACTACTGAGTAGGTGATGACCATGGCTAGACTAAACCCTGCAATAAAGCCCCATTGGGCAATATCTTCAATCGGTGTTTCTGCTAAAACAATCAATAAAATCGCCGGGAATGCGACGTAGTAAACAAATTGATTGAGAATGACATCAGTATCTGCAGGCAAGATTCTGATTTTTTGAAATAAGCCGCCTAGCACCATGATGGCAAAAACAGCAATAAGCGGGGTAAGAATACTAGACATCCCTCGCGTTTCCTTCGCAAAATGATAGAGGTATCACTTTACTGCTTTTGCCTGTCGTGATGCAATTAGACTAATGATAAAGATGATATTTTTTAATGAGATCAGCATTTAATTAGGGCTGAGAACCCGTTTGTTGGCATCGGTATTTTACCTTGGCCATATACTGTGGTTTATCATTTGCGGGGTTATTTAGTGACTTTGGGCGGCGGTAAGATGCCAAGTTCTGTAAAAAAATGCACTTGCCTTCTTAATTCAAACAATGAACCAACACGAACTTGACTGCCAATCACTAAGGTCCAATTATCTGTTTTACCGTCAGGGTTGGTAAAGGTGTAACCTTGGTAAAAAATCTTTTTCATTGACGATTACTCTATAAAGCCTGAATTGCTTCAGGCTGTTTAGATGACAACAGATTGAGTGCTGTGGTTATTATTGCGGTTTTAGTTGTTAGGGCTAAAGTGGCCTAAAACGGATCATTGTATGCTGATGCCAATATTCGATACACCCGCTTCAATAATGTCTTTGCGTAAGCCTTTGACTAATTCGCTGTTGATATCTGGATTGGCCTCGATAATATCAAGTAGCATGCCTTGAAGCTCTTTCTCTTCTTCCATGACTGGATGTGAAAACACAAATTCATCGAGTTCTTCATCCATTAACGACTCATCGCTAATGGCTTCAATATAGTTAGCAACAGTACTTGATGACAATTTGCTGATGTTAGTGATGTCTTCCTCAATTTTGCTGTTAATTGCACTCATTAGGGTTGCAATGGCAACTGCTGCATCCATTGCTGGATACGCTCCGTAGGCTTCAAAATCACTTGGGTCTGGGGTGTTGTCATCAAGACGCTGTAAGTGCACCTCAATATTGAATTTAATTTTTTTGTCGTACTGGCTTTGCCATAGCAACTCTAATGCGGTGCTTAATACCTGTGGCTCACCGAATTCGCAGACTTCGGAAAACAGCTGATAATTAGGTAACATGCGTTGACATAAGGCAAGTGCAAAAAGTTGCTTTTGTGGTAAAGAAAGTGCTTTAAGGCGTTTAAAAAAGCCGGTTTTACTGGTCATTAGGTATATCCACTGATAGCTGGTTTATCACTTGATTTGCCGCTGATTCTACCTTAGTTAACTCATCAAGTAACTCTAGTATTTCAGGTTCTAAATCATCGATGTCAATTTTGTGCTTTAATCCCGACTCAATGTCTTGGCAAAGCTTTTGGGTTGTTGGCACTCCGCAGTAGCAGGTTGCACCATGCAGTTTATGCACTGCTTGTAATAATGTGCTGCTGTCACGTTCGTTCAATGCGTTGGTGATGGTCTCGACGGTTTCAGGTAATGAGCTGACAAGCATTTTTAGCATGTCTAATGCTAAATCAGGTTTTTGGTTTGCCTGGGTTAGGCATAAATCCCAATTGAGTACTTGGGTATCAAAGTGAGTAAATTGGGGTTTAGCAATCCAACGACTGATCACACCTTTTAATGACACTTCATCGATAGGTTTTGGTAAGAACCCATCCATTCCACTGGCTAAAATATTTTCTCGCTCTTCAGCTATTGCATGGGCGGTGACAGCAATAATTGGCGTATGGCGATTAAGTGACTGTGCACGTATATGCTGGGTTGCCGTTATCCCGTCAGTGCCTGGCATTTGGATATCCATAAAGATCAAGTCAAATGCGTGTGCTTTGGCTTGTGCTATAGCTTCTTTGCCATTATTAACCGTGACAACATTGGCGACCAATTCTTTTAATAAAGTATCGATGAGTTTTAAGTTAGCGATGTTGTCATCAACCGCTAAAACAGAGGCATTGAGTCGTTTAGGAGCATCAATTTGAGTTGGCTCTGGCAAGTTGACTAATGTCGTCGGTGTTGGCGGATAAATTAAGTGATGCGCGAGGGTAAAATCACTTACAGGAGTGTTAAGTAGTACATCAGCATTGGCTTTGAGTACATTGATAATCACATCTTGGTTAAGACAATCATGCAAGATGACCAGGCAGTCTGTATGCTGGCGTGCTTGCTGTAATAATTCAATAAAGGCGGCGTTGTCTGCAAAGCCATGACAACTCATGATGATGTAATCAAATTTGCTGTTTTGGCTTTTGAGCACTGATGTCAGGTTATCTGAGTTAGCCACATTGGTTAAAATAAGCTGCCACGACACCAAACGGCGGTTAAGCATGTCGCGAGTTAATTCACGTGGCTCATACAGCAATACAGATTTATGCTGAAGAATTTCAACAGGGATCACTTCACCAATTTCAAATTGGCTGATCCCAAGAGGTAAAATAAACCAGAAGTTTGAACCTTTATTTGGCGCTGAGGTAAACCCAATTTGCCCACCCATTTGATTAATGAGGCGCTTGGTGATGACTAAACCTAACCCGGTACCGCCAAAGCGGCGTGAAATGGATGAGTCTGCCTGGCCAAAAGCCTGGAATAAATATTCTTGTTGGCTTTCATCGATGCCAATGCCGGTATCGATAACTTCGCAGCGCAGGGTGATGTTGTCTTCATCTTGACCCACAAGGTGAATTTTAAGGATCACGCTGCCAATATCGGTAAATTTGATAGCGTTTCCAACCAGGTTGGTAATGATCTGGCTCACGCGCATGGCATCGCCACTGACACTCTCGGGGACATTTTCATCAATGTCGATAACCAGCTCTAGACCTTTCTCCTGGGCACTACCGGCAATAATGGTTAAGGTTTCTGTTAGTGTCTCGCGCAGCGCAAAAGGCATTTTTTCGAGCACCATTTTACCGGCTTCGAGTTTAGAGAAGTCGAGGATGTCGTTAATAATACCCAGTAAGTTACTCGCGCTTCGCTCAATGGTTTTAATGTAATCGAGTTGGCTTGTGTGCAGAGGGGTTTTAAGTAGCTGCCTTGCAAAGCCAATGACTCCGTTAAGCGGTGTGCGTAACTCATGGGACATATTGGCCAAGAATTCAGATTTAATGCGGCTGGCTTCTAAAGCGCGCTTTTTGGCTAAATCTAACTCTACGTTTTGAATTTCGATTTGCTCTAATGTTTCGCGTAAATCGGAGGTGGCCTGGTCAATGTTTTGTTGCATTTCATCGTGGTATTCAGACAATGAACTCGCCATGGCATTAATACCACGTTTTAATAAATCCAATTCACCAATTAAGTTACCTTCAAGGCGGGTGTCGAGTTTACCTTCACGGATTTTTGCCACCACCCGCACCATTTCAGTAATGGGATGGTTAACATGCTTCACCAAACGGAAGGTGAAAAATAAGTTAAACTGTACACCAATTAACACAATAATAAAGGCGGCAATAGCGGCTCTATGCTGTTCAAGAAGAGCATGCTCTTTGTTCAACAACACCGAGATATAACCTAAGATTTGTTCTTGTTGGCTGTTATAAATTGGTTCTATGAGGTGCTGTGTGATGGGCTGGGTATCACTATCTTTTGAGCGATTCAAGCTACTCACTAACGATGCTTCATAACCGGTATGTGAAATAATAGGCACTCTAATGACCATGGTGTCATCAATGGTTTCGTGCTCCGTGCCAATCAATTGAGTTAGACGCTGCTTATAACGCATGGTTTCAAAATCTTTATGATAATGCGAGGTCACAAACAGTTGGTTTTCGGCATCAAATACGGCAATAGAATGGATGAGTGATGCGTTGTTTATTTGCGAAGCTGCCAGTAAGCGTTTGGTTGATTCACGGTCTTGATTAATGATGCCGAATTCGCTGGCAATGGCTAAAGGCTCAACAATATTGCTGCCTTTGACGATTAAGGTGTCTTCCAATTCATAAAAGCGGTTTATCGTGAAATAACTTCCAAGTAGAATACCCACTACAATTGTGGGCGCTAACGCAAGTACCAGAACCCAAGAACGTAGGCTGTATTTGGTCATATTGTTGGCACTTTTCATGGCAGTTAGGTGTGTTCCTGATGCTAAATCGCTACTATTGCGTCTAGACTGCCAGAAATAGCGCACTCTTGACTAGTTTTTTATTCGACATCTGAGGCCGAAATGGCACAATTTTTCAAAGAAAAACCGAACAAATCTAAACAATTATCTGCCAAGCTTTCATTAGACATCACCCAGTTAGATCATTTAGGTGCCGGAATTGCCCAGCATCAAGGTAAAGTTGTGTTTGTCGCAGGGGCGTTGCCAGGCGAACGTGCCACGGTGCAGCTCGTTGAGCAAAAGAAAAGTTATGCCAAAGCTAAACTTATCAAAATTGATAGTCCAGCCACTAGCCGTATTAAAGCCCATTGCCCGCATTATGTGCAATGCGGGGGCTGCGATTTACAACATATGGACACACAGGCACAACGCGAACATAAACAAACTGCGTTAGTTGACCTTATTGCTAAGTTATCCAGTGCTGAGGCTGTAGCTGAAAACCTTGTTACCACGCCTATTGTTGATGATGCTTGGCATTATCGGCGCCGAGCTAGGTTGGCGACAGTATTTGACAAAAACACCCAACGTTTACAGTTGGGGTTTCGGTCTGCAAACAGCAATAAAGTTGTTGAAATTAACCAATGTCCAGTGCTTGCTGCGCCGTTGTCTGAACTTATCACGCCGCTGGCGGTTAATTTAAATCAGCTAAAAGCAAAAGCCAGTTTAGGGCATGTTGAATTAACCCAAGCTGACAATGGCCATTTTGCCGTGTTGAGGGTCACTAAAACCTTACCTAATTCTGATTTACGTTGGTTAAGTGGTTTTGCCGAAAAGCATCAACTTCATTTATTGTTGCAAGATGACGCCGGCCAGCTAACTCAGGTTTATCCAGCTCTGTCATCTGATGAAGATAAAGTGACATTACCGTTTTACCTTTTAGCAGATAACAGCGTTCGTTGCTCATTCACGCCGGGTAATTTTGTTCAGGTGAATGGCGTGATAAATCAAGCTATGGTTGAACAAGCGATTGACTGGCTCGATCCTCAAGCCGGCGAGCGGATCCTTGATTTGTTTTGCGGCGTCGGTAACTTTAGTTTGCCGTTAGCGAAAAAAGCGGCGCAAGTGATTGCCGTTGAAGGTGTAGCAGAAATGGTTGAGCAGGCCAAACAGAATGCACTCGATAATCAATTAACGAATGTGAGCTTTTACCATGCTGACTTAAGTGCCGATTTATCTGAGCAAATCTGGCTGGGTAAAATTGATAAATTGTTACTTGATCCTGCTAGAGCTGGCGCTTACGAAAGTCTGCAATGGTTGCAAAAAATGCAACCTAAAAAGGTGGTTTATGTGTCGTGTAATCCGGCAAGTTTAGCCCGCGACAGTAGTGTATTATTAGCCAATGGTTATCGAATTGCTAAAGTAGGTTTAGTTGATATGTTTCCTCAAACGCATCATATTGAGGCGATGGTCTTATTTGAGCTAGGTAAATAAGTGTCAGCTTTTTCAGTATTATCAACTGGTATGCTATAAAATTGTTCAACTAACCATGTTTGAATTGACAAACGTGCCTAGGGCTTCAAGATAGCGTATTCAGTTGTAGTTTTTACCTCATTTTACCTTGAATCAGTGAAGTGAAGGTGGGTATCAGTCGGTCATGCGGCTAAGGAAGGGTTCATGGTATCTGTTCGCGAAGCACATTTTAATACGCAAGCATTCCAATTAGATGAGTGGGTCGCCCGTTATATTGACGACAAAGACGATGCTCAAATATTATTATCGTTGATCCAGCAAGTTGAGGCCTTACCGGTCAAAAACAAACTGGCGCACACCGAGTTGCTTGCGCGTGCCCGTGAAATGATCGAAATTTTAGCGCCACTGAACATGGACATTGAAACCCTGCAAGCGGCCGTGTTGTTTTTAATGCATGAAGCTGGCGTGTTAAGTGATGAGCAATTAGCTGAAAAGTACGGCGACAATTTAGCAAAGCTGGTGGCCAGCGTGGTCACCATGAATGCCATTGGCGCACTTAAAGTCAGCGAAAACTCACGTGATGCCGAACCACAAATCGACAATATTCGTAAAATGTTACTGGCGATGGTTGAAGACGTACGCGCAGTAGTGATTAAACTTGCCGAGCGCGTGTGTTTATTGCGCGCGGTGAAAAATGCCGATGAAGAAACACGGGTGCTATTAGCCCGTGAAATTGCCGACATATACGCCCCCTTAGCTAACCGTTTAGGTATTGGTCAGCTTAAATGGGAGCTTGAAGATATTTCGTTCCGCTACTTACACCCAATGGTATATAAAGACATCGCGAAACAGCTTGATGGTAAACGTGTTGACCGTGAAGTGTTTATCGACAAGTTTGTTACCCAGTTACAGCAACGGTTAGATAACGATGATATCCGCGCCAAAGTCTATGGCCGCCCCAAACATATTTACAGCATTTGGCGTAAAATGAAGGGCAAAGATCTTAAGTTTGATGAATTATTTGACGTAAGAGCTGTGCGCATCGTGACTGAACGCTTACAAGATTGTTATGGCGCGTTAGGCGTTGTGCATGATTTATGGCACCACATTCCGCGCGAGTTTGACGATTACGTCGCCAACCCTAAACCGAACGGTTATCAATCCATTCATACCGTCGTGGTGGGCCCTGAAGGCAAAACCGTCGAAATTCAAATTCGTACTGAAGCCATGCATCAAGATTCTGAACTTGGTGTGGCTGCGCACTGGAAGTACAAAGAAGGTGCGGGTAACGCCAAACAAACCGGCTACGAAGAAAAAATTAACTGGCTACGTAAAATTTTACAGTGGCAAGAAGATGTGGCCGAAAGTGGCAACTTGGTAGATGAAGTCCGCAGTCAGGTATTTGAAGACCGAGTTTATGTATTTACCCCTAACGGTGAGGTTGTCGACTTACCTTTAGGCTCTACCGTGCTCGACTTTGCTTATTACATTCACTCACAAGTGGGGCATAAATGTATTGGTGCTAAAGTGGATGGCCGTATTGTGCCGTTTACTTACCAGGTTGAAACCGGTGAGCGCATTGAAATTATTACGTCAAAAACGCCTAACCCAAAACGCGATTGGTTAAATCCTAACTTGGGATACATTAAGTCGTCTCGTTCTCGCTCTAAAATTCAACATTGGTTTAAACAGCAAGATCGCGACAAAAATATTGCTGCCGGTAAAGAAATGCTCGAGTCAGAGTTATCCCGCGTTGGCTTAAAAATTAAAGATGCGACTGTGGCAGTTGAACGTTTTAACCTTAATACTATGGACGATATGTTAGCGGCCATTGGTGGTGGAGATTTACGCTTAAACCAAGTGGTCAACTTTACCGAAACCAAAGTCCGAAAAGTTGAAGATACCGACGAAGATTTAGTTGAAGACATTCTTAAAAAGGCCTCTAACAAACCGAAAAAATCTAGTAAAGGTCAGGTTGAAGTTAACGGTGTGGGCAACTTAATGAGCCACATTGCCCGTTGTTGTCAGCCGGTACCGGGTGATGAGATTTTTGGTTATATCACCATGGGTCGTGGTATTTCTGTGCACCGAAGTGATTGCGAGCAGGTTAAAGAGTTAATGCGGGCACACCCTGAACGCAGTGTCGATGTGATTTGGGGCGAAAACTACTCTGGTGGTTACCGTATTCGAGTACGAGTATTATCCCATGATCGCAGTGGCTTATTACGCGACTTAACCACAGTACTGGCTGCTGAAAAGTCGAACGTAATGGCCATGAGCTCATCATCGGACGTGAAAACCCAAACCGCAACCGTAGAGCTTGAACTTGAGCTCTATAATCTCGATGGTTTATCACGCATCATTGCTAAATTATCGCAAGTTGACGGTGTGATTGAGTCTCGTAGGCTGTAAAACAGTAAGATTTAATAACATACTCTGCGTAAAGGCACCTTAATCTAGGTGCCTTTTTAATTAAAGTGCCGTTCAATTTAGAGGATAAACAAGGTGGCAAACATTCAATCGCTATTGGACATTATGAAGCAATTACGCGATCCGCAAACGGGGTGCCCGTGGGATCTTGCCCAAGACTTTGCCACCATAGTGCCTTTTACTCTAGAAGAAGCCTATGAGGTGGTCGATACCATAGAGCGCAAAGCATGGCAGGAATTACCCGATGAATTGGGCGATTTGTTGTTTCAAGTGGTGTTTTATTGTCAATTAGGCCAGGAGCAAGGCATGTTTGACTTTGCCACGGTTGTCGAGCGTATTAGCGATAAATTAACCCGGCGCCATCCACATGTGTTTGCGCAGGCTGATGGCCAAATCAGTGATCCTATTACCAATACCCAAGAGTTAAGCCAAGCCTGGGACACATTAAAAGCCAATGAGCGTCAGCAAAAGCAGCTTCATTCAGCATTAGACGATATTCCGCAAGCGTTACCGGCATTATCTCGCGCACGTAAAATTCAACATCGGGTAGCCAAAGTCGGCTTTGACTGGGCCGAACTTGAACCTGTGGTAGCCAAAATACACGAAGAAATCGATGAAGTGTTGGTGGAGGTAAACAAAAGCCATGACGACCCAGCTTACTCGCAAAATCATATTCAAGATGAGATGGGGGATTTATTATTTTCTGTGGTCAATTTAGCCAGGCATTTAAAGGTCGACCCAGAACAAGCGCTTCGCCAAGCTAATAACAAATTTGAGCGCAGATTTAGAGGCGTTGAGCATTATGTTGCCGACAGCGGAAAAGCCATCGAACAGCATACATTAAGTGAGTTAGATGGTTACTGGGACAAGGTAAAGCAAGACGAAAAGGCAAATTAAGCTAAAATTAGCGTGTTTAAGTTTGTCGAATCGAAGTGGCTTTGATATACTATCGCCCCGTCCTAGTGCTTTCTTACAAGCACGTATTTTCCAACACATTTTCTCAGGTTCAGCATGACTACAAGGTATATCTTCGTTACTGGTGGCGTTGTTTCATCACTAGGTAAAGGCATTGCAGCAGCTTCGCTAGCAGCAATTTTAGAGGCGCGTGGCCTCAATGTAACCATTATGAAACTGGACCCATACATTAACGTCGATCCAGGTACGATGAGCCCAACTCAGCACGGTGAAGTATTCGTGACTGAAGATGGCGCTGAAACCGACCTCGACTTAGGTCACTATGAACGTTTCATTCGCACTAAAATGAACCGCCGTAATAACTTTACTACAGGCCGTATTTATGAAGAAGTACTTCGTAAAGAGCGTCGTGGTGATTATTTAGGTGCAACCATTCAGGTTATTCCGCATATTACCAATGCGATTAAAGAAAAAGTGCTTGAAGGTGGCGAAGGTCATGACGTCGCAATCGTAGAGATTGGTGGTACGGTAGGTGATATCGAATCATTGCCTTTCCTTGAGTCTATTCGTCAACTTGGTGCTGAGCTAGGACGCGACCGCACATTATTTATGCATTTAACTTTAGTGCCATTTTTGGGTGCTGCAGGTGAAATCAAAACCAAGCCAACGCAGCATTCTGTAAAAGAGTTGCGTTCAATTGGTATCGCGCCAGACGTATTGGTTTGTCGTGGCGACCGTGCAATTCCTGCCAACGAAAAATCTAAAATCTCGTTATTCTGTAACGTAGAAGAACGCGCAGTTATTTCACTAAAAGACGTCGACAGCATCTACAAAATCCCTGCGTTATTACGCTCACAAGGGTTAGATGAGTTAGTGATCAAGCGTTTCCATTTAGATTGTAACGAAGCCGATTTATCTGAGTGGGAAAATGTTATTTATCAAGAAGCCAATCCAAACGGTGAAGTCACCATTGGTATGGTCGGTAAATACATCGAACTACCCGATGCTTATAAGTCTGTTAACGAAGCATTAAAGCATGCGGGCTTAAAAAACCGTGTGACAGTGAATATTAAGTACATTGATTCACAAACTGTTGAAGCTAAAGGTGAAGAAGTGTTGCAAGGCCTAGACGGTATTTTAGTACCGGGCGGCTTTGGTGAGCGTGGCGTTGAAGGCAAAATCTTTGCTGCACAATTTGCCCGTGAAAACAACTTACCTTATTTTGGCATTTGTTTAGGTATGCAAGTGGCGTTGATTGAGTTTGCTCGACATGTGGCCGGCTTAGAAGATGCCCATTCAACCGAGTTTAACCCTAACTCTCCACATCCTGTGGTTGGCTTAATCACTGAGTGGATTAACGAAGAAGGTGATGTTGAAAAACGTCATGAGTCTTCTGATTTAGGTGGCACAATGCGTTTAGGTGCACAATTATGTCACTTAAAAGAAGGCACTAAGGCAGCAACGGCATACAACTCAACAAGTTGTGTTGAACGTCACCGTCACCGCTATGAAGTGAACAACAACTACATTGAGCGTCTTGAAAAAGCCGGATTAGTGTTCAGTGGTTTGTCTTCAGACCGTAAATTAATTGAAATGATCGAATTGCCAAATCACCCTTGGTTTGTTGCTGGTCAATTCCACCCAGAATTCACCTCAACCCCGCGTGATGGTCATCCATTATTTGAAGGGTTTATTGCTGCTTCTTCAGCGTACCAAAAACGCGATATCAGCTAAATTTGAAACAGCCGTTAATGTTGATGCATTAACGGCTTTTTTGTCTATGATGTATGCGTAAGATCAAATAATCGTCAATCTGATGCCTTACAGTGGTTAAAACTAAGTTGAAGCTAAATCCAATTCGATTTATCCTAAGCGCAGATAAAATAAAATTACCAAACTGAAAGTTAAATACCAATAAATCGACAGCTTTAACGAATATAGTGGTTTTATTGGTATTGGCTTTTAACTTTTATATAAATTTTTTAATTTACTGACACAGTACGAGGAAATTATGGCTAACATTCTTAAAGTGATTGGTCGCGAGATTATGGATTCGCGTGGCAACCCAACCGTAGAAGCAGAAGTGCATTTAGAAGGCGGTTTTGTGGGTATGGCTGCTGCACCCTCTGGCGCATCAACCGGTAGTCGTGAAGCATTAGAACTACGTGACGGCGACAAAGCACGTTATTTAGGTAAAGGTGTACTAAAAGCGGTTGCCGCTGTAAACGGTCCAATTGCAGAAGCCCTTAAAGGTAAAGATGCATTAGACCAGGCAGCACTTGATCAAATCATGATTGATCTAGACGGCACAGAGAACAAAGCTAAGTTTGGGGCGAACGCAATCCTAGCGGTTTCTCTTGCAGCAGCTAAAGCGGCCGCAGCTGCTAAAAACGTGCCTTTATACGCACACATTGCAGATTTAAACGGTACACCAGGTGTTTACTCTATGCCACTTCCTATGATGAACATCATCAATGGTGGTGAGCATGCTGACAACAGTGTTGATATCCAAGAGTTTATGATCCAACCCGTTGGCGCACCAAACTTCCGTGAAGCATTACGTATGGGCGCTGAAGTGTTCCATAGTTTAGCAAAAGTATTAAAAGCACAAGGTCACTCAACAGCCGTTGGTGATGAAGGTGGTTTTGCACCAAACCTTGAGTCAAATGCAGCAGCACTAGCGGCAATTAAAGTCGCTGTAGCTAATGCCGGTTACGAGCTAGGTAAAGACATTACCTTAGCACTAGACTGTGCAGCATCTGAATTCTACGACAAAGAAGCCAATATTTATCACCTAAAAGGTGAGGGAAAAAAGTTCACTTCAGAAGAGTTTAACCACTTCTTAGCTGATCTTGCTAACCAGTACCCAATCGTATCGATTGAAGATGGTCTAGACGAATCAGATTGGGATGGTTTTGCGCATCAAACTAAATTGTTAGGTGACAAAATTCAGTTAGTTGGCGACGATTTATTCGTCACCAACACAAAAATCCTTAAGCGTGGTATCGACAACGGTATTGCAAACTCTATCCTAATTAAATTCAACCAAATTGGTTCATTAACTGAAACCTTGGCTGCAATTAAAATGGCTAAAGATGCTGGCTTTACCGCAGTGATTTCACACCGTAGCGGCGAAACTGAAGATTCAACCATTGCTGATTTAGCTGTCGGTACTGCTGCTGGCCAAATCAAAACGGGTTCATTAAGCCGTAGTGACCGTGTTGCTAAATACAACCAATTACTTCGTATTGAAGAAGCGTTAGGTGCAAAAGCACCATTTAACGGCCTTAAAGAAGTGAAAGGTCAAGCATAATTTTTTGCTTTAGTTTAAAAAGGCCACCACTCGGTGGCCTTTTTTGTTGTACTATAACCAACAGACATTTTAGGGGTTAATACAGCGTAACTTGATATTATGAAACGACTAATATTATTAATGATAGGTTTATTGGCAATTTTGCAATATCGGCTGTGGCTAGGCGATAACAATTTATCAGAGTATGTCGTGCTGCAAGCCCAGATTGACGCCCAGCAACAAAGCAACCAAAAGCTGGTGGCCCGCAATCAAATCCTTAAAGAAGAAATCATCGATCTAAAAAGTGGCACCGAAGCCATTGAAGAGCGTGCTCGTAACGAACTTGGCATGGTCAAAGACGGTGAGACTTTTTACCGCGTGGTGGGCAGTGAGCTGCGCGAGCAACAACCGTTTAACCCATAAAATCATTCGCTTTAACTACGCCATAATAACGATAACAATGGTCTACTATGCAAAACAACTCTGATTCTATTATTGCGATTGTGCCAGCTGCAGGTATCGGTAGTCGTATGGCGGCTGATAAACCTAAGCAATATTTACAACTCGGCCAACAAACCATTTTAGCGCACACTCTCGATGTTTTATTATCACACCCACAGATCGCCCAAGTGGTTATCGCGCTTCATCCACAAGACCAGTACTTTCAGCATTTAGCCCAGTCTAAACACCCTAAATTGACCCAAGTTATAGGTGGGGGAGAACGGGCAGACTCTGTATTGGCGGCCCTGAACATGGCCAAGACCATTAACCCAACAGCCTGGGCATTGGTTCACGATGCTGCCAGACCTTGTTTGTGCCATAGCGATATCGATAAGCTGCTAGAATCACAGTCACGCTTTCCTCAAGGGGCGATTTTAGCCGCTCCGGTACGTGATACCATGAAGCGCAGTGACGCCAGTGGCATTATCACTAATACGGTTGAAAGAGCATTATTATGGCATGCATTAACGCCACAATATTTTCCTATCGACACGTTACAGGCTAACCTTGCTAATGCCCTTAAAGCTAACGTCAATATTACCGACGAGGCTAGTGCAATGGAGTGGGCAGGTGTTATGCCCGGCTTGGTGACAGGCCGTGTTGATAATATTAAAGTCACTCACCCTGATGATTTACAGCTTGCTCAACTGTTTATGTCGCAAGCACAATAACCACATTGTAAAGATAACTTCGCCGCAAGGATTAACATGAATATACGTATTGGCCATGGTTTTGATGTACATAAGTTTGGTGGCGATAAACCACTTATTTTAGGTGGTGTTGTTGTTCCTTATGACACTGGGTTAATTGCTCATTCTGATGGCGATGTGGTTTTACATGCTGTGAGCGACGCTATTCTAGGGGCGATGGCATTAGGCGATATTGGCAAACATTTTCCTGACACTGATGTTAATTTTGCAGGGGCTGATAGCCGGGCGCTTTTAAAGCATTGTTATCAATTGGCCGTTGAGAAACAGTTTGTCATTGGCAATCTTGATGTCACTGTGATTGCCCAGGCTCCTAAGATGGCGCCACATATTGAGGCAATACGTCAATGTTTAAGTGACGATTTACAAACCGAACTCGACAATATAAATGTCAAAGCGACCACCACTGAAAAGCTGGGTTTTACCGGACGTAAAGAAGGTATAGCTGTAGAAGCTGTCGTACTGATGGTAAGTCAATCGCGTTAATCACATAGAGAATGCTAGTTAGATGAATGAATTACATTACCTGTTAGGTAAACCTTCAAGCCAAGCCGATTTACGAACTCACAATAGTGATTTTATTGTCAAAGAAATTTTGCCTTTTACCCCTACGGGTGAAGGTGAACATCATATGCTGCATATCCAAAAAAATGGCTTGAACACCGTCTATGTCGCTGAAGTGATTGCCAAGTTTGCTAAAGTGCACCCCAAAGAAGTGACCTATGCTGGGCAAAAAGATAAAAATGCCGTTACTGAACAGTGGTTTGGTGTACGTATTCCTGGCAAAGAAACGCCCGAGTGGACTCAATTAAATAACGATAAACTCACGGTGCTATCAAGTAGTCGTCACAGCAAAAAACTGCGAATTGGTGCACTGCTTGGTAATCGTTTTGTCCTTACCTTGCGCAATATTACTGATGTTGCTGACGTTGAATCTCGATTGCAGCAGATTGCCGCCGCCGGAGTACCAAACTATTTTGGCGAACAACGCTTTGGTCATGATGGTAAAAACTTAGTGATGGGACGCCAGATGTTAAATGGTGGCCGTAATGTTAAAGATCGTAACAAACGCAGCATGTATTTATCAGCTGTGCGCTCAAACATATTTAACCTCGTGGTATCACACCGTTTAGCCACACATCAAACACAAACGATAGTGGGTGATTGTGTGATGCTTGCGGGCAGTAAAAGCTATTTTACCGTCGATGCCTGGGACGATGTGCTTAATAAACGCTTAGCTGAAAAAGACATCCAATTATCTGCACCACTTTGGGGCCGCGGTAACCCACTGGCAAAAGATGCTGCTTTTGAGCTAGAAATGACGCCATTAACAGATTATTCAGACGATTTATCTGGGCTTGAAAATGCTGGTTTATCACAAGAAAGACGGCCTTTGTTGCTTGAGCCTCAAGGAATGAAATGGCACTTTGACGCAGATGTCCTTACGCTTGAGTTTATGTTGCCCGCTGGCAGTTATGCTACCTCGGTACTGCGCGAACTTGCTAACTATCAAGATGTCCAAGAACAACAAAGAAAAGTCATGATAGCTGAGCAACAAGCACAACGTTTAGCACAATCTGAATCAACCTCTCAAAAAGAGTCATAACGATGATAAATATTTTGGTCAGTAATGATGATGGCGTTCATGCTCCTGGCATTATCGCGTTAACTCAAGCGTTGAGTGAGTTTGCTCAAGTGTTGACTGTCGCGCCTGACCGAAACTGTTCTGGGGCGAGCAACTCTTTAACCTTGACTAATCCATTAAGAATTAATAACTTAGATAATGGTTATATTTCAGTCAATGGTACACCTACTGACTGTGTCCATTTAGCCATTAGACAGTTATGTCAGCATGAGCCTGATATTGTGGTTTCTGGTATTAATGCTGGAGCGAATATGGGGGATGATACTTTGTATTCTGGTACCGTGGCCGCGGCGATGGAAGGGCGCTTTTTAGGCTTACCCGCTATCGCAATTTCGTTAGTCGGTAAATCGTTAACTCATTATGACAGTGCAGCGATTTATGCTGCAAAAATAGTTAAGGGCTTGCTGGCACACCCCGTTAATAGCGATCAAATTTTAAATGTAAATGTACCTGATTTGCCTTTAGAACAAATTAAAGGCATTAAAGTGACACGTTTAGGAGCAAGGCATAAAGCCGAGGGTATGATTAAAACCCAAGACCCTGCTGGCAGAGACATCTACTGGCTTGGCCCGGTGGGCAGTGAGCAAGATGCTGGCGAAGGTACCGATTTTGGCGCAATAGCAGCAGGTTATGTCTCAATCACGCCTTTAACCGTAGACTTAACAGCTTACAATCAATTAAACGGATTAGCTGAGTGGATAACAAAAATATGACCCACGTTGCATCAACATCAGCAGTGAATTTAGCAAAAAAATTGTCTGATGCAGGCATCCGCCACCCAGCAGTATTACAAGCGGTGGCCACCACGCCGCGAGAGTTATTTCTTGACGGTGCATTAGCACATAAAGCCTATGAAAATACTGCGTTACCGATAGGCCAGGGGCAAACGATTTCGCAGCCTTATATCGTAGCGCGTATGACCGAATTGCTCTTGCAACACAATCCGCAAAAAGTACTCGAAATTGGCACTGGCTCGGGATATCAAGCTGCAGTACTGGCGTCACTCATTCCTGAGCTGTGTACTATAGAGCGAATAAAAGCGTTGCAAATTCAAGCTAGGCAACGATTAAAACGCTTAGACTTGCACAATGTATCGTTTAAATATGGTGACGGCTGGCAGGGGTGGCCTAATCGTGGCCCTTTTGATGGCATCATGGTGACTGCAGCGGCTGCGTCTGTGCCTCAAGCCTTGCTTGAGCAGTTAGCTGATAACGGCGTATTAATTATTCCAGTAGGTGAGGATACTCAGCAGCTGCTTAAGATTACGCGTACAGGGCATGAGTTTCACTCCGAAATAGTAGAAGCCGTTAAATTTGTGCCATTAATCAATGGTGATTTAGCGTAACATTGTTAGGTTAATTGTTGTTTAAAGCCATTACTCGTGAGTTGTGGCGATGATATGTAAAGTAGAGTTTATGACTATCTAAGTAAGTAATAACACTGTGTTAAAACAAAAAATAACACTAAAAACTTAGTGAAACGTCTTTTTTGTTGTGTTGTATCAAAGCTTGTTGCAAGGTATTGCTTAGTGTTAAACGTGCTAGCTCACACTTTCACCTTATTCTTGTGTATTTCCTAAAGGACTTAGTTTGATGAAAACCGGTTGGCCAAATTGTTTGGTCTTAGCAATTATGCTGACAGGATGTAGTTTTCAAGCTGATCGTCCTGCGCCGGTTGATAGTTTATCATCAAGTCAATATGCTCCTCGTTACCACAAAGGTTCGTTAAAAAGCCATCAATACCAGGTCAAGAAGGGCGATACCCTGTATTCGATAGCGTGGGGTGCTGGGCGTAATTTTGTTGAGCTGGCGCGTGAGAATAATTTACAAGCCCCTTATACGATTTATCCAGGGCAAATGCTTAATTTGGTCTTGGCAAAGAAAACAGTATCGTCGAGCCAAAAATCTTCACAATCTTATGTGCCTGCAGTGCAAACAAATGCTGCCACGGTACCTTATTCTACACCCCCCAGCCGTTCTGAAAATAAAACAATCGTTTCAAACTCTTCGGCAAACTCAAGTGCAGCGCCTGTTTTAAACAGAACGAAAAAAGATCTTGATCACAATAAAAAGCCTGCGTATTCTGTAACAACTACCCAACAAAATGTTAACCAAAGTGCAATCGGTGCCACCGCCAACTTGCCAAAACAAGTTCAGCAATGGCATTGGCCAGTGAGAGGTCGAATTATTGGATATTTTTCGACATCGGAACAAGGCAATCAAGGTATTAAAATTGCTGGTAATCGCGGTGATATTATTAAAGCCGCTGCTGATGGAAGGGTCGTGTACGCGGGCAATGCGTTACGGGGATATGGCAACTTAGTGATTATTAAACATAATGATGATTTTTTAAGTGCTTATGCTCATACAGACACGATAATGGTTAAAGAAAAGCAATATGTTAGCGCAGGGCAAACAGTTGCAAAAATGGGCAGTACCGGGACAAACCAAGTCATGCTTCATTTTGAAGTACGTTATCACGGTAAGTCAGTAAACCCATTACGATATCTACCTAAACAGTAATAGTTTAGCAACATAAATAACGGAGGATAGGCGAGTGCAGTAGATTACATACCACAAAATTAGGTTTGGGAGAGCAATTATGAGCCGCAAAAAAAGTACTGCTTCAGCAGAACAACTTGTCGATCTAGCTAAACAACCACAAGAGGTTGCAGCCAATAATGGCGATTTGGTGCAGCAACTCGATATCGAAGAAAAGGTCCAAGATGATCTTCAAAAAAATCTCGACGCCACTCAACTATATTTAGGTGAAATTGGTTTTTCTCCGCTGCTAACAGCTGAAGAAGAAGTCTATTTTTCACGTAAATCTCTTAAAGGCTGCGAAAAATCTCGCAACCGCATGATCGAAAGTAATTTGCGTCTCGTTGTTAAAATTTCCCGAAGATACAACAATCGTGGTTTGGCATTGCTTGATCTTATCGAAGAAGGCAATTTAGGCCTGATCAGAGCGGTAGAAAAATTTGATCCTGAACGCGGTTTCCGTTTTTCAACTTATGCGACTTGGTGGATCAGACAAACCATTGAACGTGCGATTATGAATCAAACACGCACAATTAGACTTCCTATTCACGTGGTGAAAGAATTAAATGTGTATTTGCGTACAGCAAGACAGCTGGCGCAAAAACTGGACCACGAACCCACAGCAGAAGAAATCGCTGAAAAGCTTGATGTATCAACCGGTGATGTTAGCCGTATGCTTAAACTGAATGAGAAAATTACTTCAGTTGACTCACCGCTTGGCGGCGAAAACGAAAAAGCGTTATTAGACGTGATTGCCGATGATGACTCGGTAGGGCCAGATCATCGCGTACAAAACGAAGACTTATCAAACTCTATTGTAGGTTGGTTAAACGAGCTCAACACTAAGCAACGTGAAGTATTGGCAAGGCGCTTTGGTTTATTGGGTTATGAGCCATCAACACTTGAAAATGTCGGTGCTGAAATTGGTTTAACCCGTGAGCGTGTTCGTCAAATTCAGGTAGAAGCGCTTAAACGATTAAAAGATCTACTTGGATCGCAAGGGTTATCAGTGGAAGCATTATTTAGAGACTAGAGACTAGAGACTAGAGACTAGCTAGCAAAAGTGTGCGGCTAAGCTAAGCCGCACTATGATATGAACACTATAAGGACACATTGGCGTGTCCTTTTTTATTGCTTACAATTTTACGCTTAATTGGCTAGTTTTTTTAGCTCATACAATAAGTCCAATGCCTGCTTAGGTGTAAAATCATCAGGGTTTATTTGTGCTAGCTTATCCATGGCAGGCAAAGGTTCCGGCATCGGCGCAAGTAAATTCATGCTCACCTGACTTGGTGCTTGTTCTGCAGCTGTTATATCGCGATTTTCGAGTTGATGCAGCTTATGCTTGGCAGCCTTAATGACTTGATTTGGTACACCGGCTAATGCGGCAACTTGTAAACCATAACTCTTACTGGCAGCGCCCTCTTGAACCGCATGCATAAAGGCAATGGTATCGTCATGCTCAATCGCATCTAAGTGAACATTCACTACCGCGGGTAATATTTCAGGTAATTGGGTGAGCTCAAAATAATGGGTCGCAAATAAGGTCAAAGCACTGACTTGTTTGGCAAGATATTCTGCAGCAGACCATGCTAGCGATAAACCATCATAGGTTGAGGTTCCTCGGCCAATTTCATCCATTAACACTAAGCTATTGGCGGTGGCATTATGCAAAATATTGGCGGTTTCGGTCATCTCGACCATAAAGGTTGAGCGACCCGATGCTAGATCGTCAGATGCGCCAATACGAGTAAATATTCGATCGATTTCGCCAATTTGTGCAGCATCAGCAGGCACAAAACAACCAATGTGCGCCATTAAGGTGATAAGTGCTACTTGACGCATGTAAGTCGACTTACCGCCCATATTAGGACCGGTCACAATTAACATTTTACGTTGTGGGGTTAGGCTTACAGGGTTGGCAATAAAGGCGGATTGACTGACCTGTTCAACGACAGGGTGACGACCTGCATCGATATGAATTCCGATATCGTTTGTCATCTGTGGGCATTGATAATTGAGCGTTTCTGCACGCTCAGCAAAATTGCTCAAAACATCTAACTGCGCGGCAGCGGTTGCAAAACTTTGTAACTCTTGCAATTTAGGTAACAGTAAATCAAATAATTGTTCCCATAACTGTTTTTCTAACGCGAGCGCTTTACCTTGGCTCGAAAGCACTTTTTCTTCATACTCTTTAAGCTCTGGAGTGATGTAGCGCTCTGTGCCTTTTAATGTTTGGCGACGTTGGTAGCTTAAAGGCACTTTATCAGCTTGTAAGCGGCTGACTTCAATGTAATAACCATGCACGCGGTTATAGCCCACTTTTAGGGTACTGATACCTGTTTGCAGTTTTTCGCGGGCTTCTAGTTCAACCAAATAATCACTCGCGCCTTCGCTCAATTTCCGCCACTCATCTAACTCGGCATGGTAACCGCTTTTAATTACACCGCCATCGCGAATTAACATCGGCGGGTTATCGACAATCGCGCGCTCGAGTAGGTCGTGCTGCTCAGGAAACTCGCCCAACTGCGTCGCTAATGTCATCATTTGTGGTTGTTGGCATTGAGACAATGTTTGCTGAACAGAGGGCAATAATGCTAACGCTTGCTTTAAGCGTGAAAAATCGCGTGGTCTGGCGCTGCGCAGGGCGAGACGAGCCATAATTCGTTCAATATCGCCCAAGCTTTTTAGTTGCTCATGCAGAGTATGGTAAAGGTCGTTTTCAATTAACTCATTGACCGCACCGTGGCGTAATTGAACAGCTTGGCGATCGCGAAGTGGTTCGTGGATCCAGCGCTGCAGCATGCGGCTGCCCATAGGCGTTGCCGTATTATCGAGTACCCAAGCAAGGGTGTTGTCGCGTCCACCTGATAAATTTTGAGTTAATTCTAAATTACGACGCGTCGCAGCATCTAAAATAATTGATTCAGATTGATTAAAGCGCACAATTGAATTGATGTGCGGCAAGGCCATTTTTTGGGTGTCTTTAACATATTGCATTAAACAGCCTGCAGCTTGTAATGCTAATCGCGCATCGCTTATGCCAAAGCCATGTAAATCTTTGGTGCCAAATTGGTTGAGCAATAAATTGACGCAGGTGTCGTAATCAAACTCCCATTCAGGTCGGCGGCGAATACCTTTCATGTGATTGATTAATAACATGTCGGTAAAATCTTCGCTGTACAGTAACTCAGCTGGGTGGGTGCGTTGCAACTCGGCTTCTAATGCTTCGCGTGTTGGCAGCTCGGCAATGACAAAACGTCCAGATGAGATATCCAGTGTGGCATAGCCAAAACCACTTTTACCTTGATAAAGCGCGGCAAGTAGGTTGTCTTGTTTTTCTTGTAATAGTGCTTCATCGGTTAATGTGCCAGGGGTAACAATGCGCACAACTTGACGCTCAACTGGGCCTTTTGAAGTCGCTGGGTCGCCAATTTGTTCACAAATAGCCACAGACTGACCGATTTGAACCAATTTAGCTAAATAGCCTTCAACGGCATGGTAAGGAATACCGGCCATTGGGATTGGGTCGCCACCACTTTTACCTCGAGCGGTTAATGAAATACCCAGCAGTTCAGAGGCTTTTTTGGCATCATCATAAAATAACTCGTAAAAATCTCCCATTCGATAGAACAGCAACATCTCAGCATGAGCGGCTTTTAAGCTCAAATATTGTCGCATCATCGGGGTATGTTTTTCTAAATCGCTGGTATCAATTACAGTCATTATGGACTCTTCACTCTATCAATCTTGGGGCACGAAACTTTATGGCGTTAATCTTAACAATTTTTATCTTCGGGGTATAAATCAATTCATAATAAAAATTGCCGGTTGGGTAAAATGTTGATGTCAAAAGGCAAATTAACTTGAAATAAAAAAAATTACCATCAGCACTTGATACTGTATGACTATACAGTATACTGATGAACATATTGAGATGAGTTACAACATTTCACCTAAATACAAAACGCATTTTACTAAACGTATTGAATGCCTTAAGAGGGTTTTACAATGAAGGTTGATCCAAACAAAGAGAAAGCACTAGCCGCCGTTTTAGGCCAAATTGAAAAGCAATTTGGTAAAGGCTCAATTATGAAATTGGGCGAAGACCGCACAATGGATGTTGAAACTATCTCTACCGGTTCACTTTCATTAGACGTCGCGTTGGGTGCTGGTGGTTTACCAATGGGCCGTATCGTTGAAATCTACGGACCAGAATCGTCAGGTAAAACCACATTAACGCTTGAGGTTATTGCTGCGGCACAAGCATGCACTCGACCCTATCTACGCTAAAAAGCTTGGCGTTGATATTGATAACTTACTTTGTTCTCAGCCAGACACGGGTGAACAAGCGCTTGAAATTTGTGATGCATTAACACGCTCAGGCGCCGTTGACGTGATCATTGTTGACTCGGTAGCAGCATTAACACCTAAAGCTGAAATCGAAGGTGAAATCGGTGATTCACATATGGGCTTAGCAGCTATCAGTTCGTTTAGATATTCGCCGTACCGGTGCTGTGAAAGACGGTGATGAAGTGGTGGGTAACGAAACTCGCGTTAAAGTGGTTAAAAACAAAATTGCAGCACCATTTAAGCAAGCTGAATTCCAAATTCTTTATGGTCAAGGGATTAATCGTACCGGTGAGTTAGTTGATTTAGGTGTACAGCATAAAATAGTGGACAAAGCCGGTGCATGGTACAGCTATAAAGGTGACAAAATTGGTCAAGGTCGTGCTAACGCCGGTAAATACCTAATTGAAAATCCAGCAATCGCTAATGAAATTGACACCACACTGCGCTCGTTATTGTTAGCAAGCGGCAGCAGTTTAGCAAATGCTGATGATGGTGATGAAAACATTGATTTAGAAACGGGCGAAGTTTTTTAATCTAGGCTTGCCTAGTATATAAACCCATCAGCTGAAAAGTCGTGGTTGCGTTTGTTACGCGCCGCGACTTTTTTGTTTTGGAACCAGGCAAAAGTTACATCATTTTGATGAGCAAGAAATAGAGCAAGCCCAGATCTGGCAAAGCACACTGCTATTTAAACGACTAACATTATGCCGTTAGTTTGACTAATAATCACATCAATAAAGGCCATGGAAGTGCGCGAACCTAGCAAGCTTTGGCTCAAAGAGGTTTGGTTAAAAAAGGTTTGGCTAAAGAGACAATGAAACCGCCATTAATAACGCGATTGTGATTGGTTTGAGCCGTGTATATCAAAAGCCACAAAAAATACGGCCTATTAACTGTAGATAATAACAAAGAAAAATCCCTTGGTATTCGTCTTCTCATTGGGCAAAGTGTTAGTTTGAACATCTTGCTTATGTCTTTAGCTATGATCCCTACACGTTAGATATAAAGCGCTAACGCCTTAAGATGACTCAAGTCATCTCTAATAAGCCTCCTTAATAACATTGTTGATGCTAATAATCGCGCTATTGCGGCATTTATGCGATAAAACTATTGAGCAATTATCGTTTTTTGCTCAGATGATAATCGGTTTACTCGTCTCGCTTATTCCCTTAAATTCAGTATATAATGCCTTCATTTACTGGCTTGCGTGTCAAGCTGGGTATTTTTGTATTCTTCTATTTCAGGGCCATTTCATGTTTCAGACTACAGCAGAGTTAAGAAGTGCTTTTTTAAAGTATTTTGAAGATAACGGACATCAGGTTGTTGATAGCAGCTCACTCGTTCCCACTAACGACCCAACACTGTTATTTACCAATGCGGGTATGAACCAGTTTAAAGATGTGTTCCTAGGCATGGACAAGCGTAATTACACACGCGCAACCACATCTCAGCGCTGTGTGCGCGCAGGTGGTAAGCACAATGATTTAGATAACGTGGGTTATACCGCACGTCACCACACTTTTTTTGAAATGCTAGGTAACTTCAGTTTTGGTGATTACTTTAAAGAAGACGCCATTCGTTTTGCATGGACCTTTTTAACTGAAACCCTAAAACTGCCAAAAGAGCGTCTATGCGTCACTATCTATGAAACAGACGATGAAGCGTATGATATCTGGACTCAAAAAATTGGTATTGCTCCTGAAAACATGATCCGTATTGGTGACAATAAAGGTGCAGCTTACGCATCAGATAACTTCTGGCAGATGGGTGATACCGGTCCTTGTGGTCCATGCAGTGAAATTTTCTATGATCATGGCGATCACATCTGGGGAGGCCGTCCTGGTACTCCTGAAGAAGATGGCGATCGTTTTATTGAAATTTGGAACATCGTATTTATGCAATATAACCGTCAAGCCGACGGTGAAATGCTGCCTTTACCTAAGCCTTCTGTGGATACCGGTATGGGGATTGAGCGTATTGCTGCCATTATGCAAGGTGTACATTCAAACTACGAGATCGATATCTTTAAGCAATTAATTGCTAAAGCTGCAGAGATTATTGGCGTATCTGATTTAGAAAATAAATCACTACGCGTTATTGCTGACCATATCCGTTCATGTGCATTTTTGGTTGCTGACGGTGTTATGCCATCAAACGAAGGTCGCGGATATGTACTACGTCGTATTATTCGCCGCGCAGTACGTCATGGTAATAAGTTAGGTGCTAACGATGCATTTTTCTACAAGTTAGTGCCGACGCTCATTAGCGTGATGGGCGATGCAGCTAACGGCTTAAAAGCCATGCAAGCTATCGTTGAAAAAGCATTAAAAGCCGAAGAAGAGCAATTTGCCCGCACCCTTGAGCGTGGCTTGGTTATTCTAGATGGCGCGTTAAACGGTCTTAAAGGCGACACCTTAGACGGTGAAACCGTCTTTAAATTGTATGACACTTATGGTTTCCCTGTTGACTTGACCGCTGATGTTTGTCGCGAACGTGACATTAATGTTGATGAAGCCGGCTTTGAAGCCGCAATGGCCGAACAAAGAAGCCGTGCACAAGCGGCGGGTAACTTTGGTGCAGATTACAACAGCAATTTAATCATTGATGCTGAAACCCAATTTTGTGGATATAGCGAGTTAACAGGTGAGTCGACTGTGACAGGGTTATATGTTGATGGCAAAGCGGTAGAAAGCGTCGCCGCGGGTCAAAAAGCCATTGTTGTGTTAGCCAATACCCCATTTTATGCTGAGTCAGGCGGGCAGGTTGGTGACAAAGGTGTGTTAAGCACACAAGGTATTGAATTTACCGTTAACGACACTCAAAAATTTGGTCAAGCTACCGGTCATCAAGGTGAATTAGCTCAAGGACAATTAGTTGTCGGCCAAAGCTTATCTGCGCAAGTGGATAAAAAATTACGTCACCGCACTCAATTAAACCATTCTGTGACTCACTTATTGCACGCTGCACTGCGTCAGGTATTAGGCTCTCACGTGACGCAAAAGGGCTCATTAGTGAATCCAGAGCGTTTACGATTTGACTTTTCACACTTTGAAGCCGTTAAGCCATCTGAGTTGAAAACGATTGAAGATCTTGTAAATACTCAAATTCGTCGTAACCATCAGTTAAAAACGGCTGAAATGGCCATTGATGAAGCCAAAGAAAAGGGCGCGATGGCGCTATTTGGTGAAAAGTACGATGACCAAGTCCGCGTAGTCACAATGGGCGACTTCTCTATCGAGCTGTGTGGTGGTACTCATGTTGGCCGCACAGGTGATATTGGATTATTTAAAATCACATCAGAAGGCGGTATTGCTGCCGGCGTTCGCCGTATTGAAGCTGTTACCGGTGCTGCGGCAATGAGTTATGTTGCCGAGCAACAAGCTATGCTAGATGAAGCTGCGCAGTTACTAAAATCTGACAACGCATCAGTGGTGGCTAAGTTAAAAGCCCAGCTTGATAAAGTGAAACAGCTTGAGAAAGACTTATCGCAACTTAAAGATAAGTTAGCCGCTGCAGCAAGTGCAGATATGGCCGGTGATGCTATTGATGTGAATGGCGTGAAAGTGCTGGTTAAAATGATGGAAGGTGTAGACCCTGGTTCATTACGCGGTTTACAAGATGAGTTAAAGCAAAAGCTTAAATCAGCCATTATTGTGCTTGGCACCGCGAGAGACGGCAAAGTAAACCTGATTGCGGGTGTGAGCAATGACTTAACTAAGCAAGTTAAAGCGGGTGAGTTAGTTGCAATGGTTGCTCAGCAGGTGGGTGGTAAAGGTGGTGGACGTCCTGATATGGCGCAAGCTGGCGGTACTCAACCTGAAAATCTAGCCGCTGCATTAGCATCTGTTGAACCATGGATTTCTGAGCGCTTGAGCTAATTTATTCATGATTTCATGATTTAGTCGACACTTAAGTTATAAAGTCTATGATATTCAACTTTATAACTTGAGTGCGAACAGTAGATTTGGCATAGTGAAGTGACTCGCTAGCGGTAGAAGAGTTTGTTGAGCTTTGCACTAGTGTTAATTTAGCGTCTTTAGACTCCAGTGTTATATCGGATGTTTTGCGTTTGATTTTACTGTTTAGATTGATTTAACGACGTGATGATAAATGCGGCCTATTTAAAGTCGTCATGTATGAATAAATGGTTTATCGCCAAGATTTTAAGTTTTCCGAATAGATAATGCCTTATAAACCGACGTATTTTGAAATAGATACTATGATTTTATTAAGAGCAGACATTATAATGAACGCATATTACGGACAAAGCGTGTTATGCAGATTGAACTAAAGGAGCAACCGAATGCTAATTTTGACTCGTCGTGTAGGCGAAACATTAATGATTGGTGATGAAGTCACCGTTACGGTTTTAGGTGTTAAAGGTAACCAGGTACGTATTGGTGTTAATGCACCAAAAGAAGTGTCTGTTCACCGTGAAGAGATCTACCAACGTATTCAGTCTGAGAAGTCAGGTTCACCTTCTGAAGGTGGAAACTACTAATTTCGGCCTATTTGTCCGATATAAACTAAGTCAGCATTTGCTGGCTTTTTTGTTTTTTGGGCAAATAAGCCGTTTTAAAAAATCTTTCAAAATCATTTTTTAAAATAATATTCGCAAAAAAGAATACAGTTTTCATGAGTATTTGAAGCTATTATCTCCAATGTGATTAAAAACAGTCCAAATGAAGTTAGGTTTCCTAAAAAGGGTTTGACTTATTTTCGTCAAACAGTAATATGTGCGCCAAGAAAACGGAGAGGTGGCCGAGTGGCCGAAGGCGCTCCCCTGCTAAGGGAGTATGGGCTTTAAATCCCATCGAGGGTTCGAATCCCTCCTTCTCCGCCATTTCTTACAATAGTTAAATCGATGCGGATGTAGCTCAGCTGGATAGAGTACCTGGCTACGAACCAGGCGGTCGGAGGTTCGAATCCTCCCATCCGCACCATTTACTGTTGATGTGATAAATATGAATGCGCGTGTAGCTCAGCTGGATAGAGTACCTGGCTACGAACCAGGCGGTCGGAGGTTCGAATCCTCCCACGCGCACCATTCATATTGCACCAAAACCCAAATTTCGCGCGTGTAGCTCAGCTGGATAGAGTACCTGGCTACGAACCAGGCGGTCGGAGGTTCGAATCCTCCCACGCGCACCATTTTTGCGGAGAGGTGGCCGAGTGGCCGAAGGCGCTCCCCTGCTAAGGGAGTATGGGCTTTAAATCCCATCGAGGGTTCGAATCCCTCCTTCTCCGCCATTCATTATTTTATTTGTTAGCTATAATGGTTAACATAAAGTATTGAATGGCATGTTGTACCGATTTTGCGCGTGTAGCTCAGCTGGATAGAGTACCTGGCTACGAACCAGGCGGTCGGAGGTTCGAATCCTCCCACGCGCACCATAATAGAAACGCCCTGTATAATTACAGGGCGTTTTTTTATGGACAAAACGTAGAACCTCCTGCATTAATTAATCTACAGCTGTTAACCCACTGTTGTAGCCTCACAGCCTTTGATTTACTTCTATTAAGTCACCAAAGTTAATCCACAGACGTTAATTCACAGACGTTAATTCACAGACGTTAATTCACAGACTTTAATTCACAGACTTTAACCCACTGTCGTAGCTTCACAGCCTTTGATTTACTTCCATTAAGTCACTAACGTTAATCCACAGACGTTAACTCACTGTCGTAGCTTCACAGCCTTTGATTTACTTCCATTAAGTCACCAACGTTAATCCACAGACGTTAACTCACAGACTTTAATCCACTGTCGTTGATTCACTGCCGTTAACTCAGAACCGCAGCGCGGATATTAATATTCGCTATATTCCTCTATATCAGTACACCTAGCACCGTCAACGTTGTTAATCCTGCGTTAGCCATTAGCGACATCTACTTAGCCACTTTAAAACGTCTACAAGTTCAGCTGTTATTTGTCATGGCTTTTAGCCTGGCTGGTCAGCTTAATGGTCGATCATGGCCATTTTTATCACTAGAAAGTTACAGAGTGAGATTGGTAAACGATATCTATGTCTAAAAAGGGGCAATACATGATTGAAGTGTATTTATATTCATATAAAGTGAGTAAATAAACGGTTTTTTGTGTGGGGTGACGACTTATTTGCACTATTTTATCATGTTGCTGAATAGTTAATTTTAACGATTTTATTATGTATTGTTAAAAAATGGCTTAAATATTATTGAATCTTCATTTTTTAGGTGATTATTTTAAACTTTGTTAACCTGCACTGAGATTGGGCATTTATTTTGGTAAGACCAATTTACAAAGGGATAGTATTGTAACCGTTTTTTGTTTATATTTTGTGACAAGATTTTGAGTTTAACGCGTTTAAATAAGCCGTTTTACTCAGATAAACCACGGTGTTGAATGACGTTTGATATGAATATTTGCGCTTGCTTAATTAGCTTGTCGTTAATGTGTGAGTCAATGTGAGATTGTTTTTTTAGATCAAACTGCGAAGTAAGCCTCTATAGTGCATTGATTTAAAACATATTCATCAAATCGGCTGATTTTAATTGTTTGATAAAAAGTGAGGAAACATGACATCGATATCTGAGCAATTATCGGATGCGCTGGGCATCATGATAATGGGCATGGGCTTAGTGTTTACTTTTTTAAGTATCTTAATCGTAGGTATTGGCATTGTCGCAAAGCTTTTTCCTGCACCAGTGGCGGATATTCCCGCACCGCAAGCACCTTCTAATACAGCGGTAGCCACTCACTTAGATCCTAAGTTAGTTGCTGCAATCACCTCTGCGATACATCAATACCGCGCAAAATAATTTTGGAGTCATTATGAGCAAGCCATTAGCATTAACCGATGTCGTACTGCGTGACGCCCATCAATCATTACTCGCAACACGTTTACGTATTGACGATATGTTACCGATTGCCCCTTTGCTAGACAAAGTGGGCTTCTGGTCTCTAGAGTCTTGGGGCGGAGCGACCTTTGACTCTTGTATTCGTTATCTTGGTGAAGATCCTTGGGATCGCATTCGTGAATTAAAGAAAGCCATGCCAAATACGCCGCAACAAATGTTATTGCGTGGGCAAAATCTTTTAGGCTACCGTCATTATGCTGATGATGTTGTGACTCGCTTTGTTGAGCGCGCTCATACCAATGGTGTGGACGTATTCCGTATTTTTGATGCAATGAACGATGTGCGTAACCTTGAAACCGCTGTAAAAGCCGTTAAGAACGTTGGTGGGCATGCCCAAGGCACCATTTCATTTACCACAAGCCCCGTGCACACCATCGATACCTGGGTGGATATGGCTAAACGTTTAGAAGACATGGGCGCAGATTCTTTATGTATTAAAGACATGGCAGGCTTACTCAAGCCGATGCAAGCTTATGAATTAATCAGTCGCCTAAAATCGCAAACCGATTTAATGGTCTCAATGCATTGCCATGCTACAACAGGCTTAAGCACTGCAACCTATCAAAAAGCCATTGAAGCAGGAGTCGATGTTTTAGATACCGCGATATCATCAATGAGCCAAACCTATGGTCACAGCGCCACTGAAACGCTTGTTGCTATGGTTGAAGATACCGACAGAGCGACTGGCTATGACATGGTGTTGCTTGAAGAGATAGCCGCTTATTTCCGTGATGTTCGTAAAAAATACGTTCGTTTTGAAGGTGCATTAAAAGGGATTGATTCACGTATTTTACGTGCTCAAGTGCCTGGCGGCATGTTAACTAACATGGAAAACCAATTAAAAGAGCAGGGCGCTGCAGACAAAATGGATGCCGTGCTAGAAGAAATTCCACGGGTGCGTGAAGATCTCGGGTTCTTACCTTTAGTCACCCCAACATCACAAATTGTTGGCTCTCAGTCAGTGATTAACGTGTTAATGGGCGAGCGCTACAAGTCGATGACCAAAGAGACCGAAGGGGTATTAAAAGGTGAGTATGGCGCCACGCCAGCGCCTGTTAATGCCGAGCTACAAGCTCGAGTATTAAAAGGCGAAGATCCTATTACTTGTCGCCCTGCAGACTTAATTGCACCTGAGCTTGATAAATTACGTACAGAATTAGCTGAAAAAGCCAAAGAACAAGGTTTTGCGTTAGCAAGCGAATCTGATGACGACGTTATGACCTACGCACTGTTTAACCAAATTGGTTTGCAGTTCTTGAAAAATCGCGGCAATCCAGATGCATTTGAACCTGTGCCAAGTGCCGATGACCTCCAAGTTAAAGCGAGTGCTGACAACGGGCCACAAACTTATACCGTCAATGTTGAAGGCCAAAGCTTTGTTGTTGAAGTCAGCGAAGGCGGCGATATCAGTCAAATCACCCCAACAGCAGCACCTGTATCGGCAAGCCCAGCCCCGGTTGCAGCGGCTCCCTCTGCACCTACGGGTGAAGTTAAATGCACTATGGCTGCGCCTCTGTCGGGTAACATCTTTAAGGTGCTGGTTAACAATGGTCAAGCGGTTAAAGCCGGTGAAGTGTTGATTATTCTTGAAGCAATGAAAATGGAAACCGAAATTCGTGCTCAGCAAGACGGTGTTGTCGCAAACCTTGCCGTTAAGCAAGGTGACAGTGTGACAGTGGGTTCAGCATTACTTGCATTAGCATAAGAGGTCGAAATGGAAGGATTAATGGCCTTTTGGTCAGAAACTGGGATTGCCAACTTTACTGGCGGCCAATTATTAATGATGGGCGTGGGCTGTTTATTGCTGTTTTTAGCCATTGCTAAAGGCTTTGAACCACTATTATTACTGCCAATTGGCTTTGGTGCTATTTTAGCTAACATTCCGAACGCGGGTTTTACTGACGAGGGCGGCTTACTCTATTACGCCTACCATGTGGGTATTGAAACCGGTATTTTCCCACTGCTTATCTTCATGGGCGTGGGCGCCTTAACCGATTTTGGAGCCTTAATCGCTAACCCTAAAACATTATTGTTAGGTGCGGCGGCGCAGTTTGGTATTTTTGCAACCTTACTCGGTGCCATTGGGCTTAACTTAGTGCCTGGGTTTGAGTTTAGTATGCAAGATGCTGCTGCAATTGCCATCATTGGTGGTGCAGATGGGCCAACCGCGATTTTCTTAGCCTCTAAGCTGGCGCCTGAGTTATTGGGTGCCATTGCGGTTGCTGCTTATTCATACATGGCATTGGTGCCGTTAATTCAGCCGCCAATAATGAAATTATTGACCACCAAAGCTGAACGTGAAATTAAGATGGAGCAGCTGCGCGAAGTTAGCAAAAAAGAGAAAATCATTTTCCCATTGATGGTATTGGGTATGACCATTCTGTTTTTACCTGCAGCCACACCGTTAGTGGGTATGTTTTGTCTCGGTAACTTAATGCGTGAGTCTGGTGTAGTGGATCGTTTGTCTAAAACCGCACAAAACGAATTAATTAATATTGTGACGATTTTCCTCGGGCTGGCTGTTGGATCTAAATTGTCTGCAGAGCAGTTTTTGCGTATCGAAACCCTCGGTATTTTAGTTTTGGGTGCTGTGGCATTTAGTATTGGTACGGCTACAGGTGTATTAATGGCTAAGCTGATGTGTAAGCTGTCGGGCGGTAAAGTGAATCCATTGATTGGTGCGGCAGGTGTTTCAGCGGTGCCAATGGCTGCAAGGGTGGTGAATAAAGTGGGCCTAGAGTCTAACAATCAAAACTTTTTGCTTATGCATGCCATGGGGCCAAACGTTGCGGGGGTGCTGGGTAGTGCGGTTGCTGCCGGTGTCTTGCTTGCGGTGCTTGGTTAATCCCAAGATTTAATCTGAAACTGAGCCAGTGCTATAGCACTGGCTTTGTTCGTTTACGGCCTACCTCTTTTGGAACATATTGGTGCGTTAATGCTGTAATGTTGCACTGTTATGGTATTACGGGTTGTTAACCAAATTTTAACAATTGCAGTTAAATCATGCATTTAACAGATTGGCACGAATGATGAATATTAATACTTACACGTGTTGAACATTCTGTATGAGTGGGTAACGTGTCAGGTTTAAACCTAACTGACTGATATATAACGTGTAAAAATTTACTTTTTGGCAAAGGCGCTATCGAGATATTCCTTTATGGATATCCGAGGCGCCTTTTTTGTGGGCAATTTTCATCAATGGGGAATTAACATGACTTGGACAACATCGATAACACAGCAGTTGCTTAAACCGCTTATCTTGGGGATAGCGATTGGCACCAGCTTAAGTGTCACTTCGGTCAATGCTGAAATAGGCTATCCAGAAAAAGAAGAGCTTAAATTTGGTTTTATCAAATTAACCGATATGGCACCGATAGCTGTCGCGTATGAAAAAGGCTATTTCGAGGAAGAAGGCCTGTACGTCACCATCGAAGCACAAGCTAACTGGAAAGTCTTACTTGATGGCGTTATCGACGGTCGCCTTGATGGCGCGCACATGCTTGCGGGCCAGCCTATTGCTGCCACCATAGGTTATGGTACTAAAGCCCATATTATTACCCCATTTTCAATGGACCTAAACGGTAATGCGATTACGGTTTCAAATGATGTGTGGGCTAAAATGAAGCCGAACATTGCCAAGCAAGCTGATGGAAAGCCAGTTCACCCTATTACTGCCGACTCATTAAAGCCGGTTGTTGAAGAATTTAATGCGGCGGGTAAACCATTTAATATGGGCATGGTATTTCCTGTATCGACTCACAACTACGAGTTACGTTATTGGTTAGCGGCAGGGGGGATTCACCCAGGCTTTTATGCGCCGCACAAAGGTGATACTTCAGGGCAAATTGACGCACAAGCGTTATTGTCGGTAACACCACCACCACAAATGCCTTCAACACTTGAAGCTGGCACTATTTACGGATATTGCGTTGGTGAGCCCTGGAACCAACAGGCCGTGTTTAAAGGCATTGGTGTTCCGGTAGTGACAGATTATGAAATTTGGAAAAATAACCCAGAAAAAGTCTTTGGTATCACGGCACAGTTTGCTGAAAAATACCCTAATACCACTATTCGCTTAACACGTGCATTAATTCGTGCGGCCAAGTGGCTGGATGACAATAACAACGCTAACCGCCCAGAAGCGGTAAAAATATTGTCACAACCTAACTATGTCGGCGCAGATTACGACGTGATTGCCAACAGCATGACTGGCACCTTTGAATATGAAAAAGGCGACAAGCGTGCAGTGCCAGACTTTAATGTGTTCTTTAGACACAACGCCACTTACCCATACTATTCAGATGCGATTTGGTATTTAACTCAAATGCGCCGTTGGGGCCAAATTGAACAAGATCAATCAGACGATTGGTACAAAGATGTTGCCGCTAAGGTTTACCGTCCTGATCTTTACGCTAAAGCAGCACAATCACTTATCGACGACAAATTAATCCCTGCAAGTGCGTTTCCTGACTTTAGCAGCGAAAGCGGGTTTAAAGCGCCGCAAACTCACTTTATCGATAATTTAGTGTACGACGGAAGTCAGCCAAATGCATACATCAATTCATTTACGATTGGTTTAAAGCAAGGTGACAAGCTGTAATACACGGCTAAGGAGTCTGGGGTGAATAGTCTAACGTCGATTACACATAATCGCTTAATGGAACGAGACAAGGTGGCAGCAGTGATGGTGAAAATGGCTGAGCTCAGTAAAGTGATCTTGTTACCGTTTATTGGTATAGCCATATTTTTAAGCATATGGACAGTGACCGCCAATAGTATCGATACGTCTTTGGGTAAGTTTCCGGGACCGGTTGCGGTGGTGACACAGTTTGAAAATTTATATCAAGAACATGTTAACGAGCGCGAAAAAGCACAGGCATTTTTTGAACGCCAAGAAACGCGTAATGCGGCTCGGCTGGCAAAAGATCCAAGCTATGAAGCCAAAATTCGTGGCTACACCGGTAAAGAAACCTTTTGGGATCAAATTGTCACGAGTTTAGTGACCGTGATGAGTGGCTTTATATTGGCTGCAGTTATCGCCATTCCCTTAGGTATTTGGATGGGGTTAAGCCGCAGCTTACAAGCGGCAATTAACCCCATTATTCAAATCTTTAAACCGGTATCACCGCTAGCCTGGTTGCCTTTGGTCACTATGGTAGTGAGTGCGGTGTATGTGTCGCCAGATCCGATAGTATCAAAATCGTTTATTAACTCGATGTTGACCGTCACCCTGTGTAGCGTGTGGCCGATGATTATCAATACCGCTATTGGGGTGTCGAGTATCGACAGCGACTTAATTAATGTCAGTAAAGTACTGCGATTGTCGGCCATCACCCATGTGCAAAAAATTGTGTTACCCGCGTCCATTCCAATGATTTTTACCGGAATGCGATTATCGCTGGGTGTGGCCTGGATGGTATTAATTGCCGCCGAAATGTTAGCCCAAAACCCAGGGTTAGGTAAGTTTGTTTGGGATGAGTTTCAAAATGGTAGTTCTGACTCATTAGCGCGCATTATGGCAGCCGTCGTGGTGATTGGCTTTATTGGCTTTTTACTCGACCGCGGCATCTTAGCGTTACAACGCTGGGTTTCTTGGGACCAATAAGGAAAACACAATGAGCACATTTTTAGATATCAGTGGTGTTGATATGGTTTTTCCAACACCTAAGGGATCATTTACTGCCCTCAAAGACGTTAATTTGAAAATAAACCAGGGTGAGTTTGTCTCGTTAATTGGTCACTCTGGTTGCGGTAAATCAACCGTATTAAATATTGTCGCCGGGTTATATCAAGCCAGTTCTGGTGGGGTTATTTTAAAAAATACTGAAGTCAAAGCCCCTGGGCCAGAACGGGCGGTGGTGTTTCAAAATCATTCATTATTGCCCTGGCTCAGTGCCTATCAAAACGTTGAGTTGGCGGTAAAGCAAGTCTTTGCTGGCAAAATGAATAAAACCGAAATGAAACAATGGATTGAACATAATTTGCAGCTGGTACACATGGATCATGCTATGCACAAACGCCCAGGTGAAATTTCTGGCGGTATGAAGCAGCGTGTCGGTATTGCACGTGCGCTTGCCATGCAACCAGAAGTGCTATTAATGGATGAACCCTTTGGCGCACTTGATGCGCTCACCCGAGCACATATGCAAGATTCGTTAATGGAAATCCAAAGTCAGCTCAATAACACAGTGATTATGATCACCCACGACGTCGATGAGGCTGTATTGCTGTCAGACAAAATCGTCATGATGACCAATGGCCCCGAAGCCACCGTGGGTGAGATTTTATCGGTAGAGCTTGAGCGTCCAAGAAACCGCTTAGCCTTAGCGCAAGATACCGAATACAACCGATTGCGATCTG
Source organism: Shewanella saliphila (assembly GCF_014648295.1). Classification (GTDB taxonomy): domain Bacteria; phylum Pseudomonadota; class Gammaproteobacteria; order Enterobacterales; family Shewanellaceae; genus Shewanella; species Shewanella saliphila. The sequence goes on from NZ_BMQV01000004.1 coordinate 132,667, forward strand.
AAGTACTTAAGTTCCTCTACGAAAAGCAGCGCAAGGTTGAACCGCTGCCTCAAACTAAACAAGTAAATAAAATGCAAGATATGTCACAGCAAAAAATTAACAAAGTCGTTACCATTAATAACGGTTAGCTTGCAAGCGACTTAAATACACAACAACGTGTAATAATAAAATATTCAAGGGATATAAGATGAAAAATAAACTGCTTGCTAGTCAAGTTGCGGGTAAAGCTTGCTTAAATTTAAGCTCATTTAAAAAAGCGACAGTATCAGCATTAAGCTGTTCATTATTATTGGCAATGGGCAGTGCAAACGCTGCAGAAACAACGGTTAATTCAGTTGCCGATGCCATTACTCAGGGTACTGCACAAGTAAACTTAAATTTACGTTATGAATCTGTCGATCAAGATAATGCGTTAAAAGATGCTGATGCGTTGACTTTACGCACTCGCTTAACGTTTGCTACGGCGGAGTATTATGGATTAAGCGCGCTAGTTGAGTTTGAAGATTCTCGCAGTTTAGCAGGTGTCAATGATTACAATGATGCTATTGGTAATAATGCTGCTTACTCTGTGATTGCCGATCCGGAAACCACTGAGCTAGACCAAGCTTTCTTACAATATAAACGCAATGGCTTTAAAGCTAAAGTCGGCCGTCAAGTGATGGCTCTTGATAATATGCGTTTTATTGGGCATGTAGGCTGGCGTCAAGACCGTCAAACCTTTGATGCCGTGACCATGCAATATGCTATCGACGACTTTAGCGTTGATTACGGTTACATTTACAAACGTAACCGTATTTTCGCAGAAGTAAAAGACATTGACTCAAAAGATCACGTGTTTAATGCATCTTACAATTTAGATTTGGGAAAGCTAAGTGCATATGGCTACTTACTTGAAGAAGATACCAACGTAGAAAATGCTATTGACACCTACGGTATTCGCTTTGCGGGTGCTAAAGATTTTGATAACGTAAAACTCCTTTATACAGTTGATTATGCAACTCAAGACACAGATACCGCAACGGCATCATATTCTACTGATTATATGCTTGCAGAAGTGGGGGTAGGCTATAGTGGTTTAACGGTTAAGCTTGGATATGAGCTATTGGGTTCTGACGATGGCGAGTATGGATTTTCAACGCCATTAGCGACCTTGCATGCGTTTAATGGTTGGGCAGACCAATTCTTGGCAACACCAGCACAAGGCTTAGCTGATACATATGTATCAATTAGCGGTAAAGTCGCCGGCGGTAAATGGGCGTTGGTTTACCATGATTTTGAAGCCGATGACTCAAGTGCCACGGTGAGTGATTTAGGTAACGAAATAGACGCGGTATTTAGCTTACCAATCGATAAGCACTACACTGTTGGTGTTAAATATGCTGCTTACTCTGCAGGTGATGCCGGTGCCGGTAAAGTTGATGCAGATAAAGTATGGTTATGGGCAAACGCTAAGTTCTAATTCTTATCCAGAATTGAGGTTTATTAGTGTGCTATAACTAAAAAAGCGAGCATCAATTGATGCTCGCTTTTTGTTTTTTTGATTGCGGGTAACGCCCGCGTATTATTAATATTATGCTAAAGATTAAACCTGAGTTTGCGGCGCGGTTGATTCATTGGCGTAAAATTGTTCTACATCTAATTGACCTTCGCTTTTACCAATGACTACGGCCGTCATCATGTCACCTGTGACGTTAGTGGCTGTGCGGATCATATCGATAATACGGTCAATAGCTGCAATAAAAGCAATACCTTCAAGCGGTAAACCAATCACACCTAATGTGACGGTTAACATGACCATTGCGCTACCAGGCACACCTGCAGTACCCACCGAAGCCACCGTTGCGGTGACCGCAATTAGCATGTAATCGGTCATATCTAATGGAATACCGTAAATTTGCGCAATAAATATCGCGGCAATGGCAGGGTAGATACCACCGCAACCGTCCATGTTCATGGTTGCGCCAAGAGGCAGTACAAACGCGCTGTAGCGTTTAGACACCCCCATCGCTTCAGTGCAGCGTGTGCTGGCTGGTAAAGTACCAAAACTGGATGCAGTACTAAATGCCACGACTTGCGCTGGCATGGCTTTGCGGAAAAACTGTAATGGGCTTAACCCCGCAGCAAATTTCACTAAGCCACCGTAAACAACAATAATATGAATAAGCGCAGCGATATAAATCGCCATAATGAACTTACCTAACGGCAAAAGTGTGCTTAAGCCATACTCGCCGACCACCCAAGCCATTAACCCAAATACACCGATAGGGGTTAATTTAAGCACCATACGCGTTAACTGGAACATGACTTCCGCGCCCGCTTCAATGGTATTTTTTAACGCCACGGCTTTTTCGCCGACAGCATTAATCGCAATGCCCACCAACGCAGCAAACACAATAATTTGCAGCACATTACCCTCAGCCAATGAAGCAAAAGGGTTAACTGGGATCATGTTTAATAACACCTGAGCAAACCCAGGAATATCACGTTCGCGCACCTCAGATGTAGCCAGCGCAAGATTGCCGCCCATATCGATAAGGCTACCAATAGTTAAGCCAATAAACGACGCAATAGTGCCAGTAAACATAAACATGGCGAGGGTTTTAAAGCTCAGTCTTTTTAAGTTTGATTGCGAACCTAAAGAGGTAATACTGACCACAATGGCACAAAATACTAAAGGCGCGACCAGCATTTTTATCGCACTAATAAACAAATCGCCAAGCGGTTTTAATATAATGGCTGATTCACCCAGACCTATACCGGTTAAGGTGCCTAAAACAAAACCCGCAATGACTTTTTGCCAAAACGGAATACGATTGAGCGTTTGCAGTATCATGTCAATTCCAAGTGTAAACCCATGGTGTAATGCCAAGTGGATGGCATGTTAATGGGCTAAATAGCGGGGCATGGCGTTGTAAAACGTCCTGTACCCTACCTATAGGTTAATAAATATTAATCGCATTGTATGAACTGAGCTCATAGCAGACAACGTTATTTTGTTATAACTTATAAGAATAAGTGGCTTTGTTATTATAACTTTAATTTTTTTACTGTTTTTTAACCTATTTCAACAACAAAACCGACTTTTGTTGGTCGAAGCTATAGCTCGTTAACTCAACCCTTTATTACGAGACAATAAGATAAGTCATGACAAGTTTGTGGATGATGTTCTCCGGCGCCTTTTTAGCGGCGACTTTATTACCGGGCGGGTCAGAGGTGTTGCTGGTGGCGTTACTCAATGAAGCCCCCTCTATGTGGTGGCAGCTGTTATTAATGGCCACGTTAGGTAACACCTTAGGCGCCATGACCAGTTATGGTTTAGGCCGTGCAGGACGGATGGCTAAAAATCCACAAGACATTCAAAGCAAATCTCATCAAACGGCCTTAGTGTGGGTTGAACGTTATGGTATTTGGGCGTTGTTATTATCCTGGTTGCCACTTATCGGTGATGTACTATGCCTACTTGCTGGCTGGTTAAAGTGGCCATTGATGGCATCAACATTACTGATATTTGTCGGAAAAATATTACGTTACAGTGTGATTGTTTTCATCTTTATGTCGGTATGACAAGATAAAATGAATCTAGTATTAATCGGCTAGTGCATAACAAGTCTGTAATGCGCTAGACGCTTTGTTAACAGGAAGGACTCGATTTTGAAATTACATTTAAAAAAATGGTTGTTGGCCAGTGCCATCAGTGCTGCACTGGCAGGCTGTGCCCACGAAGTACAGCAAGTTTCTACATTGCCTCAAGGTGTTAGTTTAATTGAAGCCGTCGCCCAGGCAGAAAATCAAGTCAGTATCCCCTATAAAAAGTATCAACTTGCTAATGGCCTGACGGTGATTTTACATCAAGATAAATCAGATCCATTAGTGCATGTTGATGTGACCTACCATGTTGGCTCTGCCCGTGAACTTGCCGGGCGCAGTGGTTTTGCGCATTTATTTGAACACATGATGTTCCAAGGCTCACAACATGTCGCAGACGAACAGCATTTTAAAGTGATTACAGAGGCTGGTGGCACCTTAAACGGCACCACAAATACTGACCGCACCAATTACTTTGAAACCGTACCGAGCAATCAGCTAGAAAAAATGCTCTGGTTAGAGTCTGATCGCATGGGCTTTTTACTGCCCGCATTAACCGACAAAAAGTTTGAAGTGCAACGTGAAACCGTAAAAAACGAACGTGCACAGCGCATTGATAACCGCCCATATGGCCGTTTAAATGAACGTTTTAATCAAGCACTGTACCCAGCAGGACACCCTTATTCATGGCCGGTTATTGGCTGGCCAGAAGATTTAGACCGTGCTACCTCAAGCGATGTTAAACATTTCTTCCAACGCTGGTACGGACCAAACAATGCCACCTTGACCATTGGTGGTGACTTTGACGAAGTGCAAACGCTAGCATGGGTGAATAAGTACTTTGGCGAAATTCCGCGCGGCCCTGAAGTGAAGCCCGATGCTAAAACGGCAGTCACGTTAGACAAAACCCGTTATATTTCGATGGAAGACAAAGTCCATTTACCACTGCTTTATATCGGTTTTCCGACCGTATACGCACAACATAAAGATGAGGCCGCGCTCGACTTATTGGCTAATATCTTAGGCGGCGGTAAAACCTCGCTTATTTATAAAAATCTAGTGAAAGAAGGTTTTGCCGTGCAAGCCGGTGTGAGTCACCCATGTCAGGAGCTTGCATGCCAAATGTCTTTGTATGCTGTTGCTAATCCGGCAAAAGGCGGCAACCTCGCTGACATTGAAACCAAAGTGAATCAAACCATTGCCGAGTTTGAACAGCGCGGCGTGACTAATGATGATTTACAAAAAGTGAAAGTACAGTTTGAGGCCGACACCATTTTTGGCATGCAAAGTGTGCAAGGCAAAGTGTCGACTTTAGCTGCCAACCAAACCTTTTTTGGGCAACCAGATATGGTGGCCTCTGATCTTGCACGTTATGCCAATGTCACCAAAGCTGACGTTATGCGGGTATTTAACACCTACATTAAAAACAAACCTATGGTGGTAATGAGTGTGGTACCTGAAGGGCAAACACAGTTAATTGCTCATCAAGATAACTTTACACCAAAGGTGATGCCAATAGCGCAAGAAGCTGTTACCGGATTAACGGGTACAGCATTTGCTAAGTCCTCTTTTGACCGCAGTAAAATGCCAACATCATCTGCCGCGCCGTCACTTACTGTGCCACAACTGTGGCAAGCCAAGCTTGAAAATGGCATCAGCGTAATGGGCACAGAAAGCAACGAAACACCAACCGTAGAGCTATTAATATACCTTGATGGCGGTCATCGTTTAGCTTCGCTAGATAAAGCCGGTGTTGCCGACTTAACGGCGTCTATGCTTAATGAATCAAGCAGCAAACGCAGTAGTGAAGAGCTTGCGGGTGCATTAGACATGCTAGGTTCAAGTATTTCATTTGGCGCGAGCAGTTCTCAAAGCTACATTAAAGTATCGAGCTTAACTGAAAACCTCGATGCGACATTGGCCTTGGTTGAAGAACGTTTATTCAGCCCTGGTTTTTTACAAGCTGACTTTGATCGTGTTAAACAACAAGCTATCCAAGGGTTACAACATCAATTATCAGACCCTAACTACATTGCCAGCGCGGGCTTTAAAGCATTGCTTTATGGCAACGATAACCCAATGGGAGTGAGCAGTAATGGTACGGTTAAGTCATTGTCTGCGCTAACGTTAGATGACGTTAAACAATATTATCAGCAACAATATCGTGCGGGTAATGCGCAAATGGTGGTGGTGTCAGATCTAAATCAACAACAGTTAATGCCAAAGTTGTCGTTATTTGCACAATGGCAAGGAGAAGCGACTCAAGTTGCAGCATTAGGCGCATCGCTTACGCACCCTAAAAACACGGTTTATTTGATTGATAAACCAGGTGCGGCGCAGTCAGTGATTACCCTAGGTAAAACATCGTTAGCTTATGATGCTACAGGCGATTACTTTAAAGCTTACCTGATGAACTACCCATTAGGCGGTGCATTTAATAGTCGTATTAACCTTAATCTGCGTGAAGACAAAGGCTATACCTACGGTGCGCGAACCATGTTTGTTGGCGCTGAAGACTCTGGCGAGTTTATGGCTTACGCTAGCGTCCGCAGTGACGTGACCGCTGAAGCCTTAACGGAGTTTGTTAATGAGTTAAGCGCTTACCAAGCAAAAGGCATGACAGATGATGAGCTTAACTTTATGCGTAGCTCAATTGCCCAAGGTCAAGCGCTTGAGTACGAAACACCGTATCAAAAAGCTGGCTTTTTACGGATGATTCAACGTTATCAACTCGACAGTAACTTTACCGCAGAACAAGATAACATCGTCAATAACATTTCAACTCAAGAGTTAAACCAACTTGCGAGTCAGCTATTGAACATTGATGATATGGTTATTCTGGTCGTGGGTGATAAAACCAGCGTTGAACCTAGCATAAAAGCATTAGGGTATCAGGTTGAAACAGTAACACTTGCTGACTAGTTGAACAATTGATACGCTTTGGTTAACACTGGCACTTGAAAAAGCCCAGTGTTAACCTCATATTGTAAACATAAGTCAGCTCGCTAAGTTAGCTGGCTTTTTTAATGTAATTGACCAAACGGTATCGGTGCCCAATTTACCCTAAATGAGTAATTTGAGGTTAGTTAGTTTAGGCGTTACACAAGCAATTTTAATGACTTAGATCTTATAAACGGTAACCGCAGCGTGTTACCGTTTTTATTTTTTTACTTAGTCGGCGCGATGTCTCGCTGACGTAGAAATACATTTTTTGCGAAATTAGTAACAATATCCTTTATTATCAGGTCTAGCTGTTTACTCGCAATGCGAATCCATAAAAGAGAGTAGTAAATTGAAGTCTTTCAATGAAAAAGTCGAACACTTAAACGATACTCAAGGCCGCGAGGCATTATTGGGCATGTTACGTGGTATTGAACGTGAAGCATTGCGTATTGACGATAACGGTCATTTAGCTCAAGACGAACACCCAAAAGCATTAGGCTCAGCCCTGACTAACTCGCGTATTACTACCGATTACAGCGAAGCATTACTCGAATTTATCACCCCAGTAAATCACAGTATCGACGATTTACTCGAAGGGTTAACCCAAACTCATGCCTATACTGTACGCAATCTTAATGGCCAAAAACTGTGGCCAGTAAGCATGCCGTGTTATGTCGGCGATGTTGCCAATATACCGGTTGCACGTTATGGCAATTCTAATACCGGTAAAATGAAAACCTTATACCGCAAAGGATTAACCCACCGTTACGGCGCTTTAATGCAAATTATTGCCGGGGTGCATTTTAACTTTTCGGTTTCAAATGCGTTATGGCAACGCCTGTATGATGACAAAATTGCTAACGGTAATGGCAATGCTTGCTGTAGCAAAAGTATTACTTTTGAAGACTTTATCTCTGAATCTTATTTTGGACTTATTCGTAACTATCGCCGTTTAGTGTGGGTATTACCGTATTTGTTTGGTTCATCGCCCGCGTTATGTGGGTCGTTTATTAAAGATCAAGACGTTGATTTTGAGTTTGAAAAAACCGGTAAAGGGACCTTGTATTTACCTTATGCAACCTCATTGCGTATGAGTGATTTAGGTTACACCAACAAAGAACAAGACACCTTAAACATCAGCTATAACTCACTACCTGAATACCTCGAAGGTGTGGGCGCTGCGATTAAAATGCCATCGAAAAAATTTGCCCAAATTGGTGTCAATGTAGATGGTGATTACCGTCAGCTTAATAGCAATATTTTGCAAATTGAAAACGAGTTTTATGCGCCAATTAGGGCGAAACGCGTGACTAAATCAGGTGAGAAGCCTTCGCAAGCATTAGCTCGCGCAGGTGTTGAGTACATTGAAGTTCGCGCATTAGATGTTAATCCATTTAGCCCTGTGGGTATTGATGCTACTCAGGTGCGCTTCCTCGACTTATTTTTATTACACTGTTTATTGTCACCGTCAGAAGACACTGATGAAGCCGGCGAAGCTGAAATTGCTGCCAACTTAAAAGCCGTCGTGCTCGAAGGGCGCAAACCGGGTTTAACCTTGCAACGCCATGGCCAAGCTATTGGGTTAAATGAGTGGATGCACGAGTTATTTGCTGAACTATCAACCCTTGCTGTATTACTCGACGGTGAAGACAGTCATACATATCAAACCGCATTAAACACCTGGGCAGAAGCCATAGATGACCCAGATAAAACCTTGTCAGGTCGTGTTCTACACGAGGTTGTTGTAAAGGGTACTGACCACAGTGTATGGGTTCATCAGTTGGCAAAAGGTTATCATGAATTTTTGAGCCACTACCCACTTAGCGACGAAACTGAGCAATTCTATGCAGATGAAGCCAAAGCCTCGCTAGCTGAACAGCAAAACATTGAACAACAACCCCAAGACACCTTTAGCGAGTTTTTAAAACAATACTTTAAAGACGTTGTGCCAGCGGGCACCTTTGAGGCTAAGTAAGCATGTCTGGCAGATTGTCCCGGCGAAACAAAGCGCAAGCTACCGCAATGTGTTTGGCATTTGCCATTTTGCATGGTTGCGCGTCTTCGCCTGATGATACTGTCGTTTGTGGCACTGTTTCTAGCTATCTCGAGCCAGATAACAGTGCCCAGCTTTATCGAGTCGTCGTGACTCATCTTGACGGTGTCCCGGTTATTTCGCGGCCCAATTACCGCTTACCCCCTGGTAAGCATGAGTTTACCGTTGCTGAACTGATTAATGCACCAGAGCTCAAAGTGTCACTCGCGGCGCGTAAAGTGAAGGTATTGACTGTCGATGTGGGGGCTGAGCAGCGATACCATATTGCGGCTCAGTTTAATACCGACCGGATTTATATCGGTCAAAACACAGGGTATTGGCAGCCCATAGTATGGCAAACTGAACCTCATCAATGTGAGATGAAATCCGAACCTTAATTGCATTAGCGGTTCATTGATGTAAAACTCATCGTATCATCATAGGCTTAGCGGCTAATTGCCTGCCACTTTGTCTCAAATGTTATTTCTGGGTTAGCGAAAACCGTTAGCCTCACGTGCAAACCGAGGTGTTATGAAGCGTTTTTTAGCTGTGATTAGCTCAGTCTTATTACTGCAATTGTCTGGTTGTGCTACCTCTCCTCCGAAAGATCCTGATAATATCTGTGCCATTTTTGAAGAACACAGTGATTGGTATGATGCTGCCGTCGACACCCGTGAAAAGTGGGGCGTGCCAGTTCATGTTCCATTAGCCATGATGTACCAAGAAAGCTCGTTTAAACACGATGCTGCTCCCCCTATGGAATACTTTCTATGGATTATTCCCACTGGGCGAGCCAGCGATGCTTATGGTTATGCACAAGCGAAAACCATGACTTGGGACGACTATGTACGCGAAACAGGTAACAGTTGGTCAAGCCGTAGCGATTTTGACGATGCGATGGATTTTATGGGCTGGTTTATTTATAAAACCCATAAAATTAATGGTGTGTCTAAATGGGATGCGAAAAACCAATATTTAAATTATCACGAAGGCTGGGGCGGTTATAAGCGCGGCTCTTACAAGGCGAAAAAGTGGCTGACTCCAGTGGCCAATAAAGTCGAAAAGCGCGCCAAACGCTACGCTGCCCAATACGGTAAATGCAAAGAGGATTTAGACTCATCCTGGTGGTGGTAACCTCTTGCGTAAAGCCGCAGCGTGCGGCTTTATGCAAAGATGGGGTTGATCGGAGCTTATTGAGTCTTTTTAAAACTTCGCTTAAGAAACTGCTCAACCAATACAGTTTGCGATTCAAGCTTTTCAACTACACCTTGGCTGAGCCCAACCATATCTTTACCTAAGTCACTACTTTCATTAACCAATTGTGAAACATTAACAACGTTTCGGTTAACTTCTGTTGATACTTGAGATTGCTGCTCGACAGCACTTGCGATATGGTGAGTCATGTCGGTCATCATGCCAACCGCACTGCGAATTTCATTTAAGGCACTTCCTGCGCTTTCGGCTTGCTCAACGCAAACTGCTGCAGAGGATAATCCAGACTCCATACTGGATACCGCAGATTTAGTCCCTTGCTGAAGACTATTAATCATAGTGTGGATCTCAGTGGTAGAGACATGTGTTCGTTGTGCTAATGAACGAACTTCATCAGCCACAACGGCAAACCCACGACCTTGCTCTCCAGCTCTTGCAGCCTCAATAGCGGCATTTAATGCAAGTAAATTAGTTTGATCTGCAATTCCTTGAATAACATCTAAAACTGAACCTATGCTGTTACTTTGGTTTTCTAACTCAGCAATTACAGTTGAAATTTTATTCAATTGAATAGACATGTCTTGTATGGAACTGACCATTTGCTTAACGATATCGTCACCCAGATTGGTTTGAGATGATGCATTTTCAGCAGCCTGTGCTGCGTCAGTACAATTAGCGGCCATATCAGTTAGCGTAGCGGTCATTTCTTGCATAGCCGTTGCGACCTGTTCAACTTCAGCCATCTGAGACTGACTGTTCTTCTGAATCTCGGTACCTTTAACGGCCGATATTTTGGCGCTATTCGAGGTTTGTTCACTTGAGTCAAGAGTGCGGCCTAACACCGCTTTTAATTCTGAAGCTTGCATTTGTAATGCTAAATCAATTTTAGCAATATCATCATTCTTGCCTGTATAAATAGGTGAGGCAATCGGGTTGTCATATATTTCACTTGCTTTATTTACAAGAGCATTAAAGCGCGCAAACCCTAATTTTAGGCCGATTAAACCACAAACAAAACTAAGTCCAAACAGTCCATATCCAACTGTATTAGCTTGGCTAGCTACAAATAACATAGGTAGCATAGCTAAGATAAAAATGCTGTAAATTTTCAGTGGAAGAGTGAGTTTACTAGGTGTTACTGCACGCGTATCCCCATTATTTAATTTAGCATAAACCTTTTCAGCCCGATTGACTTGTTCTTGAGTTGGTTTTGTTCTAATTGATTGATATTCAATTATCTTTCCTTTGTAAGATATAGGCGTAACAAAAGCATCTACCCAATAAAAATCCCCATTTGCACACCTGTTTTTGACCAGGCCTTTCCAAGGTTCACCTTGTTGAATGTGTTGCCATAAATCTTTAAAAGCATCTGTAGGCATATCTGGATGGCGAACCATATTGTGTAGTTGATTTAATAATGTTTGTTGATCAAACCCAGCAACTTGGCAAAATGAGCTGTTTGCATACTTGATGTGGCTTTGAGGGTCTGTAATAGAAAGTAAAATTGAATCTGCGGGGTAGTCATACTCTTTATCGGTAGTGGGTTGATTATTCTTCATTTATGCTCCAATGTTTGACCACCATCATCCTTGAAACGGTACAGGTTTATTATTTTAATAATGAATAACTATTAATCGTGGATGATTTTAGGTTATAAAAAGGAGGTAGCACGTCAACCTGTAAAAGTTGTTAACTAACAATACTTAACTGTAATCAATAACAGAATAAGATAATTAACATCAGGTACTAACTTTATGCTACACCAAATTATTTTTTTGATCAGTTGTTTTTTGAATAAGTGAAAAAATATATTGTATACCTATGTTTTATAATAACAAAAAAGGAGCCTAGGCTCCTTTTTTCGTCGTTGATCAGATTTGTCGTTAATAAGGTGTATTAAGCAAACTCTGCCAAAATCCAATCTAAAGGAGCCTGGTATTGCTGTGGCATCCAGCTTTTAAGTTGGTTAATGCTGTCATCTAACATGGCTTTATTGTGCACAGACAAGTTTAAGTGACCCACCTTGCGGCCGACTCGCACTTCTTTGTTGTACCAAAACAGTTCAGCATTTGGCAGGCTTAACCAACGATCATCTTTATCGACACCGATTAAGTTCACCATCACACATTGAAAATTCACCTGTGGTTGATGCATTGGCAAATTACACAGTGCGCGTAAATGCAGTTCAAACTGATTGATATGACAGCCTGCCTGGGTCCAATGGCCTGAGTTATGCACTCTAGGCGCAAGCTCGTTAACCATAAGATGTTCACCAACTCTAAAGCACTCCATCGCCATCACACCCACATAATCAAGGCCATTCATGACCTTACTTAACATGGTTTCAGCTTCCGCTTGTAGCGGCGCTAAACGGCTTAGTGGCGCAATGGATGCCATTAAAATGCCGTCTTGATGCAGGTTCAGTGTTAAAGGGTAAAACAAACAACGGCCATCTTGGGTGCGCACGCCGACTAACGACACTTCTTCGTCAAAGTTAATCGCTTGCTCGGCAATGGCTTCATTGCGCCAATCATCAGGAATCGTGGTTGCTTCGGCCTGCTTTAACCAATGCTGACCTTTACCGTCATAACCGCCTGTGCGGCGCTTTAACAATACTCGGTCACCATAAGCACTGTGCAGAGTGTCAGTGCTGGTGTTGTCATCGACAAGTTGCCATGGCGAGGTTGCTACCGACAATTCATCTAACAGGCTTTTTTGCGTAAAACGGTCTGCTAAACGGCCAAAAACGGGGCCATTAATAAAATGCGGATGCTGGCTTAATTGCAAACTCAGTTGCGATTCTGGCCATTGTTCACGTTCAGCGGTAATGATGTCGTCTGCAAGTAGCGGCAATTGCGCATCAGTTGGGGTCATAATATCAACCGGGCGTACATTAATACCCAGTGGTTGACCTGCATGACTGAGCATGGCACCTAATTGACCATCGCCTAATACCCAAAGATTTTTTGGCAAAGTCATTAGTCTTCTCTCGGATCGGGATTATCTAGAATAGAGCGCGTTTGCTCATCACGAAACGCTTCTAAGCGTGCGGCTAAATCCGCGTCGGTAACGGCCAAAATTTGGCTCGCGAGTAAACCTGCGTTAAATGCGCCAGCAGTGCCAATGGCAAGGGTGCCCACGGCAATCCCTTTAGGCATTTGGACTATTGATAATAAGCTGTCCATGCCCGATAACGCCTTACTTTGCACTGGCACACCCAGCACAGGTAAGCGAGTTTTAGAGGCGATCATGCCTGGTAAATGGGCTGCGCCGCCTGCGCCACCAATAATGACTTTATAGCCTTTATCTGCAGCAGAACTTGCAAATTCCATTAGCTTGTCTGGCGTTCTGTGAGCTGAAACAACTTCAACATGGTAAGGCACTTGAAGCTTATCCATTATTTCTGCGGCGGCTTCCATCGTCGGCCAATCACTTTTCGAACCCATTACAACAGCAACTAGGGCTTGCATGTTAACTCCTTAACGTACTTATTCTATTAGTATATTTTGTTAATTTATCGGGTAAATAACCCGAGCGATTAACCTCAATATTAAGGCGATAAAAAAGGGGCTAGATAATAGCATAAGCCGTGCGCGATTGGCTGCACTTCAGTGTTTCTTGAGGCTAACACTCAGTTTCTAAAAACGAAAACTCTTTTACTGTGTTTGTTGGAGGACAATAAATATCATTTAAATAACCCTTTTTATATTTGCGTTCGTTATTAGTCAGTAGCGACATATCAAACAATTAAAAAGGGCACGATTATGAAGGATTATCAGCAAGCATTTAAGCAGCGTCTTTTGGCAATCATTATCAGTGGTATGATGGTTAGCGGCTGTGCGCAAGAGTCAAACGATTCTGTTCAACGAGAGCAAGGGCAGACTGACACCACAACCAGTGCATCTGAGCCTATGACCCAAAAAGACTTACCCGTGAGCGGCTCTCAATTAAAACCCCAACAAGCTGAAATGATGGTTTCAGCACAGGGACAAGCTCAAAGATTGGTAAAACAGCGCCAGCAATTGAGTGAAGCGAAAGTGATGGCCAACGTCATGCCAATGCACAGCGATAATCGTCACCTTAACTTGGCACCTATCAATAATGATAAGTTTGCCACCTTAGTGCAAAACGGCAATATGGTGGTGAGTGAAACACCAGTATCGACCTTCTCGATTGATGTTGATACCGGCAGTTACAGCACCACTCGCAGATTAATTAACCAAGGCCAATTACCGGGTAAAAACAGTGTGCGAGTTGAGGAGCTGATTAACTACTTTAGCTACGATTACCCCGCGCCAATCGATGCAGATGTACCCTTTAATGTCACCACAGAATTGGCGCCATCACCCTACAATCAAGACACGCAATTGTTACGTATTGGCATAAAAGGGTTTGATATTGCCGCTGACCAACTCGGTGCCAGTAACCTGGTGATGCTGTTAGATGTGTCAGGGTCAATGTCGTCAAACGATAAACTGCCATTATTAAAACAAGCACTGTTGATGCTCAGCCAGCAATTGTCGGCGCAAGATAAGGTCTCGATTGTGGTTTACGCCGGTGCCAGTGGAGTGGTACTTGATGGGGTTGCCGGTAACGACTTTACAGCCATCAGCCGCGCACTTAATAAACTCAACGCGCAAGGCGGCACTAATGGCAGCCAAGGGATACAACTCGCGTATCAATTAGCACAAAAGCATTTTATTGAAAACGGCACTAATCGCGTTATTTTAGCCACCGATGGCGACTTTAACCTCGGCATGACCGACCATCAGCAGCTGGTGGATTATGTGGCAGCTCACAGTAAAACAGGTATCGGTTTGTCGACATTAGGTTTTGGTTTGGGTTCTGGTAATGGTGGTTATAATGACCATCTTTTAGAGCAGTTATCAAATAAAGCCAATGGTCAATATGCCTATATTGATACCTTAAATGAGGCGCGCAAAGTGCTGGTAGATCAACTCAGTGCGACGTTATTAACCATTGCCCATGATGTCAAAGTACAAATTGAATTTAACCCCGCAGAGGTATCTGAATACCGCTTAATTGGCTACGAAAACCGCTTGTTAAACCGCAGTGACTTTAACAACGATGCTGTTGATGCAGGTGAGATTGGTGCGGGCCACAGTGTCACTGCGTTATACGAATTACGTTATAACGACAGTCAAAACAACTTGGTTGATCCGCTGCGTTACTCTGCATCAACGGTTACAGATGCTGATGTTTCGATAAATAGCGATGAAGTGGCTTTTTTAAAATTGCGTTACAAAGCCATTGGCGGTCAAGCGAGCCAATTATTAACTTACCCCATCACTAAACAGCAACAATTAAGCCATTTGCACCAAGCCAGTGATGATTTACGCTTTGCCGCGGCGGTGGCCGGTTTTGGTCAATTACTGAACCATAATAATTATGTCCACGACACTGATTATGCTAAGTTAATTACACTTGCCGAATCAGCAATGGGCCAAGACCGTTTTGGCTATCGCCATGAATTTGTACAGCTATTAAAAACCGCCAAGGTGCTGTCGATGCAGTCAGCAGAGGTGATGCCGCCAAGTCAGGTTGCTAAGCGGGTTAACCCACATTAAGGATAAAATGGTGCCAACACTCACTCAGTCAAAAGATGCACAGCCAAAGGATGACACTTTAGTGCCTCAAGTCGGTAGTGACGAGCAGCTTATGCTCAACTACCAGGCGGGCGACATTAATGCATTTGAAACCTTATATCGCAAACACAAAGACCCTTTGTATCGCTATTTTGTCCGCCAACTACATGATCAACAATTGGCCGAAGACTTATATCAAGACACCTGGAGCAAGGTGATGAATGCGGCGGCGCAATATCAAGTTAAAGCTAAATTTACTACCTGGTTGTATAAAATTGCCCATAACTTGCTGATTGATCATGTGCGAGTGCTTAAGCCACTCGATAACATCAGTCCACTTGCCGATGAGCAGCAAATGGATAGCCTTGAGGCTGACAATCTCAATGCGCCTGAGCCGCAATTACAACAACAGCAGCAACTCAATATGATGAAAGCCTGCATTGCCCATTTGCCCGCAGTGCAAAAAGAAGCGTTTTTACTCAACATTGAAATGGGCATGACCGCCGCGATGATCAGCGACATTGCCGATGTAACATTAGAAGCGACTAAAAGTCGGATTCGTTATGCTTATCAGAGTATTAAGCAATGTATTGCTCTTAAATTGCAGGAGACAAGGTAATGAGTCAGCAACAAGATGATGCAGAGTTCACTGCATTACAAACTGAAATCAAACAAGCCTATCATCAGCAATCGATGGAACAACCTTCAGCTGAGTTAGACGAGGCTATTTTGGCAAAAGCCAGGGCTGGTCGTCATGTGGTCGCTAAACAAAATGGCGTGACTAAATCATTGTGGCAACGCAATGCTTGGTTATTTTCAACAGCGGCATCGGTGATGTTGGTGGCAGGGTTGTTTATCTTAAGCCCGAGTTTACAACAACAGGTTGGTATAAACCTTGAGCAAGGGTTGCCTGAACAGCATATGGACGCACAACAGTTTGATGTTGAAAACGTGATGAGTAAATCATCAAGTGAAACCATTCGTAATGCCGCCGCTGAACAATCGATTGTTATTGAAGGTTTGTCAAAGCGCGCAGCGTCACCAAAGCTAGAGCAGGCTAGTCCAGCTTCTATAAGTGATGAGGCTTTAATCGACAATACGCTCACGGGCAAAATGCAGATGCAAGAGGCTTCCCAGCAAGCCTTAGTGGAATCGCAAAACCAAGCCAAAGCGGCTAAACAGGCTACCGCCGCTGAAGCTGCGCAGCTTAAAGCCGCTGCACTGCCCATACGCCAGCAAGAAAAAGAGTTTAAACTGATGAAGCAACAACTTGAAAGTAATCCAAAAGGTCATATTGAGCTTGATACCGCTGAAGTCGCGTTTGCGCGATTACAGGCATTAATGGCAGACAATAACATCAAGCAAGCTGAAGATTATATGATAACCATGGAGCAGCGCTTTCCTGAGCTTTTGAGCCCTTCACACCCACTTTATGAACAGTATCAAAAAATTAAAGTTCAGCTCACTTCGCAGTAATCAATTAACGCGCAATTATATCATCGGCTAAGCGAATAATGCTTAGCCGTTTTTAGTTACATTTTTGTACTGCAAAAAATGACATAACTCTGATAACGTGAGGAAATAATGAAAGGCCTTAGACCGAGTAAAGGAAACACCTCACCATGAAACTTCGCCGCTCTGTAACGCATTGCATGTTAGCTTTAGGCACATTAGCCTGCTCATCAATGATTTTCGCCAATGCCTCAAATCAAGGCTATTACCGTGCCCCTGCACTGCATGATCAAACGCTAGTTTTTACCGCAGAAGGCGACTTGTGGACCACACAACTTAATCAAACCAAAGCCAGCCGCTTAACTAGCCTCACCGCTGAAGAGCTCGATGCCACGATTTCTAAAGACGGTAAATGGGTGGCTTATACCGCCAATTATGAAGGTGCAACCGAAGTGTATGTGATGCCCATTGCGGGCGGCGTGGCAAAACGCGTGAGCTTTGAAAACAGCCGAGTACGCCTGCAAGGATGGACCGCTGCAGGTGAGGTGTTGTATTCCACCGACAATGCTTTTGGCCCCGCAAACTTTTGGGTGCTCAAAACCGTTAACCCGCAAACATTAACTGTTACCGACCTACCATTAGCCGACGCTGTTGAAGGCGTCATCGATGATAAAGGCGAGTATGTATACTTTACTCAGTTTGGTTTACAGGTGAGTGGCGACAACGCCAAGGTCTATCGCGGCGGCGCTAAAGGTGAGATTTGGCGTTATAAACTGGGCAGCAAACAAGAAGCGCAACAGTTAACCACAGCTCATGAAGGTTCTGTCAAACAGCCGATGGTATGGCAACAACGGGTGTATTTTGTCAGCGACCAATCTGGTAATGATAATATTTGGTCAATGAGTATTGATGGCACAGACATCAAACAGCATACCCAATACAGCCAATGGCAAGTGCGTGATGCCCAACTTGATAATGGCCGCATTGTATTTCAACAAGGCGCCGACATTAAGTTACTCAATTTAGCCGACATGGCCGAAAGTACCCTAGATATTGAACTCACCAGCGACTTTGCTCACCGCCGTGAGCAATGGGTGAATGACCCAATGGATTACGCCACCTCAACCGTGTTTGCTCAGCAAGGTGACAATGTGGTGATTACCGCGCGCAGCCATGTGGCGGTTGCCAGCAACGATGGCCGTCGTTTGATACAAATAGCCACGCCTGCCAATAGCCGCGTGCGTGACGCGTTGCTCAGCAGTGATGGAAAATGGGTTTATGGCATTAGCGATGCTTCTGGTGAACAAGAAATTTGGCAATATCCAGCAGACGGCTCTGCTGGGGCAAAACAGTTGACAAAAAATGGTAACACTCTGCGCACCAGTTTAACGTTATCGCCAAATGGCCGTTATTTAGCGCACGACGATTACATGGGCAATGTGTGGTTATTGGATTTAACTCGCAGCAACAACCAAAAAATTATCGAAAATGGTGAAGGCCTTGGCCCTTATCAAGACATTAAATGGTCTGGCGACAGCCAATTTATTGCGTTAACCAAATTAGAAATCGGCAAGCAACGACCGCAAATTGTGCTGTATTCTGTTAATGAGTCTAAATCCCAAACCTTAACCACAGATAAATACGAGTCGTTTTCGCCTAGCTTTAGCCATGACGGAAAATGGTTGTACTTTTTGTCTAACCGCGAATTTAAAGCCAATCCAGGCTCGCCTTGGGGCGACCGTAACATGGGGCCCATTTTTGACAAACGCACCCAAATATTTGCCTTGGCCTTAGACCCTAAAGCGACGTTCCCGTTTGCTAAGCCTACTGAACTAACTGCTAACAAAAGTGCGAAAACAGCCGATAAAAAAGATCAAGACAGTCCAGCGAAAACCAAAGTTGACTGGGATGGATTAAATCAGCGTTTATGGCAAGTGCCAGTAGATGCTGGCAACTACAGCAGTTTAACCGCCACCAAAGATAAGCTGTATTTACTCGATGGCCATCAAGGTAAAAGCGAGTTAAAACTGGTTAAGTTTGATGTACAACAGCCAAAAGCAGAGACTTTTAGTGACGATGTGGGCCAATATGCGTTGGCAAAAGATGGCCGCAAACTTATGCTGCGCAAAAAGTCAGACCCTAAAAATATCATGATTGTTGATGCGGGCGACAAACTTCCAAGCGATGTGTCTAAAGCTAAAGTCAGCACTGAGCAATGGCAGTTAAGCATTTCACCACAACAAGAATGGCAACAGATTTTTGAAGATGCCTGGCTTATGCATCGCGACTCGTTTTTTGACCCTAAAATGCGCGGCGTAGATTGGCAAGCAGCCAAAGCCAAATATCAGCCACTGGTAGACAGGCTAACCGACCGTAACGAACTTAATGACATCTTTGTGCAAATGATGGGTGAGCTTAACTCACTGCATTCGCAAGTGCGTGGTGGTGACATTGACAAAAATACCGATGCGGCCAAAGCCGCAGCGTTAGGGGCAAGATTAACCCAGACCGATAAAGGGGTGGTGATCAGCCATATTTACCAAACCGACAACGAGTTGCCTTTGTCTGGTTCACCGCTTGCGCGCATTGAAGTCGATGCCCAAGAGGGCGATGTTATCCGTGCGATTAATGGCAAAAAGGTCGACTCTGTTGCCGATGTGACGCAGCTACTGCGCAACCAGGGCGATAAACAAGTGCTAATAGGGCTTCAACGTGGCAAAACGGCTCTTAATACCGTGGTAACACCACACGACATACGTACTGACGCCAAGCTACGTTACCTTGATTGGGTTGAGCATAATGGTGCCAAAGTCGCTAAAGCTTCTAAAGGCAATATTGGTTATTTACATTTGTATGCCATGGGCTCAGGTGATATTGAAAGCTTTGCCCGTGAGTTTTATACCAATTACGACAAAGACGGCTTAATCATTGACGTGCGCCGTAATCGTGGCGGTAACATCGACAGCTGGATCATTGAAAAACTGCTGCGTCGTGCCTGGGCATTCTGGCAGCCAACCCATGGCAGCACCAATGCAAACATGCAGCAAACGTTCAGAGGTCATTTAGTGGTATTGGCCGATCAGATGACTTACTCAGACGGCGAAACCTTCTCTGCCGGTATTCGTGCGCTTAATATTGCCCCTATTATTGGTAAACAAACTGCCGGTGCAGGTGTGTGGCTGTCGGGGCGTAACTCTGTTACCGACAAAGGCATGGCGCGAGTGGCCGAATACCCTCAATACGCTATCGATGGTCGCTGGATTGTTGAAGGCCACGGTGTTGAGCCAGACATTGAAGTTGATAACCTCCCTTACGCGACATTTAGCGGCAAAGACGCCCAGCTTGAGGCGGCAATCAGTTACTTAAAAGATGAGTTGGTACAACAACCTATTACGCCGTTACAAGGGTTACCTATGCCAAAAACAGGTAAAGCGGGTGATATAAAAACCAAATAGGGTTAGTGTTAGCCATGCTTACAAGCAAAGGCTGTAAGCGCGTTTGTAAGTAACCTTATCCCTAGTTCTGGTTAAGTAAAAAAATGCCCCTGCCAAATCCAATTTGGTAGGGGCATTTTTATTAATGATGAAACATAAGCTTGGCATTAAACCTAACGAGGGCTAATGCGTTGTTTAGTTGGTTTTAATCTCTACTTCACAAGCAATTGAGTTAGCAATAAAGCAGTTTGCGTGTGCTTTTTCATGTATTTTATCTAAGGTTTCTTGGGTGACTTCAATGCCTTCTGCAAAGGTCACAATTGGCTCAAGTGTCATTTTAACTACTGCTACTTTACCCGCCTCATTTTTGCCTAAATCGGCAGTGGCATTGTCAACATAACTCAGTACGGGCAGTCGTTTTAAATGCGCAATCGCTAAAAACGTCAGCATATGGCACGACGATAATGCCGCTAAAAAGCTTTCCTCTGGGTTCACTTTTTCTGCATTGCCTTTGTATTCTGGCGCCGATGATGCGTCGATGGTTTGCCCTGTGCCAAATTTGACCTGATGGTCGCGATTAAACTCACCTTCTTCACTGGGTGAAGACTGCCAATTTACCGTTGTTTTAAAACCCATTCTGTACTCCCAAAACCACTAAAATAGTGGCTGTTTATAACGACTCAATGTACCGTTTAATATCAGAGCGAAGGTGAGTGAAACGATAACTTATCAGGCTAGATTCAACACCAAGTGCTAATGAAAGTCTATGAAGCAGATCGAAAAAAACGCTTTTAATTTGCAGCTAATCATTAGGCTTGGATATATTATGTTATGCAGCGTCTGTGGTGAGCTTGGTGATTAACTCTGCAATCGTAGCGGGCTCTTGTGCGCCAGAGACTAAATACTGCTGATTAAACACTATGGCCGGCACGGCTTGAATGCCGCGACTAATCCACAGTTGCTCTTCTTCTTTGACCGCTTTTTCATAACGTTTGTCGGTCAATACCGTCCGGGCTTCAATTGCATCTAACCCTACGCTGGTGGCGGCTTCAACTAACACCTCTATATCATCTGGGTTCTTCTGCTCGGTAAAGTAGCAGGTGAATAGTGCCAGTTTCAGTTCAGTTTGTTTACCAGATTCAGCAGCCCAATACAGCAGCTGGTGGGCGAGTAGGGTGTTATAGATACGCGATGAGTCTGAAAAGTTAAATTCAAAACCTAAATCGGCACCCATTTGAGTGAGCCGCTGTCTATTCTGTGCACTTTGCTCTGGCGTTGAACCGTATTTTTCAGCAATGTGTTCGCCCAAATGTTGACCCTCAGGTCCCATTGATGGGTTAAGTTCAAAAGGGTGCCAATGTAATGTCACATCAAGGTCGTCAAATTGGCTTAATGCTTGTTCAAGACGGCGATATCCTACAATGCACCATGGGCACATTACGTCTGACACTATATCAATTTGGAGCTGTTTTGTTGCCATGATGGATCCTAATAATGATTAATTCGACTTAATTAAAAAAAATAAAATAACTACATTTGCTTATAAATTAACTGCTTTTACGGGTTAATTGATGGGTTTATCACCATTTGTATAAACAACACGAAAGTTGCACTCAACGCCGCTAAAAATGTGTCTATACTTAATCAGTAATCTGATGTTTAATCAATGTAAGGGTTAGGTCTATTTGATATAGCCCATTCGAGTTGGTTTTAAACACTTGCTGGTGGCACATGAGTCACATTTTTAAATTTACCACTTGTGACTTCACCCACATGCCCCATGTCTAATTATGTAAGCATGCATTTGTACAACTTAGTTATTTATGTCAGCATGCATTTGTACCACGCGATAAATTTGGCAAGTAAAATTCTGTTAAGGACAATCTATGAAAATAAATCTTTCTGGTCACCATGTTGATGTTACTGATACTGTCAAACAACACGTAGAAGAAAAATTCGCTAAAATAGCTAGCCATTTCCCAACGCTTATTTCGTTAGATATCATCATTGCAAAAGAGCATGGTGAATTTGATGTTGAAATTCGTACCAACTATGAAGGAACTCGAATTGCTGCAAAAGGTAACAATGCAGTAATGTATCCAGCCATTACCAGCGCTGCTAAAAAATTAGATGCTGCACTGAAACACCGTAAAGGCCAACTTAAAGCAGATTTACATGAAAAGCCTGATGTTACGGCGCCTGAAATTGCTTATGAAAAAGTACAAGAGATGGATCTTCGTTAATCCATTGGTTCATTAACAAAAAACGCAGCTTAAGGGCTGCGTTTTTGTTTGTTGCTAAAGACGATGATTATTCTTCGTCAATTTCAGCGTTGTGATAAATGTTTTGTACATCGTCGCAATCTTCTAATGCGGCAATAAACTTATCGAATGTTTCAATGTCTTCACCAGTAATACTGGTCATTGTTTGTGGTACAAACGATAAACTCTCAACTTCAAATTCCATTTCTGGGAATGCTTCAGTCAAGGTTGTTCTGATGTTGTTGAATTCAGTGATAGGTGCAAATACGCTTATCATGCCGTCTTCTAATTCAACGTCTGTTACATCAATTTCAGCCATCATGAGTAACTCAAGAATGGCTTCATCGTCTTCGCCTTTAAATACAAACACGGCTTGATGTTCAAACATATGGCCAACAGTGCCTGGGCTACCTAATTTGGCATCATTTTTGACAAAAGCTTGGCGAACTTGGGTAAAAGTTCGGTTGCCGTTGTCGGTTAAGCAGTCAACAATTACCATGCAGCCGCCAGGGCCAAAACCTTCGTAACGTGCAGTATCGTAATCTTCGCCGCCACCACCACGTGCTTTTTCAATTGCACGTTCAATCACGTGTGCTGGCACTTGGTCTTTTTTCGCGCGTGTTATCAAGCTGCGTAATGCTAAGTTGCCGTCTGGGTCAACACCACTTTGCTTGGCACAAATGTAAATTTCTTTACCGTAGCGCGAATACAAACGTGTTTTTTGACCGGCTGTTTTAGCCATTGATTCTTTACGGTTTTGGTATGCTCTGCCCATCTTAATCTCGTTATATTTCGGAAATGGAAGTCGTAAAAGTGTCGCCGATTCTAGCAGGAATAAGCCGTTGTGTTTAGGTGCAGAGCATAAATATTGTTGAATTACTGTCGATAACGCGATAAGTATCATCATATTTCGCTTGGGGTAGGAATGTGAGCTACATAGAAATACTCATATTTACACATCTGATGTGTTAAGTTTATGTATCAAGTTAGCCCATTCGATAATACAATTTACAGATGTGTTATCAATGATAGCCAAAAATAGCATAATAAGAGAAAGGACTTCTCTGTGAGAGATACTCAAGCTTTGATACCTGAGGCTCGCTCCTTATTTACCCTGAAATGTATTGATTATTTGCAACTATCAATATCATTTCTACACTTAGCATATAATGCTGGAAATGAGAGTCCTAATATGAAATCTGAATCTGCTGAAGCAGTTCAAGCACAAAATGCGACAGTCACCGTGTTATTTTACGATGCTCCTGCAGGTCTTGAAATGTACAACGCTGTATTGACTGATTTACAAGTCAGTCAATCTGGGCGTGTGATGATCCCTGAGTCATTCCGTCGTGGTAAGTCAATTATTGCGGTACTCGAAGGCGAGTGCACAATATTGAATTCGTTAGGTGAGCGTGTTTATTCGCAGCGCACTGTTGGTTAATCACTCAACATGATTGATTAATAATAAAAAAGACACGCAAGTGTCTTTTTTATTGTCTGATTAAATCCGCGAGCAGTTTGTCTGCTAAGGGTTGTAATACTTCTACATTAGGTTGGGTGTTCGCTACCGTTCGTAATCCGTAAATCCCCATCACTAAATACTGAGCTAAAAACTGGCTATCGCTCTCTTGCGGGATAAGCTGTTGTGCTTTTGCGGTATCAAATACCTGCGCTAATGATTGATGCCATGACTGTAAAAATTGACAAGTGATTTGTTTAATCTGCTCATCTTGCTCACCCATTTCACTTAACGATTTAGTCAATAAACAGGCTTTGGTAGCATCACAACTTAAACACTCTTGTAATATTTGCGCGAGATAATCACTTAAGTTATCTACTGCAGAGCGGTCATTGGCAAACAGTTGCTTAAATTGATCTGTTCTATCTTGTTGATATTGTTCAATTGCGGCAATGAATAAACCTTTTTTATTATCGAAAGCGCAATAAATCGACCCAGGATGCAGTCCTGTCGCTTTAGTGAGATCTTGCATGCTGGTTTTAGAAAATCCGTTTACCATAAAGGTACACATTGCCGCACGTAATACTCGTTCTCTATCAAATTCAGCGTGTCTCATATTCTGCCACTTAAAGTTAATAACAAAGCGCAATAGCTCATATTTTCTGAGTCTATCCAAATTTGACCGACTATTCAAAAAATACTTGAATGTGTATTCAAATATCATTATTCTTGAATGCATATTCAATTAAGGAGATCGTCACATGACGGCAAGTTTATTTACACCATATAAACTCAATGACACCCTAACATTATCAAACAAGATTCTAATGGCACCATTAACCCGTTGTATGGCAGATGATGACTTGGTCCCTACGCAGCAGATTGCCGATTATTATGCGCGTCGTGCTGAAGCCGGCTTAATTATCAGTGAAGCCACGATTATTCGCGCCGATGGCCAGGGTTATCCAAACACTCCAGGTTTATTTACCCCAGCGCAAATTGATGGTTGGCGCGTAGTGACTGATGCTGTGCACAAAAATGGCGGCAAAATATTTGCCCAGCTATGGCACACCGGCCGCGTGGCTCATCCACACTTTTTTGGCGGTGGTGACGTATTATCGTCTTCTGCCCAAGCGGTTGAAGGCACAGTGCCAAGAATGCGCGAACTGGTTTACCAAACGCCAAAAGCCGCCACAATTGAAGACATTAAACAATTAGTGATTGATTATGCTCAAGCGGCTGCAAACGCGATTGATGCAGGTTTTGACGGCGTTGAAATTCACGGCGCGAATGGCTATTTAATTGACCAGTTTTTACATCACGACAATAACCGTCGTGAAGATGAATACGGCCAAACCCCTGAAAACATGTCACGCTTTGCGTTAGAAGTGGTCGATGCTGTTATTGCGCGTATCGGCGCTGATCGCACAGCATTACGTGTATCTCCAGGTGCTTATTTTAATATGGCTGGCGACTCACGCGACCGCGCAGTATTTGATTATTTATTACCTGAGGTGGCTAAACGCAATTTAGCGTTTTTACACGGCGGAATTTTTGACGACTCAATGGAGTTTGATTACCTAGGTGGCAGTATCTCGGCTTATCTTCGTAGCGTTTACACGGGCACATTAGTGGGCGTGGGCAGTTACACCGCAGAAACTGGCAGTGCTGCTATTAGCGATAACAAGTTTGATTTATTAGCCATTGGACGCCCGTTTATTGCTAACCCAGACTATGTGGCAAAGGTGCGTGACGGAGATGAGCTAGTGGCTTACACCGACACCATGTTAACTGAATTGATTTAAGTTTTTGTTGTTTGCGTGGCTAATCCTTACGGATTATATACCCAAACAACCTGAAGATGCTCGATTTCAGCAAGAATTTACACGCGTTTAGACAAGGCATTGATTGCGGGTAATGGTTATTCCCTTTCCAAAATCAATAACGCAGCATAAACGCGTGTAAAACTTGCCCTTT
>NZ_BMQV01000005.1 GCF_014648295.1 Shewanella saliphila
ACGGAAAGCGATTAATCCTACCGAAAAAAAGAAAGCGGAAACCATTTCCAAGACAAGTGCTATATAAAGCACCACGCTACCCCCATAAGAAAAGAGCCGCTCACTGTTAAGCGAGCGGCATTAAGCTTTGAAGCTGGCTTTTTATGGTCAATCTTTACTGATGTACCTGTCTATATTACAGTTTTTCAGTTACGATTTTAGGTGTTACAAATATCAATAACTCTTGACGCTCATTGGTGTCAGATGTGTTTCTAAATAAGAAGCCCACTAATGGAATATCACCTAAAACAGGCACTTTACTCACACTGCTGATAAGGTTTTGTTGATAAATACCACCCAGTACGATGGTTTCTCCATTATTCACTAACACCTGAGTACCAATACGCTGCGTATCAATCGCTACCGCTTCACCCGTGGCTGTTGCAACGGTTGTACCTTGTGAATCTTGAGTAATCTCAAGATCAAGGATAACGCGGTCATCAGGCGTAATTTGTGGCGTAACACGTAAAGATAACACTGCTTTCTTAAAGGTTACGGTTGTTGCACCACTAGAGGCTGATTCTACATAAGGAATCTCAACACCTTGCTCAATGTATGCAGACTTTTGGTTAGAAGTGGTAATACGTGGGCTGGCAATAATCTCACCTTTGTTTTCTTGCTCTAATGCACTTAATTCAAAATCGAGCACGGTACCATCGGCTAACTTAGCAACATGGAAAGCAATACTAGTAGCTGAGGTCGCTGATGCCGGTAAATTAACATTTAAGCGGTCGTCTAGACTTGGAATAGTACCACCGGCAATATCACTTGCACCTTCAAGCGTACCCGATGTGCCATCTGAACCCTGTTGGTCAGTGATACCCCAGCGAACACCTATGTCTTCACTGACGTCATCTTTTACTGTCACCATACGTGCTTCAATTAATACTTGCTTGATTGGAATATCAAGCACTTCAATTAAACGATGTACGTTTTCTAAAATGTCAGCCGTATCTTTAACCAATAATGTGTTAGTACGTTCATCAACAGCAACGCTACCACGGTTAGATAATAACGTTGATTCTGGCGTTTTCAGTAACTCGGCAATATCAAGGGCTTTTGCATAGTTAATTTGTAAGTATTCAGAATACAGCGGCGCTAATTCTTTTACTTCTTGTTTATTTTTAAGGTCGTTACTTTCACGGATAGCCAGCTCTTCACTTGGCGCAACCATTAAAATATTACCTTCAATACGTTTATCAAGACCTTTTGTTTGTAAAATTAAATCTAAAGCTTGGTCCCAAGGCACATCATCTAAACGTAAAGTAATATCACCTTCTACGGTATCACTAGTGACTAAGTTAAAATTATTATAATCAGCGATAATCTGTAAAACGGTACGCACTGAAATATTCTGGAAGTTTAATGATAATGAGCGACCATTATATTTTTTAGCTTCTTTTGCCACAGACACTCGTTCTACTTTATCAACACTGACTTTAAATACGTCGCCGTCTTGACGGTAGTTGTAATCATAGCTGCCCTCTACATCAACCATAATGCGTGCTGTTAAATCATCTTTAAAGGTTTCAAAGCTATTAACTGGGGTAGCAAAATCTTGTACGTCCATTACGTACAATAAATCATTACCAATGTCAGTATTATATAATTTGATTTCGAGCTTTGAACCAACTTGTTCAACGTTTGCAGCAACAGAGCGATTATTTAAATTAAATAATATTTCACCACCACCAGTTTTATTGCGACGAAAATCGATACTTTGAATGGCATTCACAAAAGGGTTACTGGCTTGATCTGGACCTGCAACATCATCATTAATGGTTAAGCGGTAACTGTTACCAACAATTTTACCTTGGTACGGCTTAACATTATTTAACGCAACGACAATTTGAAGATCGCCACCCTGTTGCTGCGCAGTTAATTGCTCTACGCCGACTTGATCTACCGGTATCACACCTTTATTTAGGTTTGAAATTGTATCGGCAAAATTAAGCATAATCTCAGCAGGATCAGCAGACAAATCAACCGTGGGTGATGTCACTGCTGACTCAAATACAAGTTCGAGTTCTAGTTGGTGATCAACAACAGAATGATATTTTACATCCATAAGGCGATTAGCAGCGAATGCACTTGGCATTAAAGCCACGAACATAACTGCGCTTATAAGCGCTTTACACAATGATGAGTTTGTTATTGCTTTTTTCATCGCGGCAGAAGATTCCATTATTCCCTCATCCTTCGCACGTTATTTTCCTGATAATTCTAAGTTGCTAGCTCTTTCTGCCCAGCAACCTGAACCGTCAGGGATTAATTCAATAATTTCGATAAATTGCGGCGTAACTTTTGCAATTCGGCCATGATAAAGCCCTAAATATTCACCCACACCTAAACGATATACATTAGCATCAGTTGATTCGACTAACGCCCAAATAGTACCGTCTTCACTCAGTGTTCCACGCATTCTTAAATTGTCGAGCGCATAAGTCTCTAGGCGACCTTTACGACGTTTTAAGTCTGGTTGTAAACAGTCCTTTGACGTATCGATGACTTCTTCTGTTAGTTCCCTTGAAGGCGGAACAAAAGGGCTACGCATCAGTTCTGCTTGATATGCAAAATGTTCAAACTTAGGCGTTTCTTTTAAAGGCGGTATACGTGCGACATGTTGCGCCTTAGTAGTAGTAACAAATAGCTCTAAATCGCTACGATCGCCAATACAACCTGTTAATAAAAACGACATAATCACAAAAAGAGGAAGTAATTTCATTATTTCTGCCCCTTATTTGCTTGTGGTGGTAACTCAGCACCTTCTTTAAAGCGATAAGTTTTTGCAAGAATATCCATTGATAATCCGCCAGCGTCATTTCGCTTAATCACAAAATCATGCAAGCTTACTATTCGTGGTAACTTAGCAACACCGCTTACCATATTACCTATTTTATGGTAATCACCTTGAACAGCCATTTTTATTGGGAACTCAATATAAAAATCTCGCTCAATTTCGTCGTCCCAATCTAGGCTATTAATACGAAGTCCAGCATCCGTTGCGACAAATGTTAAGTCATCTAACAGACCCGGCATTTCATTTTCAGACGGTAGCATTTTTAATAATTCAGCAAACTGCGCTTCCATTACCACCAATTGCTCACGGTACAGTTTTAAGTTTGCAGCTAAACGATATTTATTTTCGAAATCTTCACGTAATTGTATCTCTTTTTGCTGCTCAGCTTCCATGACATCAAGGGTATCTGAAATAAACAAATAGTAACTTGCACCAATAACACATAAAGATAAAAATGCGGCAAACACAATTTTAACCAGCTTAGGCCAGCCACCGATATTATCAAAATCGATATCATTGAATTGGTCGAGGTCGAGATTCATTTTCTCGCTCCTTGGCTGGTATCGACAGCGGTTGATTGTGAATCATCACGAATGGTCACGCGTAACTTAAAGCTTTGTAATTGTCTTAACTCTTCATTTTGCGTCACAATCGACTGCATATTAGGATCATTCAAATAAGACGATGTTTTCACTTTTCTCATCATATTGGCGACGTTGTTATTCGACTCACTGCGCCCTTCAATCCATAAGATACTGCCCTTCTTTTCAATACTAGAAAGGTAAATCCCTGGGGGCACTATGCGGACGAGTTCATCTAATACATGAGTAGGCAAATTACGCGATTGCTGTAAATTAAGAATAATTTCAGTGCGACGCTCAATGTCTTTTTTACGCTCAGTAATTTTTCTAATTTCAGCAATTTGCGTGTTTAACAAAGCAATTTCTGAATCAAGATAAGCATTACGTTGACGCTGATCGTCTGTCACTAACTCTAAAAAGCTTAGAAAAAGATAAACTAATAAAGAGGTCACTAAAAAAACCAGCGCAAGTATACCGATGTAATCGCGTTTTTGTTTTTCTCTTGACTCTTCACGCCATGGTAAAAGGTTTATGTTCGCCATTGAGCATAACTCCTCAACGCAAGACCACATGCCACCATATACTTACTCATAGTGGGTTGAAGTTGGCTTTTCATGGTGTCATCTGCGTGTAAACAGCCTTGGAAAGGATCGGCGACAATGGTGTGAGCACCTAACTCATTGGTGAGTAACTCTGCCATTCCCTCTAATTTAGCCGTGCCGCCGCAAAGTACGATGTAGTCAACTTTTTCACGACCACTTGCAGTACAGTAAATTTGAAGAGTACGCTTTATTTGTTGTAATAATTGAGTTTGAAACGGTGACAATACCTCAAACATATAATTTCGAGGCAGTTGATTGGTGACTTTTGCGCGCTCAGCTTCGTCATGCGGCATGCCGTAAAATGACAAAATAGATTGGGTAAACAATTCACCACCAAAAGCTTGCTCTCTAATAAAGGTGGTCTCACCTTTTTCGACAACAGAAAATGTGGTCATGTTCGCACCAATATCGACCATGGCAATTGATTTTTCTTTAGCGCCTTCAGGTAACTGGCCGTAAATCAATTCAGCTGAGCGGCCTAACGCATACGCTTCAACATCAACGACTTTAACATCCAGCTCGACGGCATCTAACGCATCAACGCGAGAATCAATGTTTTCACTGCGGCATGCGCTGAGTAATACATCAACTTTAGTGGGGTCGGTAATATTAGGGCTGAGTCGCTCAAAATCGATGCTAACTTCATCTAACGAATAAGGAATGAGGTTGTCAGCTTCGATTTCAATCTGAGCCTCCATCTCTTCTTCGTTTAATGCCGCATCCATATAGATGACTTTGGTCATAACGGCTGAGCCGGAAACAGCAACAGCAGCAAACTTTACCGATTTAGGCAAAATGCGCTTAATCTGTCGCAATGATTCCATTACAGCTTCAGAATCTCGAATATCATGATCGACTACAGCTCCCTTCTTAACAGGAACTGATGCATGATTTTGAATTTTATATCCATCAGCAGTCTTGCTCAACAAAATGGCTTTTATTTCATGAGACCCGATATCAATCCCAACCATCTGAGGTGCTTGCCGCTTCCACAGTTTAGAAAGCATAGTCCGTCATCACAATTCTATTATTATTTTATAAGAGATTAGCACATAATCAACTCGTTATAAGTATTTGTATAAAATGTTTCTGCATTTTACAAATACTATTTTAACTTAATCATGTTTTACTTCACCAAAAACTCTTCGGCTTATATACTAACGCCACTATTTTTGTTTTTTGGAATTATCGAGTGAAGTGGTTTAAACGTTTATTAATCGCCTTTTTTAGCCTATCACTTTTAGGTGTCGCCGCCATTGCAGCAGCATACTTTTATGTATTGCCAGACTTACCTGATGTTAATTCATTAAAAACGGTTCAATTACAAACCCCGCTTCGCATATACAGCCAAGACGGCAAACTTATCTCACAATTTGGTGAAAAACGTCGTATTCCTGTGGAATACGATGATGTGCCGGTGCAATTGATCAATGCCGTACTCGACACCGAAGATGCACGTTTCTTTGAACACAGAGGCATCGACCCCATTGGTATTATTCGCGCAGCAACCATTTTGATCACCACAGGTAAAAAAAGCCAGGGTGCGAGTACTATTACTCAACAGGTTGCCCGAGGTTTCTTTTTATCAAATGAAAAGACCTATATTCGTAAAGTAAAAGAAATCTTTTTAGCATTAAAAATTGAAAAGGCACTGTCTAAAAAAGAAATCTTAGCGCTCTATTTAAACCGTTCGTTTTTAGGAAACCGTGCATATGGCGTGGGTGCAGCCGCGCAAGTGTATTACGGCAAAGAGTTAAATCAATTGTCGCTCCCAGAAATGGCAATGATTGCCGGTTTACCTCAAGCGCCCTCTGCCGCTAACCCAATTCGTAACCAAGAACGCGCTATCGCCCGCCGTAACTGGGTATTAAGCCGCATGCTTGAAAAGCGTAACATTACACAAGCCGAGTACGAAGAAGCCATCAGCAGCCCTTCTACCGCCAAATATCATGGGGCGGAAATCGATTTGTACGCACCTTATATTTCTGAAATGGCACGCGACTACATGATCCAAAAATACGGTGAAGAAGCAGCGTACACCAATGGCTTTAACGTTTACACCACCATTTCATCTGATCTGCAGCTAATGGCTCAAGAGTCTTTACGTGACAATGTATTTGCCTACGACCAACGCCATGGTTATCGTGGCCCCGTGAAGGAGTTATGGACAGAGACGCCATTAACTCACGATGAAATCATCACCACGCTCAAACGCACTTCACCTATGCAAGGCATCATCCCAGCAGCGGTAATGAGCGTGAGCGAGCAACAAGCTCAAGTGCTCGACGCTGAAGGTAAACTGATTACACTGGAATGGAAAGGCCTGAAGTGGGCACGTAAATTTATTAGCGACAAGCGTCAAGGCTTACCTCCAAAACAAGCCAGCGACATTCTCACCGCGGGACAACAAGTTTGGATCCGTGATAACGGCAAATATTGGCAGTTGTCGCAAATACCATTGGTATCAAGTGCAACCGTGTCACTTGAGCCCCATGATGGCGCCATTAGAACCTTAGTCGGTGGCTTTAGCTTTAGTCAAAGCCAGTTTAACCGTGTCACCCAGGCTAAACGTCAGTTAGGCTCTAACATTAAGCCATTCATTTATGCCGCAGCGCTTGAAAAAGATTACACCTTAGCGACATTAATTAACAATGCGCCAATTAATAAACCCGATACACGTCAGGGCACAGCATGGCGCCCTAAAAATTCACCTGACATTTATGGTGGCCCAACGCGTTTACGTGTTGGGTTAGCTCAATCGATTAACGTGATGTCGGTACGCGCTATGCGTCATGCTGGGTTAGATAACACCATTAAAGAGCTGGTTAAATTTGGCTTTGACCCTAATGATCTACCACGCAATGAATCACTGGCATTAGGTTCGCCTTCGGTAACACCGTTACAAGTGGCTACGGCATTTAACGTCTTTGCAAATGGCGGTTATTTAGTTGAGCCTTACTTTATCGATCATGTCACTGACGGTTATGACAATTTGATTGAGCAAACTATCCCTGCTATTGCTTGTAATAAACCACAAGATACAACGCAGACATTTAGCGATGTTGATGACCCATTTGCCGCCATGGCAGATGAACTGTCACAGCCAGTCATTGAACAAGACGATGCCGTTGAACCTAATTATGATGTCGAAACCCAAACCACGCAGCTCACCGCTGAAGATAATATCTGTAGTAACCCTGACGCACGATTCGCTAAGCAGATTATTTCTGAGCAAACAGCGTTTCTTATCACCGAGGCTCTCAAAAGTGTAATTTGGGGCGGCGGTGATTGGAGCAAAGGCACTGGCTGGAACGGTACAGCTTGGCGTGCAGCTAAACTCATTAAGCGTCATGATATAGCAGGTAAAACGGGTACCACAAACGAGTCTCGAGACACTTGGTTTAGTGGCTTTAATCCAACACTCACCTCTACATTTTGGGTCGGCTTTGATGATCATGGTCGTCAATTAGGTCGCTCTAGCTGGATGGCAAACGGCGAACCAGACCAAATATCAGGGGCTGAAGCGGGTGCAAAAACGGCGGGGCCCGGTTGGAATGACTTTATGAATAAAGCATTAGCGGGCAAGCCAGAACATCCTGTTATTCCGCCACAAGGCATTGTATCTGCTCGGATTGATTTAGCGACAGGGAAATTAACCCGTAAGACAGATCATACGACAGCATTTGAATATTTTGTTGAAGGTACTGAACCTAAAGAATACGTCACAGAAACACAGCAAAGTGGCGATATCTTTATCGACAATGCTGCCGAAGACTTATTCCAATAACTTATTTGAATCAAATAAAAAGCCATTCAGTCGAATGGCTTTTTTGTCACTGCAGTGTGCGAATATGACGGGTTAGCTTAGTAGGAGTAATTGCTGTAACTCTGTTAAGTTACTAACCTGATAACTCGGTGAGATATCGTCACTCACCGCGGCCCCATGATGATTTAACCAGCAAGTATCAATGCCGGCATTAATACCACCTAAAATATCAGAGTGAAGGTTATCGCCAACCATTAACACCTGGTGCTTTTCTGGCTCCCCCATCAAGCTAAAAGCATGATTAAAGATAGCCACATCAGGCTTTGCTTTACCAAGTTGTTCTGAAATCACGACCGGACTAAATGCATCTTTAAACCCCGTGCGACTTAAACGAATACTTTGCAGCTCAGTAAAACCATTGGTAATGATCCCTAAGTTAACCTTACCGCTTAAAGAGTCAACGAGCTCACGCGCACCCGGTAAAGGCTGACAAATATCGCCCATAGCGGCTAAAAACTGACTGTTTAAATGCTGAGGTGTAACAGATAATTTATTGGCCCAATGGGTAAAACGCGTATGTTGTAAATGAGCGGCATTGATTAAACCATTTTGATAATCCACCCAAAGTGGTTTATTAACTTGTTGGTAAGCTGCAAAATCGTCGAGACTAAACTCCACGTTAAAACGTGAGAACATTAACTTTAAGCCAGCAAAAGCATCAAAATGAAATAATGTTTCATCGGCATCAAATAAAATCCATTTATATTTACTGACTAAATTAGACATCCTAACAACCTTAAATGTTAAAACTAAGCACGGTTTTCTTTTAATCAAATAACTTGATTAATTGCGGCTCTTGTTTAAGTAGACTTTGATAAATAGTTAACTGATTTTTTGCTCGGTCTAGATTATGTAACGGGTATTTAATTGAAAAATAACCATCACCCTTTAAATAATCTGTTAAAAATCGCACCCCAAGCATTAACGTCATGGCTTTTATACCTAACCATAAACTTTGCTTTTCAAGTGGCGTAATGATCCCTTCAAGGGAATCAACATACGCCATCGTCGCCGTTGAAATGATTTGTGGGCGAGCATACACCTCAGCTAAATGTGTTGAATCTTCGGGCTCTGGCGAGCAAAAGGCCCGGACCATATCACCAAAGTCATACATCAAATAACCCGCCATACAGGTATCTAAATCAATAATCGCCATACTAGACATATCGCGCTTATCAAACAGCATATTGTTGATTTTGGTATCGTTATGACAAATTCGTCGTGGTAATAAGCGTTCAAACTCAGCTAATTGAGTGAGCAATGCGGTTTGTGACAATGCAAACGTAGCCCATTCCTGGCAAGTGTTAAGCCTTGAATAAGCATCATCATTCACCGCATCGGTTAATTGCTGCATCCGCTCAGGCAGATTTAAAAAGTTGGTAATAACATCATCAATGTTTGTTGATGGCATATCGCTGAGTGCGGCAGCAAAATGACCAAAGGCATAAGCGGCAACTTCAGCTTGTTCAGTTTGTGTGACTAACTCAATCGTATGGCTATGCTCTAAATAATCGATAGCACGCCAAAAACCTTGCTCTTTAAGATCGACATATAAATCGCCTGCCACAGTAGCCACTGGGCTAACAACTTGTAGCGAATAGTATTGCTGCTGGTGCTTTGCGGTTAAATGCTGGCTAATACGAGCTGCATTGCTAACCACCAGATGAGGCTGAGTAAATATCTGGGTATTTATTTGTTGTAAGACGATTTTTTTAGCGCCATCGGTCACTAAAAATGTCTGGTTAATATGCCCATTACCCAAAGTACTAATTGACGCATTAGCGCAATGAATACCAAACTGCGGCAACACAGTTTGTTTAATAAATTCAATCAATCACATGCTCCATTTGCACCAATATTATTGGCTTAGCAATGTTTCAAACTGTGGATTTTTCATTAGCGCTGCCTGGCTGCCTTTTAAGCTAAACTTATAACCACACAATTTAAAATCGCCCCGCAAAGCAATGTTGTTCACCATCACATATTTATCCAGCGGGGTAAACTTGGCCTCAGTGGCACCATCGGCAAGTAAATCGACAGTCATGGGTCTAAATTGACTACCATCATTAAACTCAAGCTCGGCACAGGTTTTATCGCCAACTGCACTGGCTAGTCGCCACAGGTTTTGCGCATCACCAGTATCACCTAACCAACGTAAAATAAGCACGTCGCCTTCTAAGGCTAACCAAAAGCCATCAGGTAATTTAACCATCTGTCTGCTCATATTAACGGGTTCAATCACACCTTGGCTCATTTCTGCCTCGACATCTGAATCTTCTGAGCTTGAAAATGCATTAATTAACGCCATCACCAGATAAATCAGCAATCCAAGCACAAAAACAGCGGCCAAAATTTTGCCAGCTAACAACAATTTTTGTTGATGCAACTTAGCCACATTAACCCAAGATTTGGCAAGTTCAGTTATCGAACCTGACTGTAATGCATCTTGATCAACATATAAGGGTTGGTTATTACGCTCACGCTTAGCGGAAAATGTGCTGTTAGCAGTGTCATGTTCGTTATCAGTGTCAAACTGCTGAGTGACATAGGGCTCATCATGCTTTGGGCTCTGGGTAGGTTCAACATCAGTGTTAACCGCTTGATAAGCCACATCTGCTGTGTCAGCGTCATTTTGTACCGTTTGTGGCTGAGCCTCCTGATTAACAAATGGATTCTCTGTAACAGACACGCTAACCGCTTGACCTTGCATCACCGGGTCTTGGCGTCGATGCATCGCGCTTTGTGCGCTATTCATTACCCGATGAGGCCCATAATATCCTAGAGCATATTGAATAGGATTTTTCGCAGGTAAAAAGCTTAAATAGCCGCCGCAAGCCAACCCAAATAAAAACACACCAGCTAACGCGCCAAGTGGCGCCTCAAAATAAGCCGCGACACCAAAAATAAGTACAGGCAATAAACAAACGAGCACAAATGTAATGGTTTTATTCGCATCATGTAAGCGGCGCATTGCCGATAAACCAACAATAGGTAGCGACACAACCGTGGCGATTAAAATGATGATACTTGCAGGAAACACCAAAGCCGCAATACTCAACAAAGCAAAAGCAGCAAATACGATGGCCATTAACCTTAAACCTGTGTCACGACCTTCGCGGCACAGCAGGGTTTTTACTAACATCAAACATTCCTATAATTGGTTTACGTTTATTTAGCTGGGTTTATTCAATACAATCCAATACTGATGGTTAAACTTAAAATTTGTGACAAATACGCTCTAAGGGATGTCAATCTACCCGCAAAATTAATAACAAAAAAACACCATTGAGCACAATAGCGCAAAGCCTACAGAATTTATCTTATAAAGCCAGACCCTATGGGTGTGTTAAGCAATTATTTTATCGAAATAATGCCCTAGTACCCATATCAAATTGAGCCGTAATTAACGAGCTTGAGCGCAGTTTATCTGTGTACTTATAGCGCTAGCATAACCTTACTGTTAACGAGTATAATATTAAGCTTTCTTAATGAATAACCAATGAGAAACCCAATTTATGAGCACTCGTGGAAATCTTTTTATTGTGTCAGCCCCTAGCGGCGCAGGTAAATCTTCTCTTATCTCGGCACTGTTAAAAGATAAACCCAGCGATAAACAGGTTTCTGTATCGCATACCACTCGCCAACCTCGCCCGGGTGAAGTTGACGGCCAACATTATCATTTTGTTGATGTTGAGCAATTTAAAGCACTAATCGCACAAGATGCATTTATTGAATGGGCTGAAGTATTTGGTAATTATTACGGCACATCAAAAACCGTAATAGAGCAAACGCTAGCAAAAGGTATCGATGTATTTTTAGATATCGACTGGCAAGGTGGTGAGCAAGTCAAAAAACTCATGCCTTATGCTGTTGGAGTATTTATTTTACCGCCATCAAAAGCAGAGCTTGAGCGTCGATTAACTGGTCGAGGCCAAGACAGCCAACAAGTCATTGATTCGCGTATGGCACAAGCGGTATCTGAAATGTCACATTATGCACAATATGAATTTGTGATTGTAAATGATGATTTTGATACGGCTCTGACCGACTTAAATGCAATTATTCGTAGCCAAAGGCTAACCTGTGCTAGTCAGCAGTATACCCACAATGGTATGCTTATTGATCTCTTGGCAGATTAATTGTCATAGTGTACAATTTTGCGTCATTTTTTCCCATAGATAACACTGGAGTTTCAACACATGGCTCGCGTAACTGTAGAAGACGCCGTAAACAAAATCGGCAACCGTTTTGATATGATCCTGGTTGCAGCGCGTCGCGCACGCCAAATCGCCGTGCAAGGTAAAGATCCTATGGTTGAGGAGATGAACGACAAGCCAACGGTTATCGCATTGCGCGAAATCGAGCTTGGTTTAGTCACCTCAAACACATTAGATGCTGACGAACGCCAAACTGTGCGTGAACGTGAAGCAGCTGAAATCGCAGCTGTTGCAGCTATTGCAGAAGGCCGCGTAGTTTAAGGAGTAGCGCCACTTGTATCTGTTTGAAGGTCTAAAAGAGTCAGCGTCCAGCTATTTAGAGCCGGAGCAAGTCGAATTACTCAAGCAGGCCTATTTGGTTGCGCGTGATGCCCACGAAGGGCAAATGCGCACAAGTGGCGAGCCTTACATTACCCACCCCGTTGCGGTAAGCCGCATCTTGGCGGACATGCGACTCGATCACGAGTCGCTTATGGCTGCCCTGCTCCATGACACCATTGAAGACACTCCCGTCACCAAAGAAGAGCTCACCGAGCTGTTTGGTATTACGGTTGCGGAATTAGTCGAAGGTGTCTCTAAGCTAGACAAAATTAAGTTTCGCGACAAAAAAGAAGCCCAAGCGGAAAACTTCCGCAAAATGATGATGGCAATGACTCAAGATATTCGAGTAATTCTCATTAAATTGGCTGACCGTACTCACAATATGCGTACACTTGGGGCACTTCGCCCAGACAAGCGTCGTCGTATTGCTCGCGAAACCTTAGAAATTTATGCGCCAATTGCCAATCGATTAGGTATTCACAACATTAAAATCGAACTTGAAGACTTAGGTTTTCAAGCCTATTACCCTATGCGACATAGAGTGATACGAGAAGTTGTTAAAGCCGCACGAGGCAATCGCAAAGAGTTAATAAACAGTATTGAATCAGCAATTGAGTCTCGCCTTGAAGAAGCTGGCATTCCAGCAAAAGTCAAAGGCCGTGAAAAAAACCTCTATTCTATTTACTGTAAAATGCGCAGCAAAGAGCTTCAGTTTCAAGAAGTGATGGACATCTACGCGTTTAGAATTATTGTTGACTCCATAGACACCAGTTATCGAGTGCTTGGTGCGATGCATGGCTTATATAAACCTCGCCCTGGTCGCTTCAAAGATTATATCGCCATTCCCAAAGCCAATGGTTATCAATCTCTGCACACCTCTTTATTTGGTCCACATGCTGTGCCTGTTGAAGTGCAAATTCGCACCGAAGAAATGGATCAAATGGCAGACAAAGGGGTTGCTGCGCATTGGATGTACAAAAATAGCACCGATGCAGCTAAACAAAATACGACTCAAGTTCGCGCCCACAAGTGGATGCAAAGCTTGCTTGAACTTCAGCAAAGTGCAAGTAGCTCATTTGAGTTTGTTGAAAATGTTAAAACCGAATTATTCCCAGAAGAAATCTACGTATTTACACCAGAAGGCCGCATTTTAGAGCTACCTGTTAACTCTACCGCAGTCGACTTTGCCTATGAAGTTCACACCGATGTGGGTAACTCATGCGTTGGTGCACGCGTTAATCGTCAAGCATACCCATTAAGCCAACCGCTTATTTCTGGGCAAACGGTTGAAATTATTACCGCTAAAGGTGCAAGACCCAACGCTGCATGGCTCAATTTTGTGGTTACAGGTAAGGCACGCGGTAAAATTCGCCAGGTGTTAAAGAGTCTCAAAGGTGATAACGCCATCGCACTCGGTAAGCGCTTATTAAACCATGCGTTAGGTGATACTAAGCTAGAAACCATTCCACCAGAATTGCTCGAAAAAGTGATTAAAGAAACCAAGCACACTTCGCTTGACTCGTTGCTGGCCGATATTGGCTTAGGCAACGCCATGAGCATTGTGATTGCCCAACGCTTGGTTGGCGAGCAGTTTGACTCGCAAGATCACACCAAAGAAAAACCACAAATGCCAATTCGTGGTGCTGAAGGCATGTTAGTGACTTACGCTAACTGCTGTCGCCCTATCCCTGGTGATGCGGTCATCGCCCATGTCAGCCCAGGTAAAGGCCTAGTGGTTCACATGGAAAGCTGTGCCAATATTCGTGGTTATCAAGGCGAGCCAGACAAGTACATTTCAGTGCATTGGGATAACGTTGAGGGTGCTGAATACCAAGCTAACTTGCGGGTTGAAATTGTTAACCACCATGGTGCATTAGCTAAAATCACTTCTATTATTGCCTCTGCAGGTTCGAATATTCACAACCTCAGCACAGAAGAACGAGATGGCCGTGTGTATTTGATTAATTTACGTATTTCAGTTAAAGATCGTGTCCATCTAGCCAACGTTATGCGCCGGATCCGTGTGTTACCTGAAGTATTGCGCACATCGCGTAACCGTTAATTACTGCTAATTATAAGAGAGTACCCAAATGGCTGAAAAGATCATTATCGCAACCGACAAAGCCCCACAAGCAATTGGCACTTATTCGCAAGCCGTTAAAGTGGGCAGTACCGTTTATCTATCTGGTCAAATTCCATTAGACCCAAAAACAATGACCATGATAAGCGATGATTTTTCAGAGCAAGTTGTGCAGGTGTTCGAAAACCTAACCGCTGTGTGCGAAGCGGCTGGCGGCACAATGAGTGATATCGTTAAATTAAATATCTTTTTAACTGACTTATCTCACTTTGCTACTGTAAACGAAATTATGAGTCGTTACTTTCAACAACCTTACCCCGCTCGCGCAGCGATTGGTGTCAAAGAGCTGCCTAAAGGCTCACTGGTTGAAATGGACGGCATAATGGAAATTTAACCGCCAATGTTAAAGATTCGATAAAGGCACCTTGGGTGCCTTTTTTATTATTTTTCACTTCCATTTCATAGAGCATTTGCTCGACTCTTATTGTTTATTCAACAAATTCTGTTAACTTATCCTAGTGTGACCTTGCACGCATAATGTGCAAATTGTTTGCGCCAATGCACAAAAATGGCCATACTAAGTTGGTGTTTTACTCAACTATAAAATCCACAATAACAATAAAGAACATGGAAGCGTCGATGGAAAATTTAATTAAAACTCCCGTGGAGATGTTGTCTCATTGGGTAGAAACTCAAGGTGACAAAGTTTACCTTCGCCAGCCAATTGGCGGCAAATATGTGGATTTCACATGGCGCGAAGTCCAGCAAAAAATGCAACAAATTGCCGGCTCACTTCGTCACTTAGGCCTAGCGCCAGGCGACAAGGTTGCCGTATTGTCTAAAAACTGCGCCGAGTGGTTTATTGTCGATTTAGCCTTAATGTACGGCGGCTACATTAGTGTACCTATCTATCCCACAGCCAATGCTGAAACCATTCGGTATGTGGTTGAGCACAGCGGTGTCAAAGCTATTTTTAGCGGCAAACTTGATCATTGGGCAGAACAAGAGGCCGCTGTTGGGGGCGACATTCTTCGTTTAGCCATGCCGTACGACACCATGCCAGCACAATATCACTGGGAACAATTGCTAACACTGGGTCTGCCATTAGTTGATGCACCATTTCCAACCACCGACCAGGTGATGACCCTTATTTATACTTCTGGCTCGACGGGCAAACCTAAAGGTGCCATTCAAACCTTCGCCAGTTATGGCTGGGCATGTGAAGCCGTGGTACGC
The DNA here is from genome assembly GCF_014648295.1 of Shewanella saliphila. Classification (GTDB taxonomy): domain Bacteria; phylum Pseudomonadota; class Gammaproteobacteria; order Enterobacterales; family Shewanellaceae; genus Shewanella; species Shewanella saliphila. The sequence continues at coordinate 15,703 of NZ_BMQV01000005.1, forward strand.
GATTTAAAAACCAACACCGCCGACCGTCTGTTATCTTATTTACCGCTTGCTCACATTACTGAACGTGTTGCCATTGAAGGCTCATCATATTATTCAGGCTCTACTGTTGCCTTTGTTGAAAGCCTAGATTCATTTGTCGACGACATTCAACGCTGCCGTCCGACGGTATTTTTCTCTGTACCGCGCTTATGGACAGTATTCCAGCTTAATATTATTAATAAAATTGGTGAGAAAAAACTTAAAAACTTACTTAAGCTGCCTATTATTAGCAGTATTGTTAAAAGCAAAATTAAAAAAGGTTTGGGTTTAGACCAGTCTCGCTTAAACGGATCAGGTTCGGCGCCTATCCCGCCGTCATTAATACAATGGTACAACTCTGTCGGAATTGATATTTGTGAAGCATGGGGTATGACAGAAAACAGTGCATATTCGATTATCAACTATCCATTTAATCCCAATAAAATTGGCACTGTCGGTCGCCCTGTTGAAGGTAGCCTTGTACGTAAAAGTGAACAAGGTGAGTTGTTAGTGAAAAGCCCAGGATTAATGCAAGGCTATTACCTACAAGAAGAAGCCACTAAAGCCGCATTTGCAGAAGATGGCTTTTTCTATACCGGTGATTTGTGTGAAATCGACGAAGATGGCTACATTGAAATTACTGGCCGAGTAAAAGACAACTTCAAAACCTCTAAAGGTAAATATGTTGCACCAGTGCCCATTGAACGTCGATTAGCTCAGGACTCACACGTAGAACTGATTTGTGTTATTGGATCCGGTTTACCGCATCCTATCGCACTGGTTCAATTATCTGAAGGCTCTAAACTGCAACCACGCGAAGAAGTCAGATCATCATTAAAAGAAACTCTAGACAGCGTTAACCCGCATTTAGAGTCACACGAACATGTTGATGCTATTGTCGTTGTAAATGAAGATTGGAACATCGAAAATGATGTGCTCACGCCAACACTTAAAATTAAACGCCACGTGCTTGAGAAAGCCTTTAGCGCTAAAGTTGAAGGTGTTCGCGGTGCTAAAATTCGCTGGGAAGATGAGTTGTAATTTGCAACAGATATTTTTAATCTGACCCGAAAAAAATACACGCTAAATAGCGTGTATTTTTTTGACATATTCTGTCAATATACGCGCACAATTAGGCAGTGCTAATGTGGTACAGCTTAACTTTACAAGGCAGAAACAATCATGTTCATTGCGTTATCGATTATTGGCGGTTTTATCATATTAACCTTTGGCGCTGAAGCATTAGTGCACGGTGCAAGTGCGGTTGCGCTTCGTTTAGGTATTGCTCCACTTATTATTGGATTAACCATTGTCGCATTTGGTACCAGCGCCCCTGAACTCGCGGTCAGCGTAAAATCAGCACTTGCAGGTAACCCGGGTATTGCGCTGGGTAACGTGGTGGGCTCTAACATCGTTAACGTTGGGCTTATCTTAGCCATAACCGCACTTATCCGTCCGATTACTGTGCAATCACAAATGGTTAAACGTGATATTCCCATCATGATCGCGGCATCAGTTTTAGTGTGGTTCTTATTACTCGACGGCGATGTCAGCTTTATTGATGGCGCTATTTTATTTAGCCTATTGCTTGGTTATTTAGGTTTTAGTTATGTCAGCTCAAAAAATAATCCCGAAGCGTTAGACATTGATGCCACACCACAAAAACCACTGTTGTCAGTACTACTGATTGCGGTAGGGATAGCCATGTTAGTGGGTGGCGGAATTTTGTTTGTCGATGGCGCTGTTGATTTAGCGAAACAATTTGGCATAAGCGAAGTGATTATCGGCTTAACGATTGTGGCTATTGGCACCAGTATGCCTGAACTGGTCACCTCGGTGATGGCCGCATTAAAAGGTCAAAGTGACATCGCGATTGGTAATGTTGTAGGCTCAAACATATTCAATGTGCTGGGCATTTTAGGTGCAACCGCTTTAATCCATCCGGTGTCAGCAGCAGGGTTTAATGAGGTCGATTTTATCGCCATGTTGATTTTTGCCATTATGGTTTTGCCATTTGCCTGGAGTGGCTTACGCATTGGTCGCCGTGAAGGCGGCGTGTTACTTGCGGGATACCTAGGTTATACCAGCTATTTGGTCATGCAAGTGGTGTAATCAACTCACTTATTTTGAGCAAATAAAATAAGGCCAACAGCAATGTTGGCCTTATTTATTAGCAAAACAAAATGACATTTGTCACCTTATTTGGGTGACCTTTGTGTCTGATAATCAAATCGGGTTTTCTCCATACTAAGGTTATTCCCACACAGGGTGGGCAATAAGGAGATAGCCATGAAAACACTACTATTAATCACTAGCCTTAGTTTAGTCAGCCCCCACAGTTTTGCTGATATCAAGGATATTGATGACGCAGCTAACACCATGAACATAAGTCAACTAGCGCAATATAGCCAACACACCAATGACTATGAGCAAGCCTACGCATTTTATCGATTAGCCATCACCGCTAACATTAGCGGTCAACGCAAACAGACTGCCGATTCGTTAAACCAGGCCCAAAGTACCCTAGAAAACTTACTCAGTGCACAAGCAACTGCAGACTCACAAGCACTGTTAGCAGCAGTATATGGCATGCAAATCGCGTTAGATAACAACAAAGGTGCTGAGTACGGTATGAAAACTGCCGCACTATTACAACAAGCCACAGAGCTAGAGCCCAACAACCCAAGAGTCAGTTTAGTCAAAGCAATCAATGCATTTTACACCCCGAGCGTATTTGGCGGCGGACTAGAAAAAGCCCAATCCTTCGCAAGCCAAGCTATTACGCTTTACGACCTACCTTGCGACACCATTTGTTGGGGGCATGCTGAAGCCTATACATGGCGAGGACTTGCCAAACAGGAGCAAGGTGATTTAACCGGTGCATTGGAAGACTGGCAAGCAGCAATAGACATAGATCCACACTACGGCTGGGCTATATTTTTATCTAGCCAACAGGCTGTAAAACAGTAATGCCTTTTGCTTTTTCTTGAGTTAACGCGCAGTTACTCTATGATTAACTGCGCTGGGAGGCACAATGACATCTTGCTTATCACCTAATAATGAAAAAAGTTACGAACAAAAAACCGCATGGGTTTATCTTATAAACTTAGGTTTTTATTTTATCCCACTGTTTTTTATGGATGGTCAATGGTTAAAAATAACCTTAGCCTTGGCCTTGTTAATCCCTTTTGTTATTGGCTACTTTTGGGCCTATAACAACTCAACAGAACACGCCTACAAACCCATTTTGTTCATGTTAATCATCGCGATTGCAGCGGGGTGGTTAACCAGTGGCGCAATTTCACTTTTTAGCTTTTGTTGCTTCTTTATCGGCTTTTTCTACTCACTTAGAACCGCGATATTGAGCTTTATTGGTATTAGTATTCTCCTGTTAACCATAAACCTTTGGGTAGGTTACTCTGGCTATTATTTTACTTTTTACGGCATGGGGATCTGTTTGGGTGTTGGGGTATTTGGTGTTATTGAACGAAAGCGCCAACAAATAAAACGTCAGCAGCAGCAATCTAATGACGAAATCACTCAACTTGCCACCTCGCTGGAACGCGAACGTATTGCCCGCGACTTACATGATGTTATGGGCCATCACTTAGCTTCAATTGCATTAAAAGCGGAACTAGCAGATAAGCTTATTAGCGCAGGTAAAACCGAACAAGCACAACTGCAAATTAACCAAGTCAGCCAAATAACTCGTGACTGTTTGAGCCAAATACGTCATACCGTGACCGATTACAAACACCAGGGCATAAGCCAAACTACTCATACGCTAAGCCAAATGTTGCGAGACAAATCCATTGCGGTCACCATTGAAGGGCAATGGCCAAAATTAAATAATCTTGCGGAATCACAATTGTGTCTTATGTTAACCGAGCTGGTGAATAACACCCTTAAACACAGCAAAACTGACCACTGTAAGGTGGCAATCCAAACCATAGATAACCAATTACAGCTGCAATATATTGAAAATACTTCAATAAAAGCCTTAACTGAGGGTAACGGTCTAAAAGGTATTAGAGAGCGTGCGGCGTTATTGCATGCCGATGTGCAATACCAGTTTAGCCCACAGTTTATTGTCACCATCACCTTGCCACTGACAGAGCCGACATGAATATTTTATTAGCAGAAGATCAAGCAATGGTCCGCGGTGCACTCGCAGCCCTTTTGACCCTCACCGACGATGACATGCAGATTACCGAAGTAGAAGACGGCGACAGCGCCTTAAAAATGCTCAAATCACAGCACTATGACTTATTATTAACCGACATCGAAATGCCCGGTAAGTCAGGTTTAGAACTCAGCCAATGGTTGCAACAACAAGCCAGTTCAACCAAGGTTATAGTCCTCACCACCTTTGGACGTGCGGGTTACATAAAACGAGCTTTAGAATATGGTGTCAGTGGTTTTTTATTGAAAGACGCTCCATCAGATGAACTTATCAGCACCATAAAACAAGTGATGGCTGGCAAACGGGTTATCGACCCAGAGTTAGCATTTAGTGCCATTGGTGAAATTGACCCGCTTAATGATAAAGAGCGCCGTGCATTACGCCTAGCCAGTGAAGGATTATCTACCGCAGATATTGCCGGAAAATTGTTTATCGCCGAAGGCACGGTGCGCAACTATTTATCTGAAGCCATCAATAAACTCAGTGCAAGTAATCGTATTGATGCAGCGAGAATCGCCAAGCAAAAGGGCTGGCTGTAATAGCATATTGCCTTGTGGGTAAACTCTGCTAAGATAACCTAAACATCTGTATATAATTACAGTGATTAATTGGGGCCGATTGAAATCACTGTTGTTTTTACTTTTTAATTATCAATTTTAGGTGCACGCAATTTGCTACGACTGGATCAAGTTCCAATCACAGACCTTAAAGGCGTTGCCAAAAAGGTCGCTGAAAAACTGGCTAAGCTTGGGATTAAAACAGTACAAGATGTGTTGTTTCATTTACCGCTGCGCTACGAAGACCGCACGCAAATTTATCCCATTGCCGCTTTACCTCCAGCGAGTTACGGCACCATAGAAGCTGAAATTCAATCGACTCAAATCATGCAGGGTAAGCGTCGCATGTTAGTGTGTAATGTCCGCGACCAAAGCGGCATCATGAGCCTGCGCTTTTTTAACTTTTCGATGGCGCAACGAAATGGCATGGAAAACGGTGCCATTATTCGGGCTTATGGCGAAATAAGACGCGGTAATCATCACAAAGAAATCATTCACCCTGAATACCAAATCATTCACCCAGGTGAAACCGTCAACTTAAGTGACACTCTCACGCCGATTTACCCCACAACAGAAGGCCTAAAACAAGCCAGTTGGATACGCTTAACTGAACAAGCATTGGCCATGCTAGACCAAGGCGGATTACCTGAATTACTCCCGGCCAATTTGCAGCCTAATAATATAAGCCTGCGCGATGCGCTGCATACTCTGCACCGTCCAGCAAATTCTGTGTCACCCTATGAGTTAGAGCAAGGGCAACACCCCGCTCAACAACGGTTAATACAAGAAGAGCTTCTGGCCCATAACCTCAGCATGTTGCAATTACGTCAGCGTAGCAATCAAGATGCGGCCGTTGCTATGCCAACAACGAGGCAATTATTACAGCCATTTTTGGCTCAACTGCCCTTTTCGCCAACGGGTGCGCAACAGCGTGTAGTCGCTGAAATCAACCAAGATTTACAACACCCCATACCAATGATGCGCCTTGTGCAGGGCGATGTAGGCTCAGGTAAAACCCTAGTGGCAGCACTTGCTGCACTGCAAGCTATTGAAAATGGCTATCAAGTGGCGATGATGGCGCCAACGGAATTACTAGCGGAGCAACACGCGGCTAATTTTGCCACATGGTTTGAACCTTTAGGCCTAAAAGTCGGCTGGTTAGCCGGTAAACTAAAAGGCAAAGCCAGAGCGCAATCACTTGAAGACATTGCATCTGGCGCAGCACAAATGGTGATTGGCACTCATGCCATTTTTCAACAAGCCGTGGTCTTTAACAAACTGGCGTTAATCATCATTGATGAACAACACCGTTTTGGGGTACATCAGCGTCTAGGTTTGCGTGAAAAAGGCATTAGTCAGGGGTTTCATCCACATCAACTGATTATGACGGCCACCCCAATACCGCGCACACTCGCGATGACAGCCTATGCCGATCTCGACACCTCGATTATTGATGAACTCCCACCGGGGCGAACGCCTGTTACCACAGTAGCCATTGCCGATACGCGTCGGCAGCAAATCATTGAACGAGTCAGGCATGCCGCCATAAACGATAACCGTCAGGCTTATTGGGTGTGCACCTTAATTGAAGAATCTGAAGTATTAGAATGCCAGGCTGCAGAAGACACTGCAGCAGAACTGAGTGTCGCACTGCCCGAATTAAAAATCGGTTTGGTCCATGGCCGGATGAAAAGTGCTGAAAAGCAAGCCATCATGGCACAGTTTAAATCAGGCGAGTTGAACTTATTGGTGGCCACTACCGTCATAGAAGTCGGCGTTGATGTGCCCAATGCCAGTTTAATGATTATTGAAAATCCAGAGCGACTAGGGCTTGCCCAATTACATCAGCTACGAGGTCGAGTGGGTCGTGGCGCAGTAGCCAGCCATTGTGTGTTGCTATACAAGGCGCCACTATCGCAAACGGCAACCAAACGCTTGGGAGTGTTGAGAGACAGCAATGACGGTTTTGTTATTGCACAAAAAGATCTTGAAATCAGAGGACCAGGTGAAGTGCTTGGCACAAAACAAACCGGTTTAGCTGACCTTAAAATTGCCGACTTAATTCGCGATCAGCACCTCATCGCCCCGACTCAAAAATTGGCAGTGCACATCAACCAACAGGCACCGCAAAACATCGACGCTATCATTGAACGATGGCTAGGAGACCGCCAACAGTATGTCCAAGCCTAAAAGCTTGAGCATAAAATGAATTTTTGTAGATGATCATCAGTTATCACTAGACAACGCTGTTGAATATTGCAAAATGGTATAACGACCATGCAGTATTTTTCGACTCCATCTAGATATTTATATCGCTAGCAAACACGCCAAGGAATTGAAATGCAAGTTAATGAAGAAGACAGAATCAGCCCTCAATCTGATGAAAAGTCAGGTAGCAATATTGCCTTTATCGCCATCGCGGTGATCGCTCTATTAGCTGCAAGTAGCTATTTTTATTTTACCAGTGATGAGCGCGAAGAGTTTGAACCAGCCGTCATGGCCCCAGTTGAACTTCCTGAGCCGCTACCGGCAGCACCTATTGAACAGGCTCCGATTGAAGAACCACAACAAATCGAATCAAATATCGATGATGTTGTGCCGACTGGCGAACCTGAAACAAACAACGAAACCGTTGCCGCTGAGCCATTACCCGCGCTAACAGAATCAGACGACTTTGTTGAAACCAAAACCTTAGCCATCGCTAACGGAATGAACATTGCGCCAATGATTTTGAAAAAAGACATTGCCCGTCAATTTGTGGTGTTTGTCGACAACCTAGCGCAAGGCGAGTTGGTGCGTAAGGCGAGTCCGTTAAAAGGCCCTGAAACTGCGTTTTCGGTTAGCGAAATCACCAATAAAACCTTCTTAAATCCTGACAGCTACCATCGTTACGATTTGTATGCAGACTTTGTTGCTGGCTTAAATGAGAAAGATTTAGTCACAACCTACACAGAGCTTAAACCTCTATTTGCAGAGGCTTTCGCTGAGTTAGGTTATAGCGATGTCGATTTTGATAAACGCATGCAATCCGTCTTTACTATGGTGGCAAATGCGCCGATTATCGAAGACCCGATTGAACTGTCTTATTTCAGTGTCAATTACCAATTTGCGGATCCTAATTTAGAAGCCTTACCTAACGCGCAAAAATTGCTAATTCGTATGGGACCTGAAAACACCCGCAAAATAAAAGCTGCGGTTAAAAAACTTCAGGCCAACTTTCCAACACAGTAATCATTTAACTTATATTCTAAATACCTTAAATAGCGTGGTTAACCAGCCGCGCTTTTTTTACTGATGTTTTGAGTCGATATTGTTGAGTAAATAATCTAAAAAATCGTTTTTTCTTTTGCGTGACTTCTTAAACAACCCCTGTTAGGTGTACAATTACCGCCGTTAACGAATAGTCAGCAAATAGATGATTATTTTTTAACACTTAGATAAGGATAGCTAGGCAGTTATAGAGGCAAAGTAGTGCACTTAACATTTCAACTTCTCTCATGGGGCGCATGGTCTCCAGACTTTCAAACCATTGAAAGCTGGCAACATTGGCAACAGCCAAACACAAGTGTGTCTGCTAGCCAAGCAACGCCTGCCTTATCGCACATCCCAGCAATGCAACGCCGCCGCTTTAGTCGCCTCACCAAAATGATGTTAATGGCAGCGCACGAATGCCAGGTCGCGTCGCAAACTCGCAGCATTTTTTCATCACGACATGGCGAGCTGACCCGTACCCTTGGGCTACTAAAAGATATCACCGAACAACAGCCGCTTTCGCCTATGGCTTTTAGCCAATCAGTACACAACACAGCCAGTGGTATTTTCGGCATCGTGACTCATAATACAGCCGCTTCAACATCCATCGCTGCAGGTGAGCAGACCCTCCCCCAAGCATTAATTGAAGCTTACGCGCAACTGGCGCAAGACCCTAGCCCATTATTGATGGTGTTTGGCGATGACCCTGTACCGCCTGTTTACAGTGAGTTTACCCACGAAGTTGAACTGCCCATCGCCTTAGGTTTATACCTAGCACCTGCCAATAGTGATGTGAATGCAAGAGTCACCTTAAGCGTATCCGACCGCCCAATCTCAGGCCAAAATCTAGATAACATCAGCTTTAGCCAATTAATTCACCACATCGCCACAGGTAAAAACATCCAGGGGTGTTTATGTCATTGGTATTGGTCTGTTGAGCATCATGATTAATTCGCAGCCGTCAGCCCCCTTTTCCTCTCAACAAAGCTTAGCCCCAAAATTAACTGGGTTTAGGTATATCCCGCGGTGGATAGGTGGCGCAATGTGTTACATGGTGTTTGGTCTTGGCGGTTTGCTCAGTTCATTAACCATACTGCCAGTATTACGTTATTGGCCGGGCACTAAACAAGCGCGCACAGCACGAGTGCAACGAACCGTGAGTCTAATGTTTAAAGGTTTTGTTGCCATGTTAACCGCAGTGGGTGTGATTAATGTCAGCACCAAAAATCTGCATTTATTACAACAAGCTCAAGGCCATATTGTGATTGCCAACCACCCAACCCTGGTGGATGTCGTGGTACTCATTAGCCTAATGCCAAATGCGGGCTGCATTGTAAAACAAAGCTTATGGCGTAATCCGTTTATTCGTGGGGTGTTATCTAGCGTGGGCTATATCCCCAATCGCAGCGCCAACCTACTACTGCAAGATTGTAAGCAAGTGTTAAATAACGCCACAAACTTAGTGATTTTTCCTGAGGGCACCCGCACACTGGTTGGCAATGTCATCAACCCATTTGCGCGCGGGGCGGCTAATATTGCCATCCGTACTCAAAGTGATATTTTACCAGTGGTACTTCGCACTGATGTAGCGGGCTTAACTAAACAAGAGTCTTGGTACCAAATACCACGGCAAACCATCAACATGTCGGTTGAAATTGCCGATAGCGTACTGCACCATGACGATGAGATTACCCAAGGTAACGAAGCAAAAATGGCTCGGCAACTCACCCGAGATTTACAACAGTTTTATTTAAACAGCCTATCAATCCCTATTGATAGCCATACTGATAAGAAACGAAAATAATGAACTTACACAATCAAATTAAACAGCTGATCATTGACAGCTTAGACCTAGAAGATGTCACCATTGATGATATCGATACAGATGCCGCACTATTTGGTGAAGGCCTAGGTTTAGATTCTATAGATGCGCTAGAACTGGGTCTTGCTATCAAAAAAGAATTCGACGTCAAAATTGAAGCCAATTCAGACGCAACCAAAGCACACTTTTTCAGTGTGGCTAGCCTGGCTAGCTTTATTGAATCACAACGTGTTTAGGAGCCAGCATGCAAAACCGTGATCAAATTCTTGCCATGCTCAGCACCATTTTAGTGGATGAGTTTGAAATAGACCCAGCTGATATTAGCTTAGATGCATCATTGTATGAAGAGTTGGATTTAGACAGCATCGATGCCGTAGATTTAGTGATTAAGTTGCAACAAATCACCGGTAAAAAGATTCAACCAGAAGAGTTTAAAACCGTGCGTACCGTTAATGATGTGGTTAACGCTGTAGAAGGATTAATGCAAAGCTAATGCGGTTATTCTTGCAGATCATTACCACGTTAGTGATTGTTGCGTACCCATTAGCAGTGTATTTTGGATTACAGTATTTACCGCCCGGTTACATCGCCTTATTGCTATGTGTGTTACTGCTTACTCGTATGATAGTCACCAAGCAACAAGTGCGTGCAATGGTATTGCCGCTCATTGTTGGGATAGGGTTAACTGGGGCAAGTTTTATTGCTAAGCGTAATGACTGGCTTCTGTATTATCCGGTGGTCATCAACCTCAGTTTATTGAGTTTATTCTGTTATTCGCTGGTGCATGGGCCCAGTATGATTGAACGCTTAGCTCGGATAAAAGAGCCTGATTTACCAGACTCAGCAATTGAGTATTTACGCACCATAACCAAATTATGGTGTGGGCTATTTGTTGTCAATGGCGCCATAGCAGCCTACACAGCAATAGCCACAACAATTGAAATGTGGACGCTTTACAACGGACTGATAGCTTATGTACTTATCGGTATGCTACTCAGTGGTGAATGGATTTATCGCAAGTTTTGGCTGAAAAAACATGACTAAACTTTTGCTTAACTGGTTAACCAATGGCCCTGCTGCTCAGCAGCTTATTAGCTTTGATCATCATGACATCATGACGGGTTCGTTATTTTGCGCCCATGTCACTCACTTGCACAACCAGCTCAGTCAAAGCGATGCCAAGCGCTGGTTACTGGCCGCCCAAAACAGTGATTTATTTGCCGCAGGTCTTTGCGCAGCATTACTTGCGGGTAAGCAAGTGATACTGCCAGCCAACACTCAACGCGGCACATTAAGCCAACTTAACCATGAGTTTGACGCCATTATTGCCGACAAACCGTTATGCGAAGCTGGCGAGTTTGTTAGCCTTAAAAAAGAACTCAGCCTTCCCGCGGCAAACTGGCCGAAAGCCAACACCTTAGGTGAACTGGTTTTATTTACCTCTGGCAGCAGTGGTCAGCCCAAAGCCATTACCAAAACCCTTGCGCAACTTGATGCCGAAGTCAGTATTTTAGAGCATACCTTTGCCCAGCACTTGCCACATTGCTCTGTGGTATCAACGGTATCGCATCAGCACATTTATGGTTTATTGTTTAAAATTTTATGGCCGTTAGCGGCAAGTCGAGCTTTTTTAAGCGAACAAATAGACTTTCCAGAAACCCTAAGCTATTACCTCGCCATTATGCCAAACCTGTGTTTAATCAGCAGTCCGGCGCAGCTAACCCGTTTACCCGACGCCCTTGACAACCAACCACAACAGCGTACTCCAAGCTTAATTTTCAGCTCAGGTGGACCGTTAAATTTTGAGTCAGCACAAGCGGTTAAACAGTGCTTTAAGCAATTACCTATTGAGGTATTTGGCAGTACCGAAACCGGCGGTATCGCTTATCGACGTCAGCACCAGCAACAACAAACCTGGCAGCCGTTTGAACGGGTAAACGTGAATGCTGATCCGCACGATGGGGCATTAATGTTGCAGTCGGTTTACTTAGACAATCCAGACACCTGGGTAAAATGCGATGACAAAATCGAGTTGCTTGAAAATGGTCAATTTCGTTTACTGCACCGCTTAGATCGCATTGTCAAAATAGAAGAAAAGCGCCTATCACTTGCGCAATTGGAGCACTTGCTACAAACCCATCCGTTTGTCAGTGACGCGGCAGTCACGGTATTAGAACAACCACGCACCATGCTTGGCGCGGCGGTATGCTTAAATGAACTTGGCAGACAAACCCTTAAAGATGAAGGTAAGTTAGCGATTAACACCGCCCTAAAAAATCACTTACTGAGCCAATTTGAGCGCATCACGTTACCTAAGCGCTGGCGCTACCCAAACACCTTGCCGCTGAACAGCCAGGGCAAACGTACTTCAGCCGATATAGCAGCTTTATTTATTCATGATTAAATCAGTATTACCGCAAATTATTCATCAACACGCCGAGGGTGAACAATGCCATTGGCGCTTGTTCATTAGTGGCGAATTGGCTTTTTTTGACGGCCACTTTCCTGAGCAGGCCGTACTGCCAGGCGTAACGCAATTAGATTGGGCCGTTAAGTTAGGCTGTAACGCCTTTGGCTATAATGCCAATGTCGCCACGCTCGAAGTGCTTAAGTTTCAGCAACTCATTTTGCCCAATACCTATGTTGATTTAATCATCGAACATCAGGCACACAAATCGAAACTTATTTTCAGTTACCGTGATGGCGACAAACGCTTTGCTTCTGGTCGAATAGCCCTTAATTCCAGTATTAATACTGATATGAACACCGCCATGAATACAGAGAGTGCCTCATGACATTGGCGTTAGTGATCCCTAACTACAACCACCATATCGCCATAGAAAAAACCTTAACCGATTTGGCCCAGTACCAATTACCTTGTTATTTGGTCGACGACGGCAGTGACGATCAAACCCGTTACGTGCTGCAAGCGCTAGCCGATAAGTTTAGTTGGGTGACCTTAATTCAACATCCTTATAATCGCGGTAAAGGCGCGGCGGTAATGAGCGGATTACGCCAGGCTTACCGAGATGGCTTTAGTCATGCTTTACAAGTTGATGCTGACGGCCAGCATAATTTAGCCGACATCCCCTTGATGATCGCCACCAGCGAGCAGCACCCTACAGCCTTGATATCAGGCCAACCACAATACGATGAGTCGGTGCCCAAAGGGCGATTATATGGCCGTTACATCACCCATTTTTGGGTGTGGGTAGAAACCCTCAGCTTTGACATTCAAGATTCTATGTGTGGTTTTAGAGTGTATCCGCTTGCGGCTACCGAACAGTTATTTAGCCAACAGGCGCTGGGCGAGCGCATGGATTTTGATATTGAAGTCATGGTAAAACTGCACTGGCAAGGGACACCTGTGGTACATGTGCCAACCAAAGTCATTTATCCAGAAGATGGCATTAGCCACTTCCAAGGCGTAAAAGATAATGTGCGTATTAGTTGGATGCACACCAAGCTATTTTTTGGCATGTTAACCCGCTTGCCACGCATTATTACTAAGCCGCATTTAGCGCCAAATAACCCAGCGACACAAGATTCAAATCAGCCGAATCAACAACATCAGTCAACTCAAACAACGACTAAGCATTGGTCAGCCATGAGCGAGCGCGGCAGCTTTTGGGGTATTAAATTTTTAGCTCAATGCTATCGCCTGGGCGGGCATTGGTTGTGCCGTGCTGTGATGTATCCAGTGATTTGTTATTTCTTCCTTACCGGAAAAACCGCTCGTGATGCGTCATTGGGCTTTTTGCATCGAGTACAACAGCAACAGCCTAACCATCCACAGTTAAACCGTCCAGTAGGTTGGCGCGACAGCCTTAGGCATTTTTTTGCTTTTGGTAATGCCGCACTCGACCGAATAGATGCCTGGTGCGACAGAATTAACCTCGCCCAAGTCGACTTTAACGACCGTCATATTCTGGCAGATCAAGTGGCTACGGGACGCGGCGCAGTATTGATTGTGTCGCATTTAGGCAATATGGAACTGTGCCGTGCTATCTCCATCCACCAGCAAAAAGTCAAAGTGAATGTGATGGTGCTGACCCAGCATGCGGAGAACTTTAATAAAGTCCTACAGCAACTTAACCCGCAAAGTAGCCTGAATTTAATCCATGTAAATGAACTCGACCCTAGCACTGCGATGCTGTTGCAACAAAAGATTGATCAAGGTGAAATAGTGGTGATTGCAGCAGACCGCACCTCATCAAGCAGCCAAGGGCGTGTGACCTATTTACCTTTTTTAGGTCAGGAGGCCGCTTTTCCGCAAGGGCCATTTATTTTGGCCAGTTTATTAGATTGCCCGGTGTATACCCTATTTTGCATTCGCCAACATGGTCGTTATCAAGTCCATGTTGAACACTTAAGCGACACACTAAAAGGCCCTCGAGCCGGCAGAACAGCACGCCTAACCGATGCAATGACCCAATATAGCCAGCGTTTAGCCCATTTTGCGCAACTCGCGCCAATGCAATGGTTTAACTTTTTCGATTTTTGGCGCAAGGACGAGCTAGTTACCCGTAACAACCAGCCTTCACAATCAAGTGCAGCCCCATTACCCAGTCAGGACAGATAATCTCATGAGCCACACATCTTCAGCAGACACGACCGATAACACAGTGCATTTTGGTCAACAGTACCTCAGCCTAGAGCAAGTGGTTGCGGTAGCCAAAGGCGCCCAGGTTAAACTGACTGACACCACTGACTACGTTGAATATATTCAAAAAGGCGCACGCTTCATTGACAGTTTATTGCATGAAGAAGGCGTAGTGTATGGCGTCACCACCGGCTATGGCGACTCTTGCACCGTCAATGTCAGCTTAGATTTAGTCCACGAATTACCGCTGCATTTAACCCGCTTTCATGGTTGTGGCTTAGGCGACATTTTTAGCCCAATGGAATCTCGCGCCATAATGGCGTGCCGCCTCAACTCATTGGCCGTGGGTAAATCTGGCGTGAGCTATCAACTATTGCAACGTATTGAATGGCTATTAAACAACGACATCACGCCTATCATTCCTCAAGAAGGCTCAGTTGGCGCCAGTGGTGATTTAACCCCGCTGTCTTACCTTGCAGCGGTATTAGTCGGCGAGCGCGAAGTGATGTATCAAGGTAAACGCCAAGCCACTAAAGATGTGTATTTACAACTTGGCATAGTGCCACTGAGATTACGCCCAAAAGAAGGCCTTGCATTGATGAACGGCACCGCGGTCATGACAGCGCTTGCGTGCTTAGCCTATGACAGATCGCAATACTTAAGCCGTTTATCGAGCCGTATAACCGCAATGGCGTCGTTAACCCTTAAAGGTAACTCCAACCATTTTGACGACATTTTGTTTGCCGCCAAACCTCACCCAGGGCAAAACCAAATTGCCAGTTGGATCCGTGAAGACTTAAACCACCATACCCACCCGCGTAATTCAGACCGCCTACAAGACCGTTATTCAATCCGCTGTGCACCGCATATTATCGGGGTGTTACAAGATGCTCTGCCGTTTATGCGCCAGTTTATTGAAACCGAACTCAACAGCGCTAACGACAACCCGATTGTGGATGCCGAAGGCGAGCACATACTTCATGGCGGCCACTTTTATGGTGGGCATATTGCCTTTGCCATGGATGCACTGAAAAATGCAGTGGCCAATATTGCCGATTTAATCGATCGCCAAATGGCACTAGTGATGGACCCGAAATTTAATAATGGTTTGCCGGCTAATTTATCAGCGGCAACCGGCGAGCGCCGCGCCATTAACCACGGCTTTAAAGCGGTACAAATCGGTGTGTCGGCCTGGACCGCAGAAGCGCTAAAAAACACCATGCCTGCCAGTGTATTTTCACGCTCAACAGAATGCCATAATCAAGATAAAGTCAGCATGGGCACCATTGCCGCGCGAGATTGCATGCGCGTGCTGCAACTTACTGAACAAGTGGCAGCAGCGGCCTTGTTAGCCATGAGCCAGGGGATCCAACTACGGGTGATACAGCAAGAGTTAGATCCGCAGTCATTAACCCCATCGCTCGCTAAAACCCTTGAGCAAGTGAGTGAGGCTTGTGATCTGCTCACTGAAGACCGTCCTTTAGAATCAGTACTGCGCCAAACGGTTGAAAAAATTCAACTCGGTCAATGGGAGGTGTGCTAAATGAAAGGTTTACTGCTTACCGAAATGGAAATGGTGATCCCATTTCACGATGTCGACTCCATGGGCATAACTTGGCATGGTAACTACCTGCGTTACTTTGAAGTAGTGCGTTGCCAGTTGCTTGATAAACTCGGCTATAACTACCGCACCATGCTTGAGTCAGGCTACGCTTGGCCGATTGTCGACGTACAAATAAAATATGTTAAAAGCAGCACCTTTGATCAAAAAGTCAAAGTGATTGCCGCCATTGTTGAATGGGAAAACCGTTTACGAATTAACTATCAAATTGTCGATGCTCAAACCAATGCGCGTATTACCAAGGGTTATACCATTCAAGCTGCAGTAGACATTACCACCCAGGAGTTATGCTTTGTAACGCCAGAGGTGTTTCAGCAAAAAATTCGTCCGTTATTAGATGAGAGCCAAGCCTGATGCCAGTAATTAAGGCGCTGCAGATAACATTAATGTATTTGGTGCTTTGCGCCAGCGCACTGACTGCTAGTGTAAATGCAACCCCGGCACCTATAACGGCTGAGAGCAAGCTGCAACTGACAGGGGTTCAACTAACAGAAGCTCAATTGGCGCAAATTAACAATTTGTACCAACAGCCGGCTAGCTCGTCAGCTCTTGAGGCATTAGCGCAGCAACTGAATTTACAAGCCGATACCCGCGGTCAATTCCTGCAACAGCGTCATTTAGCTGTGCTCAAAAAACCGTTACAAAGCCAGGGTCGGTTTATTTTCAGCCCCAGTCAGGGTTTGGTTTGGCAACAGCTTAAACCCTTTAACAGCTTGATGGTGCTTAAAGATCAGCAATTAATTCAGCAAAACAGTCAGGGAAAAGTGCAACAGCTCAGCGCAGCAGCCAGCGGCAATCCCATCGCGCAGCAACTGCCGCGTTTATTGCAAGCCATCATGGCCGGCGACATAAACGCGCTCAGCGCTGACTTTAGATTATTTATGCCCACAGAAACAACAGGCTCAGTGTGGCAACTCGGCTTACAAGCAAAAGATCCGCAAGTGCATGCCGCTATGGGTAACATTACTTTAAGTGGTGACAAGCATATTCGCTCACTCATCATGACCAGCCAGCAAACGGACATCAGCGACTACACCTACATACAATTTACCAACACAGAGCAAGGCCCGCTGAGTGACAGCGAACTTGCACTGTTTAGCCTTAGCAGTGGGTTAGCTCAGTAATGCCCCGCGGCCCGTTTAATGCGTTAACCTCAGCCAAGAGCCGCTTTGCCCTATGGCTATTATTGCTGCTAGCCATGTTAATTGGCGGCGCGTGGCAATGGCAGCAAGGCGCACGGATCCAAACTGATATTTTGGCCATGTTGCCTCATTTACAACAAGACAAACTCACTGAAACAGCATTAAACACCGTCGAGCAACGACTCGCCAATCAAGTGTATATTGCCATATTAGCAGACAGCGAAAATCAGGCCGTTAATGCCGCTCAGCAGTTAATGACCTCGTTACAAAGCCAGCCACAACAAGCTTTTAACGCCATAAGAAGTGGCGCTGACAATCAGTTAGAAGAGTTAGCCAAAGTGTATTTTGAGCATCGCTTTAGTTTACTCACCCACCAGCAAGCACATGCGCTAGCAACAGATAACTGGCATGAGCTGTTAGCGAGCGCGCAAAATCAGCTGTATAGCGCCTTTGGTTTTGCTAACAGCCAACTGTTAGCGAGCGACCCGCTGTTATTGTTTCCAGCAAACTTGTTGGCACTCTCGCCTAATAGCAAACTTCGTCGCCAACAGGGTATTTTACTCACCGATACAGATAGCGGAGTTGCCGCTATCGTTATGGCCAAAGGCCGCGACAGTGCGTTTAGCCCCACTGCACAGCAACAGCAAATACTGGCGCTAGAATCTGCATTTAGCCAGGTAAACCAGCTGCATCCGCAAATCAGTTTTCTCAAAGCCGGCGCACTGTTTCATGCTATCGCCGCAACCGAATCAGCCAAACAAGAGATCAGCAAAATCGGCCTAATCTCACTGCTGGGCATTGTATTACTGGTGTGGTTGGCATTTCGCTCGGTAATGCCGTTAGTGGCTGCAACATTGACCTTATCCACAGGAGTCGTGTTTGCTTTTGTCGCTACTCTTAGCTTATTTGGTGAATTGCATTTACTGACATTGGTGTTTGGCACCAGCTTAATTGGTGTGGCCATTGATTACAGTTTTCATTTTTATTGTGAAAAACAAGCCCATCCCAATGACAATGCCAGCGACACCATCAAACGTATCTTTCCTGCGCTAACGCTCGCATTAGCCACCAGCGCCAGTGCATTTATCGCCATTGGTTTTACGCCTTTCCCGGGGATGCAACAAGTCGCGGTATTTTGCGCTGCGGGCTTAATAGGCGCGTATCTCACCTTGTTGTTAGTATTCCCACTTTTAGGAAATCATTCACTCAAGCACACTCAAGGGCTTGGGTTTGCTCAGGCATATTTAAACGGGTTACAGCGCGTATTTACTCCAACACAAACTGTACAAAAAGCAGTACTCATGTTGCTGCCTGTTGCTGTGTTAGCCATACTGTTTTTCGGATTGTCGCAACTTACTAGCAACGATGACATTCGGCAACTGCAGCAAAGCCCAGAGTCGATAACCACTGAAGAAAACCAGCTGAGGCAATTGCTCAGCGGCGGCACAGATAACCAATTTATTTTGGTCAGTAGCGCTAATGAACAAAACTTACTGCAAACACTTGAGCAACTAACCCCTGTATTAGATGCCGCCATCGCAGACAATGAAATCGCTCAAGCAGTAAGCCTCAGTCGCTTTATGCCAAGCATGGCGCGTCAGCAGTATCACTACCAACTACAGCAACAGCTTTACCAACAACACTTAGCTGAAATCATTGAGCAAATGAGCCTAGATGACAGCATAAAGGCAAGTTTAATGGCCGAGCTTCATCAGGCTGACTCAGCATGGCTCATACCTCAAACGGTGCTTAAGCACGCCAATGATGACTTAAAAGCCTTGTGGCTGGGTGATGTTGCAAGCGCTGACAATACGACACAATTTGGCGCCATTGTATTACTAGGCGGCATTCATTCTCTGCCCTCGTTAACCCAGCGACTCACCAACCAGAGTTGGCCTTTAGGGCAAGTTAGAGTGATTGATAAGGTTGGCGATATATCCAACATTATGGGCCAGTATCGCCAACTGACGTTTCAGTTGTTAATGTGGGTGTTTGCGCTTGCCTGTATTGTTTTTAGCGTTAAATATGGCATTAAACTGGCGCTTGCCATTGTTGCGGTACCGGCGTTTGCCGTATTGCTTACTTTGGCTTGTTTGGGCTTAGTTGGCTCAAGCATTAGCTTATTTCATGCCTTAGCCTTTATTTTAGTGCTGGGTATTGGTATTGATTACAGCTTATTTTTTGCCGAAGCCAAACACACCAGTCATGGAGTGATGATGGCAATATTTATGTCGGCCTGCTCAACCTTATTAGCCTTTGGTTTATTGGCGCTGAGCCAAACCCATGCGATTCACTTTTTCGGCCTGACGCTTTTATTTGGCATCAGCTTTGCTTTTTTATTAGCGCCGTTTATTTCATTTTTTACAAGGAAGTCACTGTAAATGCAAAGCAATCAAACAAGCACAGTTAACAACATGGACGTCGACGTTGCCATTATTGGTGCAGGCCCGTCTGGCGCGATTGCAGCCAGTTTATTACGCCAACAAGGCCATAAGGTTGTGGTGGTTGAAAAGCAGCAGTTTCCGCGTTTTTCTATCGGCGAGAGTTTACTGCCTTGTTGTATGCAGTTTATTGAACAAGCCGGCATGCTAGATGCGGTTAATCAGGCTGGCTTTCAATTTAAAAATGGCGCCGCATTTCGCCATCAAGGCCGTTACACCACATTCGACTTTACCGATAAGTTCACCCCTGGCCCGGGCACTACGTTTCAAGTTCAGCGCGGCCAATTTGATAAATTATTGGCTGACACGGCCATCAGCCAGGGGGTTGATATTCGCTTTGGTCATCAGGTTAATGCGGTCGATATTAGCAACGAACCCACACTGCAAATTACTAATGAGCAAGGTCAGCCTTATCAAATCAATGCCAAATTTATTGTCGATGCCAGTGGTTTTGGCCGGGTATTACCCCGGTTATTAGACCTTGAACGACCATCAAACTTGCCATCACGCAGCGCTATTTTTACCCATATTGAAGACAACATTAGCGATAGCGAATTTGACCGCAATAAAATCCTCATCAGTGTTCATCCCGAACATAAAGACATTTGGTATTGGCTCATTCCCTTTAGCAATAACCGCTGCTCTATTGGTGTTGTCGGCGAGCCCCATTTATTAGCACATTTAACTGGCAGCCTGGAGCAACAGTTGCTGGCGATTATTGCGCAGGAGCCTGATTTAAAGCGTTTACTCGTCAATGCCAAAGTGGTGCAACCCTGTGCCACGCTCCAGGGTTACTCGGCCAATGTGACCACACTTGCCACCAACAAGTTTGCTTTATTGGGTAATGCTGGTGAGTTTCTTGACCCGGTATTTTCATCTGGAGTTACTATTGCTATGCAGTCGGCCGCCATGGCGTGCGCAAGTTTGGATAAGCAACTCAAAGGCGAAACCGTCGATTGGCAAGCCGATTACGCCGAGCCGTTAATGCTTGGGGTTAATACCTTTAGAACTTATGTTCAGGCCTGGTATGACGGCCGTTTTCAGGATGTGATTTTTTATCAACAGGCAAATAAGAATGTAAAACAAATGATTTGCTCAATATTGGCAGGTTACGCATGGGACTCTAAAAACCCGTTTGTGAAAGAGTCAGAGCGTCGCCTTAATACCATCGTTGAGTTATGTCGGGAGTTAGACGTTGCTTAAGTGTAGTCGTGTTATCAAAGTAATTGGCGCAGTGTTTTTGCTGTGCGCATTAGCAAGTTGTAGCCAACAATTTACCCGGCAAAGCTGTATGGCGATAAGCAGTCAGGCTCAATATTGTCTTGCGCCGACAGTGAATGCATTGAATGCCCAAAGCGATATCAGCCTAAGCCAAATGATCAGCATGAGCCATGGCCAGGATAATCATGAGTTACTGACTCAATTAGAGCTCACCTCACAACGTATGACCTTAGTGGGGCTCGCGCCATTGGGCCAGGCATTGTTTACCCTAGTGTACGATGGCCACACCTTACAAAGTGAGCAAAGTCGCTTGTTAGGCGATACATTTAATGCCGAGTATTTAATGGCCATCATGCAGCTTATCTACTGGCCAACGCAGCAAGTTAATCAGCAACTCACAGATGCTCAGTTGCTGGATACACCTTGCGCAAGTGCATTATGTAAACAGTTAGTCGATGCCGATGGCGAGCAAATCAGTATTAGCTATAGTGAGCTCAACCCGTGGCAAGCCAATATTAGCGTCACCATCAAATCAGCCGACATTTTGTTGCACATTACGCCACTCGAGTAACCAATGACACAGACTGAGCACACAATATGAATAACCGAATCGCAATTACCCATATCGGACTTTGTACGCCTTTAGGCAACTCGCCTGAAACAGTGTTGCAGCGCTTGGTCAATGGCGACACCAGTGCCATGCAATATCGTGATGATGTATTGTTTAGCGGCCCAACGATTGTCGGTAGCGTAAATGATGACAGCCTGATTGATATTCCGGCGCATTTACAGCTGTTTGCTTGTCGAAATAATCAATTACTCCATATCGCAGCAATGCAAATTGCTGAGGCTGTGAGCAAGGCTAAAGCGCGTTATGGGGCAGGCAGAATCGGCGTAGTATTAGGCACCAGTACCTCGGGGATCTCCAAAGGTGAAGCCGCATTAGCATACCAACTCGAGCATGGTCACTTTCCACCGAGTTACCATTACTCACAACAAGAGCTGGGCAGCACTAGCGACTACCTCAAGCAGTTATTTGAA
The DNA here is from genome assembly GCF_014648295.1 of Shewanella saliphila. Lineage (GTDB taxonomy): Bacteria > Pseudomonadota > Gammaproteobacteria > Enterobacterales > Shewanellaceae > Shewanella > Shewanella saliphila. The sequence continues at coordinate 37,604 of NZ_BMQV01000005.1, forward strand.
CTCGAAGGCCCTTGCTACACAGTGTCGACAGCATGTTCATCAAGTGCCAAAGTGTTTGCCAGCGCACAACGATTACTGCACGCAAACTTGTGTGACATGGTTATCGGCGGCGGCGTAGACAGTTTATGCCAATTAACTGTAAATGGATTTAACTCGCTAGAGTCTATTGCTAAAGCACATTGTAATCCGTTTAGCCTAAACCGCGACGGCATTAATATTGGTGAGGGCGCTGCGCTATTTACCTTAACGCGTGGCCAAAGCGACGTCATGCTAGCGGGTATAGGCGAATCTGCCGACGCCCACCATATTTCAGCGCCGCACCCTGAAGGCCTCGGCGCCATTGCCGCCATGAATAGCGCATTAGCTGCGGCAAATATTAAGCCAGAACAAATCGATTATGTTAATTTGCACGGCACCGCCACCCCAAAAAACGATGCGATGGAATCACGTGCCATCACCAAGGTCTTTAGCCCTGCCATACCGCCGTGTAGCTCAACCAAACCCTTAACAGGCCACACCTTGGGCGCTGCTGGCGCCATTGAAGCGGCATTTTGTTATTTGCTGCTTAGCCAGCATAATCAGCTTTTGCAGTTGCCACCGCATATATGGGACGGCCAGGCTGACAATAATGACCCAAGCATCCCCTTAGTGAACACCAACGCTTCACAGCTTGCCAATTCACAACCAGCAAAGTCACTCAACTATATTATGAGTAACTCATTTGCCTTTGGTGGCAGCAACGCCAGCGTTATTTTTTGTAAAAAGGATGCCTAGAGCCATGTCGACCCTTATTGCTGACGCCACACTATTAGCCCACGATATTAGCGAGTTTGTGCCGCATCGTGCACCAATGATTTTGATTGATAACCTCCTAGAACATCAACCTGACAGCTTACTTACGGCTATCTATATTAACGAAGCAAGCGCTTACTTTGACAACACAATCAATGGCGTACCCAATTACGTCGGCATTGAATATATGGCGCAAAGCATTGCCGCATTAGCAGGCGTTGAAGCCAAGTTAATGGGTGACAAAGTACGCGTCGGTTTTTTACTGGGGAGCCGTAAATTACAAATGCACATAGGCCACTTTATCCTTGGGCAAACTTACCACACTAGGGTGAGCCGCCTTTATCAAGAGCCATCTGGTTTAGCGGTATTTGATTGCCAAATATCTCATCAGGGCCATGTGGTCGCCTCGGCAAACGTCAATGTGTTTCAACCACAAGATACCCAGGCATATATCAACGAAAACCAAACAAGCCCTAACTCATAATAATAAAACAGTAGATCATGGAGAGACTTGTGACTAACAGAGTATTAATTACCGGCTCAAGCCGGGGGATCGGCAAAGCCATTGCCATTAAATTAGCTGAAAATGGCTTTGATATTGCACTGCATTTTCACAGCAACCATAGCGCAGCGGCAGAGGTGCAACAAACACTCAGCGCCCTTGGCGTTAATGTGAGTTTATTACAATTTGATATCAGCGATCGTCCTGCTGCAAAACAAGCCATTGAAGCCGATATTGCCGAGCACGGTGCTTATTACGGGGTGATTTTAAATGCTGGCATAAACCGCGACACCGCCTTCCCCGCCATGACCGAAAACGAATGGGACAGTGTTATCCACACCAATTTAGACGGTTTTTACAATGTGATTCACCCCACCATCATGCCGATGGTGCAAGCCCGTAAAGGTGGGCGCATTATTACCCTCGCATCGGTTTCGGGTATTGCCGGTAATCGCGGCCAAGTCAATTACAGCGCCTCTAAAGCAGGTATTATTGGTGCCACTAAAGCATTATCGCTTGAGCTAGCCAAACGAAAAATTACCGTGAATTGCATTGCTCCAGGGTTAATCGAAACCGACATGGTGAGTGACTTCCCAACCGATTTAGTCAACCAAATGGTGCCGATGAAACGCATGGGCAAACCCAATGAAATTGCCGGTCTGGCAAACTTTTTATTGTCAGAGGATGCCGCATACATCACCCGCCAAGTGATTTCGGTCAATGGAGGCATGATATGAAGCGCGTAGTCGTCACTGGTATGGGCGGGATTTCTGCTCTAGGTCAGGATTGGCAGCAAGTTAAGGCCAGTTTATTAGCCAAGCATAATTGTGTTATTCGCATGGATGAATGGGATCGCTATCCAGACTTAAACACTCGCCTCGCGGCGCCCGTGCGTGATTTTGCAGCACCATCACATTACTCACGTAAAAAAATCCGCTCCATGGGTCGGGTGTCGCTTATGGCAACCCGCGCAAGCGAACTGGCGCTAGAAGACGCAGGGCTGTTAAATGACCCTGTATTGAGCTCAGGCCAGGTTGGAGTAGCTTATGGTTCATCCACCGGCAGTACCGACCCTATCATGGGCTTTGGTGACATGCTTAAAACCGGCGAAATGTCGGGACTGACCGCCACCAGCTATATCAAAATGATGGCCCACACTACGGCGGTAAATATCGGGGTGTTTTTTGGCTTGCAAGGCCGTATCCACACAACAAGTAGCGCCTGCACCTCTGCCAGCCAAGGCATAGGTTATGCTTACGAAGCGATTAAATACGGTATGCAAACCATTATGCTCGCCGGCGGCGGTGAAGAGCTGTGTCCAACGGAAGCCGTGGTATTTGATACCTTATTTGCCACCAGCACTAAAAATGATACTCCCGAGCAAACCCCACGCCCATTTGACAGTCAGCGCGATGGTTTAGTCATAGGAGAAGGAGCCTGCACGTTAATACTCGAGGAGTTAGAACACGCTCAAGCTCGTGGGGCAACAATCTATGCAGAGCTTGTTGGCTTTGGCACCAACTCAGATGGTCAACACGTGACCCAGCCCAATGCACACACCATGGAAGTGGCCATACGTTTAGCGTTAAAAGACGCTAAGCTGTCGCCGCAAGACATTGGCTACATTAGCGCGCATGGTACTGCGACAGACCGTGGTGACATTGCCGAAACCACAGCAACTCATGCAGTTTTTGGTGCAAACACGCCAATATCATCACTTAAAAGCTATACCGGCCACACGCTTGGCGCCTGTGGCTCACTCGAAGCCTGGACCAGTATCCAAATGATGAATGAAGGCTGGTTCGCACCCACATTAAACCTTGATGATGTCGACCCTGAATGTGGCGAGCTAGATTATATCAAAGACGATATTCGCCAACTTGATACCCAATACATCATGAGCAACAACTTTGCCTTTGGTGGCATCAATACTTCACTGATTTTTAAACGCTGGAACTAAGAAACTACTCACATGATAAAGGACATAGCATGACAAAAAATGTAGCAAGTATGGCTATCAGCGGATTACTGATCGCCGCAGGATTATTGAGCTCGTTATTCTCCCCACTAGTCAGCGCACAAGAACCGATAGCACAAGAACAGCAATACCAGGCGATATTTCAAGGCGACAATCACGCTCAACAAATACAGGCCATTGAAACCTTAATTATTTCAGGGCCGCAAGATGTCGCCGTATATGATGCGATAGAAGCGTCGCTTAAACAGAGTTTAACCAGCGCGACTGACAAAAAGGCTATCGATTATTCATCCTGGCTGGCAAAGGGTTTAGGCTATTCTGGTAACGAGAAATATCGCGCTACGTTAACTCAAATCGCAGAGGGTGATTACCATAAAAAATTACGTAAGTATGCTAACGAGGGCATCAGCAACATTAGCCAGTACGCCATTTGGAATCCCATACTGCACGCGCAAACGCATGTCGATTTATCGCCACGGTTAAATGCATACAGCAATGCATTAACCAGTGATGACCTGATATTAATCCGCATCGCCGCTAAGCGGATCATGTATGAGCGTGAATATAGCGAGGTAATGTTAACTCAGCTCAGTGAACAACTCACTCAGCCGCGCCTGCTTGACGACAGCCGTTTAGCCATTGATACCTATGCCTGGTTAGCCAAAGCCTTGGCCAGCTCTGGTAACGATAAGTTTAAAGCAGTCATTGAAGATATGGCTAACAACGCAACTAACAGAAAACTGCGCAGCTATGCCAAAAAGTATTTAAAAACCTATTTTTAAGTGCTTATACCCAATCAACTTGAAGAGACGTGTTTCAGAGCTTCACCGTGTTTTCAATACTAGGCGCGTTAATGCGGTAATGTAGGTACCTTATAAATTAGCGCAACAACGCTCTTGATTTAATAATCAGGGAAACACGGTGAAACTCCCAAAGGGCAAGTTTTACACGCGTTTATGCTGCGTTATTGATTTTGGAAAGGGAATAACCATTACCCGCTATCAATGCCTTGTCTAAACGCGTGTAAATTCTTGCTGAAATCGAGCATCTTCAGGTTGTTTGGGTATATACCAATATTTAGATGTTTCTATCTAAGATAAAATAAAAAACAGATGTGAGCCGTCATGCTGACATCTGTTTTATTTCAAAGTCTACCTGCTCTACACGCTACACTTTGTAGGCTGCCGCCTTGGCTTGATAGTCTTCAGTAATACGCTTCATGTCTACCGCGCCCACAGCAAGCTTTTGCACCTGCTCAGACAACACAACCACCGCTTTAGCATTTTCTAAAATTTCAGCACCAATTTGATTAAGTTTATTGGCTTGTTCTTGAGTGCCATTGGCAACATTGTTACTTAAGGTAGAGACCTGGCCAATTTGTGCAGCGCGTTGCGCTAAGCCTTTGGCAATATTATTGGTATGCTGCACGTTTTCTGAAGTGCGTTTTTTACCTTGATCCATTGAGTCGACAGTTTTGAGCATACTGGTATTTAATCGGCTTAGTACCTTCTCAATCTCATCGGTTGAATGACTCGTACGCTGTGCAAGCGCCCTGACCTCATCAGCAACTACTGCAAATCCGCGACCACTTTCACCCGCTCTGGCCGCTTCAATCGCGGCATTGAGCGCCAGTAAATTGGTTTGCTCTGAAATACTGCGAATAGCTTGTAGCAATGAGGTGATTGCACCTACATCTTTGGTCAGTTCTGTTAATGACTCTGTCACCTCTGTGGTGTCAGTTTCAAGCAATTGCATGTCTTTCATAATGCCTAAGGCACTTTGGCTGTCGCTAATGCTTGAGCTTGCTGCGTCTTTGGCTTGCTCTGCCGATAATTGACTGTCGTGAGCCATTTGTTGAAACTGCTCGATCACCATGTGTGTGGTATCGGCAATCACATGAGCTTGATGGGTTTGCTGCTCTACAGAATGCTGAGCCTTATCACTTAAACCCATTAAATTATCTGAGGTGTTAGCCATTTTTTTAGCTATATCACGATAATCGTGAAACAACTGAGACAGCTCTTCAAGCATGACGTTAAACGACCTTTCTGCAGGGGTGTCTGCCGATGGTAGGCGCACAGACAAATCTTTATTGGCTGAAATGGTTTCAATAGCGCCAGCAATGCGTTGATTAGCCACGGCATCTGTACGCATAAATAAGCCTATGCGGATTAAAATAAAGGTCTCGGCAGCAGCAAAGAGTGCATGAACAAACACTATGTTCCAATTACATTCACCCGCAAAAATCATCACTGGCGTATCAAAAAGGCTCACGCCTTGCAGCTGGATATAGGTCAAACCAATATGATGCACTGCTACCGTTAATAATGCCGCCAGTAAGGGTTGCCAGCGTAAATAAATCAGCAACACCCCCATTGAGGCAAAAATATGAAAATGCATCTCCAGCATGCCCATCTGGCTTTGAATCAATAATGCCGATACGGTCATCATGATCACCGCTGCCACAATAGCAAACAGCTCTGTACCTCTCAGTAAGCTATAACTTAACTGCACTAACACCACAATGGCGATGGCAGAAAAGCTACTAAAAGTCAGCACTTGCGCACCAAAAAAGCCACTCAAAAACAGCAGCGGTGCCTGCAGCATTAAAATCTGGTAAATATATAAATCATGCTTTTTTAGCAAGGTGGTGGTTTGATTATCATTCATAAACAGGCCTAAAGATCAGATGAAATAATTTGTTTAAGCTCAAGCAACATTTTTGATACTGAAAGTTGCCTGGCGGTATATATCCTTACAAGTTGTCCATCCGGGGACACTAAAAATAGTTTACCGACATGATTGATGCTACGGAGTTCTTGATTGATATTTTCAGATAATTGCCGATCGAGGCGCTGTAACTCATCATCTGATAATGATGCACTCACAAAGCGAGGCGATCGATCATCAACTACACTTTTCCGCACTGCTGGAGTGTCGTTTTGGGGGTCAATCGTCACAAACATAAATTGCACCTCAGCTCCAGTTAGCAAAGCATCCTGCTGTATGTGTTGCTCCAATTGAATCATTTGTTGGACCCGTATCGGGCATATTTCAGAGCACGATAAAAACCCTAAAAATAAGTAAGTATATTTGCCCGCGGACGCAGGAAACTGATGCGACTGCTGTTCAACGTCTTGCCAAGTAAAGCGTAAATGTTGGCTGTCGTTAATATTAATGCCGTAAGCTTGATCGTCTTGATACCATTGGCTTAACACCATAAGTATAGGGATCGTTCCTAAGCACATACAAATTAATACCGACGCTATAACCACTTTATTTAACTGCATAGGTTAACGCCTTGTTGTGTCTTGTGACCGTCATACTCAACAATATAATTATAGCTGAATTGACTCAATTGCAATGGCTCTACACTGAGGGTGCCATGTGCAAATATTGCCAAGGTGGCTGTGAGTGGAATGTTGATACGCTGAAAACTACTGCTTGGATCAATAAAAGCTCGCAAGTATTAAAAAGAGTGTTGGGCGCCCAAAAACAAAAACGCCCAAACCGGTTAAGTTTGGGCGTTATACATTAGTGAATATGATTACACTTACAAGGCAATCGCATCGATAGCCAGTTTAGCTTGGCTAATACCCGCCTCGGCCGCATCAGGGCCCATGTTCAGCGCTTCAGCGTATACAGTTTCTACCTGAGTAATACCAATAAAGCCCAGTACCGTGGTTAAATAAGGCACGACATGATCGGTTGTACCGCCTTTATGTGCGCCGCCACGCGTGGTGACAATAATCGCGCGCTTACCTTCAATTAATCCCACTGGACCTGTGTCAGTATAAGTAAACGTCACACCTGCACGAGCGATAAAATCAATCCAACTTTTTAAGGTGGTCGGAATACTAAAGTTGTACATAGGCGCAGCTATCACAATGGTGTCATTGGCTTTAATTTCAGCGACTAATTCGTTCGACAATGCCACTGCAGCTTGTTGGCGCTCTGACAAATTGTCGCCGCCACGTAAACCTGCAGCAATCTCGCCATCTAACATAGGCACTGGGTTGCTGCCAATATCACGCACGGTCACTTCCACGCCTTGTTCGCTCCACTGATGATTTGCATAATCAACCAGTGATGAAGATTGTGAGTATTCGCCTAAAATGCTCGATTTTAACATTAGTACTTTTTTCATCGGTAATTCCACCTGTCTGGTAATGTTTATTCAGTGAGGTCTCTACATGATCGACCAATGGAATCAGTATATTTAACGATAAAAAAGAAAAATAGCGGAATAATTTAGCGATTAAGTTCGATTTTATAGAAAGGTTTAATTTGATGGTGTTTTAGGAATAGAGACATAGTGGCCAGTAAACGCAGCACACAGTAAGTCGTCACAATACAGCCCAACATCCAACATCACTTGCGCGCGCACTCCCTCGGCTAAACTAGAGATATCTGTGTTAGGCCAAATGACTTTAGCAACGGGCTCTGCGGTAATGGGTTTGATGTATTTGACGCTTGCATCTGCGATAACAATGTCACCTTGTAATGTTAACCTTTGTTGCTGTAACCACAGCATCCCCCAGCCGGTTAGGGTCATTAAGGTATAAATACTGCCGGCAAACATGGTGTTATGCAGGTTAATATTTGGTGCTAATGGCGCGGTGACCTGCAGTTCGGTACCACTAAAGCTGAGCGGCTTAACCTGCATAAACTGGCTCAAAGGGATCGTGCTATGCCATGTATTTTGTAATTGAGATAACAGTTCGCTAAAACCACTACCGATTGGCATTACATTGTCTTGTGACATTACCACTCCTTATCACCTATGGCTTACTTAAAGCTAAACCTGCAAATTAAAGGTCACAGGACCATCATTAATCAGCTCTACCTGCATGTCGGCAGCAAACTGACCGGTTTCAGTCTCAACCCCTTGTTGGCGACAAAAAGCCACAAAGTCGAGATACAATTGCTTAGCTTGATCTGGCGTTGCTGCACATGAAAAACTCGGCCTTAAACCTTTTGCGGTATCTGCTGCTAAGGTAAATTGCGACACGACTAACAGCTTACCGCCAACTTGCGATAAATTGAGGTTCATCTTGCCATTGTCATCGCTAAACACCCGGTAGTTCATGACCTTGGTCGCCAGTTTAGCTAATTTTTCGGCATTGTCTTCTCGCTCAACACCTAATAGCACCAGTAAACCTTGATCAATTTTACCGACCACTTCGTCATCTACCGTAACAGACGCACGCTTGACGCGTTGAATTAATGCAATCATAACAACCTAATATTATTGAATATAAAAAGGATGTTTATCTTTGTTTATTTTTTATCAACAAAGATAAACACGCCCTAAAAACCCATTAAGACTTTTCTATTGATGAGTCGCTTACTGCTTTGTCATGTGACTGTGATGACGCAACAACAGGATCATGCACATTCATCTTCTGCGTTTTATCTGTTGTGCTTGATGCTTCACCTTCGGTAAAAATTTCGGCTTTCATTTCTTCTGCTATCACCGCCAGTTCTTCTAAATATTCTGGCAATGCGGCGGTAATTTCTGCCCCTAACAACACAATCATCCACGACAAATACACCCACACAAATAAAATCGGGATAACCGCTAACGCGCCATATATCGCTTCATAACTCGGAAACTGCGTCACATAAAAAGCAAAACCTTTTTTACCCGCTTCAAACAATACCGCCGCAACAACCGCCCCGAGTAGCGCATGTAAAAAATGGACTTTTTTGTTGGGCACCACCATGTATAACAGCAATATTGAGGCCACCGAAAACAACAGTGGAATACGTTCAACAATCCACGGCACAATGCCCGATAATTCGCTGCCTATAACTACCTCGAGCGACACCACATAAGATGTAGCAACTAGGCTGGCACCAATCAATACAGGCCCAAGGGTGAGTACCATCCAGTACATTGAAAATGACACCACATACGAGCGTTTATCTGTAATCCGCCAAATATTATTTAACGCTTTGTCGATGGCCGATATCAGCATGATGGCGACAAAGACTAATGCGATAATACCAACAAACGTACCCTTAGAAGCGTTAGCGACAAACTCGTTGATATACACTTGCACCGTATCACCGGCTGCAGGAATAAAGTTGTTATAAATAAACCCTTCAATCTTACCTCTAATGCCTTTAAACACCGGAAACGCCGATAACATCGACATGGTCACGGCAACCATGGGCACTAACGACAACAAAGTCACATAGGCTAAATGGCCTGCGCGAATATTAATTTGGTCTTCGGCGAGGCGTTGCTTAAGGTGCAGTAAGAACTGGCCAATACCAGTAAAAAACTCGACAAATGGTCTGAAATCAAACTTCTTGGGCATAATAATCCTTATTTCATAGTCCGTTAGTGGAGATAACATTTGTATTAAGCCACTAACTTCGTACAATGTTATAACATATTAGCGCTAAAAGAATGGAGCAAATTAATGTCTCAACAAGGTTCGGCGGGTAATGTCCTCGCAGCAGTAGCAAGTTTATTTTTTCCTGGCCTAGGCCAGCTTTTACAAGGACGAATTTTAGCGGCATTGTTGTTTTTCTGTATCACTGCCACGTGCTACTTCTTTTTCGTCTTAGTAATCCCCGCCATTATTGGTGGCTTGTTCCATTTATGGAGCATTATCGACGCTGCAAAATTTAAGTCAGGCAGTTAAATAATCAGATAGTTAATCTCACATAGATTGCTGTCGCCTCAAACAATAAAGAGACACATTGATGAAAAAATGGATATCACTGGCACTATTAAGTAGCAGTTTACTGTTGAGCGGTTGTCAAAGCGCCTATTACGGTGCCATGGAAAAAGTCGGCTATCACAAGCGCGACATTATGGTAGACCGGGTTCAAAACGCCAAAGAGTCACAAGAAGAAGCTCAAGAGCAATTCAGTTCAGCCCTAGAAGAAATGCAAGCACTGCTCGCATTTGATGGCGGCGACTTAGAAGATGCCTACAACAAAGCCAAAGACGAATATGAGTCAGCCCAAACTGCAGCCGACGAAGTCACCAGCCGCATTGATAAAGTAGAAGATGTCGCCGACGCATTATTTAACGAATGGCAAGATGAGATCACCGAAATCAGCAAAGCCAGCTTACGTCGCAATAGCACCAATAAGCTTAACGAAACCAAACGAGCTTACTCATCGCTCGTAAAAAGTATGCGTCGTGCAGAAGCTAAAATGCCGCCGATTTTAACCGCCATGAAAGATAATATGCTCTATCTAAAGCATAATCTAAATGCGCAAGCGATTGGCGCGATTAAAGGTGAGTTTGCCAGCTTACAAACTGACATTTCAAGCTTGATTAATGAAATGAATAAATCGATTGAAGAGTCGAACAAGTTTATTGAGTCAATGGAACAAGGTTAGTCGCTTTAACTGCGGCATCGCGATTAAGTGATTTAAGTATTGGCTATCTGAGCATAGCCAATACCACTTAAGCGCACTACTCTATTGGTGACGAATCCACAGGTAATACGTTATGGCTAAATATTTGTTTTAATACCACTGTGGTTTCAATATTAGATACGTATTTTAAGTTACCCAAAGACTTTTTAATAAACTGCTCGTAAGTCACTAAGTCTTTTGCGACGATTTTTAATAAATAATCGTGCGACCCCGTCACCACTGAACACTCCATTACTGCAGGTAATTGTGCCACAGTGCTTTCAAATAATGCGGTAGACTCGTCAGAATGTTCGCTCAAACGCACCGACGCATAGACCACCACATTCAAACCAACTTTTGCAGGGTCGACCTGAGCACCATAACCTACAATCACTTTATCAAGCTCCAGCTTTTTGACTCGACGTAAGCAAGGGGTGTCAGACATATTCACTTTGTCAGCTAATTCAGAAACCGCCATTCGGCCTTGACGTTGTAATATTTCAAGTAGTTTGAGGTCTTTCTTATCCATTATACAGATCGCTTTATGCTGAGTGATTATTGATATAAATATCATATTTTTGAGTGAAATCCTCTACAAATCTGATTTCGAATCAAAACGATTAAGAGAATTATCCAACAAGTTGCAATGGTACTTGCAAGTATCATTGCTACCAACAAAAATGCCATGACGTTATCTTCATGGCATTGGCTTTACCTTGTGACATTAACCGTATTAACAGTCGTCTATATCCACTTCTACAAGCGGTTGCTCACCTGCTGCTAATGGTTGTGAGTAACGGATTTCACACTTGTTTGCATCGTAGTCGGCATCAGGGCGAATACGTAAGCCAGAACGGCCTGATGAGGTATAAGTGGTTAATTCGAATTCGCCACCAGCAGAGGTATCAGCAATATTAATCATTCTTGCAATACCTGCAGTCGCGGTATGACGAGGATAACCATAAGCGAGCGTAATCGATTGGCCTTGAACGGTAATACTGTTACCCAAACTATTGCCCGTTGTGGCAGGTGCAGTTTCATCGCAACTGGTACTCATCACACATGCTGAATACACCATGGTTTTACCGCTACTAATGGCAGCAGCAACACCTTGCATTGAACTGGCATAAGCATCACTTTTTAAACTGATAAATTTTGGGGCTGCAACAACCGCTAACACACCCAAAATAATGATCACCACCACTAACTCAATTAAGGTAAAACCGTTAGGTCTAACCTGTGTGTGGTGAGTTATTTGAGCTAATCGAGTCATTACTGAATCTTAATCCTTAATACGTTTGGTTAACACGCATGCATCACCAGATCTTTGCCCGCATGCTTGGCCTGATACATGGCAACATCAGCACGATGGATAAGGCTGTCTGTATCGCTATCTGCGCTATCATATTGAGCGATACCAATACTGGCACTCACGTTTAACTGGTGGCCGTTAATTTGATAAGGCTGCTTAATTAATTCTAATACACGCTTAGCTTTATGATTAACAATATCACACAGGTTATCGTGCTGTAAAAGTAGTACAAACTCATCGCCACCATAACGGGCAAAAATATCGCCCGCCTCTAGATTGCTTGAAACTCGCTGACCTATGTTCATCAACAAGCTATCACCAATACCATGGCCATAGGTATCATTAACTTGTTTAAAGCCGTCAAGGTCAATAAATAATAGTGAAAAGGCTTGCTTAGCATTGATGCGTTGCTGGATGGTATTTCTTATCGACATACGGTTAGCCAACCCTGTCACTTGATCATGATTAGCTAAATGCAACGCTTCCGCTTGTGCTTTGGCTAAGTCTGCCGTTTTATCTTTGACGCGCTTCGCCAAATCAGCCTGACTACTTATCACTTGTTTAGACATACAATGAAAACGGTCAAACAAGGCGACAAACTCTGTGGTTTCGATGCGCTGCTTAGCCCAAGGTGTGAGCTGCGTTTGTTGCTCAGCTAAAGCGCAAGCTTGCTCGGTAAGCGCTGCAATAGGTCGAGTAATTAACCCTGCCATCCACCAGCTGAGTAACAAACAGGCGAAAAACGACAAAGTAGCTACCCATAAAATAGTGTTAATCTCAGACTCTGCTCTTGCATACAGCTCGTCCAAAGGTTGCGGGATCATCACTCCCCATCCCGTTGTCGGCACCATAGTATAAGCCGCTATCATATCTTGCTTAACCGCAGGCGAGTAGAACTCCATCACACCGGTATTACCTGCCATCATTTGTTGCACTATGCTGACGTTTGATAAGTTTTTGCTGCTGGCTTGCCACTCTTTGTTTGGGTGAGCCAATATATTACCTTGGCGATCAACAATGGCTGCATGGCCTTTTTTGCCAAATTTAACCGCTGACTGTAGTAAAGTAATAAATTCTGGGTTCATCACCGCCAGCCAAATTCGTTGCTGTTGGTCTTTACGGATCATATACAAAGTTGGATTAACGCCTCCCACTATATGCACGTCAGTAAACCTAGCCGTTGATAATTGTGAAAGTTCAAAAATATTCTCATCTTGGGTTAACGAGCCGGGTTGTAATTGTGTGGGGCCAAATAACACATTAACCAGATTACCTTTGGCATCATATTCACCGACCGATTCAACATCGATATCATTAAACAGTTTGATAAATTCAGCAGGAATATGTTGCTTGATAACAGAATCTGTAGCGCGATTAAAAATAGATAAGGCATCAACACTATAACGGTCTAATGCTTGTGATAGGTTTTTCGCCAACAATAAATGTTTGTCTTGAACCGTGCGGTATTCATTGTCTAATGCATTATGGCTGGTCCACAAAGCTAAAACACAAATGGGGATTAATGAAACCACACTCATGGCAATTAACAATAGATACCGAAACGATAATTTCATTTAACTCTCATATGTCGCACTTTGAAACAAACGCCTTGTTCTTGGTTGAAATAGGGTAATGTCGTGCATAAAAAGACAAAGGCGACACATTAAACATATTTAGTTACATTTGCAACAAACATACAACTTTTGCACAACAAAAAACCCCGATAATTGCTTATCGAGGTTGGTATTTTTGTCTTACTAAAAGGTCTGCATAGACCTGCTTATTATAAGCTGTAGTACATTTCGAACTCTAATGGGTGAGTTGTGCGTGATACACGCTCAGCTTCAGCTGATTTAAGTACGATGTAAGATTCGATGAAATCTTTGCTGAATACGTCACCTTTTAATAGGAAGTCATGGTCAGCTTGTAAGTTTTCAAGTGCGTTTTCTAGTGAAGTTGCAACTTGTGGGATCTCAGCCGCTTCTTCAGCAGGTAAGTCATACAAATCTTTGTCCATTGCTTCGCCTGGGTGGATCTTGTTTTGAATACCGTCAAGACCAGCCATTAACAAGGCAGCAAAACCTAAGTATGGGTTTGCATGTGGATCTGGGAAACGCGTTTCAATACGACGACCTTTAGGGCTTGGTACCACTGGGATACGAATTGAAGCACTACGGTTACGCGCAGAGTAAGCTAACATAACAGGCGCTTCAAAGTGAGGCACTAAACGCTTGTAAGAGTTAGTGCTTGGGTTAGTGAACGCGTTCAATGCACGAGCGTGCTTGATAATACCACCAATGTAGTAAAGTGCAGTTTCACTTAAACCCGCGTACTTATCACCCGCAAACAAGTTAACACCGTCTTTTGCTAAAGACTGGTGAACGTGCATACCGCTACCGTTGTCGCCAACGATTGGTTTTGGCATAAATGTCGCAGTTTTGCCATAAGCATGTGCCATGTTGTGCACAACATACTTAAGAATTTGGATTTCATCCGCTTTCTTAGTAAGCGTGTTAAAACGTGTTGCGATTTCGTTTTGACCCGCTGTAGCCACTTCGTGGTGATGCGCTTCAACAACTTGACCCATTTCTTCTAACACTAAACACATTGCTGAACGCAAGTCTTGTGAAGAGTCAACAGGTGCGACTGGGAAGTAACCACCTTTAACCATTGGACGGTGGCCGGTGTTGCCTTCTTCATAGCTCTTAGCAGAGTTCCATGCAGCTTCTTTCGCATCAATTTTAACGAAAGTGCCTGACATATCAGTACCAAAACGTACGTCATCAAAAATGAAGAACTCTGGCTCTGGACCAATTAATACTGTGTCTGCAATGCCTGTAGACTTTAAGTATTCTTCTGCTTTTTTAGCGATTGAACGTGGGTCACGGTCATAACCTGTCATTGTGCCAGGTTCTAAAATATCACAACGAATTAGTGCCGTCGTTTCTTCAGTGAAAGGATCTAATACGAAAGTAGTTGGATCAGGCATTAGCACCATGTCTGATTCATTAATGCCTTTCCAGCCATTAATTGAAGAACCGTCAAACATTTTGCCGTCTTCAAAAAAATCTTCATCTACTTGGTGAGATGGGATAGAAACGTGCTGCTCTTTACCTTTAGTATCGGTAAAGCGCAAGTCAACAAACTTAACTTCTAACTCTTCAAGTTGCTTTAAAACTGATTCAACTGACATTCTCAAGCCTCCGGTAGGGTAAAGGGTTATCCCTTAAAATAATTTGGTTATTCGCCAGACAATTTATCTGGAGAACGAATTAGCATTTGTTCGATTGTCTGCAATATAGCGATAATCATGCCAACTAGCTAACCGTTTGATTTTTATAACGTTGAAAATAATGCAGCCTGCACAAAATCTCATTTTGCACCAGTGCAGTGCACCACTATGTTGCAATGTGGTGCAAAAGTCCATTGTGGTGCGCCAGCAAATTAAGAAAGTTTTTGTTAGTGTCACATTTCTGCATGACAAGCTTGTTACGCTAAAAAGCAGTAGCGCAATAAAAATGAATATTACCACTTATATAGAAAGCATTTATCTGCTGCAAAAAGTGAAAAAAAGCATAATACATTCTATTTAAATAAACGTTTTCAGGTGTTTTTTGGCCACAAGAGCACGAAAAATGCTATTTGTTCAAAAATAATCCTATCTACAAAAGCCGCTCTGAAGTAGAATGGCACGCTTTTTTATGACGTCTATAATTACACAGTCGTTATAAAGCCCCCTTTTTTTATTGATGGTTTAGAGGTTTATCCGTGCTAGAGAATTTACGTAACATCGCCATTATTGCCCACGTTGACCATGGTAAAACAACCTTGGTAGACAAATTGTTGGCGCAGTCAGGAACCCTTGCATCTCGTGGAGAAGCTACTGAGCGGGTTATGGATTCTAACGATCTTGAAAAAGAACGTGGGATCACCATTCTGGCAAAGAACACTGCCATCAAGTGGAATGACTACCGTATTAACATCGTAGACACCCCTGGTCACGCCGATTTCGGTGGTGAAGTAGAGCGTGTTCTATCTATGGTAGATTCAGTTTTACTATTGGTTGACGCAGTTGATGGCCCAATGCCACAAACTCGCTTCGTAACCAAAAAAGCATTTGCTCAAGGCCTAAAGCCTATTGTTGTAATCAACAAAATTGACCGTCCAGGCGCACGTCCTGATTGGGTTATTGACCAAGTATTCGACCTATTCGATAACTTAGGTGCAACTGACGAACAGTTAGATTTCCCTATCGTGTACGCTTCTGCATTAAATGGTTTCGCCACTTTAGATCCAGAAGAAACTAGCGAAGACATGACACCACTATTCCAAACCATCGTAGAGAAAGTTTCTTTCCCTGACGCTGATGCGGAAGGTGCATTCCAAATGCAAATTTCACAATTAGATTATAACTCTTATGTGGGTGTAATCGGTGTAGGCCGTATTAAGCGTGGTAGTGTTAAAACTGGCCAACAAGTGACTATAATCGGTGCTGACGGTAAAAAGCGTAACGGTAAAATGGGCCAAGTATTAGGTTACATGGGTCTAGAACGTACTGAAGTTGAAGTCGCTAACGCCGGTGACATCGTTGCGATTACAGGTCTTGGTGAACTTAAGATTTCTGACACAGTTTGTGCTGTTAATGAAGTTGAAGCTTTACCACCATTGTCTGTTGATGAACCAACATTGACCATGACTTTCCAAGTAAACACCTCGCCATTTGCTGGTAAAGAAGGTAAATACGTTACTTCACGTAACATCCTTGAGCGTTTACAGCAGGAATTAGTGCACAACGTTGCATTACGTGTTGAAGAAACTGACAGCCCTGACCGTTTCCGCGTATCAGGCCGTGGTGAATTACACTTATCAATCTTAATTGAAAACATGCGTCGTGAAGGCTACGAGTTAGCTGTATCGCGTCCAGAAGTTATTCTTAAGACTATCGATGATGAGCTATGTGAACCATTTGAAACAGTTACTGTTGACGTTGAAGAAGAACATCAAGGTACTGTGATCGAAAGATTAGGTACTCGTAAAGCTGAAATGAAAGACATGCAGCTTGATGGTAAAGGTCGTGTACGTATCGATTTTATCATCCCAAGCCGTGGTCTAATCGGTTTTCAAACTGAGTTCTTAACAGCAACGTCAGGTACGGGTTTGATTTACCACTCATTTGATCACTACGGTCCACATAAAGGCGGTGACATCGGTCAACGTGCTAACGGCGTATTGATTTCAAACGCGACAGGTAAAGCGTTAACATTCGCACTATTTGGTCTGCAGGACCGTGGTCGTCTGTTTATTGGCCATGCGGCCGAAGTCTATGAAGGTCAAGTAGTTGGTATTCACGCTCGCTCAAACGATTTGACAGTTAACTGTCTTAAAGGCAAGCAGCTAACCAACATGCGTGCATCTGGTACAGATGAAGCGCAAGTACTGACTCCGCCAATCAACATGTCTCTTGAGCAAGCGCTTGAGTTCATCGATGATGACGAATTAGTAGAAGTAACGCCAAAGAACATTCGTGTTCGTAAGAGATTCTTAACTGAAAACGACCGTAAGCGCGCTAGCCGCGGTTAATTCGTTCAGTTAAACTGCACCAGCAGTTGAATCAAATTAAGCCCAGACAATGTCTGGGTTTTTTTGTGCCTTTTCGCTAAAACTGGACGCGTCAATAAGCCTGCTTGTAACAACATGAAAACATTTTACTAGGTGGTTCCATTAAAGGTCTGTAATACTCATCCACAATAGTTAACAATAATTTGGGAGTCGATATGAGTATGTTGCAACATGTTAGTGTGGCCAAACAAGCCAACGTATATTTTAATGGTAAAGTCACCAGTAGAAGCGTTGTCTTTGCCGATGGCACAAGACAAACACTAGGTGTAGTGTTACCTGGAGAATATGAGTTTTCCACCGCGGAAGGCGAGATAATGCAAGTGACTTCTGGCGAATTTGAAGTGCTTTTACCTGGTGAAACAGAGTGGAAAACATTCAGCGCTGGCAGCCAATTTGAGCTTGCACCAAATGTGAGCTTTAGCCTACGCAACACCATCATCTCAGAATACTGCTGTCATTACATCTAAGTGTAAAATTGCAGCCTCCACAAGGCGCAAGCGGCTTCATCATGGTCATTGACACTAATCAGCTTAATCGCAACAGATTAAGCTGATTTTTTAGCTAAAACCGTCTACTCTATGAAAATATTGGTTTTTAAGGAGTGTGTCATGCGTCTTATATTACTCATAAGCTTGTTAATAATAAGCTGTAATAGCCTCGCAACTGTGTACCGTTGGGTCGATGAAAATGGCAAAGTGCATTATTCAGATGAGCCAAAAGCCAATGCTGAAGCCGTTGAATTAAATGAAAATACACAGAATGAAATCAGTATAAAAACACCACCCAAAGCCCATGTAACGATTAAAGAAGATAAAGCATCAGTCAGATATACCATTATAATAACCTCTCCCAAAGAAGAAGCCACCATCCGCGATAATAACGGTGATTTAACCGTTAATGTTAGTGTTTCCCCGCAATTACCTCGCGGCTCCATGCTCACGTTATTAGTAGATGGAGTACTTACCGAAGGTCCACAAACCTCAGCAATCTTTACCTTGTCAGGTATTTTTAGAGGCGAGCACACTATTGTCGTTAACGCTGTGGCACAAAACGGCAAAGTCCTTGCATCTAGCTCTCCAAGAAAGATTTTTCTTCACCAAGCATCAGTACTAGGACCGGCAAAAAAGTCTAATTAGAAATTTATAAACCTATAAATTCAATGGTTTAAAAATAAATTCCTCATTTTTCGTCGTTATTGCTGTTTGTGTGAAACGGGTTGCAGCGCGCACCAACTTGGTGCACCATGTTAGTGCAACCCTTACTAGGACGGCTAATGGACACAAATAACCTTCTCAATCATTTAGTCACAGCGGTGCTGGTAATCGATACCGAGCTCAAGCCAAGCTATGCCAATGCCGCGGCTGCACAATTACTTGGCATAGGTAATAACAAGCTGCTAGAACAACCTTTGCCTGAGCTATATCAATTAATGGGTGTAGAGCCACAATTACTCAGAGATGCTATTCGTGCAGGCCAAGGAATAACGGTTAACACAGCAGCATTAATTACTCTTGATGGCCAGCACCATACCGTCGACATAACGTTAATGCCACTTGAGAGTGAAACCAACTCAAGCATTTTAGAATTACGCCAAGTTGACCAACAACGTCGTATTCATCAGCAACTTAACATGGATGCTCAACAGCAAGCGGCACAGTTTTTGGTGCGAAATTTAGCCCACGAAATTAAAAATCCATTAGGTGGATTACGAGGCGCGGCACAATTACTGTCACGAGAATTAACCTCTCCTGATTTAAAAGAGTTTACCAGCTTGATCATCGAACAAGCTGATAGGCTACGTAATTTGGTTGACCGGCTTTTAGGGCCACAGAGACCAACTCAACATACTGAGCACAATATTCATCAAGTGGTGCAAAAAGTATTAAAGCTGGTTGAAATGGCATTGCCGAGCAATATCCACTTAAAACGCGATTACGATCCATCGATACCCGACACCCAAATGGATCCTGATCAAATGCAGCAAGCTGTACTCAATATTGTCCAAAATGCCATCCAAGCATTAGAGCCTGCTGGCGGGGATATTTTGATTAGAACCCGCACTCAACATCAAGTCACTATTGGCACCCAACGTTATAAGTTGGTGCTAGCGTTGTCGATTATCGATAACGGCCCAGGCATACCGTCTGAGCTGGTTGATACTTTGTTTTACCCTATGGTGACAGGCCGCGACGAAGGCTCAGGGTTAGGTTTATCGATTGCACATAACATTGCCCGTCTCCACGGTGGCAGAATTGATTGCGTATCTGCACCTGGACACACCGAATTTATTATCACCCTGCCATTACAATAATTAGCATGCCTTTGTCGGCAGAAAGAGGTTTTAACATGAACATAAGTGAACAAGTTTGGATCCTCGATGATGACAGTTCGATCCGATGGGTATTAGAAAAAGCACTTCAAGGTGCATCATTAACAACTGCAAGCTTTGCCGCCGCCGAATCATTGTGGCAAGCGCTAGAATCATCACAGCCACAGGTAATTGTGTCAGATATTCGTATGCCTGGTACTGATGGTTTAACCTTATTGGACCGCTTACAGCTGCATTATCCGCATATCCCTGTGATTATCATGACAGCGCATTCAGATTTAGACAGCGCAGTGAGCGCCTATCAAGCGGGCGCATTTGAATACTTACCTAAGCCTTTTGATATCGATGAAGCCATCAGTCTTGTTGAGCGAGCCTTAACTCACGCAACCGAACAAACACCGCCGCCGGTCAGCGATGCAGAAGTCAAAACACCTGAAATCATCGGTGAAGCACCTGCAATGCAAGAAGTCTTTAGGGCCATCGGCCGCCTGTCTCGTTCATCAATCAGTGTATTGATTAACGGTCAATCAGGTACCGGTAAAGAGTTAGTGGCAGGTGCGCTGCATAAACACAGCCCACGCAAAGACAAATCATTTATCGCATTAAACATGGCGGCAATTCCTAAAGACTTAATTGAATCAGAACTATTTGGTCATGAAAAAGGCGCCTTTACAGGTGCTGCTAATGTGCGCCAGGGCCGTTTTGAGCAAGCCAATGGTGGTACCTTATTTTTAGACGAAATTGGCGACATGCCATTAGACGTACAAACTCGATTGTTACGAGTATTAGCAGATGGTCAATTTTATCGTGTTGGTGGCCACCAAGCAGTGCAAGTCGATGTGCGGATTATTGCTGCAACCCACCAAAATTTAGAAGTTTTAGTGCAAAAAGGCACTTTCCGTGAAGATTTATTCCATCGTTTAAACGTAATTAGAGTGCACTTACCGCCATTATCACAACGCCGTGAAGACATCGCTCAATTAGCCAGCCACTTCTTAACCACAGCGGCTAAAGAGATTGGTGTAGAACCCAAAGTCCTCACCAAAGAAACAGCGGTTAAGCTGGCAAATTTGCCTTGGCCAGGTAACGTACGTCAATTAGAAAACACTTGTCGTTGGTTAACCGTAATGGCATCTGGACAAGAAATTCTGCCACAAGATTTACCGCCAGAGTTGTTAAAAGACCCAGTAACGAGTCAGCAAACACAGGCTGGTGCCAGTGATTGGCAAACGGCATTAACCGACTGGATAGATGAAAAGTTAGCCGCGGGCGAAAGTGATTTATTAACTGAAGTACAACCAGAGTTTGAACGTATTTTGCTAGAAACTGCTCTGCGTCATACTCAAGGCCATAAACAAGAAGCGGCAAAACGTTTAGGCTGGGGCCGCAATACCTTAACCCGTAAGCTCAAAGAGTTGTCTATGGATTAACCAACAAAAGTAGATTTAATACTTTTAAATCAGACTATTGTGTAGTTGCCTCGGTGATTTAATGTGAGCATGTACACATTTGGATAATGCAATAAAACATTTCCAATATGAGTACATGCAAAATCAGCTATCAATGCTAGAATGAAAAATCGGTAAAAATTGCATTAACGCTTAGCGAAGGACTGATTTTGGAATTTGATACTCATTATGGTGTGGTCATTCACCAAGACTTTATTCCTCTCTATGCAGATGATAACTACGCTAAAATTTTCGGTTACACTAGCGCACAAGACATTCTCGGTTTAAAAAGTATCTTAGAGTTAATTGACCCTGAAGCCCAAGATATTGCCGCGCATACTTATTATGCGCTAATGAGCGGAATCGAAAAACCGCAAGTTCGTAGTTACATCAATCGTAATCGTCTTGGCCAGTTAATGAATGTGCTTTCTATTGAGCACGTTGTTGAGTGGCAAGGCCGACCGGCATTACAAATCACCATTGTTGATTTAACTGAGAATATTACCCTCAATAAAAACCTTCAACAAAGCGAGTTTCGCTACCGCCAACTAGTGCATAGCTCATTGCAAGGCGTGTTGAACCATCGCAAATTTAGCCCACTGTTTTGCAACCAAGCTTTTGCAAGCTTACTCGGTTATCCCAATAGCCAAAGCATCCTGGCGCTTCCTTCTATACTCGATGTGATTGATCCTGATTACCGCACCCATCGACAAGAGGCATACACGGCTTTATTTGACCAAAAACTCAAACCCCATCCGGTTGAGATAAAATGCGTTCATCTGAGTGGTAAAACCGTATGGGTAAAATTATTAGAAAGCATTATCGATTGGGAAGGACAACCCGCCGTTCAGGTTACAGTTATTGATATCACAGAGTCATACCTACTTAAGCAAAAGTTTGAACAACAAATTCATCTCGATTACTTAACCCAAGTCTTCCATCGACGAGGACTGTTGCATAATGCACAGGCCAAATACAACGAGAAAGCCGTGCAAACACAGCAGCTATATTGTGTGTTAATGGGATTAGATGAACTCAAACAAATTAACCACTTATACGGTCATGTTATGGGTGATAAGGCATTGATCAATTTTGCACAGCATTGTCAAAGTAAACTCACCGATGATGATTTACTGGGCCGTTGGAGTGGCGATGAATTTATTGCCCTGATAAAAGCGGGCAGTAACAACATCGCGCGTAGCATTGCCGAAAGTATCCGTCACAGCATTGAAGACAGCGAACTGATTGACCCGCAAAGCGGTAAACATATTCGCTTTAGTGCCAGTGTTGGTATATCAAAATGGCAAACCGACGATACTATTGAAAACCTAATTTTACGCGCAGACTCGGCCCTAGAATTAGCCAGAGCGCAAGTAACCAACCAACTAGTGATGGTGTAAACCTCAGTTCATAGCGCCCAGATATATCGCAATAATTAACCTGAACTCGCGATAATTACACTGGGTCTTGGTGAATAATCACTTCAGCATCATCAAAAGCAGCTTTAATGACTAAGCCGGCCTTGTCGGCAATATCGTGTGCTTCTTCAAGAGACAGCTCACCAGGCAGTTCCATATGCAATTGAATAAAGGTGGTTTTACCCGCCTGGCGAGTACGTAAGTCATGAATGCCTTTTACACGAGGATCTTGCTTTGCCAGCATTTTAATTTGCTCGCGAGTGTCATCATCTAACTCTCGGTCAAGTAAACTTTGTACTGATCGATAAGCCAAATCTACCGCTTGATGGCCAATAAACAGCGCAATTAACACCGCAAACAACCCGTCTGCCCACCACCAACCGTACATGGCTAACACTAGGGCTAATAACACTGCACCATTAAGTAGCAAGTCAGATTTATAATGTAATGAGTCTGCCTCAACCACTGTGCTGTTGGTGTTTTCTAGTGCACGTTGCTGTACTAGCACGAGTGCCAATGTCATCGCTATGGCAATAATAGACACCACAATCCCCACGCCAGTATTCACAATAGGTACAGGGTTGATCAGCTTTTCACCGCCATAAAGTAGCAACAGTGAGGCCGAACCTAAAATAAATGCAGCTTGCGCCAACGAGGCTAACGGTTCAGCTTTACCGTGACCATAACGATGATCTTTATCTGCAGGGACGATGGCATAACGAATGGCAATAAAGTTAACAATTGAAGCTAAAGCATCAGCAAATGAGTCAGTTAATGAGCCCAACATACTGGCTGAGCCAGAATACAGCCAAGCTAATAACTTGATCACAATAAGGCATAAGGCTGTTGCTACCGATGCGCGACTCGCGAGCTTGACCCAAAAGTCATAATCAGAAGATGTGGACATAAGAAAGTTATCGACTCTATTAGCTGAATTTACCGACCATTACTATAGCAAGTTAGCTAGCACATTAGGACAAAGTTTACTTACTTCAACTCTACCTTTAATCAAAATGTGACCATTAGCAAACTTGAATAAACAAAAAGCCGCTACACAAGGTAACGGCTTTGATTAAATAGCTTTAACACACGGCTAGAGATTAACGACGAGATTTATGGCCTCTACCTTTACCTTGACCAAAATTTTCTTGAAAAACTTGTTGCTGTTCAGGTGTTAATACTAGGTAAATTTCGTTTTGCATTTTGAACTGTGACAACATACCTTGTAATCTCTTTTGGTGTTGTGCTTCAGCGATTTCCGTTGCTTTAACTTCATCAAAAGTGGCAGCAGTAATAAGGGCTAGCATTTCTGCACGATGAGCCTCTCGCTCCTCATCAGTAGGACGCTCAGGACGACCTTCTTTGTATTTATCAAAGATCACTTTCACTTGTTCTTTTTGAGTATCGGATAGATCTAGTCTGCGCAACATTTTGTGCATGCCATCTCTAGGGCCTTGCTGTCTGTCGCCTTTTCTGTCCATCTGTTCTGTTTTTGCAGTAGTGTCGGTTTCGTCAACAGCATACAACTGACCGGCTAATAACGCTGAGCTCGCCACTAAGGCAACTAAACTTGTTTTAAAGATTGAAGATGTTTTCATTGTTAAGTTCCTCGGTATAAATGAGTGTGGTGTTTGGCTTCTGCCTTTGCAGATTTGATACTCAGTTTAACCAATGCAATGTCAAGTAGGGTTACATAGGAGTAAAACAATGTAAATACACACGTCATACCATGTAGCATAAAAAAATGCATGACCAAGTTAGCATTTTCATAGATAAAAATGATGGTAATGCGAGCTGGTTAACGTAATCGGGACTTACTCCTTACACTAACCATAAATAGGCATAAAATCAGATTACTAGCGTTTTAATGGAATTGATTATGAACCGATTGATTGGCCAATTGCTGTTACTTCTAAGTGTATTAATACTCACCCCAAGCTCAATAGCGAATACAAACCCAGCTACTGACAATTCATTATGGTACACCCAACAGCAGGATGCACAACCAGCAGTAAAGCTGCACTTTTTTTGGTCTAAAACCTGCCCGCATTGCCGCGAAGCCCATCCCTTTATCGATGCATTAGGTGAACGCTTTGAATGGATTGACTTGCACGATTACGCAATAAGTGAACCCGGCAATGTTGATAAACTAATGCAAATGGGCCAACAGACTGGGGTAGAACCCAAATCAGTGCCTTACTTTGCCATTTGTGGCGAGGCAGTGGTTGGCTATAACAGCCATGATGTCACCGGACGCTATATTTTAGAACGACTCATTGATTGCTACCAGCGCCAAGGTGGTCAAGCCGATATTGGCAACACTCTCGATGACTTCCTTGTAGCGGCACCGAGCAACGATGCTCCTTTATTTGAAACCTGTGCCGACACCAGTGACGACCCAACAGCAGAAGGCAGCTGCGGCATGTCATTTGACAGCGCGAGCCAAATCGAGCAAAAACCACAAGTACAGCCTGTTGATATTCCATTAATTGGTGCGGTTCATCCTGAACAAATGTCATTACCTGTACTTACCTTAGTGTTAGCCGGTGTTGATGCCTTTAACCCCTGCGCCTTTTTCGTGTTGCTGTTTTTACTGAGCATTATGGTTAATGCGGGTAGCCGTAAACGCATGCTGTTAGTGGGCGGTATTTTCGTGTTTTTCTCAGGTTTTATTTACTTCATCTTTATGAGTGCATGGCTCAACTTATTCCAGCTGTTAGGCGGTGGTGATGGTGGCATTATTATTACCTGTGCAGGGGTGCTGGCACTGGTCGCTGCGGTGGTGAATATTAAAGACTACTTCTATGGGCGAGGTGATGTGAGTTTATCGATGTCGGTTGAAAATCGCGGCTCGTTGATTAAACGCATGGGCAAATTGTCTAAAGCCAGCTCATTGCCGACCATGATTTTAGGCTCAACAATTTTGGCCATTTTAGCCAATGCTTACGAGCTATTGTGTACCGCTGGGTTCCCAATGATTTACACCTCAGTTTTATCATTATCAGACATAGACGCGATGCAGCGTTATATGTATTTGATTGCCTACAATATCGTGTATGTCATTCCTTTAGCGGCCATTGTGATTGTGTTCTCAATGACATTAGGTAAACGCAAACTCACTGAAAAAGAAGGCGAAGTACTTAAGCTGATGTCTGGCATTATGATGCTTGGCTTAGGGGGAATGTTAGTACTTAACCCTGCAGCATTACAAAATGCCGTGTTCTCGGTAGGGCTTATTTTAGGGGCAATTGTATTGACATTTATCGTAGTCAAAGTCACTCGTTACATTAAAAAGCAACCAGACGCTAAAATGTAAAACTGTGCAATGTTAATATAATTTGCCTCAAGTATGAGATAATCTTTAATTGATTGAAAATCGGTATGTTAAGTTAACTTACCGATTTTATTTTGTGCTAGAGGAAAGTTATGAATCGCATTTTATTGATAGACGATGATATTGGTTTATCCGACCTGCTCAGCCAACTGCTTGAGCTTGAAGGTTTTGCATTAACCCAGGCCTACGATGGCGAACAAGGGTTATCACTCGCACAGCAACAAGACTTCGATTTAATTTTACTCGACGTAATGCTACCCAAATTAAATGGGTTTGAAGTATTGCGTGCACTGCGCCAACGCAAGCAAACACCGGTATTAATGTTAACCGCCCGCGGTGACGAAATTGACCGTGTTGTCGGGTTAGAAATTGGCGCAGATGACTACTTACCCAAACCGTTTAACGACCGCGAGTTAGTGGCGCGTATTCGTGCCATTTTACGCCGAGCACAAACCACGCAGCAAGATACGCAGTCTAACGACATGCTGCAATTTGGTGACCTCCGCCTTGACCCGACTCGCCAAGAAACTTATTGCAATGAACAACTGATCATTCTCACCGGTACCGAGTTTTTATTGCTGTTTCATTTAATTGAAAAAAGCGGCGAGCTGGTCACCAAAGAATCATTAAGTGAAAATGTATTAGGCAAAAAATTAATGCCGTTTGACCGCAGCTTAGACATGCACTTATCTAACTTACGTAAAAAGTTGCCAGAGCGCCAAGATGGTCGTCCTAGAGTGAAAACTCTGCGCGGAAAAGGTTATATCTGGATCCCATAATGCTGAAGGTTAATCCGTTCAATCGCTTGTTTTTTAAATTGCTGCTGGGCTTTTGGCTTTGCAGCTCATTGATTATTGCGCTGGTTTCACTGCTACCTTTGCTGCAACTTAATCAAGACCGCTCCCCTTTACCGCCAAGCCAAGAACGGATCTTGCAAAAGATGGCTGAACATATTCAGCAGCACCCTGAATTACTGATCGATAAATCGCTTCAACGTCTCAACCGTGACCGCGACCCAAACGTAGGTCCATTGCGGATATATATTACCGATGAAGCAGGCCAAGTCATCAACACTACGCGCGTATCACGGGTGTTTAGACGCTTTCAATTAATGGCCGAAGAAGCCAATCATCCTATCAGTCATCAATTTAGAAACGAGCTGATTTTTGGCCCTTATCAATTTGAAGTTGAGAGTAAAACCTACAACCTGTTTGGCCGCTTCCCCGACAATCATCCACGGCCATGGTTCTTCTTTTTGGTAGACAACAAATTACTCACCGCAGGGTTTGCCATTTTTTTATCTGGATTACTCTGTGGGTTACTGGCCTGGTATTTAAGTAAACCACTGCGCTCACTCAGGCTCAGCGCCAATGCGCTTGCTAAAGGTGACTTAGCCAACCGTGTCGATGCCGCAACCGCTAATCGCCGCGACGAAATGGGCCAGCTTGCTATCGCCTTTAATGGCATGGCTGATGCCATTGAGACGATGGTGAACAACCAACAACGCTTAATGGGCGATATCTCTCACGAACTGCGCACCCCATTAACTCGCCTGCAATTGTCACTGGCGTTAGCCCGTAAAAAAGGCCAACACAGTACAGAACTAGACCGCATTGAATACGAAGCATTACAACAAGAAGCGTTAATCAGCGAGTTATTAACATTATCAAGAGTGAGACTCAACGCCTCTGAAAAACGCCTCACAGCAGAGCTAACCGAAACCTTAAGCCAAGTACTTGATGACGCTGAATTTGAAGCTGAACAACAAGGTAAACAATTGCTCATTAACATCGATGAATCGATAAGTTTTGAGCATTTACCTAAAACCCTATCTCGTGCAATTGAAAACTTATTGCGTAATGCCATTCGTTATGCCGTAAAAACTGTCTCAATTGAAACCACGCAATCTAAAAATCACATCACCATTGTGGTCAAAGATGACGGACCCGGTTTACCAGAAGCCGAACTAGAAGCCATTTTCACCCCGTTTTATCGCCCAGATAGCTCAAGAGATCGTGAATCTGGCGGTTGGGGATTAGGATTAGCGATTACCCAGGCAGCCATTTATGCTCACAATGGTAAAATTATTGCCAAAAACCGTTTACCTCATGGGCTCATAGTAACAATTGATTTGCCAACGAATTAATTCAAATTAGTGTTAAAACCGTCGCAATGTGATGCTATGCTTAACATTATGATCACATTGCCGAACACTGTATGTACCGAATAATCATTGGTTTATTATGCTGTAGTATTTTTGCCAGCCAGGCGCAAAATATCGATGTTATAGCGTTTGAATATCCACCTTATTTAACGCAACATCGTGCCGACCAAGGTGAGGCTGTCGCCCTGCTGCAGCGTGCGTTTGCCTACAGCGCGTTAAGCCCAGAGATCACTTTTATTAATAGCAGTGCTGTGCAAAACCATTTAGCCAACAATGATTGGTGTTTAAGCTTCTTCCCGCCCCAAAAACCAACCAAACAACATTTACAAATTATTTTAGACGACAAAAAAATTCCGCTAACACTGTTTCGCTTAGCCGAGCCACAAGTGTTTATTGGTAATGAACTGGCCGATAAAGTCATAGCCCATCTACCCATGGCCGTTGATGACAGAAAAGTGCGCTCATTTACTGACTTTGGCGCCACCTTAAAACTGGTCGATACCATTGAGCAAGGGGTGTCATTACTGCTAGCGCAGAAGGTTGATTACATCTATGGCGACCAGGAGGCCATTAATGTCGCCAGCCAAAAACTCAACTTTCCAGCCATCTTATTGCAAGACTCCGCCATGGTGTTTTATCGATTCCCAATTGCCGTATGGCTCAACACTCAATGTGCTAGCGCAGCGGCAATTGAGTCTCACCTTAGGCAACAACAATATTCAATTCACAGCTTTTAACTTTACCTGATGGGTGATTGATGACGCTCACGTGCGGCTGAGGTATACTTTGTTCCCGTTTTTATACCTCGCACTCTATGGTGCTGAATAAGGTGACTATGTTTCATATCGCACTCTACGAACCCGAAATCGCCCCAAACACCGGAAACATCATCCGCTTATGTGCCAATAACGGTGCTCACCTGCATTTAATTGAGCCATTAGGTTTTGATTTAGAAGAGAAAAAACTCCGCCGCGCCGGGTTAGACTACGCCGATTTAACTCGAGTGACGCGTCATAAAGACTATGCGAGCTTTTTAGCCGCAATGCCGGGAAAACGCATAATTGCATGCACTACAAAAGGCAGTCGTCCACATACCCAAATCGCCTTTCAAGATGAAGACATCATGCTTTTTGGGCCTGAAACGCGCGGACTGCCAATGGACATCATTAATGCCACGCCGTTAGAGCAGCGTCTACGTATTCCAATGACAGCCAATAGCCGTAGCTTAAACCTGTCAAATTCAGTGGCAATTATCAGCTACGAAGCGTGGCGACAACTTGGTTTTACAGGCGCAGAATAATGAAACAAACACCGTCACCAGAAACCCAAAATAATGCGCTTGCTATGGCAAAAGCGACTCAAAAGCCGGGGCAAAACAAAGAGCAAACTAAGTTGATTGCGGCCGGAATTGAAAAGGGTATCGCTGAATATAAAAAACGTGAAAAAGCCAAAGCTCGCGACCGCGATAAAGCCCGTAAGCAGCAGTTAAAGGCCAAAAGTAACGATCGTCAAATCGATGATACAGATATGTATCAAGGTGAATCAAATTCTCAAATGACCGCAGCGGCCTGGAGTTTACTTGGATTATTGCTACTAAGTTGGGCAGGATTTGCTGTTTACTTGTTTATGGCGTGAAGCATCACTCAGGTTGATACAAACTCAGCGCCCTAACCACTTGGTATTGTTCGCTGTCATCATCCAAATAATGCGCACTTTGTTGCCACAGCCAACCACCTTGAGGTTGATTAACACTCGCCGCTAGCGGGTCAAATTGCAATTGCACTAATGCTGGGCGCTGATTAATCTCTCCTTTACCTAAAAAAGAATAACTGCCCGCATGTCGATACAAGGTTAATGACTGGCTAACATCGTCAGTCACGCCATTAGCGTACACCAGCAACACCTTTTCTTGTTGTTGCCTAAACCACCATGTTTCACTGTTTGAAAAGCGGCTACCACGGCTCACGCTGATGTATAAATTACGTTGATCAGCCGAGCACATCACCGAGGTCGTTACTGCCATTGGGTCTAATGTGGGGTTAGCAGCAGAGCCTTGCCACTCACCCACCAGCTGCGGGCATAACTCAGCCAATACAACCTTATCAGCAACCGCACTCAAAGGCAGAGTCAAACTCAATGCTCCTAGCAATAACAATAGGCGGCTTTTCATCATAATCCCTTAACTAATGAGCTGTCATTTCAGTCTAACCTAACTTCAAGATAAAAAAATGGCCCACAAGCAAAAACCAGTGAGCCATTTGATGCTTGTTGAGGTCAATAGTCCTTACTGACCAAAACCGGTATCAGTAATATTCACCTGTGTTACTTCACCGTATTGTGCGGCAATATCGGCAATCTCAGTAGCATTACCAATTAACACAAACTGCAGGTTTTGCTGCGGAAAATACTGCTTAACCAATCGTTGAGTTTCAGCCAATGTTAACCCATCCACTTTCGCTTGGAACTGGTTAATAAAGTCATCGCTCATGCCATATAAATACATGTCAGACAGTAACCCAGCAAGTTGGCCACTGGTTTCGTACTTAGGCGGAAACTGCCCTTTGACATACGCTTTGGCTGAGTCTAGCGTCGTTTGATCAATACCCTTTTCCCATAAACGCGAATACGTCAGCAAGGCTAAGTCGATGGCTTCTTTGGTGGTCGACGACTTAGTAAAGGTACTAATTTGGAATAGCCCAGACTGTGAATATGGGCTAAAGCCAGAGCGAGCACCGTAGGTTAAGCCAGCATTGACACGTAATTCATCATTTAACCATGAGGTAAAACGGCCACCTAAAATGGTGTTCACCACGGTTAAACCCACATAATCAGGATTGTCGTAACGAATACCAACACCACCAATTAAAAACGTGGTTTCAATGGCATCAGGCTTGTCGACTAACAACACTCTTGGCTTTGTTAGCTTCGGCAAGCCTTGGCTTAGATCAGGTTGCATCACGGTTTCTGTGACCTGCCAATCGCCAAACGCTTTATTAAGCTTGGCGGTCATCTCAGTAACATCAAAGTCACCGACCACGTTAATGGTCATGTTATTAGGCTGATAGTAACCTTTATGGAATGCTCGTAGCTCGTTAGCATTAATGGTGGCGATAGAATCACTGTTGCCAGACGCTGGGTTTGCATAGGGGTGCTGACCAAAAACCAGCTTGCTAAAGTAGCGGCTAATCACTGCGCGTGGGCTTTCTTTTTGCTGCGATAAGCCAACAATTTCGCGCTGTTTAAGTTTATCAAACTCGGTCGAGTTAAAGTCAGGTTGGCGAATAACATTACTGAAAATGGCTAACACTGTATCGATGTCTTTAGTCATCATGTTAGCGCGCACGTATGTGCCTTCAGCGTCGGCATTGGTATTCACGCTAGCGCCAATAAAGTCCAGCTGTTGCTCAATATCCGCTTTAGATTGACCCGCAGCACCCAACATTAAGCTTTGAGAGGTTAAATAGGCTAAACCTGAGGTGGTGTCATTAACCGCACCCGCTTTAATCACTGCATCAAGGGTGACTAATGGCACTTCTTTTTGCACCATTAAATTAACGGTTAAGCCGTTATCTAAGGTCACTTTTTGATAGCTTGGCATCACAAAGCTCGGGGCTGCCGCGACGGGCTCAGTTGTGGTGCTTTGTGTTGCTGCACAACCGGCTAGGCTTAAACTGCATGCTAAGGCGATGGCTGATAACGACAAGGTCATTGTTGAATGAGTAATGTTTTTCATTTGTCTGACTCCTCAGTCGCAGCGAGCACACCGACAGTGCGATTTGCTTTAATTAAATAGGTTTGTGCTACGCGCTGAATGTCAGCAGGAGTCACTTTGTTATAGGCATCAGGGGCATTAAACAGTTTGGTGTAATCACCAAAATACAGCTCATAGGTGCCCAAGGTGTTGGCTTTACCGTTAATGGTTTCCATGGTTTTATAGAAGTCCATTAACTTGATGTTTTTCACTTTTTCCAGCTCTTGTTGAGTCACGCCCTGGCTGGCAATTAAATCAATTTGCTCAATAAGCGCATGCTCTAAGGTGTCGGCACTCACACCTGCGTTAGCCACACCCAAGATATAAAATAGATTTGGGTCAAATGACATTGGCATATAAGTGTCGGCAGCGACGGCCAATTGCTTATCGACTAACGATTGGTAAAAACGTGAGCTATTACCTTCACTTAACATTGAGGCTAATAAGTCCAATGCATAGTAGTCGGCATGGCTAGTGGCTGGCACATGGTAAGCCAACATAATGTTTGGCGTGCTTACAGATTCTTTTTTAACAAACACACGGCGCTCACCTTTTTGCTCAGGTTCTACCGTGCGCACGGCTTTTGGCGGTGCCTGGGCAGGAATAGGCGCAAAGTATTGGTCTGCTAAGGCTTTTACCTGGGCAAGCTTTACATCACCGCTGATCACCACTAAGGCGTTGTTGGGTGCGTAATAGGTTTTATGGTATTGCTGTAAATCTTCAAGGGTCCATGCGGCGATATCTGACTCATAACCAATAACCGACCAGCTATAAGGATGCGCTGAAAATGCCACGCTTTTTAAGGCTTCTTGAATGGTGCGCCAGTTAGAGTTTTCAAGCCCGGTTGTGCGCTCAGATTGCACAACGCCACGCTCGCTTTCGACCATTTCAGGGTCAATATCTAAGTTGGCGATACGGTCAGACTCAAGATCAAAAATCGTTTCAATACCACTGGCAGGGAACCAATCGGTATACACGGTTAAGTCTTCACTGGTATAGGCATTATTAGCGCCACCCGCGGCTTCCATAGTGCGGTCGAACATTTTAGGACCAAACTTTTTTGAACCGTTAAACATCATGTGTTCAAAAAAGTGCGAAATACCGGTAATACCAGGGACTTCGTTGCGCGAACCAACTTTCCAAAAAATGTACATGTTGGCATTAGGGATTGAGTTATCCTCAAGCACCATGATTTTCATGCCATTATCTAAGGTAAAGCTGTTAATGTCTTCAGCTTGTGTTGCCGACACGGT
Source organism: Shewanella saliphila (assembly GCF_014648295.1). GTDB lineage: Bacteria > Pseudomonadota > Gammaproteobacteria > Enterobacterales > Shewanellaceae > Shewanella > Shewanella saliphila. Next base: position 70,887 of record NZ_BMQV01000005.1, read on the forward strand.
TGGCGTGCTTAGCACGCCTAATGTCATCAACAAAGCGATGAGTTTACGGGTCATATCTTGCTCCTTGAGCTTTTGTCCATGGTGAATCAAAATGGGTTTATTGTGCCGCGCCCAGTGCGGTTAAGGCAACTTGGGTCATGGTTTGCACGCCTACTTTTAGCGCGCTTTCATCAACATAAAATGCAGGTGAGTGATTACTGGCCACCTGGCTGGCATCTTTATCTGTTGGCGTCACGCCTAAAAAGAAAAACATCCCTGGGGTTTCTAACGCATAGTAAGAAAAGTCTTCTGCACCGGTTATTAATCCCGGCTCAATCAGCATATTGTCGCCCACAACAGAGGCTATCACTGGGCGCATTTTACTGACCAACTCAGGGTTATTTACGGTGACAGGATAACCCGATTGGATCTCCGTCACGGCGGTAGCACCAAGAGTTTTGGCGGCATTAGTGGCAATTTCGGCCAGCTTAACTTTAATGTCGGCGCGCATATCCTGGTCAAAAGTGCGAATAGTACCAATAAGCTCTACTTCATCAGGGATAATATTCGAACGAATACCGCCATTAATCGCCCCAAAACTGACTACGGCAGGCGCTTTAGTGATATCAACCTGACGGCTAATAATGGTTTGTACACTGTTAATGATTTGCGCTGATGCCACAATAGGATCAACCCCGCCCCAAGGGCGTGAGCCATGAGTTTGTCTGCCGAGTACTTTAATGGTAAAAGAATCTTCACTTGCCATGGCTGGGCCTGAACGTAAACCAATCATACCCGTTGGCATGCTTGATGTAACATGCATACCAAATACTTGCTCAGGCTTGCGCTTAGCAAATAAGCCTTCTTTTAACATTAACTCAGCGCCGCCTTGCTCACCTTCTGGTGCGCCCTCTTCGGCCGGCTGGAAAATAAACATCACATCACCGGCCAGGGTGTCTTGTACTTTCACGAGGTTTTCAGCCACGCCCATTAACATCGCGACATGCGTATCGTGACCACAAGCATGCATCACACCGACTTTTTGGCCACGATAAGTGTCAGTTGCTTTAGAGGCAAAAGGCAAATCAACCACTTCGGTCACAGGCAATGCGTCCATGTCGGCACGTAAACCAATTAATGGCCCAGGCTTACCGCCTTTCAATATCGCCACCACACCGGTGTGCGCAATACCTGTTTGCACCTCAAGCCCGAGTGATTTGAGGTGTTTCTCAATCACTTTACTGGTGCGAAACTCACGATTAGATAATTCAGGATGTTGGTGAAGATCGCGACGCCATGCAATGACTTTGCTTTCAACTTGAGCGGTTAATTCTGCGGCATTAGGCACACTGGCCACGGTAGATGAGCTATAAACACTGCTAGCAAATACACTAACAAGCATGAAAGCAAGAGAGGTCAGGCGCATGTAAGGTCCATTTTTGTTGTTATTTGAGCAACAAAACTACCCTGAAACGCCTCTGTTGTTAACTATTTTACCGATTTACTCTGCAGACAATTGTATCTATTTATTAACATATGCGAGTTTATATCGATGGCAGCTGTAAAAATACGACATCATTATCGATGATTTCAAGTTGCCAACCCCGTTTTTGTGCCAGCCATTCAAAGGTCTCTACTGAGTAAAAATTAATATGGGTTGGGTCACTTTTATAGTGCCAATTAATAAATGCCTCTAAGCCAAGCACCCGCTTAGTCATAATGGCTAAAATGCCGCCGGGTAACAAAAGTTGGCTTAAGCGTTCGATTAACTGATGAGCATCGGCAATGTGTTCTATCACTTCGGTTAAACACACAAAATCATATTGCTGATTAAGCACCTGAGTATCAGGGTGATAAAACAAATCATAATTAGCGACACTGACCCCCTGGGCTGCAGCCATTTGACTGAGCACAGCGCCTTCGCCGCAGCCAAAATCTAAGCCTTTGGCATTAAGCCCAGTACGAGCAAGCAATGGCGTAAGTGTACGCGACAAAAACCGTTGGTAACCGACATCGGCAACGTCATTATCGTGTAAGTCATATTGGGCTTTTTCTGCTGTCTCATCTAAATAAAACTGCGCGGGTACCGACACTAAATGGCAGTTCGGACAACGTACATACTGACGATTTTTATCTTGATGAAAAGCAAGGGTTTGCTGATGACACAATGGGCAGGACGACAAAGACAACACTCCAAAACAAGGCAAATATAGTAACTACTCAGACTGCGCTGGGTCGCTGGTTTCTTTCGGGATTTTACGAGTTTGCGCCGCAGCCTCTTGCGCTTGCTGTAAGTATTTTTGCTCGCGGGTTAAACGTTGTTCAGATTGCGCCTGCGCTTTTTCGAGCTGCTGTGCTTCCCAGTCATTTGCTTCATGTTTAGCTAACACTTTTTGTTCACGCTCAGCAGTGGCATTGGCGGCATCACGGGCTTTTTGCAATTGGCTTTGTTCAAGCTCGGCTGATTCAATGCGCGCTTGTTCACCCTTCTCTGACAGGGTCATTTTTTTATGCGGCTTGTCTGTCGCATGAGCATTGATCGTAAGCATGCTGGCAGCACACATTAAAATAATCATTCCAACAAGGCGAGTGTTCATAAGTACGATCCTTTGAGTCCTATCCCTTAAGTTTATCGCTATTATAGCGCTGACGAACTGCCGCTGGCATAGCGGTTAACTTATGGTGCACCATTGCGTTAAACACTGCAAATATTGGCGTGATATCGGCGCCAGGCTCCAGGCTTGCTAGGGTATAAGCCGCAGCCTCAAGGGTAGATAAACTGTCACTGCGTTTGGCTTTGCGGATTACATATTGCGACTCATCGTCACACTCAAGGTGCAGTGACGGATAGTTAAGTAACCATGGGTTGAGCTGTAACATACGGTACGCTTTGCGCCAGGTGCCATCAATTAGCACGATAATCGCTTTATTATCAGCTTCCACCTGACTTGCTGCTTGGCTGTGCTCATTTGGGTACACAATAAACACAGGCCGAGTTTGCGCGGCTAAATACCCTTGCAACTCAGCAAAATCGGCTGCGGTTTCACCGACATAAATCTGAGTTTGTGGCAATGCAAGTTTGAGCAACTTGACGGTATTTTTAGCATGCTCCACCTCAGATGGATGCTGCATAATAATAATGTCAGTAACAGTTGTTGTCGGTTTTACTGCATGACAAATGCAAGCTGACTGTGGGTATTGGCAAGTAGTGCAATATTTTCTTTTCAATCGTTAACTCATATCTTCTTTGATATTCAGATTATATCAAGGGTGCCCCATAAAAAAATACCCGCAGAATGTGGTTAGCATACTGCGGGTTAAAGGTGATATTACTATTATTTAACCTGAGCTCGGGTTATTTAATTAATCGTGTTGTAGTTGCTCTTGATGCAGATGGCTTAAACGGTTCATTGCCATTATGGCGAGCAATACGCTACACAATCCACCCATCACTAACGCAATGGCATAAGGTGCTGGTATGTCTGTTAGTTGGATTAATGCGGTTAAAATCGATGCGCCACTCATTTGCATACAACCTAACATTGCCGTTGCAGTACCTGCGCGTTCACCAAAGGCCGATAAGGCCATACTGGTTGCAGGGCCAAGCAATAGGGCAAAGCCAACACATAGCAGCATCATAGGCGCCATAAAGGCAATACCCGCGGCAACGCCTTGCTCTGGGCCAACTAATTGCAGTACCACTTCAACCACAGCCGCTAACACCATTAACGACAACGCCACTATTACACCAGGGCGATTACCAATGCGTTTAATTAAAACTGGTGCAGCAAAACAGGCCGCGACGTTCACTAAGGCATTGACGCCAAATAAACCACTAAACATCAGTTCTGATATACCTAAGTGGCCAATTAACCATACGGGTGAGTAAGATACGTAACATAAAATAGAAGCCATCGCGATCATGCAGCATGAGGCATAAAACATAAAGTGAGCATCACCAAGCACTGGCTTATAACGACCCCAACGGTAAAGTGGGCCGGTACTGTCGGTGTTAAGTGGACGTGTTTCCGGGAAGCGGAAACCAACAATAAATAATACGATTACCGCATAAATGGCCATAAAGATAAAAGTGGAACGCCAGCCAAACTGCAATGCTAGCAAACCGCCTAAAGTGGGCGCTAACGCAGGTACGACACAAATAGCCCCATTTAGATAACTGTACATCGACACACTTTGCTTGCGATCGTAACAGTCGCGCACCGCACTAAACACCACAATAGAGGTAGAACATGCAGCTAACCCTTGAAACACACGGGCAATTTGTAACAGTTCAAATTCAACCGCATACGCGCCCAATAAACTGCTGATACCGTAAAGCACAATTCCAAATAAGGCGACGGGTCTGCGGCCAAAACGGTCAGCTAAAGGACCAATTAATATCTGCCCAACACCCATAGCAAATAAAAATAGTACTAAAGTAGACTGCACCTCACTGTTCGACACCCCATAATCAAGTGCCATTGTTGGCATTGAGGGAAGATAGATATCGATTGCCAATGGGCTTAGCAGAACCATAAACATCAATAGTGGCAATAGGTTACGACGCATAATATTCTTTCTCTTTGTGAAAACAAGCTAAAGGTCACCCTTAATGGAGCGCTATGATAAGTCAAATGGAGGTATGAACAGAAATGATATAAAATCCAAAGTGAATTTCCATTTGAGAATATCTAATGAACCTAGATAACCTAGCGCGTGTTGACCTTAATTTACTGGTTATTTTACAAGTGCTGTTGGAGGAACAAAGTGTCACTCGAGCGGCTCACCGTTTGCACCTGAGTCAATCTGCGGTAAGTAAAAGTTTAAACCGCCTACGCGAAGCATTAGATGACCCATTATTTCAACGCACAGCTCATGGACTTAAGCCGACCGCGCATGCGTTAGCTTTACGACAAAAGCTTTTGCCAGTACTGCAAAACTTATATCAGTTAACTCAACCACCCACATTTCATCCTGCCAGTAGTCAGCGCCATTTTACCTTTTCTATGGTCGAAAGTGCTTATGAAACATTAATTCCGTATTTTATCGGACCATTGTTACAACAAGCACCATCGATAAAATTAGATTCATATGTGTGGACTGAAAAATCGATGCAGGATTTACAACAAGGGCAAATCGACTTTGGTATTGCAGGCAGAGACATTCATCCACAAAGTGACTTTAAGATAGAACATGTTCCCGAAGGGATCGAATACCAAACGCTATTTAACGACCATCAAGTGTGTTTGGTCCGTCAAAACCACCCTATTTTAAAGGTTATCGAATCGGGTCACTGGGATCAAAATCAATACTTAGCCATGTCTCATGTGCAAGTAAGGTGTGAAGGCAACGATTGGTGGGCACTAGATTACCACTTAGCCAATTTAGGTCTGCACCGCCACTTATCAACCACAGTGCCAGACTTTTACGGCGCCGCCAGTGTGTGTGCGCATACCGACCTTATTTTTACCCTGCCATCGAGTTTTGCCATCCATGCACAAAAACTCTATTCGTTAGAGTCGATCCCATTACCATTTGACTTTATGCCGATGGCGTATGTGTTTTTATGGCATGAACGCAATAATCAGGAGCCTGGACATCAATGGTTTCGTGAGCTTATTTTTAACAGTGTCGATAATGCCGTTGCCAGTAATCGTATCAACCAATTTGTCATGCCAAAGTAACAGATTACCTTCAAGCAAGAAATTTGTGACTGAGCGGGCTCAAATACTAGGGCCTGTCCATTAATGATTGCGCCAAATGCGCCCGTTAACCGCCTTGTTGAGTTTACTGCGATCATTTTAGAGACACTGATTTAGCTCCCTCTGATATTGTTATTTTTACCGATAGGTTTTATCGGCATAACCCTGTTAAGCCGAAAATATTTGGGTAAACAAGGTCAACCTCTTTTACATCGGCCCTGCACGACAAAGCTATTAGTGCATCTACTTGCATCAAGTGACCTTAGCCTTCTCATATCATTACAGTTTTAATCGAGTTGCTAGGTCAAAACATTAACGAGGTTTAACGTGACATATTATGTCCGCATATTGCACACTGCATGTTCAACAATCATACATATTTCAGGCGAGGATCCTCAGCTGACGGCTTTTAGCCCATCAGTTCTGTCATTAGTTGTCACTGATTAGCTTCATTAGATGAGCACATTCAGTACGTTAAATAGACATAGGATAAACCGCATTTAGGAGCCAACATGAACGTTAACCAAGCATTTAATAGCGCCAATTTTAAACATCGTGTGACGAGTATGAACCCTATTTTGGCATTACTGATGGTTTTTGCTATGACCTTAGTCGCCCTTACATTACTGCCATTTTTATTATTGTTTGGCTTAATCAGTTTTCTCACCTTGCGATTTTTGGGTAAAAAAATGCTGCGTCGTCAGCAAGCTGAACAAGCACACGCGTACCAAAACTACGCCAATGTACAACGCGAACCCACAGCGCCTTATGCTGATATGTTTAAGCGCTCAGGAACAAGCCAGGCCTCAACGACAGGCAGAACATTCGAACACCAGGCTGATTAGCCCGGCAAAAAAGCTTACCGACAGTTTGCTTAAGCGTTGGGGATTTTCGAAGTGCTAGGGAAAAAGGTTGTTGCAGAGTCGTGCTTGTTACGGGGCTAAAAAACCGTGACAGCGGCTATCGATACAACCAACAAAACGCTTTTAAGCATAAATAATAGAACAGCGCGATTAAGCTGCCTTTAACGATTAACGTCCCGATGTATGCAATCGTTAAGCTAATCTCAACATCAATATCTAAATACCAAAAAATACTTTGAGCAATACTCAGTGCCACAACTAAAGACAGCCAATGAACCAAACCGCTTTCGCGAGGGTCGGTGCTTTTCATGATCAGAAAACTCCCTTTTTAACTCGTTGAAAGTGGCCCCAGCAGCAACTTAGCTTGTTGCAAAGCAATCATTTCATCTTCACTCGGATTAAGCTCAATAACACTGTCGATTTGCATCGCCAACGATTGCCATAATGGCTCAATAACCTCTAAGTGTTCGTCATTGCCATGGGTCTTGGCTAAGGTAAGCAGATACGCGGCTTGCACCACATCAATACGGCCTAAAATACCGTCGGCTAATGCCACACTGAGCTCTATCATTGCAGTCACATTGTGACCATACTTAATTGCTTGGTGCAAATAACCTTCAGCTTTAACACGCTGCTGTTGGCTGGCATTGTCGTCATGCAAAATGTGACTGCCACAATGCAGCATAGCATCAACTTGCCCTTGATCTGCCGCCTCGAGCATCCATTGCTCGCTGGCTGCTAAGTCAGATGAACAGCCCAGGCCTTCAGCCAACATTAATGCCAAATGAAACTGGGCATTGGGATAACCTGCTTGAGCCGCCTTATTAATCCACAAAAATGCATTTTCAAACTGTTGGGCCTGGTAGTACAACACTCCAAGGTTAGACATTGCCTCAGCGTTTTCAGCATTGGCAGCAAGGGTGAGTAAACGTTCGGCCTGAACCAAATCAACCTCAAATTGGTCGCTGCCCACAAGATAAAAAAAGCCTTGTAATGCTTGCGCTTCGACAATGCCACTGTCGGCCGCCTGCGCAATTAACAGCTCACCCTCACAGAGATTGACCTCACCGCGATAGCCGTGCAATAAACTAACACCGTGTTCAAATATAGCTGCGTGATGCTGCAGTGAAGCCAACTCAAACCAATAACCTGCTTGAGCAAATGCCTCTGCTGCGGTGCTGTGTTCACCCTTGGTCGGCAGCTTGCTTTGAGTTGAGCTAACATCAGCGTCTTGTGCCAAAGCTTGCTCTTGTCCTTGTAACATAAGGCCTTTGGCTTTTAACGACATCCCCACCAAATATTGTGCTTCTGCGTCATTATTCATCACCGCGCGGTAACACAAATCTCGCCCCGCAAACGAATCAAAAGGCTCAAAGGTATAACTCGGCGAAACTTGTTGATGCACCACGGGATAGAGTTTATCGACCAGACGTAAAATATTGGTTATCGATTTTTCAGCTATCGTGACCAATTGCGCCTGGGTTAAGTGGTATTTTTCAGGGTGAGCACCACGATTACCGTCACTGCGTAAACGGTGTAACGCACGCACAATGGGAGGGTCAATTAGCCTAGCGGTGTGTAATTGTTCAATGCGGTCGTATAAATTAGGGCTAGAAAACATCAGCCCATGAGGGGTAGCTAACTGGCTGGCAAGCTTATGAGTAAAGCTGCGAATATACACCAGTGCTTGGGTTGGAATATCACGTACATAACTTTTAGCTAAGCGATAATCTTCAGTTAATTGCTCGGAGAAACCATCAATAAACGCGGTATCATTCAACAATGGTTTCTCCTTTTTGCAGCAACTTATTTATCGGTTTCTACCGGCTGACGGTTAACCATATACAATCTAAATAAGGCAATATTGACAAATAAACCTAAAAACGCGAACAAGGTTTCGACCACCAATTGTAGTGGAAATCCAACCTGGGTAGCTAATTGGGTAAACACACCAGCAAATAACGATAGTGGTACATAAAGCATTAATACTGCAATGGTTTTAAATGCAATTGAGCCAGCACTAAAGCTAAAGCTCTTTTTAATGGCTTCTAAAGGCGTTAAGCGTTCAACCACAACCATAAAGTTGACATAGGCTAAGCGGGCAAACAAATACAGGCTCACCACAAGTCCAATTAACCAAAGTGGTCCAAATGCAGCAAAAATCATTACAGGCGCTAAAATCGCTAAACCAGAAAAGACGCCCGCTAATAATAACGGTGGTACAAACGGTAAGCTGGCTTTTAAAATTTGCCCAGACGATAATTCATGGCCTTGTGAGCGCAATTCTAAAAACAGCGTTAGCGCAGCAATAAGCAATGAAAACACCAATAAAAGCAACATCATCACGGCTGCGTGAGATGCACCAAATTGAGGGTTTTCAGGGTCAGCCATTAGCATTTCATTACCAAGCCACAACTGAATTGCCACTTGGATGACTAACAAAGGTAAAGTCAGTGATGCCAGCTGACGAATGTGGTTTCGAAAAAAGTTTAATGCTTCAGTCAAAATAGCAAACAATGACATGTAAATTCCAATAATCGATTAATCAATAAATATGGCGCTTAGGATACCCAAAAAAGCGTCAATTTGCACAATCGAAATGCGTAAATAATCGATCTCCTGTCGCATTTAGCTATTTCAGGGTAATATAGCAACCAAGTTTAGCCTTTCATTATATTTTACAGGACAAGCATTATGAAATTAGCATCTGCATTACCGATACTGTTTACCGTCTTAGCTATCTCTACACCTGCATCAGCAAGTTGGTTAGATAAAGCATCTGAAGTGGCTAAAAAAGCAGTGGCGACACCTGCAGCGACAGAAACAGCAGAACAAGCAAGTACCAGCGGACAATCAACTGAATTAGTTGGCAGCGTTATGTCACAGCTTGGTTTAAGCCAAACTCAAGCAGAAGGCGGCCTTGGCTCGCTTTTAAGTTTAGCGCAAACCAATTTAGGTGATAATGATTTCAGCCAATTAACCAGCAGCATTCCTAATGCAGACAGCTTATTGGCTGCAGTACCTTCATTGTCATCAGACAGCGGTATGTCAGGCTTATTATCACAAGCCGGTGACCTAGGCTCAGCGTTACAAGGTTCTGCCATGGTGTACGACGCATTTGAAAAGTTAGGCATCTCGAAAGAGTACATCGCGCCAATGGTTGATATTGCTAAAAACTACCTAGAACAAAGCGGTAGCGAAGGCACAGTTGGTTTATTAACCCAAGGCCTAGGCTCGCTTTTATAAGCACCATATCGCAATTGGTTAACATTAATTAATCCCAAGCCATTCGCTTGGGATTATCATTTTTGCTAGCATTAAATTGATGTAGCCTCAATAGTGGAGTCAATATGATCGCCAAGCTAAAACAGTTTATTCAATCGCATGCACAAGAAAGTAGCCCTGAAGAAAAAGCCCAGCACCTTAATTTAGCCGCTGCGACTTTGCTGCTAGAAGTGGTTTATGCTGACGAAAAACTGGCTGACGCCGAAGCTGCTATATTGCCCGAAATGCTCATTAATACCTTAGGCATTAGCGCTGAACAAGCTAAAACCTTAGCTGACGAGGCCAAACAAGCGCGTCATGATGCTATATCGCTATTTGAGTTTACAGCTGAAGTTAATGCTCAATTTAGCCTCGAAGATAAACATACCTTATTGTTGTCGATGTGGCGTTTAGCTTATGCCGATGGCGAGTTATCGCAATATGAAGATCAAATCATTCGCCGCACCGCAGATTTACTTTATCTTAAGCACAGCGAACTGATCCAAATGCGTAATATTGCTATTCAGCAAACTAGCTAAAAAGCCCTAACTCGTTTGTAATTGCTTACGTTGTAAATGTGCCTTTTGCCACCACATGAAGGGCGCAACAACCGCAATCAACACCATGACATACAACATGTTTTCGGCCAAGGCGATGCCTATCCCAATACAAAACACACAACCTGTCGCCACTAACGGTAAATACCGCTTGCTGAGTAACTTTGCTGCCGACAACATGGCCAGTAAGTAAATAATCACAAAAACCCCATTACTCCAGGCAATTAACGTTTCTAAGTCGTGCCCAGAATAAAAGGTGAGTACAATCACCACCGCCATACTGCCAAGAATGCCAAAGAGTGCTCTAAACGGCACACCATGACGATTTAACTTCACAAAGTATCTGGGCAAAATACCTTCTTTACTAAAGCTCCACAATAAACGCGCAGCGCTCGCTGAATAGACGTTTACAGTCGCTAAGCCGCTGGCAATACCTAAAATCCCAATCACTTGTGCACCGTAACCATGCAAAAAGCTGTCACTGAGTAGGTAATCAAACGCACTTATCATTGCTACACCAGCTTTGTCCGTAGGCACCATTAACAGTAAAAATGTACAGGCAAGGTAAATGATCCCAACAAGCACTGTGCCCATCAATATGGCGGGCAGCATGTCTTTGTCTGGACGGCGAAAATCACTGGCTAAATGCGTCATCGCCTCTATGCCTAAAAAGCTCCAAAAACCAATACCCAGAGCCACCATTACTGTATCTATTTGCGGGTGGCTGGCTTGATTAAATGACTCAAGCTGCTCAGAGTTAAGCCCGCTGGCACCAAATAGCAAAGCCACCACAGTTACAATGGCTAAGGTTAATGCAAATTGCAGCTTGGCTGATACTTGAATACCGCGCACATTCAGGCCCATTAGCAATAACACCACAACCAGCTCAGCCACTAACTGCCAACTGCCATGCAGTGGTATCAAGGCATTCATAAACTGCAGTGTCATTAAAATAGCCGCAGGGGCGCCAATTGGGATCACCAATAAGAAGATTAACCCTACGGTTCTGCCCGCCGTGCTACCGAAAGCTTTTTCGACAAAATAAGCCGGCCCTGCCGCATGAGGAAAGCGGCTCGCCAATAAACCAAACACTAACGCCACCGGAATAATCGCCAAGGTTAAAATAAACCAAGCCAAAAGCGCTCCAGAATCAGCCACCGCAATGGTCATCTGCGGTAAAATAAACACACCAGTGCCCAACAATGTGGTGGCCATTAACCCTGCGCCTTGCCAACGTCCAATAGTTCCTGTTATCTGATTCATAATGTTATTCTTGCTGTGATATATTGCGATATTATATGTGGCATTGATTCAACATTCTGCGGGTTAAACAGCGCAAGTTGCACTTGAAAACCGACAAAATGACAGATAATACATCTATAACCGCCAGTATGACGGCTAAGTCATGTTAGCGTTTATTCAGGAATACCGACATTGGATAAATTTGATAAAGCGATTATAAGCGAATTACGCCGCAATGCTCGACAGAGTATTTCGTTCATTTCCGAACAAGTGAATTTGTCACGCAGTGCAGTGACGGAGCGGATTAAAAAACTTGAACAAACCGGCGTTATTCGTGGCTACCAAGTGTTGCTCAGTGAATCGCAAAAACAAGGCGTATCAGCCTACTTTGAAATTCAACATCGTTGTGCCCGCTGCGCAGAAGTGATTCATATTTTTAATACCATTCCTGAGGTCATTACTTGCCAGGGGATCACTGGCGATATGGACTTACTGGTTTATGTTCATGCCAATTCAATGCAACGATTACATGAAATCCGTGAATTTATTGATGCACAAGCTGACATCATTAAAATCAAAACCCATGTTGTGCTGAGCGAGTGGATTAATAATCAAGCTTAACAATACTCGCTGTGTGAGATTTCCAATAAAAGACTGCGTTAATTCTTACAAATCAAGCACACTTGGCGTTACACTTATAATCGTAAATTATCTTCTACATGAGTCAATATGCAACAACAAACTAGCGCTGATATGAATTTATTATGGGGTCAATTAATCCTCGAAGAGCTCGCGCGTTTAGGCGTTAAACATGTGTGCATGGCACCAGGGTCTCGTTCAACGCCGTTGACTTTAGCAGCCGCCAGCCAAACCAAGTTAACTCGTCATATTCATTTTGACGAACGCGGTTTAGGCTTTATGGCGCTCGGGCTTGCTAAGGCCAGTAACGCCCCTGTTGCTATCATCACCACCTCAGGGACTGCAGTAGCAAACTTATATCCTGCAATAGTAGAAGCCTGGCTCACCCATGTGCCTTTAATTATATTGTCAGGCGATCGTCCCAATGAGTTGATTGATTGCGGAGCAAACCAAGCGATTGTGCAGCCCGCTATTTTTGCAGGCTACGCCAAACAATTGAATTTACCGACACCAGATATCGCTTATCCTGCTAATGCTTTATTATCCACCATCGACCATGCAATCGCCAATCAGCATCAACCGGTGCACATCAATTGCATGTATCGTGAGCCGTTATACCCGAGTGAGCTCGTCACATTGGCCCATGTAAAAAAAACCGCCAGTGTCACTACAGCCACTTACTTAGCGCCGCTAAACGCATGGTTTGACAATAATAAACCCTTAACTCGTTATGCTGCGCTTAACGGTTCAGAGTTACCCACCACAGACACTTTAATGCGCTTTGTGCACGGCAAAGGGGTGATTGTTGTGGGAACATTATCACCTGCAGATAACCCGCAGCTTATTGTTGCATTGGCACAAAAACTCGGTTGGCCAGTTGTTGTTGATGCGCAATCACAATTACGCCAGCACCCTGGGGTTATAGGTCATATTGATCAATTATTGCTAAATACCAAAGCCAGTAAGTTACTCGAACAAGCTGAGCGAGTATTAGTGTTTGGTGGTCGTTTTATTTCAAAACGTCTGATCCAGTATTTAGCCCAACAACATTGGCACAGCTACTGGCAAGTGTTAAGCCACAGCGACCGTTTAGATCCAACCCATCAACATAAACAAGTATGGCAAACCAGCGTGCAAGCGCTCTGTCAATTGCCTTGGCCGCGTTCATCAGACGCCAATTGGGCACTGCCATTATTGCCATATAATGAGTCTTTAGAATCACTCCTTAAGCAGCAAATTGACAACACTAGCTTTGGTGAGGCTCAGGTGGTTAGAGCCATTGCAGCAAGCCAAACCGATCAACATACCTTATTTATTGGCAATAGCTTACCCATTAGGCTTTACGATATGTATGCCCCTATTGCGACCAATACGCCTGCGATTTACACCAATCGCGGCGCCTCTGGTATTGATGGTCTTATCGCCACGGCATGTGGGGTAGCCGCTGACAAACAAACGCCAACTACATTGATTATTGGTGATTTATCTTGTTTGCATGACCTTAACTCAATGGCACTGCTCAAACAGATGACTTGCTCATTTGTGCTAGTCATTATCAACAATGATGGCGGCAATATTTTTAACTTATTGCCAGTGCCCAGTGAAAACTTGCGCAATGACTTTTATCGCTTAAGCCATGGGCTAGAATTTGGTTATGGTGCTGCAATGTTTGGCTTGGCTTATCGACAAGTTGACGACATTGAGTCGTTCCAGCAAGCGTATCAAGAGGCATTTGAGTTTAACTGTGCATCAGTTATCGAAGTCAATGTCGCGCCAAATCAAGCCAGCGATCAAATTGCGCAAATTAACCAATGGGTGAAACAACACTAATGGTCATCATCCGTCGTTTTGGCCACCCCAATTTACCCGCACTGGTGATGTTGCATGGCTTTTTGGGTAGCAAAGACGACTGGTCTATTTTAATGCCACATCTAAGCCAATACTTTCATTGTATCTGCATCGACTTACCGGGCCATGGCGCTAACCACTTGGTATTAGACTCCCCCGGATTTCGCCAGGTTGCCGCGCATATCGTTGCTAAAGTTAGCGGACTTGGCATTAAGCAGTTTCATTTACTTGGGTATTCATTGGGCGGCCGTATTGCATTGCATATTGCCAAAGATTTTCCTGACTCTCTGCTGAGTTTAACCCTAGAATCTGCTCATCCAGGGTTAACCGATGACACCCAACGTGATGCGCGCGCCAAAAGCGATGGTTTATGGGCTAGAAAGCTACAACAGTTACCCATAACAGCCTTTTTGTCGCTATGGTATCAACAGGCAGTATTTAACGACCTTAGCAAACAACACAAACAGCAGTTAATCACCTTACGCAGTCATAACGCCCCTGAGCGCCTGAGTAACTGCTACCTTGCCACTTCACTTAGCTTACAACAAGACTGCAGAGCCGTATTGAGCCAACTGTCATGTCCGTGTTATTACCTGTATGGCATGGATGACACTAAATTTGCTCAGGTGGCTAAAGATTGGCAGGCTGAAAATGGCAAAGATCAATTACAACTGCAACCGCTAGCAGCTGCAGGACACAATATACATAGCCTTCACCCTAAATTATTTAGCGACACACTACTGACCTTACTTAATCCATCCCATCCAGCTTAGGAGGCGTGATGCAGCCTGTCGACGAGTTAACCATTAGCGCGGTCTCTTTGTATCGATACCATATTGCGCTCAACCCGACCTTGCCGGTAGCCAAACAGCGTATTGATCACCGCAAAGGTGCATTAATCGTCGTCACCCTGACCGATGAGCAACACCATAAACAACAAGCTTGGGTTGAAATAGCGCCGTTATCAGGCATTGATGTTGAAGGGCTGGCCATTGAAGGCTTTAGCCAAGAGTCACTCGATGATGTCATTGCCTCTTTATCACATAGCGCAACGTTACTCATTGGTAAGTCGCCTAATGAATTAATCGCTTTAGCCGCCACATCACCTTTGCCCTCTGTCGCATTTGGGTTGAGCTTATTGCATGCCAAAATCACTGAGCAATTGCCCTGTAGGATTGATAACCCACACACCCAGTCGGCAACAGTACCACTGGTTTATGTCGGCATGAGTGAGCAACAACTGCAGGCTAAACTGCTGCAAAATGGCACCATAAATAGCGTAAAGGTCAAAGTGGCACAAACCACAATGGAACAAGAAATTGCCTTTATTTACCGAGTGCTAGAACTTGCACCACAGGTGAGTTTGCGACTTGATGCCAATCGAGGTTTTAGCCTAGAGCAAGCCATCGACTTTTTGGCCTGTTTACCCAAAGACAAAATAGAATACATTGAAGAGCCTTGCATTAACCCTGCAGATAACCCACAAGTTTATCTGCAACTCGGTTTACGCTATGCCTTAGATGAGTCACTAAACTCACCTGCGTTTGATGTTGTTAATGCGATAAAACAACAACCCGGAATTGGCGCGCTCATCATTAAGCCTATGTTGCTCGGCTCGCTTGCGGGTTTACAGCGCATGATCGAAGCCGCCCACAGTCATGGCGTACGCTGCATTTTAAGCTCTAGCTTAGAGTCCGATATCGGTATTAATGATTTACGGCTTGTCAGCCAGGCCTTAACGCCTAACGAAACTCCTGGGCTCGATACATTAAGTGCATTTAGGCAAACATTACTGCTGACAACACCGACTTCAACCCAACTCAACCAAAACGCCCTGTCGTTAATTAATCATGCGGGTGAAGAAAATGAGGCAGCAAACTCTTTATGATGATCTCGCCATTACATCAAACCGCCTTAGCGACCCCAACTGCGATTGCCATTGAAGATGGCCGCGACACTTACAGCTTTTCAACCCTAAGCTCAATGGTGAGTAACTTAGCCATGTCGCTACAAACACAAGGGCTACAACGTGGTGATATTGTGGGGTGCTTGTCGCACAACAACTTAGAAATGATTTGCTTATACTGGGCCTGTATCGACTCGGGCTGGGTGTTTTTACCGTTATCGCCACGGTTGTCTAACTCGCAAATCAATCAGCTTATTGACACTTACCAGGTCAGTTGGTTATGGACAGACAGCCCAGGCAGGCTAACTGATATTGCTGTCACGCATGACTTAAACGTGTCACTTTGCATGCAAGCGAATCCATCGCCAGCGGCCGTTAAAATATCGCCCCATATTGCGTCTAATATTATTTTAACCTCGGGCTCTAGTGGCACCCCTAAAGCTGCGATGCATTGTTTATTGAATCACCTTGCCAGTGCCCAAGGCTCAGCAAGCTTTATCCCTTTAACTGCTAACGATGCCTGGCTGTTATCTTTGCCGTTATTTCATATTGGCGGCTTAGCCATATTACATCGATGCACCTTAGCCGCGGCCCGCATTGTACTCCGTAATACAGCCATATCTTTGGCAGAGCAACTGCAGCAAAGCACCATTAGCCATGTGTCATTAGTCCCCACACAAGCTTTGCAAATCTTAACCCAGCAGCCCAGCGCACTCACCCGAGTTAAGGCGTTATTATTAGGCGGTGGCATGATAGAGCCGCAACTCATTGATAGCCTAAATGCACTCAATATTAACGCTTACACTAGTTATGGCATGACTGAAATGAGCTCGCAAATTACCACGGCAAAAGCAAACCTCGCTGGCCATCATGGGCGCCCTTTACCTGCTCGGCAGCTCAAGCTAGTCGACGGGATTATTTGGGTTAAAGGAGAGTGCTTATTTTTAGGGTATCTAACCCCCCAAGGGGTTTCACTGCCAGTTGATGAACAAGGCTGGTTTTGCACTCAAGATAAAGGTCAGCTTAATGACAAAGGCCAGTTAATGATTTCAGGGCGAGTAGACAATATGTTTATTTGTGGCGGCGAAAATGTCCATCCAGAACAACTTGAAGCCGTACTGATGACACACCCTAACGTGGCTCAAGCCATGGTATTTGCCATGTCCGACCCCATTTTTGGACACTTACCCGCAGCAATTATTGACTATGTTGATAACAATGGCGATGAGCTGGTCGGCTCGGCAGATATCAATTCAATTAACATTCAATTGAGTGAGTTAATAGAGCAAAAGCTAGCCCGTTTTATGCGCCCAAGACAGTATTTTAATTGGCCTAAACAGGTCATATCGAGCGGCATTAAAGCACCCAGAAAATTGATTATTGCAGCAGTGCAACAGCCGTAGAATGAAATAACGTTATTGCTTATGCTAAAAACAAAAAACCTGCCGAAGCAGGTTTTTAGTTTAAAAGCGTAAAGGAGAAGATTATTCCATACACGCTTTAAGCTTGTTCATGGCATTTTTTTCTAACTGCCTAATACGCTCTGCCGACACCTGATAAGTTGACGCTAACTCTTGCAATGTTGTTTTATCATCATCTAACCAGCGGGCGCGAAGAATGTGCTGACTGCGCTCATCTAAGGTTTTAATTGCTGATAATAAACGCGCTTGAGAATTGGCTTCCCAGTTGTCGTTTTCAACCTGCTCAGCTAAATCTGAAGAATGGTCTTCTAAATACAATGCTGGAGCAAAATCGTGGTTATCGTCATCGCTGTCGTTGGTAAGGTCAAACGCAGGATCTTGCGCCGCCATGCGTGACTCCATTTCAGTCACATCCGCCTTGGACACTCCAAGGTTTTCAGCAACCATAGTCACCTCAGCGTCACTAAACCAACCTAAACGTTTTTTAGATTTACGGATATTAAAGAATAACTTGCGTTGCGCTTTCGTGGTGGCAACTTTTACGATACGCCAGTTTTTAAGCACGTATTCATGAATTTCGGCTTTAATCCAATGTACTGCAAATGAGACTAAGCGAACACCTACGTCGGGATCAAAACGTTTTACCGCTTTCATCAAACCAATGTTGCCTTCTTGAATAAGGTCGGCTTGAGGTAAACCATAACCTGAGTAACCTTTAGCAACGTGAACCACGAAACGCAGATGCGACATAATTAATTGCTTTGCAGCTTGTAGATCGCCTGTTTCTTGTAAACGCTTGGCAATATCGTACTCGGTATCCGCGTCTAGCATATCAATGCTAGTCACCGACTGGATGTACGCTTCTAAACTACTACTGCCTCTAGGGACAGTCAGTGCCATTGATTGCGTTTGATAAGTCATTCGCTCTCCTACTACATTCAAAAAATTTACTTCAGTTTGCTAAATACGCTTTATGAAACCCAATGGTTCATCTACTTGTAGACTCGATTTAGCTGATGAACTATCAACTATATGACATCATATGTCAAATCAGCTTCAGCTCGATTAATATTTTCACCGCTAGCCAGTCATATTGCAAGTGAACAATCGTTCATTAATAGACTCACTAATACTATTATATTCCTCAAATTATGAGGGTTCAATATTACGTAAATGTTGTCGCACTGATAAATACGAGCCTAACCAACCTAAAAATGAAGCCAACAACACCAGCTTAATAAGCTCAGCAAAAGTTAATGATTGAATGGTTAATTGGCTGCCATACAATCCTAATAACTCGGCCAGTGCGCCATCGAGATACCACACTAAAATATTAATAATAAGCCAGGCTAAAATACCGCCGATCACTCCGTACCAAATGCCAGTATACAAAAAAGGCCGTTGAATAAAGGCTTCGGTTGCGCCCACCAGCTTCATCACTTCAATTTCAGTGCGGCGGTTCATAATGGCTAAGCGGATGGTGTTACCAATCACCAACACCACAGCTAATACGAGTAATGCCGCAATGGCCAGCACGGTTTTTTCGAGTAATTTAAGCAGTGCTTGCAAACGTTCTAGCCACTCAATATCGAGTCGGCCAAAGTTGACTTCAGGCTCACGTTCTAATTTAACGAGTAACTCACGCGCACCCGTTGGGCTTGAGTATTTAACTGATGGGGTTACGGTAACCACTGCAGGCAGTGGGTTGTCATCTAAGTACGATAAGGCTTCGCCAAATCCAGATAAACGCTGAAACTCTTCTAGCGCCTGGTCGCGACTGATATAGCTTACGGTTTCAACTTCGCGAAACGCTTTAACACGCGACAATAAACTTTGAATCGATTGCTCACTGCGGCCGGTATTAATAAATAACGAAATTTCAGCCGCGTTGTTCCACGATTGGGTTATATTTTCAGCATTTTTAACTAACACCTGCAATGCAGCAGGCAAGCTTAAGCTTACTCCCAGTACGGCCATGGTCATAATCGATGACACGGGGCTGCGCCACAGTTCACCCATACTCGACATGCCTTGTTGCACATGACGAATAAAAAACATCACGATACGCCCGCTCAGTGGCAGCTTGCTTTGGGTAATGTTGGGCTTTTTACTCATCGCATTACTTCCCTGTCTGTGCTTTCGCCGCCAAGCATTCTGCCTTGACGCAAGGTAAAGGTACGGTATTTCATTCGGGCGATTAAGCCTAAATCATGGGTGGCGATTAACACGCTGGTGCCTGAGTCATTAAAGGTTTCAAACAGGCGTAAAATGTCCATCGACAATTTAGGGTCTAAGTTACCTGTTGGTTCATCGGCTAACAGTAATGGCGGCTTATTCACAATCGCGCGGGCAATACCGACACGCTGCTGCTCACCACCCGACAACATAATCGGCAGGTGACGCTCTTTGCCATATAAGCCAACCATATCAAGCGCACCCGCAACCCGTTTGCGGATTTCACCGTGGGAAAAACCTTCAATCACTAACGGCAAGGCAATATTGTCGAACACGCTCTTATCCATTAACAAATGATGGTTTTGAAAAATCATCCCAATGTTACGACGCAGGTAAGGCACATGTTTAGGACCTACATTGGCAATATTGTGGCCGTTAATCGACACTTTACCTGCGGTAGCACGCTCAATCACTGTGATCAATTTGAGTAAGGTACTTTTACCTGCACCTGAATGGCCGGTTAAAAAAGCCATTTCACCTTGTCGAAGATGAAAGTTGACGTCCATCAGGGCTTTTTGCCCGCCTGGATAAATCTTACTGACCTGCTCAAATTGGATCATAGATTATTGGTCCGTTTTTTCCTGACTGAATAACGCTTCAATAAAATCATTGGCATTAAAGGTGCGTAAATCATCTATTTGTTCACCCACACCAATATGACGAATAGGAATATTAAATTTATCCGCAATCGCAAAGATCACTCCGCCTTTAGCGGTACCATCAAGCTTGCTAATGGTTAATCCTGTCACGCCAACAGCTTCCTGGAATAACTGTGCCTGGCTAATGGCATTTTGACCGGTGCTTGCGTCTAAGGTTAGCATCACTTCATGAGGCGTATTCGGGTCGAGTTTTTTCATCACTCGCACCACTTTTTTAAGCTCTTCCATTAAGTGGCTCTTATTTTGTAAGCGCCCCGCTGTGTCGGCAATCAGTACGTCTACTTTACGTGCTTTAGCCGCTTGTAATGCATCAAATAACACCGATGCGCTGTCGGCCCCAGTATGCTGCGCCACAACAGGAATATCATTGCGTTGACCCCAAACCTGCAGCTGTTCAACCGCTGCTGCACGGAAAGTGTCACCTGCCGCTAACATGACAGATTTACCTTGATTTTGATACTGTTTTGCTAGCTTGCCTATTGTGGTCGTTTTACCAACACCATTGACGCCTACCATCAAAATAACAAATGGGCCGTCGGCATTGTCTGGTACCAAAGGAATGGCAACTGGCTCAAGCATTTTTTGCATTTCTTCGCGCAGTAAATCGTATAGTGCTTCAGCGTTTTTAAGCTGTTTACGAGACGCATGTTCAGTTAAGCTTTTAATTAATTTAGTGGTAGTCTCTACGCCCACATCGGCAATTAATAATTGCTCTTCTAGCTCTTCAAATAAGTCATCATCGATTTTTTTACCGCTAAATAAGCCAATAAAGCCTGATCCGATGTTTTCGCTAGTGCGCATTAAGCCACGTTTTAAGCGGGCGAACATGCCTTCTTTTTTAGGCTTTTCTTGTGGCTCGTCTTGCAGTTCGAGCTCAATGGATTCAATAGGTGTTTGTTCGAGTGCCAACTTTTCAGCGGCCGCAGCCTCTTCGGCAATCGCTTCAGCTTCTAGACGTGCTTGCTCTAGGCGTGCTTCTTCTGCCACCTGTTGCTCGGCTAACTCTTGAGCGGCCAATTGCTCTGCGGCAAGCTTTTCAGCCGCAAGGCGCTCTGCTTCAACACGCGCTTGCTCGGCGCGTTCATTGTCAATGCGGATTTGCTCTAAACGTTCAGCCTCTATACGGGCAGCTTCTTGTTCAGCTTGTTGCGCGGCTAACTGTTCAGCGGCGAGCTTTTCTGCCGCTAATGCTTCCGCTTCAGTAGCAAGGCGTTCTGCTTCAACACGCGCTTGCTCGGCGCGTTCATGTTCAATGCGGATTTGTTCTAGGCGTTCAGCCTCTATACGGGCAGCTTCTTGTTCAGCTTGCTGCGCAGCTAACTGCTCTGCCGCGAGTTTCTCGGCGGCCAATGCTTCGGCTTCGGCGGCCATACGCTCAGCGTCAACACGAGCCGCTTCTATTTGCGCCGCTTCAGCTGCTTGTTTTTGTTGCTCAGCCTGTTGAGTTTGCTCTGCAGTGTCGGTGGCAACATCATGCGAAACCTCTGCATCAGTTTGTTGCTGCTCTTCAACTTCAGGGGCGGGCTTATCTTTACGAAACCAGGAAAAAAAACCTTTCTTTGCCATGTTTGCTACCAATATTTATATGCTTAAAAATTCAGTTGAAGCCGTTTGTTGCATCTCTGTGCAGTAAAATGATGAATACTCACATTTAATCACCAGTTTGATATAAAATAACGACGGTTCAGATTGTGGCATAGTCTACCACTTTCTTTTTTCTTTGTTCAGGCAAAATCACGAGGGTGAGATGGCTAAAAAAAACACCAGCAGCGGTCAGGTGCGAATTATTTCAGGTCAATGGCGCTCACGTAAGCTGCCTATTCATGATTTAGAAGGTTTACGCCCAACAACCGACCGTGTTCGCGAGACCCTATTTAACTGGATTGCCAGTGATATTCGTGGTGCTCGAGTACTCGACTGCTTTGCCGGCAGTGGCGCTTTGTCACTTGAAACCTTATCGCGTTATGCTGAATTTGCCACCATGATTGAACTGCAAAAAAACGCGGCGAATCAATTAAAACAAAACCTTGCTACCCTGCAATGTCAAAATGCCGAAGTGATTAATGGCGACAGCCTTAATGTCCTCGCCAAAGGCACTCAACACGGTTTCGACATTGTGTTTATTGACCCACCATTTCGTAAAGAACTCGCAACCAAAGCTATTGAGTTATTAATGGCTCAACAGTGGCTCAACAACAACGCCTTAATTTATGTTGAAACCGAGTCTGAGCTTGCGACTTTACCTGTACCAGCTTCTTGGGTTCCATTGAAAGAGAAACAAGCCGGCCAGGTGATTTACCGACTTTATCAATATCAAACGACTATCACATCGGCGCAGTAATCATGCTCAGCAATCTAAAATTAAACGATACAGCACGAAATGATCTCATATTAGTCGGTAAAACCGCCACATTGTCGATGTGGGGATTATTCGCCTATGGATTTTTTGTATTTAGCCAAGATGTTGCCACCTTATTGACTCTTGTTGCTGCATTTACTGCTGTGATGCATTTGTTATTGCTATTTTTGGTGTACCTTAGCCCTCAAGTTAAACGCCAACCCATCATAAAATACGCTCCCATTTTGTTGTGGGGCATCTTTGCCTTAGGTCAGATTAAGCGTCAGTCGCTCAACACATAAAAATTGATTTTTTGACATAAAAAAGCCTCGTTAATTTAACGAGGCTTTTCTTTAAAGTCGATGCTCTATTACTTTTTAGGGTAAGGGTGAGCAACACCTTTGTGACAATCTACACAAGTTTTTCTGTCTTCAGGTGCTTTTTTGAAGTTCATGCTGTGCATTCTAACCGCCATTTTCTTCATCGTTTCTGGCTGATCTTCGTAAATACGTGTGTGACAGTGCTGACAGTTAGCAGAGTCATTGCTACGGAAGTATTCTAATGCTAAATCAGCTTGCTCTCTACGGTTTTCATCTAACCACTCTTGAGTCATAAAGCCATCGATAGTCATTAAGCCAATTAAGTCTTTAGACACGATGATTTTCTTAATCAAGTAGTCAACCGGGCCGTGAGGTAAGTGACAATCTTGACATTGAACAGTCACACCGGCTTTACCGCCACCGTGAGCTGACGCCATGACTTCATCTCTTAACGAGTGATCACGGTGACATGTCATACAAAAAGCATCGCTACTTGTTGCATGTAATGTCTGTTGTGTTGCGAAATAGCCTACGACACCCACAATTACACCAACCACAATAAGTGCAATAATTGAGTACTTCGCGCTTGGTTTAAATAGTGCACGCCAGTTCATTGTTCAATCTCCATAATTTGCTAAAACTACATTTCTAATATTTGTATGTGTAGTTTAGGATTTTTTAAAATTAGAAAATTGATTCTAGTCGCTATTTTTATGATTCCTTATCAAAAATTATCTAAAATGCGAACTAGATCGTGTCAATGACATGGTGTCAGACTAAAAACTCACAAAGCCTGTAAGTACACCTACTTTTTACAAGGTCTAATTACGCGATATGATCTCGTACAAAAGATATCGACCTAGAGCCAACAAGCCCTAGGTAAAGGTTAAAAATGCGTGCTTGCGCATTGTTTGCCACCTGCTATACATTTATAATGTGTTGGATTGTTTTTATTGGCTCACTTTTTAGGATGTTATGCGTAAACACATTCGCCATTATCTTATTGCTATTTGCACTTTGTTATCCTTATTGGGACAAGGTGTGTTAGCTAATGGCTATACGATGATAGCGCCTAATGACATGCCAATGCCCCACCACACCGCTAACACCTCAACTACAAGCAACATGGAAAATGGCAGCGATTGTCATAGCATGATGATGCAAGAGCATGACATCCAAGAAAGCCATTGTTGTGATAATGCCGGGGCATGCGGAAGTGATTGCAGCCACTGCTTTACGATAAGCTTTACCGGCACCGTGTTTTCGACTGATATGAGTGTCAGCCCAGCCCCTGTTGAATCAGCCATCATATTGCCT
Organism: Shewanella saliphila; assembly: GCF_014648295.1. GTDB lineage: Bacteria > Pseudomonadota > Gammaproteobacteria > Enterobacterales > Shewanellaceae > Shewanella > Shewanella saliphila. The sequence goes on from NZ_BMQV01000005.1 coordinate 95,177, forward strand.
ATAGAAGAATTAATCTCTATTGACGGGACCCCTGCGTTCCGCCCTCCTATCGTTTAATCCCTCGCATTGAGCCGACAGTGATGCCGGCTACATAAATTCGACTTGTATTTTTAAACGATTTTTTCGTGGTTTATCTCGCGTATTCACTGTGCACTTTTACTGATTGCACCTCGCGTTTATCCATGATTAGAGGTTGATATGAAACACTCTTTTTATATTGCGCTATTTACTAGCGTATGCCTTTTAGGCTGCACGACTTTTTTTCCTGCTTTTGCTGCCACTGAGCCTAGCACTCATGAGCAACACCAAAGCAGTTACTACTGCCCCATGCACCCTGAGGTCACCAGCCATGAGCCTGGCAGCTGTCCTAAATGTGGCATGTTTTTAATCGCAAAAGAGACCGATGCGACAACATCACATACTGACGAAGCAACTCAAAACCACGAGCAGCATCAACACAATTACTATTGCCCCATGCACCCAGAAGTCACCAGCCATGAGCCGGGCAGCTGTCCTAAATGCGGCATGTTTTTAATCGCAAAAGAGACCGATGCGACAACATCACATACTGACGAAGCAACTCAAAACCACGAGCAGCATCAACACAATTACTACTGCCCCATGCACCCTGAGGTCACCAGCCATGAGCCGGGCAGCTGTCCTAAATGCGGCATGTTTTTAATAGAAAAAGACACCGATGCTGAACCGGCAATGGATCATAAGCACATGACGCCAGCGGCTAAAAAAGTATTTGAGCAACCCATTAGCTCGCTAAAACCGACTAAAAAGGCGCTTTCGACAGCCAAATCCAGTCGTAGTGATAAAAGCAAATACATCTGTCCAATGCACCCACATGTGGTGTCGGACACACCTGGCAGCTGTCCGATTTGCGGGATGAACTTAGAGAAAGTGACCGTCGCCGATACCGCACAAGAAGTGGTCGTTGGGGTTTCTGGTGGTATGCAACAAGCGTTAGGGATGCGCAGCCATGTGGTGACAAAAGGCAGTTTATCTCGCCAAGTCAACACCATAGGCACAGTGCAATACAACGAAAATACCATTGGCCATGTGCACACTCGTGCCACCGGCTGGATTGAAACCTTAATGGTCCATAATGTGGGTCAGCAAGTCAAAAAGGGCCAGTTACTGTACGAGTTATATTCGCCTGAACTGGTCAATGCACAAGACGATTATTCGCAGGCACTGGATTACCTACAACAAGATAAAAACCGTGGCAGCATATTATTGAGCAAAGCGCGTAAGCGCCTAGAATTATTAGGCGTCGATGACACAGTGATTAAACGCCTAGAAACCACGGGAGAAACCGTATTCCGAGTGCCATTTTATGCACCTCAAAGCGGTTTTATTAGCGAACTCACTATACGCCATGGCATGTATATTCAACCGGGTGACACCCTGTTTGAAATAGTCAATTTAGACAGCGTATGGGTAATAGCAGATGTATTTGAAAACGAGCAAAGCTGGTTAAGCCTGGGGCATAAAGTCAGTGTGAGCGCCGCCGCGCAAGGGCTATTTGATATTGAATCCAGTATAGATTACATCTACCCAGAGCTCGACACTGTCACACGTGCCATGCGAGTAAGAGTGCAACTCAATAACGTGCAAGAGCGGCTTAGACCTGGCTCTTTGGTGGATGTGACCTTATACGGCCAAGCAAAAGACAATGTACTCACGGTGCCAACCGAAGCGTTAATTTTAACCGGTCGTGAAAACAGAGTGGTAGTGCAGCGTGACGACACGCGCTTTGCCTCCGTCCCAGTCAAAATTGGCATGATGGCCCAAGGAAAAGCAGAGGTGCTTCAAGGCTTAAATGAACATGACAAAGTGGTGGTGTCAGGACAGTTTTTACTGGACTCAGAAGCCAGTATTCAAGGCAGTTTGCAACGTTTAAGCAGTGCTGCTGTGCAGCCATCCGCAGCAGTTCACCAGCATTAAGGGGCTTTGTTTATGCTAGCGCAGATTATCAATGCTTCAATCAAAAACCGCGTCATGGTGCTGTTATTCAGCATCATTATTGCACTTGTAGGCTATCAGGCCATGCGCACCACGCCACTTGATGCTCTGCCCGATTTATCAGATGTACAAGTGATTGTTAAAACCAGCTATCCGGGCCAGGCACCTCAGCTGGTAGAAGACCAAATAACCTATCCGTTATCGTCGGCAATGCTCGCAGTACCTGGCGCTAAAACCGTGCGCGGGTTCTCCATGTTTGGCGACTCGTTTGTGTATGTGATTTTTGAAGACGGTACTGACATTTATTGGGCCCGTTCACGCGTGCTTGAGTACCTTTCGCAAACCCAAGATCAGCTGCCTGATGGGGTAACGCCGAGTTTAGGCCCTGACGCCTCAGGGGTCGGTTGGATTTTTCAGTACGCACTCGTTGACCGCAAAGGCCAATACGATTTAGCGCAATTGCGCTCACTCCAAGACTGGTTTTTAAAACTTGAACTACAAAGTGTCGCAGGCGTGTCAGAAGTCGCGACCGTTGGCGGTATGGAGCAAACCTATCAAGTGGTGGTCGACCCACGCAAACTGGCCTTGTATCAAATCGATTTGATGACCATTAAAAATGCCCTCGACAATTCTAATAGTTCAACAGGCGGCTCGGTCATTGAAATGGCCGAGGCAGAATACATGATCACCTCTACTGGTTATCGCCAAACCATTGCTGATTTTGCTGAAATCCCATTGGGTATTTTGTCTGAAACTGGCACACCGATTTTAATGAAAGATGTCGCACAACTGCGAACTGGCCCAGCAGCAAGACGCGGCATTGCTGAACTTGATGGTTTAGGTGAAGTCGTCGGCGGCATTGTGGTAATGCGCTACGGCGAAAACGCCCTTGAAACTATTAATAATATCAAACTCAAACTCGAACAAATCAGCAATGGCCTGCCAGACGGAGTCGAGTTAGTGACCACTTACGATCGCTCTGATCTTATTGTGCGCTCAGTCGACAACCTTAAACACAAAGTGTTAGAAGAAATGCTGGTTGTCGGGCTGATTTGTTTACTCTTTTTATTACATGCCCGCTCGACATTAGTGGCGATTATCACCTTACCTATCTCGATCTTAATCAGCTTTATCGCCATGCACTTTATCGGTGTCAACGCCAACATTATGAGCCTAGGCGGAATAGCTATCGCCATCGGCGCAGTGGTTGATGCATCGATCGTGATGGTAGAGAACACCCATAAGCATTTAGAGCATTACCGCCAACAACACGGCTGTGCTCCAGAAGGCGAAGCCCATTGGCAGCTGGTTAAAGATGCCTCTATCGAAGTCGGTCCGGCACTGTTTTTCAGCCTATTAATTATTACTTTAAGCTTTACCCCTGTGTTTGCATTAGAAGCACAAGAAGGTCGCTTATTTCATCCATTGGCATTTACTAAAACCTTTGCGATGGCTGCATCGGCGATTTTAGCCATCACTTTAATTCCGGTATTAATGGGTTATTTTGTTCGCGGAAACATCCCCGACGAGCGTAAAAACCCGCTCAGCCGTATTCTGATTGCGTTATATCAACCGGTATTAAAATGGGTGTTACGTTTTCCTAAAATCACCATAATGATGGCATTAGTGGCCTTGCTCAGCGCCTATTATCCATTAACTAAAATGGGCTCTGAGTTTATGCCGACATTAGAAGAAGGTGACTTGTTGTATATGCCAACCACATTGCCCAGCGTTAGTGCGGGCAAGGCGGCGGAGATTTTACAGCAAACAGATAGGCTGATTAAAACCGTACCTGAAGTTAAACGGGTATTTGGTAAAGTCGGCCGAGCCCAAACAGCCACTGACCCTGCGCCACTAACTATGCTCGAAACCACCATTATGCTTAAACCCGCAAGCGAGTGGCGCACAGGCGTGACATTAGAAAGTATCATTGCCGATCTACAACAAACCGTGCGCATACCGGGCATGACCAACGCCTGGGTGCAACCAATTAAAACCCGTATTGATATGTTGTCCACAGGGGTTAGAACCCCAGTCGGTATCAAAATATCAGGGGCAAATGTTGAAGAACTACAACGAATAGGCAGCGAAATAGAAGCGGTCGTGAGCCAATTACCTGGCACCTTATCGGCATTTGCACAACGCAGCAGTGGCGGCCGTTATATTGATATTACCCCTAACTTGAAAAATGCTGCTCGCTACGGCATGACACTCAATGACATTCAAGATGTGGTGCAAATGGCCATTGGTGGCATGACGGTGGGCGAGTCGATTCAAGGCCAGGAACGCTACCCGATTAACATTCGTTACCCAAGGGAGTTACGCGACAACATTGAAAAGCTAAAAGACTTACCCGTGCTCACTAAAACCGGTAAATACCTCCCCTTAAGTTACCTAGCTGAACTGACCATTAGCGACGGCGCACCTATGCTTGCCAGTGAGAATGGCCGCCTTATTTCCTGGGTGTTTGTCGACTTAACAGATATTTCAATTGGAGAATATATTGCCCAAGCACAAGCCGCACTTGATGAGCAAATTAGCTTGCCTGCACGTTACAGCTACAGCTTTGCCGGCCAATATGAATACATGCAACGGGTTAAGGCTAAAATGACACTGGTGATCCCGCTTATGATTGCAGTGATTTTTATCTTGCTGATGATGACCTTTAACTCAACAATTCAGGCTCTGGTGATTATGCTCAGTTTGCCGTTTTCACTGGTGGGCAGTGCATGGTTACTTTACTCGCTCGAGTTTAATTTCTCCGTGGCGGTATCGGTTGGCATGATAGCCCTTGCAGGTGTGGCCGCTGAGTTTGGGGTGGTGATGCAGGTGTACCTCAACAACAGTATTGCCGCTTACAAACAAGAAGGCCGCTATCAAACTAAAGCTGACTTAACCGCTGCGCTTATTGAAGGTGCGGTAATGCGCATACGCCCTAAAGCCATGACCGTCGCCACCATCTTTTTTGGCTTATTACCCATCATGTGGGGCAGCGGTACAGGCAATGAAGTGATGCAAAAAATTGCCGCACCTATGGTGGGCGGTATGGTCACCGCGCCGCTATTATCGCTATTTGTGATACCGGCGATTTACTTACTCATTTACGGTCGACGGCTGCCCGCATAATCATTCGCCGACGCTATAAAGCAAAAATCCCAAACAATGTATTGTTTGGGATTTTATTATTAGATCAAAAGCCTAAGTTAAGCAGGGGTTAATTCCGTTTAAGTGACTCACTCAGTTGGTCCGCTTCATCTTGCTTCTTCTTACGGCAGGCTGCGATGTCATCAGGATGACCATATTGACATGGATCGCTGGCTAAAATCGCCCGAGGTAAATTAAGTAACATATAATCTGTGTCATTTTTATTATCGTCAGCATTGCCAGCGTTACCCAAACGGATTGGCGACGTACCGCCACAAGCCGTTAGCAATAGTAAACTAGACAATATCAGACTCGATAAGAGGGTTGATTGAACAGGCGGCATTTTCATTATTGAGTGATCTTTTGTTTTTCACGCGCCAAACTCATCATCTTAAACATTCCCCACGCCATAATTACGCCGCCAATCACCAACATTGCATTAATGATCATTGGGTTAGCCAGCATAGGTAAAAAGCCTTCGTCAAAGCCAGCAAAAATGCCATAAAGCCCTAAACCAACTAATAACGTGCCGGGAAAATCGATAATGGCCACCATCAGCATACTGCGGTTAATTCGTGCTAATGCAGCTTGTGTCGTTTCTTGAGTCATAAATTCATCCTTGGGTGTACTCCTTGTGTAACGCTAATTATTCAGACATCGATTGTTAATTTGAGTTCAAAAAATGACCTGAACAGGTGGTGCTGAATGTTTATGCTGCTGGGTCCAATAGCGAAATAATCGAGAAAAATCCGCCTTGCGGATCATTAAGTACCGAAAAGCGCCCCACATTAGGGATGTCGGTCGCCGGTACGCACACTGTCGCGCCCAAACTTTTGGCTTTAGCAAGCGCGGCATCGCAATCATCAACTGCAAAATAGTTCATCCAATGCGCTGGCGCATCGCCCCATTCTGCCGTCATTTCCAACAGACCACCAACAGCTTGCTCACCCACATACCATTCGGTGTATTTAAAATCAGCCATATCTGCAAGTTTGGTTTGATAGCCTAGTACCTTACTATAAAATGTTTTAGCGGCCGCGGCATCACGACAGGCTAACTCAACCCAGCATAAAGTATTGGCCTCTTGAGCACGTTTAATACCAATATGGTCTTGCCCTTGCCATAACGCAAAACGGCTCCCCTCAGGGTCGGTGCATAATGCCATACGACCAGCATCACCAACCGAATGTGGCCCAGCTATCACCTGGCCGCCCGCCTGTTTAACAAGTTCAGCGCTAACATTGACATCATCAACGGCAAAGTAGAGCGTCCAGTGTGTAGGTAAGGCCTGCATATCTTCTGGCATTGGGTACATTGCGCCAATATCGTCACCCTCGATTTGCAGCATAGTGTAATGTCCTTCAGGCATGGGCATATCATCAGCACCCCAACCAAATAATGCCTGATAAAACGCTTTACCCGCATCCCAATCGTGCGTAGCCAGCTCAATCCAGCATGGCTGTCCTTGTTGATATTGTTGTACTTTCATTATTGTTATCCTGTCGAAGTCACAATTACTGTTAGGTAATAGTTATAAGTTAAGTTGATATCGCCCAAAAAGCAAAAAGCCTTCAAACGAAGGCTTTTTTTAAAAATGCGCTGTGCAAATCAGTTATTTAAATACCGGCAGAATATCGGCCATGGCCAATAAATGGCAGGTTGCGGTAATCATACCAAACAGCACAACGACAGCAATCAGCGGTGTACCGCCAGGGACTTTAAAGCCAGTAGCGTTTGGATACAGTTGACGTACTTTATACGCTAACAGGGCTGGCACTATTACTGCCCAAACGGTGGCAGCTAATGCCGCAAAACCAATGGCAATAATAAAACCATTAGGAAACAATAAGCCCAAAATCGTTGGTGGTATAAATGTTATTGCAGCGGTTTTCATTCGGCCAGCACGTGAATCATCAAAGCCAAATAAATCAGCTAGATAATCAAATAGACCTAAGGTCACCCCTAAAAATGATGACGCTACCGCTAGGTTAGCAAACAAGGTCAACATGCTATTTAGCCACTGACTTGCCATTACGCCAGACAACGCCTCAACGAGCACACCAATATTACCGCCCTTGGCAATCACATCGGCAAATTGGCTACGTGGAATATTGCCCATGGTCGCCACTAGCCAACACACATAAATAATCAGCGCGATGCAGGTACCCACCACAATGGCTTTAACAATGGTATTGGCATCTTTACCATAGTATTTAACTAGGCTTGGCACATTGCCATGGTAGCCAAAACTGGCGAGGCCAAAGGGAATAGCAGCAAGTAAATACGGCAAATAGCGGCTTTCACCGTCTGGCGAGACTAACTTAGTGGTATCAATTTCAATTAATAGATTACCAATCGCTAAAAAGAAGGTCATCACCATGCCACCGAGCATGATGGTAGTAATACGGTCAACCGCTTTAGTGCTAATTAATACAATAAACGCCAACACTGCGGCAAATATTAATCCAGCAACGCTTTGAGGTAAGGTTACGCCAAGCGTCGACAAGCTATGATTAACGATTGAACCACCACCACTGATGTATGCATAGGTTAAAATGTATAATACAAATGCAATCGAGACCCCGTTAATCACTCGCCAAAACTGGCCTAAGGTTTCACGGGTCAACGTATCAAAACTGGCACCTGGCTCAAAATGCAAGTTAGCTTCAAGCAACAGTAGGCCCGACATTAACATGCAAAACCAAACACCCAATAACATGACTATCGAATAGCCAAACCACATACCCGCGCCCACAACAGGCAATGAAAACATGCCAGCACCCACGGTTGTACCGGCAATAATCATCGCACCGCCCAATAAAGACTGACCTTGTGGACGATGCTTTGCCCCATTCATGTGATTAGCCATTAATGTCCATGCTCCGCATGCACACTATCGACAATGGTTTGTCTTACAGATGAGCTTAATAATTGGTTAGCGTGATCACGAATTTTAATCACTTCTGCACGGTGCTCAACACTGCATAAATAGCCTAATTCTTTAAGCTTAACACTTAAGGTGTTGTAGAGTTTTTTATCGTAAAACTCAGGCGCTGTAATGCCATGTAACGCACCTAAACGCTTAGCTAATAAGTGACTGTCAGTTTCAAGCTCCGAGCGCTCTAAATCAGGCTTGATCGCCAACAAGTTAAAAATAATCGCGTAACGTTGAAGGGTTTCACTGATGGTTTCAGCCAGTAACAATAACTGAGCGGTATAACGTGGCGATACTTCAAAATGATCATCACCACTGAGCAAGCCTTGTTCTACCATAAAGTCTAAAATCTTATCGACATGCTGTTGCACATCTTCAATGCCCATAAATAACTCGGCTTTTAGCAGCGGATAAAAGTCCATCACAATGGCGTGGATTTTACTGCGTTCACAAATATCATACTGCACTAAACAACTGGCAATTAACGATGGAATAGCCATTAAGTGAATGATGTTATTGCGATAGTAGCTCATAGTGATGGCAATTTTTTCATCAACCGAAATAATTTCACCAATAGCATCTTTGGTACTGACAAACTTATTGAGCGATAAACAGTGATCAATAATCGACTTGCCATTCCCGTCTGCCACTGAGGTGTAGCTGGTATAAGGCACGCTTTTCAACATCGCTAAATATAAGTCTAATTGACGTTCAAGTAAGCTTCGCTCTAACGCGTTACGCTCAGATGCAAGCAAGACTAAACTGGTTAACGTGACAGAGCTGGCCGCTGCTGCGCCGTTAATGTTGGTCATCACACTGCTGGCCAACAAATTAACCGAAGGCGTAAACCATGTTGGTTTTTGTTCAGGGTCTTTCGCGACCTCTTCACGCCAGTCTGGCGCTTGTTGGTTTAAAAAGTTTTGTAGGTTAATCGGTTCACCGAAGTTGACATAACCCCGACCAAAGTTACCTAACTTACGAATAGCACCAAACACTTGCCACACTGATTCTTTTTTCTTTTTCTTGCCGCTTAGCTCTTTGTGGTAAGTAGCCACTTCCATTACATGGTCATAACCTAAATACACAGGCACTAGGGTTACTGGACGCTCAATCCCGCGCAGTACGCTATTGATAGTCATGGCTAACATGCCCGTTTTAGGGGCGAGCAAACGACCAGTGCGCGAACGTCCACCTTCGGTGAAGTATTCAACCGAATAACCTTTAGCAAACAATTGGTCTAAATATTCACGAAACACTGCAGTGTATAGCTTGTTACCGTTAAAGCTACGGCGAATGAAGAACGCACCACCACGACGGAACATAGGGCCAGCAGGCCAAAAGTTCAGGTTAATCCCGGCGGCAATGTGCGGCGGAACCATTCCCTGGTAATACAAAATATACGACAGCAACAAGTAGTCCATGTGGCTTCGATGGCACGGTACATAGACAATTTCATGGCCATCATGATGGAGCTGTCTAATTTGTTCAGCACCTTTAATGTTGATACCACTGTATAACTTGTTCCATAACCAAGTTAAAAAGCGTTCGGCAATACGCACTAAACTATCAGAATAGTCAGCGGCAATTTCATCCAAATATTCAATTGCAGTTTCGCGGGCTTTTTCTGGAGAGATTTTCTTATTTATAGCCTCTTCTTCAATCGCTTTTTTGATTGAGTCAGATTTAAGTAATGAGGCAAAAAACATTTGTCTATTCGGCAATTGCGGCCCAGTCATCACTTTACGTTGTCGGCGAAAATGCACCCGAGCAACGCGAATTAACTTATGGGCAATACTTTTATCAAAGCCATGTTCGTCGGCCATGTGGCGTAAAGACACCGCGTTAGAAAACTGTACAAAATTATGACGACCAAGAAACAGAATCATCAACCACTTACGTAACCATGTCGGGTTTTCACGCTCAAACACCGCCGCTTTCATGCTGTCGTCTTCTTTGCCTGGTGTGCGGCCCCAATATAGGCTGACAGGCACCAGCTGAATATCTAAATCCGGACGCTGGCGATGAAGCGCCAGTAAGCTGGTAAAGCTATTAATGAACTTTTCACCGCTTTCACGCTTACCAAAAAGAGGTTTACGACCTTCTAGGCACACAATGCGGGGCACTTCCAAATCATCAATTTCTAGAGGTTGATAAGGGCTCGGCATGCCAAAGCCTTCGGTAATTTCGCTGAGGGCAGCGGCATCACTGATTGACTCTGTTTTCATGACATAAACCAATGGTTTAGCCGGATCTAAATTGAGGTCTTCAAAAGGTTCATGTGGCACAACAATCGTGTGTACCATCTTTTTTTGAACCCATTTTAACACGCGTAAAAACATTGAATCTGGTTTTGACATGGTTATTTTCGCAACATAAGCCACTGTAATTTTGCTGCATAGGATACCAGAAACCACCCTTGTTACACTATCAGGCTGTTTTATCTTTACTTTGTGAATAACTCGAAACAAAGTAACTCAATAAAAATATAGTATAAAAAACTTATAAAACAAATTGATAGAGAATTAAAGCAGATCAAATATCAAAAAACAGTTGGTTAATACTTGCGCGAACAAAAACACTGTATATAATGACAGTCACTGTATAAAAAGACAGGAATCATCATGAGACCGTTAACGCCGCGCCAAGCAGAAATTTTAGACTTAATTAAAAACAATATCGCCGAAACAGGTATGCCACCGACTCGTGCTGAAATTGCAAAACGTCTTGGCTTTAAAAGTGCAAATGCTGCCGAAGAGCATTTAAAAGCATTAGCCAAAAAAGGCTTTATCGAGATCATGCCTGGTACTTCAAGAGGTATCCGTTTACCTCATGAAGAAGAACAAGAATCTGGCTTACCGCTGATTGGTCAAGTTGCCGCAGGCGAACCCATTTTAGCGCAAGAGCATGTTGAGCAATATTATCAAGTTGACCCAAGCATGTTTAAACCCGCCGCAGATTTTTTATTGCGAGTCCGCGGTGACAGTATGAAAGACATTGGCATTTTAGAAGGTGACTTACTTGCCGTTCATAAAATGCAGCAAGCACGTAATGGCCAGGTTGTTGTGGCCCGCGTTGAAGACGACGTCACGGTTAAACGTTTCGAGAAAAAAGGCAATGTGGTGTATCTACATGCTGAAAACGAAGCATACAACCCGATTAAAGTAGACTTAAGTTGCCAAAGCCTCACCATTGAAGGGCTTGCAGTTGGCGTTATCCGTAATGGAGATTGGTTATGAACAAACTAATGGGCACCGCCCCGCGCCACCCAGGCTTATGGGTAGATTTAACCGACGCTGATATACACGGCAGCCAAACCATTCAAACATTACAAACCGTCACTCAAGGTGAGTCTGAACTAGGGCAACTGTGTAGCCAACTCGCAAGCTTGAGCCAACAAGGACGCTGGATTGTATTGATTAGCCCGCCACACATTGGTTATAAGCATATGCTTGCCAGCGCCGGGGTAAGAATGGACCGCATTTTATTAGTGCACACTAAAGATGAAGTCGAAACCTTATGGGCCATGGAAAAAGCATTAACCAGTGGCACGTCTAGTGCGGTCATTACCTGGACTAGCTCATTAGATGCTCGCGACAGCCGCCGTTTAGAAATTGTCGCCAAAAGTGCCCGCGCATTAGGTGTCGTGATTGAAGATGTGAATACTCACTCACCAGAAAAACACCCAATAGTTAATCCATCTATGACAAATGCGACAAGTAATTTTTCAGCATTTCATTAACAACGAACCCATAAACACCAAGCCCTGCATTCAAATCAGGGCTTTTTTTTTGCATTTTTTCAGACGATTAGCGAACAAAGTGATCTTGATCAATGTTTAATCTACAAGTAATGTTGTTAACAAGGGTGAAACATTGTCTATCCTTAATATGACGTGAATTGGCAGCACAATAGCCATCGATGGGAACACGTCAACATAAATTGATTAGTTCAGTCGTAGGTACAAGTGTGGTGTTCAGCTAACAAAAATGCGTAGGCTTGCAGTCTACAACCACCAGAGTACTTTGAGGTCATCAAACTTTTTTGGGAATCGAAGAGTTTGCATAGAGCAGAGACTTACTGTGTGACTCTTCTTTGTAATTGCTATTTGCAATTATCAGAGGAGAAGTCTTGTGAAGCAAAGGTGGTATTGTTTGTTGGTTGTGCTGTTAGCACTTCCACTCGGGGCTGCAGAAATGCCCCTCAACATGACTCAAGGTGTAACAGATATTAGTGGTAGGGTTTACGACCTCCACATGACTATTTTATATATTTGTTGTGCCATTGGGTTAGTGGTGTTTGGGATCATGATTTACTCGATGATCTATCACCGTAAATCAAAAGGCGCAGTCGCAGCCAATTTTCACGAAAGTACTAAAGTGGAAATCGCCTGGACCGTCATTCCGTTTATCATCTTAATTGCTATGGCAATCCCTGCCACCAAAACCCTAATCGCAATGGAAGACCCCAGCAATGCGGATCTGACCATTAAAGTTACTGGGTCTCAATGGAAGTGGCATTACAGCTATTTCGATAAAGACATCGAATTTTACAGCACGCTTTCAACGCCAAGAGAACAAATCGATGGCGACCAAACCAAAGGTGTGAATTACCTCCTAGAAGTAGACAAGCCACTGGTATTGCCGATCAATCAAAAAGTACGTTTTTTAATGACCTCAGACGATGTTATCCACTCCTGGTGGGTGCCCGCATTTGCCGTTAAAAAAGACGCCAATCCTGGTTTTATTAACGAAGCCTGGACTCGCATAGACAAACCCGGCATTTATCGAGGTCAATGCGCGGAGTTATGCGGCAAAGACCATGGATTTATGCCCATTGTGGTTAATGCGCTATCTGAAGCTGATTTTGATAACTGGCTAGTAGAGCAAAAACAACTGGCTGAAACCGAAGCTGCTGCAGCGGCAGCATCCATGTCACAAACCTTATCCCTTGAAGACTTAAGCAAACAAGGCGAGCAAGTTTACCTTGCCCGCTGTGCAGCGTGTCATCAACCCAATGGCGCAGGCCTTCCAGGGGTATTTCCATCACTTATTGGCAGCCCAATGATTAAAGGCCCTGTACAAGGTCACCTTGATATTGTGATCAACGGTAAGCCCGGTACAGCGATGCAAGCCTTTGCCAAACAGCTATCTGCACAAGAAATTGCCGCAGTCATAACCTATGAGCGCAATGCATGGGGTAATAACAGTGGCGATGCAGTGCAAGCAGCAAACGTAGGTAACTTTTCAAGTAACGGTGCCTTAACGCCTAATGCAGCGGTGGCACAAGCCAACGCTGCAACCACTATGGTTGATAATACTGCTGATACGCTAGCCCAAACAGCCAACCAAGCAGTTGAAGCCGTTGCAAAAGCCGTGGCGCCAGAAGATTTACCCGTACTCACCATGGAACAGCTCATGGCAGAAGGTGAACAAGTTTATGCCGCAACATGTGCCGCTTGTCACCAAGCCACAGGAGCTGGAATATCCGGCGCTTTCCCGTCACTCATTGGCAGTCCGGTAATAACAGGACCTGTTAGCGGGCATATCGAGATGGTTATGCATGGCAAACCGGGCACTGCAATGCAGGCTTTCAGTGCTCAACTCAGCCTACAGCAAATAGCCGCTGTGATTACTTATGAGCGTAATGCGTGGGGCAATAATACTGGTGATACAGTACAGGCGGCAGACATAAGCAACTATGCAAATAACGGCGCCGCAACATCTCAACCAACGGTTGCTGCGCAAGTAACAGATACAGCAACCGCTGTCGCTGATACTGTTGCAGATGCAGTAACCGATGCAGCTAATCAAGCAGCCGAAGCCGTTGACAAAGTATTCACGCCAGAAGCATCACCCACACTCACCATGGAACAGCTCATGGCAGAAGGTGAGCAAGTTTATGCCACAACATGTGCAGCTTGCCACCAAGCCACTGGCGCAGGAATACCCAGCGCTTTCCCCTCACTCATTGGCAGTCCAGTAATAACTGGGCCGGTTAGCGGGCATATCGAGATGGTTATGCATGGCAAGCCGGGCACTGCAATGCAGGCTTTCAGTAGTCAGCTCAGCCCAAGACAAATGGCTGCAGTGATCACTTATGAGCGTAATGCATGGGGCAATAATTCTGGCGATGCAGTACAAGCGGCCGATGTCGCTAGCCATGGACAGTAGGGGAAAACCAATGAGCACAACAACGCACGATACTATCGACACTGCCCATGATGAGCATCATCACGGCGCTCCCAAAGGGCTAATGCGCTGGGTACTGACCACCAATCACAAAGACATTGGATCTTTGTATTTATGGTTTAGTTTCATCATGTTTTTAACCGGTGGCGCAATGGCCATGGTCATACGCGCAGAACTGTTTCAGCCTGGTTTACAGTTAGTTGAACCAAACTTTTTTAATCAAATGACCACAGTGCATGGGTTAGTCATGGTGTTTGGTGCAGTCATGCCAGCCTTTACCGGGCTGGCAAACTGGCTAATTCCGATGATGATTGGCGCGCCAGATATGGCCTTACCTCGCATGAATAACTGGAGTTTTTGGATTTTACCTTTCGCGTTCACCATGCTGCTGGGTTCGTTATTCATGGAAGGCGGCGGCCCCAATTTTGGTTGGACATTCTACGCCCCGTTATCGACGACTTATAGCCCTGACTCAACGGCGCTGTTTGTATTTGCCATCCATATTATGGGGATAAGCTCAATTATGGGTGCGATTAACGTGGTGGTGACTATCGTTAATATGCGTGCACCCGGAATGACCTGGATGAAGTTACCGCTATTTGTGTGGACCTGGTTAATCACTGCGTTTTTATTGATTGCCGTTATGCCCGTACTTGCAGGTGCAGTGACTATGGTGCTTACCGATAAGTTTTTTGGCACCAGCTTTTTTGATGCCGCAGGTGGCGGCGACCCAGTGATGTTCCAACATATTTTTTGGTTCTTTGGTCACCCAGAAGTGTACATCATGATTTTACCGTCCTTTGGTATTATCTCGGCGATTGTACCGACCTTTAGCCGAAAACCATTGTTTGGCTACTCATCAATGGTTTATGCAACCGCCAGTATTGCTATTTTGTCATTTCTGGTTTGGGCGCATCATATGTTTACTACCGGTATGCCGGTGTTTGCCGAACTGTTTTTCATGTACTGCACCATGCTCATTGCCGTGCCGACCGGCGTAAAAGTGTTTAACTGGGTTGCCACTATGTGGCGAGGCTCTATGACCTTTGAAACCCCAATGTTATTTGCCGTTGCCTTTATTATTTTGTTCACTATTGGTGGATTTTCAGGGCTGATGCTCGCCATTACCCCGGCGGATTTCCAATACCACGACACCTATTTTGTGGTGGCTCATTTCCATTATGTCCTGGTGACGGGTGCCATCTTCTCCATTATGGCTGCGGCGTATTACTGGTTACCTAAATGGACCGGCAATATGTATAGCGAAACCCTAGGCAGGTGGCATTTTTGGTGTTCGGTGATTTCGGTCAACGTGCTGTTTTTCCCGATGCACTTTTTGGGTTTAGCCGGTATGCCTCGGCGTATTCCAGATTATGCGATTCAGTTTGCTGACGTGAATCAAATTGTCTCCATCGGCGGCTTTGCCTTTGGTTTATCGCAATTGATTTTTCTGGCGGTGGTACTCAAGTGTATTAAAGGCGGCAAACCCGCTGGGGATAATCCATGGCAAGCCGCTGATGGCTTAGAGTGGTCAATCCCTAGCCCTGCGCCTTATCACTCGTTTACGACCCCACCGGAGATTAAGTGATATGAGCCCAATGCCAAAATCAAACCGTAAATTACTCACCATGCTTATTTTAGGATCTATAGGCATGTTTGGGTTTGGTTTTGCCTTGGTACCGCTGTATGACGTGCTGTGCGACACCTTGGGGATTAACGGCAAAACCCAAAATACTGCCAGCAGTTATGACGCGGTCGTTGTTGATAAAAATCGTACTGTGACGATTGAATTTATCACCCAGGTGCAATCGGATATGCCATGGGAGTTTTCTCCTAAAGTGAACCAAATTTCCGTTCACCCCGGAGAGCTTACCCACGCCAAATTCCTGGTTAAAAATCTGTCGGCAAAAAACATTATTGGCCAAGCGATCCCATCGGTTTCGCCTGGACAAGGCGCGGCATACTTTAACAAAACAGAATGCTTTTGCTTTAATCAACAACCTCTCGCAGCCGACACGAGTGCTGAGCTACCACTGATTTTTTATGTGGACCCTGATTTACCGGCGTCCATTAATACATTGACTCTCTCTTATACCCTTTACGATATCACTGACAAGCAAGCGGTATCGGCAAAGCAAGGAGCAGCAAGATGACAACAAAGCATCAAACCTATTACGTACCAGCCCAAAGTGGTTGGCCTATTATTGGCGCCATCGGCTTATTTTTAATTGCCTTTGGTGCGGGTAATTATATTCAACAGTTAGCCACCGAAAAAACCTCTGGCGGCTACATTTTATTAGCCGGTATCGCAGTGATTATCTTTATGATATTTGGCTGGTTTAAAACCGTCATTGACGAATCAATGGCTGGCCTATACTCGCCACAAATGGACCGGTCGTTTAGACAGGGAATGAGCTGGTTTATTTTTTCTGAAATTATGTTCTTTGGCGCCTTTTTTGGAGCCTTGTTTTATGCGCGAATGATCTCAGTGCCCTGGTTAGGCGGCGCGTCAAACAATGCCATGACCCAAGAAGTATTATGGCCTGCATTTGAGGCCGCATGGCCATTAATCAAAACCCCTGATGGCACCACAACCGAAGCCATGCCGTGGACTGGCTTACCGCTAATTAACACCATTATCTTGATCACATCATCTCTGACGCTGCATTTTGCTCATGTCAGTTTAGAAAAAGCCAAGCGTAAACCACTCATTATCTGGTTAAGTTTAACGGTGGTTTTAGGTGCGGTGTTCCTTGGATTACAAGTAGAAGAATACAGCCATGCTTACCAAGAAATGGGCCTCACGCTAACCTCAGGGGTTTATGGTAATACCTTCTTTTTATTGACGGGTTTTCATGGCATGCACGTCACCATAGGGACGCTGTTTTTGATCATTTTATTGCTCAGAATAATCAAAGGCCATTTTACCCCAGATAAGCATTTCGCCTTTCAAGCCGGGAGTTGGTACTGGCACTTTGTCGATGTAGTGTGGTTATGCTTATTCATCTTTGTGTACGTGCTGTAATTGCTGATTAATAAGGCCGTGTGTTGGGCTGAATATAGCCCAACCCTAAGGCCACCAGCAGCACCACAATCACCACCACAGAAAATAAAACACGACGCCCTAAATACTGACTCATTGATTGCTGATGTTGTCCTTTAACCATAATAAACAAAGCTCTACCCAGGTTAAATATTATGAATACAAGCAACGAGACTAAAACTAACTTAACAATCAATGGTGTTGTCACAGGCAATCCTTTTGGCGGTGTGAGTGTGTCTCGGGTGTTATTGGTATTGATTACTTTGGTCGTGTTTACCATTTTGGTCAAGTTAGGACTGTGGCAACTGTCGCGAGCTGAGTTTAAGCAACAATGGCAACAAACCTTAGCATTACGTGAGCAACAAGCCGCGCTCAACTATCCGCAGCTGCTTTCACTGTTGAAAGCGGAGCCATCTGCCATTGAAGAAGCCGCCTTACTGACCGGCTATCGTTTGTCGATACAGGCAACCCCAGTCAAGCAACCATTATTACTACTCGATAATCAAGTGTATCAAGGTCAGGTGGGTTACCTTGCCTACCAAGTCTTTGAAGTAACAGCACAGCAGCCATGGATATTGGTCGAATTAGGCTTTGTGGGCGCTGGTAACGACCGCCGCGAACTACCCGCTTTAGCGCCCATTCAAGCTGGGCAATATGGGTTAACCGGCCGGGTTTATCAAAAACAGACCAATCCATTAAGTGATGAACTTCACCCAGAAATACACCCAGACAAACCGATACGGTTTCAAAATTTATCGATGCCTGCGTTAGCTGAATTATTACATCATGATATTGCCGCAGTGGTATTGCAGCCAGATAACGTGCCGCAATACTCACTACCGCAACCCTGGGTACCTATTCCACTGTCGGCGCAAAAACATCAAGGATATGCCTTACAGTGGTTCACCATGGCGGCAGTATTTTTAGGGCTGATGCTCTGGATAGCCTTAAGGCAATGTAGACGTCAATAATCACAGCAACACACAACAATTAAAATGATACGAGGAGATACAATGAACTCCCAGCCTAAAAAAAATAATAAAGCATTAATCTTATTGCTAGTGGTGTTTGTGTTACCCATTGCGGTGGCCAAACTAGTATTGAGCCTAGAGCTGTATCAAGGCGGTGCAACCAATAAAGGGGCATTATTGGCGGCCGACATTAACTATTCAAGTTTAGCCATGGCCAACCCCAAACCACATTCATGGCAGATTTTGTATCTATTGCCACAAACCTGTGAGCAATCATGCCAGGACAGGTTATACCTACTGAATCAAAGCTACATTGCCTTAGGAAAAAACCGCGACAGAGTCAGCCCAATTATTTTGGTTGATAGCCATAGCGACACCAGCATACTCGCCACATTACAGATACCTTTTGAGCAGGTGACTGCCAATAAAGCCATCGCGGCATTAATGACTCAACAACAAGTCATTATTGTTGACCCTTTAGGCAGCTTGATTATGCAATATGACGACGTGGCGGGTCGTGATGCCAACATCACCCAGGGTAAAGCCATGATTGCCGATTTACGCAAAATGCTTAAGCTATCGAGGGTTGGCTAATGGCAGTAAAAAGGCTTATTAAGTTCACCTTAGTATTCACCCTCGCAGTGATTTTAATGGGTGCGTATACCCGTCTATCAGATGCGGGGTTAGGTTGCCCTGATTGGCCAGGATGTTATGGTCATTTAGCTGTACCCAGCGCAAGTCATGAGCTTGCAAAAGTAGAGCAGCATTTCCCAGATATGACTATTGAGCCAGAAAAAGCCTGGCTTGAAATGATCCACCGCTACATCGCTGGCACATTAGGCTTAATGGTGTTGGCAATTCTTATTTTGTGTCTCAAGCAGCCGCAAGCGCCTAAAAAACTACCCAGCTTTATTGCCGCACTGATTATCTTTCAAGCCGCACTCGGCATGTGGACAGTCACCATGAAACTCATGCCAATCGTAGTGATGGCGCACCTTATCGGCGGCTTTAGTTTATTTGCTTTACTGTTATTACTGTATTTACGCCTTAAACCGCTGCGGATCCCCGGCGGTGATAGCCATGCACGCAAATTAATGCCCTTGGCCTTAGTGTGTTTAGGGGTATTGATTATTCAGATTATGCTAGGCGGTTGGACATCATCAAACTATGCAGCACTCGCTTGCACCACGTTACCGATTTGCGAAGGTAACTGGGTAGATAACCTCCGCTTTGCCGATGCATTTTCGCCATTTCAAGGCGAACACCCCAGTTTTGAATTTGGGGTTTTAGACTACTCCACACGCATGACAATTCATGTAACTCACCGAATTTGGGCGGTCGTCACCGCCATTATGTTGATTTGGCTCGCGATGAAATTACGTTATTCACACTCGCATATCATGCGTAACAGCGGCTATTTATTACTGCTGTTAGTCATAATGCAAGTCGGCCTTGGGATCAGTAATGTGGTAATGAATTTACCTCTGGGTATTGCGGTCTCTCACAACGCAGGAGCTGCATTTTTGCTGCTCAACTTAGTTTTTATTAATTACGCCCTGTGGCGTAAAGCATAAGCGAGGATTGACCATGACAAAACCTCTTACCCTAAGCCAGCCACAACAAAAACTGTCTCTGTCTTGGCGTGCCTATTTTGAAATGACCAAGCCCAAAGTGGTTGCCCTAATGCTACTGACCGTTTTGGTTGGCATGTGCCTAGCCGTGCCAGGTATTGTCCCTCTAAAGCCCCTAGTTGCAGGAATGGCAGGCATTGCCATGATGGCGGGTGCGGCAGCAGCCTTTAACCACTTAATCGACCGTAAAATCGATGGCTTAATGGCGCGCACTTACAACAGGCCACTGCCCAAGGGGAAAGTCTCCACCACCAAAGCCGCAGTGTTTGCCGTTATGTTAGGGTTAATTGGCTTTGTGGTATTGTATGCCTTGGTTAATCCGCTCACCGCCTGGCTCACATTTGCCAGCCTAATCGGCTACGCACTTGTGTATACCGCTTACCTTAAGCGTGCGACCTCGCAAAATATTGTGATTGGCGGGTTAGCGGGTGCAATGCCTCCACTACTTGGTTGGACCGCCGTCACTAACGAGCTACATGGCTACGCATTACTGTTAGTGATTATTATCTTTACCTGGACCCCACCACACTTTTGGGCCTTAGCAATACATCGCCGTAAAGAATACGCCAAAGTCGACATCCCTATGCTGCCTGTCACCCATGGGGTAGAATTTACCAAAACCTGTATTTTGCTTTACACCATTTTGCTGGCCATTGCCTGCTTATTACCGGTATTAGTTGGCATGTGCGGGCCGGTATATCTAGTCGGTTCAACGATTCTCAGTTGCGGGTTTATTTATAAAGCGTGGCAACTTAAATATCATGACTATCCTGGCTTAGCGATGAAGGTGTTTACCTTTTCTATTTACCATTTGATGGTGCTATTTATTGTGTTGTTGGTTGATCATTATTTTTGGGTTGCATAGAAGGGCATTGCATTGAAAAAACTTATTGCTATTGGTGTGCTGGCATTGCTGATTGCCGGTGTTATGGCTTATCAAATGACCCAATCACGGCCACTTGATTTGGCCACTAGTTATGTCTTTGATCAACCCAGAGCATTAGCGCCTTTTACCCTTGCAGATCAATACGGTAATCAATTTACTAACCAGTCTTTGCAAGGCAAGTGGAGTTTGTTTTTTATTGGCTATACTGCCTGCCCTGATGTATGCCCTACTACGTTGAACAAACTGGCGGCGGCATACCCTAAATTGCAAAAAATATCAGATTCGTTTCAAGTGGTGTTTGTGTCAGCCGACCCTAAACGCGACACTCAAATTAAGCGACTCGATTACATCAACTTTTTCAATAAAGAGTTTAAAGCCGTCAGCGCAGAGCACACTGAGTTGTTTCCGTTTAGTCGTGACTTAGGCTTTGTATACGCAATGGTCGGCGAAGACAGTGATTATCAAGTAGATCACAGTGCATCGTATGTATTGGTGTCTCCCCGCGGCGAGAAAACCGCCGTGTTTAAAACCAAGCCCACTCCTGGACAACTGCCGCAAATTATTAACAGTGAACTGATAAGCGACATGAATAAGATTGTTAGCGCTTGGCACTAACAATCTCTTTGGCTCAATGTGATTAGACTACTCTTGTGGCCACTTACCATCATCTTTGGGTCTAATCCACATTTGCGAAAACCAGTAATACCCTGTGCGGGTTTTACTGGGCACAGTACAGTTATAACGTGACCTTCCCGGTGTGACATCTGCTGGCGCTTGAATACTAAAGGTATCCTCGCTTAACCAAATCGGCTTTTTAGCACCTTGCCCCTGAATAAAACACATTAACTGATGTGGATACAAATCTCTGGTGTCTAAAGTAATCACTAACTTGGGTCGAAATTGCCCCGTCTTCAATACAGGCTCGCTAATATTTTGTTTTACGACCGGCATCGGCAAGCTTGAAAACTTAACCGTTAAACTCGATAAATCAGCGTAGGCATTCGCCACCGGAAAACGCGGTAACGCAGTAATGGATGAATACTCTCCTGCCGCACCAGATTGCTGCCCAAAGCCCACAAAGCCATGTTTAACTAAAATAGCCTCAAGTGCGGCCGTATACTCACCATACGGATAAGCAAGAAACTTCACGCTTTGGCCCGTTTGTTTTAGCAACTCAGCCTCGGTTGATAAAATATTGTTTTCAACTCGGTCATGCCACTGCGCGGTGGTTTCTTTTGGGAGACGACGGATTAAGTGCTCATGCCCCCAACTGTGGTTAGCAATCGTTACACCTTGTTCGGCTAGCGTTTTGATGTCTTGCCAGCTCATCATGCCGTCATAGCCTGCAATAATCGGCGCTGGCGACACAAATACAGTAAAGGGGAAGTTGTGCGATGCTAAAATGGGCGCAGCATTTTGAATAATACTTTGATAACCATCATCAAAAGTAATCACAATACTGTTATTGGCAATTGACGTGTTATTCTTGATGGCATCAACGGCATCCGTTAACGGCATCACCGTAAAGTTGTTTTCTGCTAAATATTGCATTTGTTCAGCAAACTGCTCTGGAGTCACACTCGTGCTTTTAGGCGTACTGTCAGAAACATGATGATACTGTAAAATCACCACCGCTTGCGCGTGGTAGTGCAACAAACTACAACAGACAACCATTAAACCTAAAACGATTTTTTTAACCATGATTACCCATACCTATGTCAGTTAGCGCTTTACTATTAAATCATCATAAGCATCGTCAATTATTGGCATTAGCGACACCGATGATACTGTCAAATATCACTATTCCACTATTAGGACTTGTTGATACTGCAGTGATAGGCCATTTAGGCCAAGCTTATTACCTCGGTGGCGTGGCGCTTGGTAGCACCATAATAACTCTGATGATTTGGCTACTCGGCTTTTTACGAATGTCGACAACCGGACTCGTTGCACAAGCCTATGGTGCAGACGACAAAATAACTCAGCAACAATTGTTGTTACAAGGTTGTATCTTAGCATTAACACTCGGGTTTGCCTGCGTTATATTGCAATCTCCCATCGTAAACTTTGCGTTAAGTCTCAGTGATGCCAGTGAACAAGTCATGCTTTACTGTCGTCAATATGTTGATATTCGTATTTGGTCATTACCCTTTGCCCTAGTTAACCTGGTATTACTGGGTTGGTTATTAGGGCGCCAAGCCCCTAAAGCCGCTATGTGGCAACTTATCATAGCCAATTGCGCCAATATTATTCTCGATGTGGTATTTGTAATCGGCTTTAATTGGGACGTCCAAGGGGCAGCGCTAGCCTCAGTGATTGCCGATATCTGCGCGTTTACGGTCGCCTTGATTATGGTTAAACGTCAATTGACTAAAATGGGCGACTTTAATTTAAAACACCGTCTCAGCCAATTAACCCTTCGCGGTTATGGCCGTTTATTGTCGCTCAATCGAGATATTTTTATTCGTAGTTTGTGCTTACAAGCGGCGTTTAGTTTTATGACATTCCACGGTGCAGGGTTAGGCGACAACATCATTGCAGCGAATGCGGTGTTACTTAACCTATTAATGCTGATCTCATATGCCCTCGACGGGATTGCCTATTACGCCGAAGCAGAAGTGGGCCGCGCATTTGGACAAAAAAACCAACCATTACTGCACGACAGCGTGCAACTTGCCTTTTATTGGTCTGCAGCCATTGCCGTATTATTTAGCCTGTTATTTTGGGGCGCAGGTAGTGGGATCATTCAATTACTCACCAATGTAGAAGCGGTACAACAAGCAGCCAACCAGTACCTTATTTGGCTGATATTTTTGCCAATACTGGCTTTTGGTTGCTACCTGTTTGATGGGGTTTATATTGGCGCAGCCCAGGGTAAAATTATGCGTAACAGTATGATTATTGCGACCTTTGCAGTGTACTTCCCGTGCTGGTACTTATTGCAAGCATGGGGAAATCACAGCTTATGGGCGGCCATGTCGGTATTTATGTTGTGCCGCAGTGTGACATTAGGCTGGCATTATTTTTATAAGCTTAGAAATACACTTGCTTAAACATAATAATCATTGATGGTGAGAATACATAAATGTAACATGCTGACAACATTGTTATTTTAAACGGACTTTTAATGAAACGGATTTTATGGCTGCTAGTCGTTATATTTGCCCCACTCTCAAATATTGCCCTAACCAGCCCCCTGCCTGTCGACGCTTTTGCCAACCTGCCTGATGTACGCTTTGTCACTTTATCGCCAGATGGTACAAAAGTCGCTTCGCTAGTTAGGAATAAAAGCGACACTCTCGACGGGCAAGTATTGAGCATTCGTGACATTAATACCAATAAAGACATTTTCCCTGTCCAAACTGACAATCAAAAGTTTGTCATTTTGTCGCTAACCTGGGCAAGTAACGACATTATTTTAATCACAGCAAAATACCCTGCCACCCGTCGCGGCGTTCCTACAACAGAAATGCGCCTAATGAAATATTCACTCAGCGACAATAAAACCTCCAGTGTGTTTTCTAAACGCACTTTTTCACGGTTCGTTGACGTGCCACAAATACAATCGTCTATCGTCGACTATCTTGATAACGACCCTGACCATATTCTTATGCAAATAAGTGGTTTGGGCTCTAAGATGCAATATGAAAGCGTGATTAAAGTCAGCTTAAAGAGCGGTGGAATAAAGATAAAGCAACACGCACAGAAGTACATTGAAAATTGGTTAACAGACAGGCAAAACCAGGTACGTATTGGCATTTATCGCGACGATACGAGCTACCGTATTTATGAGCAACAACAAGCTGATGGCGACCTGCGCTTATTATGGGAGTTTGAAGCCTTAGATGAAGATACCATCTGGCCTATAGGCTTTGACCATGACCCCAATATTCTTTACGTCAGCGCTTATCATCAAGGCCTAAAAGCCATTTTTAAAGTGAATTTAACCGACCCTGACCTCATCAAAGAATTGGTATATCAAAACGAGAATTATGATGTCGAAGGCCAGCTCATTTATTCCACTTTAAAACAAAAAGTCATCGGTATTGATACCAATATTGAAGGGGAATTTCTGTTTTGGGACCAAGACTACATCAAGCTCAATAATGGTTTAAACCAAGTCTTGCCAGAGACACACAATGTCATTAATCAATTAAGCGACAATGAGCGCCGCTACCTAGTTTATAGCACTGGCCCCATTGAATCTGGCACCTACTTTTACGGCGATAGGGACAAAGGAGCGCTTTATCCAATCGCTTATCGTTATAGCCAATTGCCGCCTGAGGTCTTGGCTAAACCTAAAAAAGTGAATTACAACGCCCGTGACGGTTTGGCTATCGAAGCGTTTTTAACCACACCCAAAAACACAGAAGCCAAACACCTCCCAACCATTATTTTTCCGCATGGTGGACCGATTAGTTACGACTCAACAACATTTGATTATTGGGCGCAGTTTTTCGCAAATCGCGGCTATGCCGTCTTGCAAATGAACTTTCGTGGGTCTGCTGGGTATGGTTATCAGTTTATGAACTCAGGGCTAAAAAACTGGGGCCTTGAGATGCAAAATGACGTTGAAGATGGCGCTCACTGGCTTATTGAACAAGGTATTACAGACCCTAAACGCATGTGTATTGTCGGCGCAAGTTACGGTGGCTATGCAGCATTAATGGGCGTGGCAAAAACACCCGATTTGTACAAATGTGCTATCAGTATTGCAGGTGTGACAGATCTTGAAAGCTTAGTAAAATCATCACGTAACTACGACAACAGTAAAATCGTTAAAAAACAAATTGGCGATGATTATGATGATTTATATCAACGTTCACCTATCAGTAAGGCTGCCAGTATCAAGGTGCCCGTATTGTTAATTCACGGTACTAAAGATCGAGTGGTAAAAGCAGACCATAGCGAAGCAATGTACGATACACTCAAAGATTTAAATAAAGCCGTTAAGTACGTTGAATTAGAAAATGGCGACCATCACCTCAGTAACAATGAACACCGCTTAACCACATTTATTGAAATAGAGCGCTTCTTGGCGGCCAATCTTGGGGTAAAATAGCCGCACATTTTTACAGGCCAACAGGCTCAAGAATAGTAGAGGAAACGATGACCCAAGAATTGATTATAACTGACCTTGAAGTCGGCACGGGCAAAACCGCAGTAAAAGGCGCGCTAATAACGACCCGCTACAGTGGGCGTTTAGCTGATGGAACACAGTTTGATGCATCTGATGCATTTCAATGTGTCATTGGTACTGGTCGAGTCATTAAAGGTTGGGATCAAGGCATTGTAGGTATGAATGTGGGTGGTAAAAGACAGCTATCAGTACCGGCGCATCTTGCTTACGGCGAGCGACAAATTGGCGATCGCATTCCGGCTAACTCGGATTTGTTTTTTGAAATCGAATTACTTGAAGTACTCACCCGAGACGATTAAGCCAATAAACAAAAACGCGACCTAATTGGTCGCGTTTTTATTTAACCTAGGCTCAGGTTATTTGCTCACACTCAACACTATTAAGCGTAAGAATGCTCACCATGTTGGTGATCAGTCACGTCACGTACACCTGATAATTCACCAGGGAACATATCAAGTAACTGCTTTTCAATACCATCTTTTAAGGTGATATCAACCTGTGAACAACCGTTACATCCACCGCCAAACTGCAGTACAGCAACACCATCATCGGTAATTTCTACCAACATAATATTACCGCCATGGCTGGCTAGTTGTGGGTTAATTTCTGACTGAATAATATATTCAATACGTTCAACTAACGGCGCATCACTCGCTACTTTACGCATTTTGGCGTTTGGTGCTTTTAACGTTAATTGTGACCCTAATTGGTCTGTCACGAAATCAATGCTGGCATCATCTAAAAATGGTGCGCTTTTTTCATCAACCATGGCGCTGAAACCATTAAATGGTAATTCAACATCGTCAGCTTCTACTGCATCTGGTGGGCAGTAAGACACACCACACTCAGCTTGCGCTGTGCCTGGGCTGATAACAAAAACACGAATGTGCGTGCCTTCTGGCTGATCGGCCAATAATTTAACGAAATGGGCCTGAGCTGTATCGGAAATGGTGATCATTAAAACCTGCTCCCTCAGGGTATACCCGAGTAATTTAGTAAGAATTAGATACATGATACTCCGACTTGGATTTGCTTTGTAGTCTCAGGATGATTTGATCTTGAAAAAATGATCCAGTGCAAAGTTTTTTTACATTATAAGCGCCCTGTAAAACCTAATAATACGCGGCATTAAAACAACTAATCATTTGTTTTAATTATTAAATATTATTGTTATTACTCAAATCGAATTAATCTAATAATCCTGGTGCTTCAGCGCGGGCCAGGCACCAGGTTTGTACATAAATAAATTGCTGGCTGAATAAGCGGGCAATTTCATCCACCGTGGTACCCGTTGTGACCACATCATCAATTAACGCGACGCGTTGATATTGCACTTTATCGCTGAGTTCAAATGCGTTAAAACAATTTTTTCGCCGCTGCTTGCCAGACAGGTCTGCCTGGGGAGCGGTATCGACCACTCTGGTTAAGCTGCTGTCATCTAACGGGATATCAAGCAATTGGCTCAGCCGATTGGCAATCAGCCAGGCTTGATTAAACCCGCGCTGACGCAAGCGATTAGGATGCAAAGGTACCGGAACTAATACTTGCGGCGCGCGAATGAGTTTATGCTCAATCAACTGGTTTATCCGCGTGGCCAATTGCTGAGTAATGGCATTTAGCGGAGCGCATTGCTGCTGATATTTAATCGCTGCAATCAAGGGACCCAAACCTTGGTGATAACTGCACGGCGCCACCACCAACATAGGGGTAAGCTTAAGGCATTTTCCGCAATAGGCTTGCAGCAAAGCAATTTCACGACCGCAGCCTAAACAGACTTCATGTTGATACAAACTTGCTGCCAGGCACACCTGACAAATACCGCTCAACACCTGGTTAGGAAATAACCGTTGATAATCGAGCTGCTCAATTCGGTGCTGGCACAGCTGGCAACGGTTGGGTAAACTGCTCAGCAATGCCACGTTTGCAAACTGGTACACAGATTTACTGTGCTCCACTAAACCGGTCATTTTACGTTTAAATACAGTTACAGACATAGGCTATTCATTCCATGAAATAGTCGAATAAGAGGGATTAATGTGAGCTTTCCTGCACTGCATATCGATACTGTTGGCACCCAAGGCCCAGATGTAGTCCTACTGCATGGATGGGGGGTCAATAACGCTGTATTCAGTCCATTAAAAAACGCATTACACCAGTATAGAGTGCATTATGTTGACCTGCCGGGTTTTGGCTTAAGCCCTAATATTGACGGTGATATTAGCCAATGGGTGCAAGCTTTGGCGCAGCAATTACCTAAAAATGCCATATGGATAGGCTGGTCATTAGGTGGATTACTTGCTACTAAAGTGGCGATAGATTTCCCAGACTCGGTTTCAGCGTTAGTCACCCTCGCCTCATCGCCGTGTTTTATGGCCAGAGACGCTAACGATGCTTTGCCTGCTTGGCCAGGAATATTACCCGCGGTATTAGCGCAGTTTTCAACACAACTTAATCGTGACTTGCCGCGCACGGTTGAGCGCTTTTTAGCCATTCAAGCCATGGGCAGTGATAACGCAAAAGCCGATATTAGCCAAATAAAAAAGCTCGTGCTGAGTAAACCCATGCCTAGCAGACAGGCATTGGCACAGGGACTGACAATGTTAGAAGAGGTTGATCTGCGGCAGCAGCTTAGCCAGCTACAACAGCCTTGGTTACGGATGTGGGGTAAACTCGATGGCTTAGTGCCTCGGCGGGTTATTCAACAAATGCCACAAGCAGAAAACATCAGCGACATATTGCTAAACAAAGCTTCTCATGCACCGTTTATTTCGCATCCAGATGAATTTTTGCACAATTTATTGCCTTGGATCATAAAATATCAGCAATAGCACTTTAGCTAATACACTATTTTGGCTATAATTTAGCCATGGTTTAATCGCGTAGCGACCTGTAATGATCATTAACACTCATTATCCGCAAGTGCCTTTAGCAACATCGAATGTTGCGACGGACCTTGCGCGAGTGGATAACCAGCAGAAACCACCGATTATTCCACCGCAAGAACCATCCAAAGGCCATGAAGAACGCGCGTTTAATCCACAAAATGAACGTGCTGCAGCTTATGTTGTTGCCGAAAAAAAACAACAGCAAGACCAATCACAGCGACAACAGCAAGGGTTAACCCAACAGTCTGTTGACCCAAAAGCATTGTTGCAACAACCTACACGCCAGCAAACACGACAACAGCAAACGGTTCGAGTGCTTGCCAATCTCACGCCAGCCTTGCAACGCAAAGATATTCAAATCAAATCACAATCAACGGCAGTTAACGATCAAACTGAACTAAAACAGCACCAAACAGACAGCAGTATGTCTAATGCCAATGCCCAACAGTTTGGTCAGCGAATTGGTCAATTTTATCAACAACAATCCGCCCCCAATATTGAGTCGCAACTGCAAATTCTAGCGTGACCCAACCTCAACTGTTTTGATGACTCCAGGGGCAATGGCTGTTTTATACGCCATATGACTGTATGCAAAACTCCCCCATAACGCCCAACCTAAAGCGGATTCAGCTTGCCTTTGGTCAAGTGAATTGGGTGTTAATTGCTCACTGACAAAGTCATAACTAAATGTTTGTGCTGGCCGTTCTGGTTGTAAAATAGTGATTTGACTCCCTTCTAACAGTCCAAAGTTTTTGTCATATTGCATCAATGCACGACCCTTCCAATCATCTGGCGCTTTCGTTAAGTCGCGGCCTAACATTGGATAATTATCAGAGATCCCCATAAGCGATAACAATGTGGGCGGCATGTCGATTTGGCTAGCAACGCGAGCATCACGCTTAATGTCGATACCCTCGCCTAAAATTAATCCCGGAATACGAAACCGAGAAACCGGCACCAACGCATCACCACCCACACGGCTATCATGATCTGCCACCACTAAAAATATCGTGTCTTTCCAATACTCTGACCGTTTTGCCTTTTTGAAAAACTCTCCCACCGCATAATCGGCATATTTAACCGCATTATGCATGGTGTATTGAGGCTGTTCATATAATTCAATTCGTTCATCAGGAAACTCAAAAGGGTCATGATTACTCGAACTAAACACTAAACTAAAGAAAGGTTTACCTTGTTTATGCATCCGCGAAAACTCTTCATCAGCTTTAAATAATAAGTCTTCGTCTGACACACCCCATGACGCAACAAATGCAGGATTGGTATAGTCACCCTGGTCGACAATATTGCTGAACCCATTGCCTAAAAAGAAGCTACGCATATTATCGAAATGACTTTCTCCACCGTAAATAAATTGAGTTTCATAACCATGCTGCTTTAATAAATCTGCAATGGTAAAAAAGCCTGTTTGACTCTTACCTAGCTTCACAACTGCACGTGCAGGTGTTGGCGTAAAACCGGTAGTAATCGCTTCAATCCCCCTTACTGATCGGGTACCTGTTGCATACAGATTTTCAAAAAACCAACCTTCTTGCGACAGTTCATCGATATTTGGTGTTAACGGTAATCCACCTAAACTGCCAACAAAACGTGCCCCTAAGCTTTCTTGTAAAATAATCACTAAGTTTTTAGGTTTGCCGCTGTAACTGGCCTGGTTAAAAGATTGGCTCGGAATATCGTTGGAGGTGAATGCACTTAATGGTCGGCCACTTTCTCGGCGCACAATATCGATAATCTTATCTGTTGTTAACTTGCCATAAACGCTAGACGCATCTTGTTCATTATTCATCTGTGAAATTGCAAACATCAGTGAAAATGACGAATTTAAAACTAATGAATTCACCAAAGGATCATCAGAAAACGATACTAATGATGGGTTTAGCGGCCGGTGCCCTAGCGATGAACGAGCACCCAACACAGTCACTGCAATCACAATCACAGCTAAAGCAGGGCGCCAGTACCATCGAGAATATTTGATATTCGTTGTTAAACGTCCACTTAGGCGCCAACCAAACCACACCGTGGCAATTGAAATTAAAACAGACAAAATAAGTTCAGCTTTGCGGCCAGACCAAAGCATCGACAACACTTCTTTAGGGTAAATCAGGTACTCAACATACAAACGGTTTGGTCTAAAGCCATATTCAGCAATAAATGAGGGCGTTGAGGCTTCTAAAAAGACAATTATCCACAAACTTAGGGTTAACCAAATACGTAAGATTATCAGCCAAACTCGACCGATTAAATGCTCTCCTGCAAATACCACGCTGCCAAGTGCTGCAATGCCAAAAAACCAACATAAAGAGGCAAAATCGACGCGCAGGCCTTGGATTAAAATATTATTCCAGCCTTGAGCATTAGCGACTCGATCCATTTGCCAAAAAGACAAACCTAAGCGACTCACACTCATCACCAGAAAACTTATCACACTAAAAAATACAATAACGCCAAATATATTAATTGATGAATTTATTTGGTTTTTTAACGTTTTACTATCAGTGTAACGATTGAAAATAGTGAACATTAATGACTCCAATATTTATTATTATTTTGCGTTAAGTCCTTTTTTGCGCGCACAAAGCTGCCCCAAGTAACGAGTCGTTATTTGGAAATAGGTTAGGTCTTAAGGATGGCTTATATACTAAGCGTGTATAACAAGGCCGTTATCATCAAACTAGAGGATTCAGGCCTATCAATATTTACAGCATACTGTTGGTGATGGTGTGGGTTATTTCAACGTCACTCGCCTTAAACACCTGCAACAGTCTTGGTGGCGATAAAATCAGGTTCTTCATGGCAATGCTGGCTTGGTTATATGCAAACTAAAACGGATTTTATCTTCTGAAATCAGCCCAAAACTAAACGTAAAGCCATTCGCTTTCGCTATATTTTCAACAATCGCGAGGCCAAGACCATGGCGGTCGGTATTGGTTCGAGATTGTTCAGCCTGAAACAGCGGTTGAGTAAGGTGCTCTAGGTCATGGGAGTTAAGTGATTTAAGCAATTTATTTTCGACATAAATAGTCACGCCGTTATCTTCTGCAAATAAGCTCAATTTAATCTCAGACTGCGCTGGGCTGTAATAAAGCGCATTGTCGAATAAATTAGTTAAAATAAGATCCAATGAAAACTCATCCGCAAAAATATGTTTGTCCATTAACTGGTTATCAATAAGTAAGCGTTTATTAATGTCGTGGTATTTAAACGCTAAGGTTTCAATAATATGTTCAAGTAATGTTGAGATATCGAGCTGTTGGCGGTTTAAATGAATATGCTCAGATGATGCCTGCTGCAGCAGTAATAAGTTGCTCACTATGGTCTTCATTCTAAGGCTTATATTCAATACATCTTGTTTGTATGTTGTCGCAATACGCTGGTCATCCGGATAGCGAATATAAACTTCACTTAAACTGATTAACTCGCTAATAGGCGTTTTCAGTTCATGGGCGATATCGGCAGTAATCCGTTTTTCAGTTTGCAGGTACTGCTGGCTTATTTTTACAAATTTATTCAGTTCATCCCGAATCGGTTCGATTTCCAAATAGCGCTCAGCGCCAGCCGACAAAGGAATGTATTTTTGAGTCACATCTGCATGTTTTAAGGCGTCATTGAGCTCATTTAATGGCGCCAACCCACGATAAATCACTTTCACCACCGCCCAGCGGATCAGCACAATAACCAGCAATAAACCAATCGCCAAACTCGAGTCGATAATCACTAAAATTTGAGTGAGGTCTTCTGTCGTAATCGCCACAGTTAGCCACATAGGCTCAACATTAATGGCCGCATCACCTAAAGACTTTGGCACTTGAGGTTCAAAATACGCCACCATCGCTCGCCCAGAGCGACCATCAGGCAAATCGACATCAGCAAAAATGGCGCTATTCAGTGGCATGTCTTTTTTGAGTAAATCCACTCCAGGAAAATGGTTTAACGACTCCGAGCGCTCAAATACTGCATCGCCTTGCCACAACTGGAAAAAACTGGCTTTAGTTGAGGTACCAAACTCAGGCATAAACTCACCTGCAAAATCAAACTCAGTACCTTCAGGGGTTACTTTTACTAACGTTTTTAAATAATTAGACTTATCGGTGAGTGCATTATCAAACTCAACATCAACCCAGTTATCAATGCTAATGTCGATAGCCAAAAACACCAGAATCAAAATTGCCGACACCACGTAGGTCATGGTGTTCATTAGTTTAGAGGTTAATGACTTCATGCTTTTTCATCCACAAAGTAACCAAAACCTCGTTTATTTTTTACCGGCAATGTTGCCCCCACCGCTTTGGCTTTTTTACGCACAGACGATAAATGCGCTTCAATGGTATTTTTAGATAAATGATTAAACGATCCCACCACAGCCTCGCTGATTTGTTCCGGATTAAGCACTTGTTTAGGGTTATTAAATAGGTATTCCACTATCTTAAATTCGTTTTTAGTCAGGTCGATAAATTGACCATTCACCAACAATGATTTATTGCTGCTATCAAGGACAAAATCAGCAATATTAATTGTTTTTGCTTGTTGGTTTAATTCGCCACGACGCCCCATGGTAATCAGCCGTGCTTGCAGTTCATCAAACGAAAATGGTTTGGTTAAATAGTCATCCGCGCCAGACAATAATCCGTTAACGCGATCTTCCGCCTGAGATTTAGCCGACAAAATGATCACCTTGGCTTGGTTACCTAACTTACGAATACTTTTCAATAAGCTAATACCATCAACATTGGGTAGCATTAAATCTAAAATGATAAAGTCATACTGGTTAGTCAACGCCATACTTAAGCCCTCAGAGCCATCTCCGGTTTCATCAACGGTATAACCTAAATGATCTAACCCCACTCTAATTCCGCGCCGCAGCGCTTCTGAGTCTTCAATTAACAACACTTTCATTGAGTGCCCTTATCCTATTTATGCCTTACCCATTAACCGACTGATGCTTCACTGTACTCAATTATTGAAACACTTATGGCCATAAAACCGCCCACCACACAATCACAGCCATCAGCATGCTGATAAACACAAATGCTGATGCAATGTCTTTGGCCAAACCTGATAAGGTATTAAATTCTAAACCAATACGATCCACAACCACTTCTATAGCAGTGTTAACCAGTTCAGCAAACAATACAAACAGTAATGCGAGCACCAATATGGCTGATTGCGCAGCACTGATATTGACGACACAAGCCAATACGGTTAATGGCACAAACAACATCAACTCCTGTTGAAAAGCCGCTTCGTTACGGCACATCCACTTTAAGCCATTAAAGGTATGTTTACAGGTATACAATAAACGCATTATTCCTTGGCGCTTAACCACTATTTTATGTTGTTCAGTACTATTTACTTTGTTCACTGTGGTTGATGATCTCATGGTGATGTCCTAATTCAATTTACAGCGACTAGTCATGTCTAAGGCGGCGTCACGCACCGAGGTATTAACCCCATAAAGCCCTAACAAACTGTGAAACAAATTGTCGTGTGAGTAGCTTGCTGTTTGGGCATGTTCAACAAGACATTCACGGTCGACACCTTTTGCTTGAGTGTAATCTTGCGGCAACCACATCAACCAAGGCACATGAGTTTGCTGACTAGGCGCAATACTGTAAGGCGTGCCGTGTAAATACATGCCGCTTTCACCTAATGATTCACCATGATCAGACAGGTAAACCAATGCCACGTTATATTTATCTTGATATTGCTCGAGTACCTTAATGGTTTGAGCCAACACAAAATCGGTATAGGCAATGGTATTGTCGTATACGTTGATGATCTCTTGGTCACTGCAATTTTCAATATCGCTGCGGCTACATGCTGGTGTAAATGATGCTTTATCCGCTGGGTAACGTTGCCAGTAAGTGGGCCCATGGCTACCAATAGTATGTAGCGCAATAAATTGGTTCGCTAACCCTTTACCCGACGCGGCACTAGCCTGTGTATCTTGTTGTAATTTTTGAGTGAGCTTTTCAATTAATATTTCATCGTAGCAACTTAAACCATCACACAATGGGTTATTTTCGCTAGGTGAAATGTCAATTTTATTAATCCGTG
Source organism: Shewanella saliphila (assembly GCF_014648295.1). GTDB lineage: Bacteria > Pseudomonadota > Gammaproteobacteria > Enterobacterales > Shewanellaceae > Shewanella > Shewanella saliphila. The sequence goes on from NZ_BMQV01000005.1 coordinate 130,049, forward strand.
CTCCAACCGCTTTATCGCCACCGTCATTGTCAAACCAGGTGACTTCAACACCTGCCGCCTTGATGACATCAAGCACGTTATTTTGCGCGTCAGCAGCTTTGCGACTGTAGTCATTACGCGTTAAATTTGAAAACATACAAGGTAGCGAGTGTGCAGTGGCGGTACCGCACGAGGACACATCTTGCAGCGCGATAATGCCTAGGTTTTCAGTGTATGGGTTGGTATTACGTTGATAGCCGTTATAAGCCATGTTTTGCGCTCGCGCAGTTTCGCCAACCACTAATACCATTAATGTAGGCTTACCATTGGCAACTGGCACTAACTGCGCATCTTGACCAATAGGATTAAACGTCAATTTTTCGCTAAAGAAGCGCTGATTAATATACTTAGCAGTGTTGTAAATATGCGCAGGAATAATCATTTTATTGAGGTACTGATTATTGCGCCCTACAGAGGCGTAATCTTTATAAAAAAACAACACCATCACTCCAATAACAGCTAATCCAAGGACAACAAATCCTACTCGACGAAACAAGGCTTTGCTTAATGATGCCTGGTTAGCAATATTCGTGCGGTACACCCAAACAGACGGCAAGATCCCAAATACCAACACATAGCCCACTGAGTTGATACTTAAATAGGAAATCGCTTCGCCAGAGTTGGTCTCAAAGATATTTTCGATCATGCTGTAATCTAAAATAACGTTGTACTGAAGCATGGCGTACATCGCCGCAGACGAAGACAAAATGAGCACAATCATTGCTGGCTTATAAACAAAACGAAAGGCAAATATGCTGAAGATCACCATAAAGCAGCCACTGAGCAAAATCGCTGGCGTTAGCGAAAATAGCACATGCCCCTCTGTCGATAATTGGTAAATTTTACGAATAATGGGGAAATTTAATACCAGGCCAAAATATACCGCAATAATGCCCGTCATCGCTTCATAACTGATGCTTTGTGGGGTAATGCGTGACCATGTTTCAGTTAATAATTTCACAATAACCACTCGCGTTAAACTCGACTGGCGTTGATATTCAACTAAAACACTTAAGATCCACTGAATAAAAACTGAATTATTACTGACTGTAGACATTCAGTTTTAAAAGAGCATAAAAAAAGCCCTTACTCAACAAAGTAAGGGCTTTAAAATCAATGCATTAAGCTAACTTAACAATGCGTCAGCGTAAATACATTATTTCTTCAGTTTGGCAAACGCATCAGCAAAGGCATTACCCATTGCTGCATTTTGCGGTGCTTTTACCGGTTTATTAGCCTGTTTGGGCTGGTTGTTTTGCTTCGATTTACCATGACTCGGTTTGCCACTAAATGAAGCCTTTTGTGATCCCGATTTAGCTTGGCCCATTTTGGCCGGCGCAGGCTTTTCATCTAGGCGCATGCTTAAGGCAATGCGGCGACGCTCTACGTCCACTTCCATCACCTTAACTTTTACGACATCACCCGCTTTCACCACGGTATGAGGGTCACTGACAAACTTGTCGGTTAATGATGAAATGTGCACTAAACCGTCTTGATGTACACCCACATCGACAAAGGCACCAAAGTTAGTCACGTTCGTGACCACACCTTCTAAAATCATTTCAAGCTTAAGGTCTTTTAATTCCTCTACGCCGTCTTTAAAGTTAGCGGTTTTAAACTCACCACGCGGGTCACGTCCTGGTTTATCGAGTTCAGACAAAATGTCGTTAATGGTTGGCACACCAAAGGTGTCGGTGACAAAGTCAGCGGCATTAATGTCGCGCAATAAATCGGAGTTACCAATAAGCTGCGCAACCGGTTGCTGCTTAGCTGCAGCAATGGTTTCAACTAAGCTATAAGCTTCTGGGTGAACCGATGAGGCATCAAGCGGATTGTCGCCATGGCGAATACGCAAGAAACCCGCTGCTTGTTCAAAGGCTTTTGGACCAACCCGCGGCACGCTCAACACTTGCTTACGGTTAGTAAACTGGCCATTGGCATCACGATAATCAACAATGTTTTTTGCGAGGGTTTTATTTAACCCAGCAACTTGAGTCAATAACGGCGCTGACGCCATGTTTAAATCTACACCCACACCGTTTACACAATCTTCAACAACCGCTTCAAGTGACTGCGACAGCATACTTTGGCTAACATCATGTTGATATTGGCCAACGCCGATGGCTTTAGGTTCAATTTTAACCAGCTCGGCTAATGGGTCTTGTAAACGACGCGCTATCGATACTGCGCCGCGAATAGACACATCTAAATCCGGAAACTCATTAGCAGCAAACTCAGATGCGGAATACACTGATGCGCCCGCCTCGCTTACCATCACTTTGGTTAAGTGGGGTTGCGACTCTTTAACAGCAGCAATAAGCTCACCCGCTAACTTATCGGTCTCACGCGAACCCGTTCCGTTACCAATGGCAATAATCTCTACCTTATGCATCGCCACTAGGTTGCTTAAGGTACGGATTGATTTGTCCCATAAGTTTTGCGGTGCATGTGGGAAAATAGTGGTGTGGGCCACCAGCTTGCCAGTGTTATCAACAATGGCCACTTTAACGCCGGTGCGGATCCCAGGGTCTAGCCCCATAGTGGCTTTAGCGCCTGCAGGTGCTGCCATTAATAAATCGCCTAAATTGCGGGCAAACACTTTAATGGCTTCTTCTTCGGCACTTTCACGCATTTTGCCAATAAACTCAGTTTCCATTTGCAAGGCCACTTTAATGCGCCAAGTTGAGGTCACCACGGTTTTTAGCCAGCTATCAACGCTAGAGTCAGTCAATACTAAGTTGAAATGATCGCTAATGATCACTTCGCAATAACTGCCTTGAGTGGCTTCGGTATCTGGGTCGGCATTCATCGACAAGCTCAGCACACCTTCATTACGACCGCGCAGCATGGCTAAGGCGCGGTGTGATGGGATTTTGCTCATCAACTCATTATATTCAAAATAGTCGCGGAACTTAGCGCCTTCTTTATCTTTGCCTTTCACCATTCGGCTCTCAAGCACCGCTTGTTGGTTTAAATGCTGACGCACTTTACGCAACAACTCTGCATCTTCAGCAAAGCGTTCCATCAAAATGTAACGCGCACCGTCTAATACCGCTTTAGTGTCGGCAAAACCGGCTTCTGGATTTAAAAATTCAGCCGCTTTGATCTCTATATCTAATTGGCGATCGGCTAAAACAGCATCCACTAACGGCTCAATGCCGGCTTCGATGGCAATTTGGCCTTTGGTACGACGCTTAGGTTTGTATGGCAGGTATAAATCTTCAAGACGGGTTTTACTGTCTGCTTCATTAATGGCTTGCGACAACGCTGGGGTTAACTTTCCTTGCGCTTCAATGCTCGACAACACCACTTGGCGACGGTCATGCAACTCGCGCAAATAACCAAGGCGTGAAAACAAGTTACGCAGCTGAGTGTCATCTAAGCCACCGGTGGCTTCTTTACGATAGCGGGCCACAAACGGTACGGTTGCACCATCATCTAAAAGTGCAATGGTCGCAGTGACCTGTTGCTCACGAACGTTAAGCTCTTGAGCGATAATCTGGGCAATATTATGCATAATGGATCGAATTCGGCATGGTTTAAAATAAAATTATGCCAAAGATAGCATAAAGACCACTAATTCGCTGCTAGTACGAAAGGCTTTATGATCTTCAGCAAAGAACAAGCGATGCACAGTCTTCTTACTGGTGATATGCTTCCCAAAAAAAACAGACGTTAAATCAGCGATCCAATACTGAAAGAGTAACAAACGTGAAAACCAAGTTAATTACCCTAGAAGGCTACAACAAGCTCAGACTTGAGCACGATTATTTATGGAAAGAAAAACGGCCTGCCGTGACTAAAATTGTCACCTGGGCAGCAAGCCTTGGCGACCGCTCCGAAAACGCAGACTACACCTTTAACAAGCGTTTATTAAGGCAAATAGACCGTCGAGTGCGCTATTTACGCAAACTGCTGCCCGACTTAAAAATTGTTTACTACGCTCCAGAGCAAGAAGGCAAAGTGTTTTTTGGTGCCATAGTCGAAATTGAAAACGACGCCGGCGACATTAAAACCTTTAAAATTGTGGGCCCAGAAGAAATCTACGACGAACGCAAAGATTACATCTCAATCGACTCACCCATGGCACGCGCACTGCTCAAAAAAGAAGTCGACGACGAAGCGGTGGTCAGCACGCCCCAAGGCGATAAAACCTGGTACATTAATAAAATTACTTATATTAAAGACTAAAGTTTAGCGTCATTTTATTCAGCACTAAAACGCAAATAGGCTTGTGATGCACTACACAGCACAAGCCCAGACGTTATGTTTAAAAAGGCCTACACCTCTATGCGATCTTGAGCCACCAGCAAAGCCATAAAATCGTCAGTGGTGTTAATCTCAAGATCCACCTTCATAAAATCAGCCATGGCATACACGCTAGCATTCACATTTTGATCGCTATCAATCGCCAAACTCATTTGTTCGGCCATGCGCCTAAACTGTAATTTTTGTTGCGTTAAGGTTTGCAAAGCCGCAGCCTCAAAAGCATCGGTGTTTTGTTTAATTTGACGGATGCGAAACTCGAAGATTTCTTTCACCCGTGCAGCACGCTTTTCGTCTTTTACTGAAAACAAATCCATCTTGTCCAGTAGCCAAACCACCACGGTCGATGCGATACCAGTAAACATCACCATCACAACATCAGATAACACATCGCCAAAAGGTAACTTGTTAATAAAGCCCAGCACAGACTCTTCAAAAGCAAAGCCAATATAGGTCACCACAGTACTGGCAAGTAACTTGGTTATGGCATCCGCTTTTTCGGCTCCAGATGATTCCCCCAGCAAGATTTTGATTGACGCAAGAATGGCATTAAAGCCTTCTGTGATAATTTTCAACGCTTTTTTCAATATGCCAACAAACATATCGACAATGGCATTGACCAGGTATTTAACAAAGTTCATCGCGGCATCTTTGAAACTGCCCAAACTTATATTGACTAAATTGCGAGTAATGTATTTAAGCGCTCGTTTCATTCTAAATGAGAATGCATCAATGCTTGATGAGCAACCTGTATCATGCGTAATGCCATTCTGAAACATGTCTTTTAGTTCAAAACTCACGGTCTTGACCACCAAAATAATCAGCTCACCAATACCTGCATCAACCAGCTCATCTTTGGCTTTCGAACCCGCTTTAAGCGCCTCACCTTTTACCAGTTTAGTGTCTGCTGTTAGTTTGCTCGCCACCTTTTGGTTCAGGTGAGACTCTACTGCAGTACGCGCTTCAGACTCACGTGCTAACGCTTTATTCCAGGTTGCCTCATTAACATGGGTTTCGAGACTCGCCAGCGTTTTCTTTTCAGCCGCACTGAGTTTAGGCTTAGCTTTCAGGTTATCTCTTTTTTGCTTAAGATCGCTCCAGCTAGAATCTAACTTTATCTTGTTGATTTTTTGGCTGACAACATCAAAATTGTCAGCGCTACCCGCCGCGTCCCTTAGGTCGGCTACCGACAGTGCCTTGGACGAGCCATACTCATCAAAAATATGCTTTAACGGCAGGTTATGATCGTTATTATAGGTCCGTTCAACCGCATTTAACCCTTTGGCCTCAAGCTCATTCTTATAGCTTGTCGAGTTTCTGCGCAGCTGCTTACGCTCACCTCTATCATTAACCTCAAGTTCGCTGTATACCCTTTTTTTATCGGAGAAATACGCATCGGTATAAGCCGTTTTCTTACCCACATCCTCCATATAATTATCTGGAGTATGAGAGGCCGCATCAGCTTTGGTGCGAATATATTCACCTTTGTCATCCTGATGACTTTTGCTATCGGCGTCGAGTCGCTGCTTTTCAAACCGTTGGTCTTTTTCGGTGGTAGTCGAACCCAGGTAGTCAAAGTTATTTATCTCGCTCACCAAGCGAGTGGCAGTGATGCCACGCTGTTTTAACCCCAGCTTCTTTATGCACAACAAGCCATCACAAAGGTTTAGTATCAGCGGCTTAACAAGCTCATCGGTGACATTACCGCCTTGCTCAAATTCATCATAAATCTGCGCCATCACAGCCAATGAATCACGCTGATCATGTAACTCCATGTTGATCAGTTGCTTACTCACCTGAAGCGGTGAGCAACCCTGCAACTCACTCAATACTTGCTCTGTGCTGATGACTGGCTGGGCATAATCATTTTTTGTCGCCATTAATCAATCCTTTATGCGGCAATACCCTGAATAGATATTACTTTTTCAAATAAGACTTTGGCCTGTTGGTTATCTTCGACCTTAACCTTGCCGCTCTCAGACAAGTAACCCAAGTTAGCCATTTGCTTAAGCACGATAGATAAATTAAATAACGCCTGAAACTCCTCAATATGAGCAATAGGGATCAGCCTGAAATCGAGTTTATGCGCAAAAATATCGCCTGATTGACTCATTTGTTTGTGACGCTGAGTTTGAATACCGTACTCAAAACGATCTAATAACTTACTGTAGTTACTAATCAAAACATCAAAGTATTCCACTACGCTATCAATCGATTTTGCCACAACCTTAAGCTGACGTAGATGTGACTGCATTTTGGCAATTTCTTCGTTAATACGCGCTTCTTCTTCCTGTACTTTAAGCAGAGTTTGCTTGGCTTTTTTACGCGAGTAAAAGCCCAGAGTCAGCACGTAAGAAGCCACTCGCACCAAATCAAATTTGTTAAAATCAATTAAAAATAGGTTTTCTCTTTGGCCAACCGACTCACTGGCTTTAACTTCAAGAATGGCATCACTAAACAATTCTTCAAACGGTTGCCCTTTGACCGTTACATTGTGTAAACGATTAGACAGCGAGATAAAACGACTAAACTGCACATCGTATATATCTTGCTTAAAACGGTTGATGGCACTGACTCTTTTGTCGATATCTGCGATGAGCTTAATACTCGACTTGTCATATTGTGTCTTTTTTTTGTCGTAACGCTCGGTTATCTCTTGATACAGTTGCTCAGCTTTATCAAAGGTGGTTTTGCCAGTAAAAGCGTTCCAGCACTTGGCGCCCTTTTCAACGACTTTATCGATGACTTTTCGGCCAACTTCAACCACCTTATCGACCATGCTGCTTATCTTGCTCGAGGCCCAGCTTCCAATCCGTCCAAACATAGATTAATCCTTCATAATAAGACTAAAACCTTCATGCACTAGGTCATTCATCGCCTCAACCCAGCGCTGTAGTCGCTTAAGCTCAAACTCTGCAATATCAAATGCGGCAGCCAGCTTGAGCATAAACTCAGTTTCACTTTCACAAAACTCATTATCGGCCAACACAATGCCAAATAACTCCACTAAAATAATCCGGCGGTTTTTCACCTCGCTCCGGGTTAATAGCTTAATGACGCCATCGATATCATCTTGTTTTTTCAGTTGATAACTTGGCATGCCACATTCGTGGGTAAATGACTCGAAGATGGCTTTTTCTTGTTCTTTGTAGCTGCCGTTGAGCCCCATGGTGCAATAAGCCAGCTCCAGGAAATTTTTACGCTCTGCTACTGATAGTTCACTCAAATACATTAAGTCACCTTACTCTAATAAACTTTACTAATGGGTTCAGCTTGCTTGCCGTTGGCATCATAGGCGAATTCAACACGCTGGTTAATTTCGCCTGCAGCGTCATATAAATACTCAAAGCTCACTCGCTGCTGCTCATCATACTCAATGCCCTTAACCAGCTTGCCGTCATGATCATAAAACATCTGATACTTAAGCTGTTCGCCTAATAAGGTATCGCTACTGTGTTTTACGCCATTTTCGTAATATATCTGAGTCACTTGGCCGCTGTGTTTATCTTCAACCTTAACAACTTTGCATTCGCCTAGGTGTTTAACAAAATCTTGGGTGTCGACAGTTAGCTCGGTATGTTGAGCAAGCTCATTAGTTAGCTCAACCAGATTTTGCACCCGCAAGTTTTGAATTAAGCCAGACAAGGTCTCTAAATTCGCTAATTGTTGCTGCTTGTAGGTAAACAGCAGTTTGTTAGATTCTTTACCAACTTCGACCTGAGCAAGCTTTATCGCTGTGTTCAGCTGACGATTGGCTTCATTGACATGGTTTTGCATCTCACCATGGTCATTGCCCAACTGAGCTAAGACTTTCGATAACGAATCCTGTAAGGCGGTGTTCAGCTGACGATTGGTTTCATTGACATGGTTTTGCATTTCTCCATGATCACTGCCTAACTGAGCTAAGACTTTCGATAGCGAATCCTGTAAGGCGGTGTCCAACTGACGACGAGTTTCATTGATGCTGGCTTGTGCTTCGTTATGGTTACTGCCCAGCTGAGTAACAATGGTCGATAAGGTTTGTTGCTGTAATTTTGCAGACTGGCTCGATACCAGCTTAAACTGCTCAACCAATGTCTGTAACTGGTTATACATATTGGTATTTTCAGTCTGCGTCTCTTGTAATTTAGTTAAAATAAGTTGATTAACTGCCTTAAATGATTGCAGGCTTTTATTTTGGTAAGTCTCGACAGCCGTGGTGATTTCAGCAACGCCTGTGTGGATTTGCGCTTGAACCAAATGAGGTATGGCTTCTACCGTGCTAGACAACTGTGCGTTGGCATCAATGCTTTTCTGCGACACATCCGCTTGTACAAGTTTGATTTTATTAAATAATATAACTTGGACGATAATGACCAAGAATCCCATTCCTACCGCCGCTAAAAGTACGTGCGTTAAACTGATTTCCATTGTTTTTCCATTCGTGACAAGTAAAAGACTGAGCATAAAACCCAAAGAATCATTGGAATGAAGAGATCAAATCCAAAAATGCTCGATGAATAAATAACAGTAAGAGTCGGGATTTAATCAAACGCCATGGGAAAATGACATAGCATAAATACAGCCCATACCCACTTTAAATGTGTATCGATATTCTACATTATTCATACGTGCAAAGGCGGACAACTACAAGGCAGAATGCCAAAAAAGTGATACAGGACAAGGAATAAGAAAAATAACCAAAATTTTTACTGCGGAATAAAACCAAGTAACCTCGGCCTCTTTGCACTAAAAATTACCCGACATACATTATGTGATTACGGGGCAGCCTCTTCGCACCGAATGTAAATCTCAAGTTATCGGCAATAAAAAACACCAACTAAGCCGTAATCAGCGTGGTTAAGGCGATAAAAAGGAATGCATTAATAAAATTATCTATGCCTAATAGCAAAAGTCATTTAGGGTTGCTTATCAAGTTACTGTTATCGCGTTACTTTCCAATAGGTGTCACATTGAACAATACCAAAGGCAGTATTTATATGGTTGTTGCAATGGCTGCTTTTGCCATTGAAGACATGCTGATTAAGTCCGCAGCCGAAACCACCTCTTTGGGGCAAATTCTGGCGTTGTTTGGCCTCGGCGGCATGTTAATTTTTATGCTGCTAGCGTGGCGTAAAGGTCAAAAGATACTGCATCCCGCCATCATAACAACACCGATTTTAATCCGTGCAACCTGTGAAGTGATTGGGCGATTTACCTTTGCTTTAGCCATTACGCTCACTCCGCTCTCAAGCGCTTCGGCAATATTACAAGCCACGCCATTGATAGCCATGATAGGCGCGGCATTATTTTTTGGTGAACACGTAGGGGTTAAAAGATGGCTTGCTGTACTCGTAGGGTTTATCGGGGTATTAATGATTATCCGCCCAGGACTCGCTGGGTTTGAAGTTAACTCACTACTCGCGGTCATCGCCACATTAGGCTTTGCCGGCCGCGATTTAGCCACCCGCGCAGCGCCGCCAGTGTTATCGAACATGCAACTTGGGGTTTACGGATTCTTTGTATTAATCCCTGCAGGTATTGCTATCCAGTTATATCAAAATGAACCCGCACAACTTAATACCACAGCATCGTTGCAAATCATCGGCGCGATTATTTTTGGCGTTGCCGCCTACAATGCCCTCACTATCGCCATGCGTGCTGGCGACGTATCGGTCATCGCCCCCTTTCGCTACACCCGTTTATTATTTGCCTTAGCGTTGGGCATATTCATATTTGGTGAAACACCCGACATCATGACGCTACTCGGCAGCCTACTGGTTGTCGTCAGCGGCGTTTACACGCTCAGCCAAACACGTAAAAAAGTCCATTCGAGGGTGGTGAATCGTGAAGCCTAATGGGCAGTGGGATTGAACAGGGTTTAGCTGTGGCATCAATGATCTTATGGCCTGCGGCCATTAAGATCATGGTGCTTCACTCTCACGAGAGAGTGAAGCAACAGAGACTGACTCGTTTTTGACGATGCTTGTTAACTATTTTCTCGTCGGGACGACGAATTTAATGAAGTCGATTTATTATTGAGTTCGAAGACAGAATTGTGAAGCATATTAACTAAGTTGCAGTTACACAGAATCTGTTACACCCTCGCGTTTGGCCATAGGCCGTAGGCCATACAAAGCCTGAGTAACCATAGCAATTCGACTTGCCTCTGCTTTGCTTAATCCCCGTTATTGTTTGCCCTTAAGCTTAATCGCCATTGCTCTCGAAAGTCTTTTTGAATACGAGAGTGGACCACAAGCATTATCGCCATTGCCATAAATCCGCCCAGACTAGCGAGTGCCATATCCTTATGCGCATCCCAAATGTCGCCCTGTATACCTAAATAAGCCATGCCAAGCTCGCCACCAAATATCTCTGCTGCGCCCCATTCTACTAACTCATATAACATCGATGTCGACATTATCAGGTTTAACGGCGTGAAATAGCTCCAAAAGCCTTTCACGCCAACAACCTTGCAATACAAATCTCTCACTGGGTATGCCAGTAAGAAGCCGTATGCGAAATGAATTAATCGATCAAAGTTATTACGCTCCCAGCCCATATATTCATTAAGGCTAAAATTAAAATATGACTGCAGAAATTCATCATAGGGAACATTGGCATAAGTATAATGTGAGCCGATCTCATGCAAGCTCATAAAGACAAATATCAAGCTATATGAGAGTCGCGATAATGGACATTTTTTATAGGTGAACACCACAAAGATGGCAGAAAAGACAATTAATACATTCTCAAGCGCCCAATCGGCTCGATTATAGGGGTTGATAGAAATAACAATAAATTCAATAACAAAGATGATTGAAAGCAATAAAAAATATCGTTTATGTTCCATAGTATATTGGCCATTGTGAATTAAAGATATTTTATGGCTTGTAACGGCTTACTTGAGGCTTGCCTCTCAACATCACCGATTAAACACAGATGAATAGCGATAGTCACGGATGAATACCACTAAAAAATCTTAGGCAACAAACACCTACGACTCATAGATTACATTTATCACCGCGTCATTATTGATGATACGCTTTATTTTTATACAATAAACCCATATTGCAATATTTCAATGGCCAATGGTTTATTTGTTCTGGTCTAATTCCATCGGACACTTAATTTTGAGACAGTATGGTCAATAAATTAAGAGGTCGATATGAGTTTAAAAAAATCACATAAGAGTTATCCGCAGGCATTTAAAGATGAAGCAGTA
>NZ_BMQV01000006.1 GCF_014648295.1 Shewanella saliphila
CGTGTAAAACTTGCCCTTTGGGAGTTTCACCGAGCTTCCACTACGTTGTTACGTTAACTTATAAGGTACCTACATTACCGCATTAACGCGCCTAGTATTGAAAACACGGTGAAGCTCTGAAACACGGATCTTCAAGTTGATTGGGTATAGAAGCGTATTTTTGTAGGAATCCACTTGTTGTCATGCAAATGCCAATGAGTGGCGCTAAATTATCAACCCCAATTTGTGTTTTTAGCGTCCGTCTTGACCACAGCCTTTGCTGTGGTCTTTTTTTGCCTTAAATTTGTCTCCCTGAGAGCAGTCTATTACTATGTCGACATTTTTCGGTACAGAGAAGCGTTATGCATACATTACAACAACTCAATGATGGTTTATTACAAGGTGCTCAACGGGTCAAAATCGCCCAGGGGCTGCGTGAGTTCCCAACCAAACTATTTGAGTTAGCTGATACGCTAGAAGTGCTCGATTTAACTGATAATCAGTTGTCGTCTCTACCTGACAACTTTGCCGATTTACATCAATTAAAAATCCTGTTTTTGTCGAATAATCTGTTTGAACATTTACCTGATGTACTGGGTCAATGCCCCAATTTAGATATGATTGGTTTTAAAGCCAACCAAATTCGAACGGTATCAGACGCATCAATCCCAAAACAAACCCGCTGGTTAATTTTAACCGACAATCTGATAGAACAAATGCCAGACAGTTTGGGTCAATGTGCTCGCCTTGAAAAACTTTCGCTGGCGGGCAATCGTTTAACTTCATTGCCGGCCAGTATGGCAAATTGTCATCGATTGGCTTTACTCAGGCTGTCTGCCAATCAACTTGATGCGTTACCCCAATGGTTATTTGAACTACCCAAATTGGCCTGGTTGGCTTTTTCAGGTAATCGTTTTAGTCATGTTGAGCACTGTGATAACAAGCGAGTCCCTACTGTTCCTTTACAGCAATTTCAGTTAGGTCAATTGCTCGGGCAGGGCGCTTCTGGATTAATTTATCAAGCATCACATATGGCTTTGCAGCACGGAACAGCTGAATTTAGTTATGATGATGAGGTCGCGGTAAAACTATTCAAAGGTTTGATCACCAGCGACGGATACCCAGCAGACGAGCTTGATTGCTGCTTAACCGCAGGGGAACATCCTAATTTGATCAATGTATTGGCGCAAATTAACCAAGCCGATCAATTAGGCTTAGTGATGCAACTGATCCCGCCAAGTTACGCCAATTTAGGCTTACCGCCATCATTGCAAACCTGTAGCCGCGATACTTTTGAGCCGAACACGCGCTTTAGTGAGTCTCGTATTATTAACATAGCGACCCAAATGGCCGATATTTTGGCGCATTTACATCGAAATGGAATTAGCCATGGTGATATTTATGCCCACAACACCATGATAAACCCGCAAGGCAATGTGTTATTTGGTGACTTTGGCGCCGCCTCCAACTTAAACCAGTTCAGCCCCGAGCGTCGTGTGTTAATGCAAGCTATTGAGGTGAGGGCGTTTGGGTACATGATTGAAGACATGCTCAATCTGATTGAGCACCCTAATAGCCCCAAGGCGCAAGCGTTACATCAATTAGTGCAAGATTGCTTGCAGCCTAAGTTAAGCGCCAGACCGAGTTTTAATGAGCTTAAACAACAGTTAGCTAGCATGGCTTAAGCTGCCACTATGATTGTGCTTAGCAATGTACTGCTAAGCGGCATGCTGAGCGCCATTACTGACTACCCTTAATATCCACTGTGATATATGGCCTTTAACTTAACACTGCATTATAATCAAATTATCATGTTGCAATTAAAGGTCATCACCAGTGGAAAATAAAACTGCCCGTTTTACTGTACTAATGGACCCGCTAAAAAAGCAGGCATTTGAGCAATTGTGTGCGGCACAAGATCTCACTCCATCACAAGTTACCCGTCAGCTTATTCGTGAATACCTTGAAAAACACGATGTCAGTTTTGGTGACAATCAAAGCCGACCGAACCCGCAAGTTAAAAGCTAATTTAGCGTTTTTACGGTGGAGTGTGAACTGAGCCTAACGGCTTAGGCTAGTCAATTTGTGATAATAACATTATAATGCGATTACAATTAAGGTGAGGTGGTTTTAGTGGCTGTCTCATGCCAATCGATAACGCTTTTTGAACAATGCCTTAGTGCCTTTATCTTGTTCGATATAAGCTAAAAATACAGAGAGTGAATTTATGAGTGATGTCATCCCGCCATGCCCAAAGTGTGAATCTCCTTACGCTTATTCAGACGGTACATTATTAATTTGCCCAGAATGCGCAAATGAGTGGAACCCAAATGAAGAAGTGGTTGATCCAGACGCCATCATTTTAAAAGATGCCGTGGGTAACCTATTGGCAGAAGGCGACAAAGTGACTTTAATTAAAGATCTTAAAGTTAAAGGTTCATCACTTGTGCTGAAAGTCGGCACCAAAGCCGTGATCAACCGTTTTGTTGACGGCGACCACGACATCGATTGTAAAGTTGATGGCAACGGCCAAATGATGTTGAAATCAAAGTTTGTTAAAAAACAAAGCTAATTGATTGAGTCAGTCGCTTTAGGTTACCTACGAGTGAGCTAAAGCCTGATGTTTAAAAATCCCCGCTGATAGCAATATCAACGGGGATTTTTTATGGACGCCAGTTCAAGTCCCGCCGTCACATATGACTCCACTTCTGGGAAAGCCGTTAATAATCTATAAACTTGTTAACCCTTTATCGTCGTCCCGGCAATGCTTTTAAGCCGGGATCCAGGTGTTTGTTTTTATCGTTTTGTACTTATGGCCTACGGCCACGAACGTCGTGGCGCTTCGCCTAGGTGCTAGGTGTCTAGTGACGATACTCAAATGAAATCACTTCTATGACACGCGGTAAACCCATCCTTGGGCGCTCTACGAAAACATCCATGTTTTCGAAGGTCATAGCCGCGATTACATCCATCGTATAGTTATCTTCGATTCAGCCGTGTTTATAACTAAGCTATCTACACTCAATTTTGGACAGACATTAGCTTAAGAGACAAGTTTTGAACTGTTTTTATAAAGTTTATCCCGACCCAACTACATTAGTTATTGCTTAGTTATCTCGATTGAATTTAGTGTTAACAATAGAGCTAATTTAAATCCCAAGGTGTTTTCATGCCATTTTTCGGTTTTTTTTACCTAAATATTGATTAAAACACTATATTGATGTGTTTAATCTGCTAACATTCAGCACATTAAGTATGTGCTAGTAACATAGGAGATTAGGCAAATGTTAATCGAATTTAATGTTTCCAATTATCGTTCTATTAAAGATAGTCAAAATTTTTCTTTATCGAAAACTTCACTCAATGAGCTAGAGAGTAAGAATACTTTTGAGTCCTCTGGATATGAGCTTTTGAGAACAGCGGTAATCTACGGCCCTAATGCATCAGGTAAATCTAATGTAATGGGAGCTCTAAGTTTTATGAAAGCTTTAGTTTTATCGTCAGCTAAAGTTGATGTTGAAGAAAAGCTTGAGGTATCTCCGTTTAGGTTGAATGCAAAATGCCGTAATTCACCTTCTGAATTCGAGGCTACATTTATTCACCAAGGAGTTCGCTATCAATATGGTTTTTGTGTGACTCAAAGTCGAGTTACAGAAGAATGGTTATTAGCATTTCCTAAGGGCCGAGCTCAAAAGTGGTTTGAAAGAACTTATGATGAAAATACCGATAGTTATGAATGGTATATGGGAAGCGCCCTTCAGGGAACAAAACAAGTATGGCAGTCTTCTACAAAAAGTAACTCACTGTTTCTTTCAACTGCGGTGAACTTGAATAGTAAGCAGCTTAAGCCTGTTTATGATTGGTTTAGAGTCGTTTTGAAAATCTCTAGAACCGGTGAAGGCTGGGGGCCTTTTGTAAGTTCTAAGCTTTGTGAGAATGATCAGAAATCTAAAGTTATGAACTTTTTAAAAGCAGCTGATATGGATATTGAAGATATTGATATTATTGAACATGCTTTTGATCCAGCAAATTTACCTAGTGATATGCCATCTGTCTTTAAGGAATCTTTGATTGAAGAGTTTAAAGATCAGACTTTACTGGAATTTAAAACTTTAAAGAAAGATGATGAAGGCGTATTGGTTGATTTTGATTTGGAGTCCGAGGAATCAGATGGAACAAAGAAGCTTTTTTCTTTGGCTGGTCCTTGGATAAAAGCTTTATCTGAAGGTCATGTTCTATTAATTGATGAACTTCATCTTAACCTGCATTCAAAGCTGATGGAGTTTTTGATTGGAATGTTTCATGATCCAGAAATTAATGTTGCAAATGGACAACTAGTTTTTACTAGTCATGATACAAACATCTTAAATAAAGAAATCTTTCGTAGAGATCAAGTTTGGTTTTGTAAGAAAGATGAGTTGTTAGCTACCCAGCTTTATCCTTTGACAGATTTCAATCCACATAAAACAAGGGATAACTTTGAGGCTTCATACTTAGCAGGTAAATACGGTGCTTTACCTTTTATTCAGAGGTTTGAGGAATAACTATTATGGGTTCAGATGATTTGCATCATAAACGTAAGCGAAGAGGAGCTGCTAATTTAAGCCGTAAATTAGGTAACCGTAAACCTTATGCAAAAATACTAATTGTTTGTGAAGGAAGTAAAACTGAGCCGTTATATTTTAAAGAGCTTATTCGGCACCACAAACTGGCTTCAGCAAATGTTGTTGTTGATCAAAATGTTGAAACTTGTCCATTGAAGCTTTTTAGACATGCAAAAAAAATAGCGAAAGAACATATTAAAATAGGTATGCCTTTTGACCAAGTCTATTGTGTTTTTGATAAAGACAGTCATGTTCATTATGAAGAAGCAAAGCGCTCTATAGCTAGTATGGCAAATAAAACAACTGTTTACAAAGCGATTACATCAGTACCAAGTTTCGAATATTGGTTATTATTACACTTTAAAAATACAACGAAGCCATTTGATAGAGCTGGCAAAAAAAGCCCTGCGGATGTAGTTTTATCAGAGTTGAAAAGTGAATATATTGGTTACTCTAAAGCAAAAAAAAATGTTTATAGCGAACTTATAGACAAATTAGATGAAGCTATTAAAAATGCAGAATTATCCAGAAAGTCAGCTTTAGAACTAGGCACAGATAACCCATCAACAGAAGTAGATGGGTTAGTTATAGCTCTCAGAGAGTTAAATAACTAATCCGGAACATGAGGGGGTCAATCGGCTAAAACCACTTATCCTCTCGAAGGTATTTACGCTTTTACGCTTTTGGGGTCAGGGTAAACTTTTATAAACAGTTCAATCTTGCCCCTTAAACTGATCTCTATCAGAAATGATTTTTTATTTTATTTCAAATGCTTAAGGTTAACTCTGAACTTGAGGACGTTGAAGAAAATGACGTGAGCTAGCCATGGTCTTTCACGCACATCCATGTGTTTCAAGGCATTCAGGCATCCTGCCTATCAGAGCCAGCTAGCTTTGAAGGGGAAGGGTCGTTCCTTGGCATTCATGCCACCACGACATTTGTGAATCCATTCACATCAGACTCCGTTCTGAAGCGTTAGCATTTTCATTCTTTACCATAAAGAGGTGGCCGAGGCTGGCTACAAACGCCGCCAAAAGCTGGATAATTTTCCGTCGCAATTTTTTCGCTGCCGTTGTTTGGTTATAAGCGAAAATGTTGCCGGAACGGCAGGGGTGATCCAAGAGGGGATTGCTGTTGATCCCCTTTTGGCCCGTGCAGGGTGGAACCTTGCGATCCTATTTCAAACGAAGTTTGAACATTTTGTGGCTGTCGCCATTAGACAAACAAAAAGGGCTTAGCATTGCTGCTAAGCCCTTCTATAAATTGGTGGAGGCGGCGGGACTTGAACCCGCGTCCAGAAAGCCTACATCCTCGGCACTACATGTTTAGTCTCTCTTTTATTTAACCAAGCAGTCTCCGAAAGACAGGATGCTACTTGGTGAGTCCGGTACTGTTTCGCGGTTCACCCCCGGACGGAGTTCCCTCGCTAGCACACTGTAATATGACCATCAGAATCCACTGTCCACGTGCGAAACGTGTGGTTGATGGCTAGCTAGCCTAAGCTGCTAGAGAGTAGTTAGAGTCGTTTGCAACTATAACAGTGCGGCTTTTTACGAGGCCAACCGCCCCTCGACATGCTCCTTGGGTTTCGTGAATCCTGTCGAATCCAGAATCGCCCCCAATTGGTTATATCATAACGTGTTGTTTCGCTAATACCTAGTGACTATTAACAAAATATCATCGTTTGGCTATTATCCGTTCAGTCTGCTCTTTTTCATGACGCGAGACTGTTCAACTTTCCATTCACGTTCTTTGGTATCTTCACGTTTATCGTGATCTTTTTTACCTTTACCTAGGCCAATTTCAACTTTTACCCAGGCACCTTTACGCCAATACATCGACAGTGGCACTAAGGTGTAGCCTTGGCGTTCAATTAAGCCGGCTAATTTGTCGATTTCGCTACGCTTTAACAATAGCTTTTTGGTACGGATTGGATCGCACACCACGTGAGTGGATGCTGTATTTAGTGGTTGAATAGTACAACCGTGCATAAAGGCTTCACCGCCTTTGATAAATACATAACAATCAGCCAGATTGACTTTGCCCATACGGATAGATTTTACTTCCCATCCCATTAGCTCTAAACCCGCTTCGATTTTGTCTTCTATACGGAATTCAAAGGTCGCGCGTTTGTTGCGTGCGATGGTCGCTGAGGTATTTTTTGCTGATTTAGAATTCTTTTTTACCATTATATTTACCGTTGTGATTACTGCCGTGGCCTATAAAAAAGGCGACTTGCAATCAGCGCTGAGCCCATTTAATAAACGCTATTATATTAAGGTTATAAATTAACACCATTGATATAAAAGATATGGGGGAGATTTATGATATTTCAACGATTATACCTAGTTTCTTGCCTATTGTGTTATTAAGGGTGAGATTTAGCGTTATGGCGGATGCCTTTTTTGTTTAACGTGATAAAATCTGCACATTGTTTCAATGATAGTGATGTCAGATGCCCAAAATTTCCAAAAGTATGCTGGTTAGATTTAGTGCCAAAGAAATGTATGATTTAGTCAACGATGTTGAGTCGTATCATGCATTTTTACCCGGCTGTGTTGGCGGTAAAGTATTAGAGTTTGACGGCAAAACCATGGTGGCGTCGGTTGATGTGAGTAAAGCGGGGATCAGTAAAACCTTTACGACTCGTAACCAGGTGGTTGAAGCTAAATCAATTACCCTGGAGTTAGAAAACGGGCCTTTTAAGCATTTACACGGTTTGTGGAAATTTACTGAGCTGACAGAAGAGGCTTGTAAGGTAGAGTTTGATTTGCATTTTGAATTTTCAAATGCATTAGTCGACTTGGCATTTGGTAAAATTTTTAAAGATTTAATGTCATCGATGGTGGTGGCATTTACCGACAGAGCGAAGGTGATTTATCGTGACAAGTGAAACAGAGCAATTTGCCGTTGATATCATTTATGCATTACCCAAACAGCAAAAAATTATCACTGTGATGGTTGCGCCTGGTACCACGTTTATTGATGCGGTGATCCAAAGCAATATCGTGAAGTTTTTTCCTGACATCGATCTAGATAACATCAAACTGGGTGTGTTTAGCCGTGTGGTTAAGCATGATGACGTGATACAGCCTGGGCAGCGGGTAGAATTATATCGTCCTTTAATTGCCGACCCGAAAGATGTTCGCCGTAAACGGGCTGAAAAAGCAAAAGATGAAGGCCGGATTAATAAAATAACCGGTGCGAAGGTCAGTTAATTGTTTAACGCTATACAAAATACAAAAAAGCAGAATCAATTGATTCTGCTTTTTTATTGGTTCTGAACCATTAACGATTATCTGGGTCGTTAGATTTTTCAGGTTGATTCGTTAGCGTTGGGCGTGTTTCTTCAACCAATGGTTTTGAATCTGGACGTGTTTCTGGCAGTAATGGCGTTAAATCAGGTTCATTAACTGTTGGCAAAGAGCTTAACTCAAGCGGGGTATTAAACTCACTGCTTAAATCGTAATCGCCGGTGACGCTAGAGATCTTGTCACCTGTAAAATGAATGATCAGCTCTTTATGGATAATGCTGGCATCACGGCCACTTTTAAAGTGGTATACATAGTACCAAGTGTCATCAGAAAAACTATCACGTAAAACCGGACGACCTAAAATGTATTCTGTTTGCTCTTTGGTCATGTCGACGCGAAGTTTTTCAACTTGCTGGGTTTCCATGTAGTTACCTTGCGGTATATCAGGCTTATAAATTAACCAATCGAAAACACTACATCCGCTCATTGAGAGTGAAAGCGCTACTGCGCTTACAAGGGTAAGACTTTGTTTTTTGTTTATCATTGTCTGCGCTACTTCCTAAATTCTGTCGGTCATCATACCCAAGCTGTCCCTATGCTGACAAGGGCCGATTAGAAGATGTTGTGGCTTTGAGTGAATATCGCGACGTAAGTTCCTTATTTTTTGGTAATAATACCAACCCTGATTAATCTTTATTCTTTTAGCGCAACATTTTGCGATGATATTTACAGCCAGTTTTTAAGGGCATCGTTGTTTTCGTTCACAAAACTCAGTGTTATAAGGTTTGATTGGTCATTTAATCTATGCCGTAAAAGTGCTTACCTAACAAAATTTATTGAGATAAATTCTTCAAAAGCGTGTTTTGCACCACTTAATGTTAATAAAGTTGGTAAATAATCATTAAATTGTTTAATTTAAAAGCATATTTGATTGAAATACTCATATAATAAATGCGTGATTTAGTCTTTGTTTTATTTCCCGTTTAGTTGATTTTGTTATCAACAAAATAGAATGACATAATGAGGTGTAACTTGCAGCTAACTGCCGCAAATCAGCAAGGTCAGCTAGTGTGTGTCGGTACCGGAGTGCAGCTTGCAGGACAAGTTGGCCAATTAACCGTGAGTTATATTGAACTTGCAGATGTGGTTTTTTCGTTGGTGCCTGATGGCTTCACCGACAGATGGTTATCGACCTTGAACGCTGATGTGCGCTCGTTACAAGGGTATTACGCACAACCTGGGGAAATAAAAAACCGCCGCGACACTTATCAGCAAATGGTTGATGCCATGCTAGTTGAAGTGCGAGCAAATAAAAGGGTGGTTTGTGCTTTGTATGGTCATCCGGGGGTATTTTCTTGCGTATCACATTTAGCGATTACACAAGCTAAGCAGCAAGGTTTTAAGGCTAAAATGCTTGCGGGTGTTTCAGCAGAGGCGTGTTTATGGGCCGATTTAGGTATCGACCCTGGTAGTTGTGGTCACCAAAGCTATGAAGCCACACAGTTTATGCTGTATCAACATGTACCTAATCCTTGTGCTCATTTAGTGTTGTGGCAAATTGCGCTCGCCGGGGAACATACATTGACAAAATTTTCCACAACCAAACAGCGATTACATATTTTGGTTGAACATTTATTACAGTGGTATCCTATTGATCATCAAGTGATAATATATGAAGCTGCAAACTTAGCAGTGCAATCGCCAAGAATAGAGCATATTGCCTTGGCTGATTTACCTGATGCTCGGTTAACGACCATCAGCACATTATTGATCCCGCCTCAGCAAGCATTAGCATTAAACCCTGCCATGCTAGCAAAGTTAGGCATTAGTGAAATGGATCTTGGTTAAAGAATACTTTTAAAACACTAAGGGCACGATATGTCGAATTTAAGTCAATTTTTTACTCAGTTAGGGACAGACGCAGAATTATTAGAAGCGTATCAAAAAGATCCCATCGGGGTGATGCAGGCAAATGGCATTACAGAAGAAGAAATTAAAGCGGTAATGTCGGGTGATAAAGCGCGTATCCGTCAATTAGCGGGTGACGAAGATATGAAAATGTTCCAGATTGTTACAACACCTAAGCCGTAATTCCTTGTTGATGCAGGTTTTCCTCAAGGCCATTATCTCTGTGCTGCTACTATTATGCAGCACAGGAATTGTGCTCGCCAATCAAATGGATGATGAGCTCGATATTGCTGAAAACTTTATGCATACCAACACTCAAAGTGCCATTGCCAAATTAAATTCAGTATTAGCGCGCCAAGACCAGTTATCGATGTTGCAAAAAAGCCGTTTGTATATGTTGATTAGTGTTAAACATATCTATTTAGCTGAGTATGCCGCTGCAGACGAGGCTTTAGACATCGCGTTAACCTTTAACCCGCCTGAAGATATTATCACTCGTATCTATTTATATCGGGTGACAACCAGTATTGGCTTAAAAGACTATAAACGCGCGTTTACTTTGTTAGAGACCAACTTAGCTCGTATTGATAACTATCAAGATAACAGCATTAAAATTGCTACCTATAATCGCCTATTAAATGTGTACCTAGAGTTAGAGGCCTATGATGAAATGTTGCGAATATCGCAATTGGCTCTAAACCTAAATCAAGGTGAAAATCCTAAAAATCAGTGTTATTCGATGTTGTATTATGCGGTAGCCAATTTACGCACAAAACAATTCGATTTGGCTTCCAATTTATTTACCGACACCGAGCAATATTGCAGTGGACATGGCTTCCCATTAATCGCCGTTATGTCGACCAAAGGTCAGGCTATTGTGGCCTATGAAACCAGCCTCTACGACAAAGCAGAATCGTTATTATTAAGCGCGTTAGCGGACTATCAAAAGTTCAAATTTGAAGTTGAAATTAATGAAATCCATTCTTATTTAGGCATGACTTACTTTTATCTAGACCGCTTTGAAGATGCCGAGCACTATGCCAATAAAGTGAATGACAAGCCGATAGCACCTAACAACCTGTTGGTAAAAAAACGTGCCAATGAAACCTTATCCTTAGTTGCAGGAAAGCGCGGCCAGTTTGATAAGGCTTATCAGTATCAGGTGGTTGCTAATGCTTTGAGCTTACAAATATTAAATGAGCAAAAAGTGAAAGAGAATGCCTACCAAATGGCACGTTTTGACAGTGTAGAGAAAAACCGAGAAAACAACAGTCTGATGCAAGACCATGAGTTATTGATGCAGCAAAAAGACTTGTTTATGAAAGATAAAAGCTCGTCAATCATGTTTTCGACATTACTTGTTGGTGTGTCAGTTGGATTATTATTACTGTTGATTTCAGCCTGGGTGCAACGCAATCAATTTATGAAGCAAGCACAACGTGACGGGTTAACCGGTATTTATAACCGCCGCACAGGCCAAGAGTTAGCTGAAAACGAATTTATCCAAACCCAAACAATAGATGAGCCGTTTTCGGTATTGTTGATGGATTTAGACTTATTTAAAAACATCAATGACCAATTTGGCCATGCCACTGGTGACTGGGCATTAAAGAAGTTTACCAGTGTGATAGAAGTGCTACTCAGACCTAATGATATTTTCACCCGCATGGGCGGCGAAGAGTTTGCGATCTTTATGCCCAAACAAGATATTAATGTCGCAACAGACTTTGCCGAACGCCTACGAGCAGAGGTAGAGGCTATCAATACCCGCTTCTCTGGCCATGACTTTACCATTACGGTGAGCTGCGGCATTAGTTGTGCCGACAAACACGACTTAAGCCTTGACCCGCTTATTCATCGCGCAGACTTAGCTTTATATCGTGCTAAACATAACGGACGTAATTGTGTTGTGTGTTACAACGAGTCAATGAAATAACCATAAAGTTAATTATTTGTGGCAACACGACTAATAACGGTATTGACGTTATTACGAGATACCCCGTTTAGTCGAGATTAAATCAATCTATTCCTCTCATCATGATGCTTAACATCTTGGTTTCTGCACCATTTTGAATCTTAAAATCCCTTACACGCACCATTGATGACATTTTTTTCATTTATTTTAAAAAAAATGAATTTTTTTCAAAAAAACCAAACGACTGTGGCTTGTTGATCGGGTGACGTAACTCACAGTTTTTAGGTAAATCCTTTTATTTTTTATTACGTTAACGTAAAGGTTAATTTAAAACGACTGTTTGAATTTGGTTTTAGTAGAGATCGTATTAAGCTTATGTATTTTAATGAATTTTTTGCTTTACGTGCAGGTAAGCTCGAAACGTGGATAAAATGTTTGATTAGATTATCCAGATTAAATAGCTGTATGCATTTATTTACACTGTGTAATTTTGTTTCTTTGATTTTTACCATTTGGGATTTGTGGTCAATTGGTCTGATAAATTTTAGCAAGTGATTGTTGTAAATGTTGGTGTTATATTTTAGTTGTTTTAAATCAGTTGCTTGCCATGGTTTGTCTCCATAAATAAGACCTGTTTTCATGTTGTTTAGCATGGTTTTACATACGTTGTGGTCAACTAAAGACTGTTGCAATTACAAACGTTTTTGGTTATTTTTTAGTACGAAACAAACATATGAAAGCTTGTTTGAACGTTAAAGCGTGATTATTTATTTACACAGAACAATATGGACATTGGTTATACGCTCAGCACCATAGAGCTATATAAGGTAATCAATGGGGAATAACCCAAACCGTATAACGTCAGCATCATTAAATACCTTTAACAGTAACAAACAAACGCATGCAGCACTCAGGGGGGGGCACAATATGACAGCCGAACAATTGGTAGCTCAGTACGGTAAGACCACATCAACAACAGAAGATACGGTAAAAACCGACATCACTTTTGTTGGGCCAACCATTGAAGGGCAGCAACAAGTGTTTAACTCTGGTGCTGTGGCGTTTTTAAATTCACTTTGTGCCAAGTTTGCTGCAGAAGTTCCAGTGTTATTGGCAAAGCGTAAACAAAAACAACTGCGCATTGATAATGGTGAGTTACCAGACTTTCTACCTGAAACGCGTGCTATTCGTTATGGTGATTGGACTATCCGCGGCATACCAGACGATTTGACTGACCGCCGAGTTGAAATCACCGGTCCAGTTGACCGCAAGATGATCATCAATGCACTAAATGCCAATGTAAAAGTGTTTATGGCTGACTTTGAAGACTCATTAGCGCCGAGTTGGCAAAAAGTGGTAGAAGGCCAAATTAACCTTCGCGATGCGGTCAATGGCGATATTTCTTTTACGGCACCAGAAACGGGTAAACAGTATTTGCTTAATCCCGATCCTGCGGTACTCATTGCCCGGGTGCGTGGTTTGCACTTAAATGAAAAGCATGTGTTATATAAAGGCACCCCAGTACCGGGTGGTCTGGTTGATTTTGCCATGTATTTTTACCACAACTACCGTCAATTATTAGCCAAAAACTCTGGACCATATTTTTATATCCCTAAGCTAGAGAGTCATCTTGAAGCGCGTTGGTGGGCAAAGGTATTTGCTTTTGTTGAAGAACGTTTTTGCTTAAAACCTGGCACCATCAAATGTACCTGCTTAATTGAAACGCTACCGGCAGTGTTTGAGATGGAAGAAATTCTTTATGAGCTTCGTTCAAACATTGTCGCACTTAACTGCGGCCGTTGGGATTACATCTTTAGTTATATTAAAACATTAAAAAATTATCCAGACCGTGTACTGCCAGATCGTCAAGCTGTCACGATGGACACTAAGTTTTTAAGTGCTTATTCACGTCTACTGATTAAAACTTGTCACAAACGCGGCGCACTCGCTATGGGTGGCATGGCGGCCTTTATTCCTGCAAAGGATGAAGAAACCAACGCCAAAGTTTTACAAAAAGTACGTGGTGATAAAGAGCTTGAAGCGCGTAATGGTCATGACGGTACTTGGGTAGCTCACCCTGGACTAGCCGATACCGCTATGACTATTTTTAATGACTACATTGGCGGCGACAGAACCAATCAATTGCACATTACTCGTGATGTTGATGCCCCTATTTTAGCCAGTGAATTACTTGAAACCTGCGAAGGTGAACGAACCGAAGAAGGCATGCGTTTAAATATTCGTATTGCATTGCAGTACATCGAAGCGTGGATCCAAGGCAATGGTTGTGTACCGATTTACGGTTTGATGGAAGATGCAGCAACGGCTGAAATTTCACGTACGTCAATTTGGCAATGGATTAAACATCAAAAGAGTTTATCTAATGGCAAGTTAGTCACTAAAGATTTATTTAAAGACATGCTGAAACAAGAAACAGCCAACGTGAAAAAAGAGTTGGGCAGCGATCGTTTTAATGCTGGCAAGTTTACACAAGCCGCAGCGTTGTTTGAGCAAATTACTACCTCAGATGAACTGGTCGACTTTTTAACGTTACCGGGTTACGAATTATTAACTGCGTAATGGCAAATTGATTACTTATTTCTTGTAAACAGATTCATAGCGCAAGGCTGAATTGATTCACTTTGCCAACTTATTTACTCAGGGCGGTAAGTCTTTGGTTACAGCGTTAACAGGCTCAACTGAAGAATAGTTTTAACCGTTAGTGTTACCGTTTTACAGTTTAGTCACTTTGTGGCTGTTGTAACCCCGTGCGACTCACCTACAGGTCGCACGGGATTTTTATCCAATATGTTGGATCATAAGCAAACGCTTAGTTGTTGATTTTAACTGTTTGGGTACTTCCTACCCGTAAGTTTTCCAACCACGTAATTTGTGATTGCGGCTCTTTTGAGCCGTTTTTTTTTGCCGAGTGAAAAAGTTTAAAAAATCATCTGTCACTTAAATTTATTAGACCTGTGTACAACAAACAACAATCAAGTTACGACTCTTTATTGAAATTGAGTATACTCAAATTCAGGTTTGTTACATTTAGGTTAATTGTTTTTGAAGTCGATGACCCAACAAAAAGGTGCCGATTACTGGACTAAGCGTATCAGTGACCAAGAAATGCCGGCATTATGCTCCACCGTACGAGACTTAGAAAAGCTGGCTAAAGATGATGTGTCTTCGTTAGCTTTACTGGGGCGCAGCGTGATGCATGATAATGCGTTAACCTCGCGTATTTTACGTGTAGCCAACAGTGCCATATACAATAAAGGCATTAACCAGGTTTCTACGGTTAGCCGCGCAGCGGTTGTGCTGGGTTTTGACACTATCCGTAATATTTGTATCACCGCAAAGCTATTAACCAGCCTGTTAGAAAATAAGCACTTATCTGAAGGTGTATACACCCGTTTATTAAAGCTGATGGCACAGTCTTTTCAAGCCGCAATGTTGGCGCGCATGATGATGAGCGATCGCGGAGAGTCACTGCGTGAAGAAGTGTTTATAGCATCATTATTGTACCGCATTGGTGAAAGCGCGTTTTGGAGCATGGGCGGTGAAATCCCAGCTCAACTGCATCGAAAACTTGTCACTATAGACGATAAAGGGGAACAAAATGCCCTTATTAGAGCGGAGCTTGGCGCGTCATTTTTACAACTCACTCAGGGTATTGCCAGGAGCTGGGGCTTAGGCGAGGTACTGCAAAAGTCGTTAGCACAACCTGATGAGCGCATGCCTGAGATACATTGTATTTTTTTAGCGGATAAGCTGTCAGAAATATTGTCGTTACCTAACGCGGATCCAGTTGAATTACAAAAGCGCTTAGGCCAAGCGGCTGAAATGCTCGACATCGATATTGATGAAATGACTCAACGGGTGATTCAATGTAATCAGGTCACTCATAAGCTTGCCATTGAGTATGGTGCTAAAGCCATTGTGGCGTATTTGCCTGAACCATCGACAGTAGCTAGCAATATTGAAACGCCAGTTATCGAAACGGTGAGCCGTCAAGTTGACCAGGGGTATCAGCTCGCCAAGTTACGTCAGTTAACACAATATGCTGTGGTTAAAACCGATTTTAATCAAATTATGCAAACTGCATTAGAAGGCATTTTAACCGGAGTGGGGGTTGATCGTTGCGGTGTGTTGTTATTGTCGCCGAGCCGTAAACTACTGCAACCTAGGGTGATGATGGGAGATGATGTTGACCAGCTAAAACAGACTTTTGTTATTGACCTTAATGATAAAAAGTCTGTGTTTAGCCAATGTATTGAGCAAAAGCGCAGTATTTGGGTTAATGATCCTTCATCGAAAGACTGTACTGTTCAAATGGATGATGTACTGGTTGAGAAACTGTCAAAATATGGCTTTTTAATTGCTCCGCTGGCTATCGGTAATAAAGTGTTAGGTTTGTTTTATGCTGATAGGCACAGCACTCATCGGCATTTTGAGCAGCTAGATAACGACAGTTTTACCCATTTTTGTCAGTTAGCCAATGTGTGCTTTGCTGTTTCGATGAGTTAACCCTAAAGCGTGGAAGCATAAAAAAAGAGATGGCCCACGGGCCATCTCTTTTTTGTCATTGCAACACTACTGCATTATTAAGCTGGTAATGCGTTTAGCTTTGTCATTAGGGATAGGAAAACTTAAATGATATTGCGCTATTTTCCAGCCTTGCTCTGTGTGAACTAATGCACCTGTGCCACGACTTGCACCATAGGCTGGGCTAAACAAGTGCTCATCAAATAAAATGGTGTCGTCTATTTGCAATAAATGGCGCGATTGAAGCTCGTAACGCCAGCCTTTTGTCGGTTGTGCATATTGCTTAAACTCAACCATGTTCCAACGTTCAGTATTGTCGGTGCCGATAAACACCGCTTGCGGATGATATAAACTGAAATAGGTTGTCCAGTCAGCGCTTGCGGCGCTTTCATGCAGTTTGTTAAGCAGCGCACTCACCGCCTGGTTGTCCTGTGCAGATAAGCCCTGGCTGTCGACCATGTCAGTAGTGGTGTTGAGATCTTTAATGACGGCAGGGCTTTCTGAGCTCACTTGTTGGCTAATAGATTGGTTTTTGTTGTCTGTTTGCGCTTGTTCTGCACTTAACTCGTCAGCTTGATTTGCATGTACATCGAAGGCTGCGGCTGTGGTAACTAACATGGCAATAACGCCAAGTCGGTGAATAATAGATTGCATAATATCCCTTACGTTAATAATTGCATTTCGCGTTGACCAATAGGGGTTACCGTTAATGCCAATGGATTGGGTCTAGATGATAAAACTGACTTAACTCTTGGTATAGTTGTTGGTGTTGTTGATAAAACTCCACAGGGCGTTCAAAAAAGGTTTCGCTGATTACGGCAAAAAACTCTGCCGGATTGGTCGCACCATAATAGTTAAATAATGACGGTATATGGTGCGCTGCGCAATGCTGAAGTTGTTTAAATTCTTCGCCTAGCGTTTGTGACCAAGAACGATAAGCCGTAATGTCATTCAGTGGTGGTGCACCATTCGCGCTGCCATCTTCTTGGTCGAGCTGGTGGGCAAACTCATGGATCACAACATTGTTGCCAT
Source organism: Shewanella saliphila (assembly GCF_014648295.1). Lineage (GTDB taxonomy): Bacteria > Pseudomonadota > Gammaproteobacteria > Enterobacterales > Shewanellaceae > Shewanella > Shewanella saliphila. The sequence goes on from NZ_BMQV01000006.1 coordinate 17,238, forward strand.
CAAACGGGTCTGCTGCGCCTTGTAGCGTGCTATTCCACGACAAGACGACTTTGCCATGCCCCCAAGACTCGCCCAATAACACATTGCGCTGCTTTGATTGTACGCCTGCCATGTCAGTGCGGTTGTTCTCAACAATAAAGGCGGCCGGATACACTAAAATCTGGGTTAATTTAGGGTAGTAATCGGTTTGGCGGTTAAGTAAAAGTAAGCAGGCTTGCGCGGCAATAGTGACTTTGACTTCATCATTAATGATAAAACCATTACAACCAACAAATTGTTTTTCTTCAATAAAAATCTGTATGTGTTTTTTTAATTGCAGCTGTAGATCAGTTGGCATGGCTTTAAAGTACGGAAATCGAGCTTTCAGTATGGCGCGCCATGCATGTGGGAAGGGCTTTGAGGTAATGCGTTTGCGTTGACGCTGTTTACGCCAGCGGCTACTGCCAATCCATGCGATTGCTAATATTGACACGGTTATCACAATTACAATCGCTAGCATTGATTTTCCAAATGAATTCTCTCATAAACTATTTATGGGGGAGGCTTAGGTGAAATTCAAGCTAGAAACATAAAGATAAAAAATACTGGCATACAAATAACGATGGTCAATTTGCTGCCAGCAAAGGGTGGGGAGAGATGGTGAACTCGGTTTATGCTGAGTGTTGTTAAGTTTTGCTTAGTCGTGAAAATTTGCGTCTATACGTTTTTGTTGTTCGGGCGTTAATGAAAAATAATGAGCAATGAGCTGCCTAATCAGTTTTGATTTAGCCACTTGTCCTTTTTGGCTCAATAGGGTTAATTGCTCTATTGCTGCCTCGCTTAAGGTGTATGTACATCGCTTGTATGGCTTTTTTATGGCCTGAGTTGTTTGCGTGGTCGTTTGCGGTTGTTGATATTTACGTTGTAAAAAATCAACCACGTTGGAAGACTCTGTCAGGGCTTTGGGGGATAAGCCTGAGTGAGTCTCAACGCCTGCGGCATATAAATCGGCTGCGGCAATAAAGTCATCAACCGACACTGCAATCGGGCGCTCGTTTTTACATAACGAAGCGTTTTTCTTGAGATCGGCTAGTCCCATAATTTCCTCTCAATGTCGTTACGTTAGATGCATTATTGCGTTGGTCTATAAGCTGTTTTGCATCGGTAATTTCGAGTAACTCACACGCAATACTGCGCATTTCTTCAGTGGCTTTTCCTTTGGGTTCTAACTCAAATACTGATAAACCAGACTCTTCGCTGTCGTCATAGATGTTACGGCTATAGTTTACGGCTTCAAGTACATTAATGTCGTAAGTACGGCACACATCTTTTGCTTCGGTAATGCGACTTGCTTGGTTGGGTAAGCTTGGGCATTGGGTAATCACAAACGATGGCTTCATTTTAGGGTTTATCATTAAACAGGTTGCGACAATATCGTCCATATGGCTGACGGTTTTTAAGTCACGACGTTTAGGTCTTAATGGCATGAGTACGTGGGATGCCACTGACATTGACGCCCGTAATGCGAGGTTATCCTGGCCGCCGCAATCGACAATGACATAGTCATAATGCTGCTCTAAGCTCAGCAGGTCGTTACGGATTTTGCCGTATAATTGCACACAGTTGATGGCCGGCAAGTCTGGATTATTATTACGCGCTTGGATCCAGTCTGATGTGGTCCGTTGTGGATCGCAGTCCACCATAATCACGCTGGCTTGTGCCTCACGGGTGAGAAACACCGCAATGTTTTGTGCAAGACAGCTTTTACCGCTACCGCCTTTTTCTCCGCCGACTAATATGATCATCGAAACCGTCCTCTTTATCAGGCCGAATACACTGCCAAAAGTAATACATAACTTAACTGTAAGAGTTCTGTTACGTTTCGTCAATTAGCTGATTTTTGACGTTTTTTTATAAATGACATGACGAAATTTTATTGACGAATTTTATTAGAATGGCAAAAAGTTGACACTGATGCTTGTTAAGCGTCAATGTTACTGAAAAGTTAAATTTGATAATCACTTACAGGCCTTTTTTGACCTGTTGCCGTGTTGAGTTGTGTGGTGTCATTGGTTGCAGCAAGGTGATAAATCCACTTTATATATCTAATTGTGTAATTTATTTTGTTTTGTATAACTAATTAATATAATTGATGTGGCGGTAAAGTGGGGCAAAAGCTTACATGGCCCGTGTTAAGATCGTTAAATAAAAAGTAAAAGGGTCACGTGATGAACGAGCAACAACTAGTAGAAGCGATTAATCAAACAATGCCATTTGGTAAATATGCGGGGCGCAAGTTGTTGCAATTGCCTGAGCCATATTTAGTGTGGTTTCACTCTAAAGGCTTTCCTGAAGGTAAATTGGGCGAGCAATTGGCCCTAATGTACGAAGTTAAACTCAATGGTTTAGAAGAGATGCTGCAGCCATTATTAAAACGCTAATGGCCTGTAACAAGAGCATTCATTAATGCTTTTTGCATATAAAATCCATTAAAAGTTTGCCCGAGTTTGTGTTGATAACTGACCTGTTTTAACACAAAACCATGTTGCTCAAACAAACCTTTAGACAAATATGAGGCGTCGACACTCAGTACCGGGTAACGCTGCTGTTGTGCCCAGGCTTGTAATTGCAGATAAAGCGCTCGTGCGATGCCTTGATGTTGCCAAGCCGGCGCAACATACAAACAGTCAATGTAACCTTGCTGCTTAAAGTGAGTTTCGACACTAATAAATCCAATCACTTGTTGCGCTGAGTCTAATGCTAACCAAGCGCGGTTTCGTTGGTATTTTAATTGCCAAAATTTGTTTGAGCGCGGTGACGATGACCAGGCATCGAGTTTGGCTTGCGGGTATCTTGGATGGCGAATATGTTGTATCGCCCTATGGTATAACTCGCTCACTTGTTGTGCGTACAGTGGGCTAAAATCAATAATATGGTAAGGCGATGAGTGTGAATGTTGCATAAAAAAGACCAATCCTAAAGATTGGTCAATTATGGTGTTTTTTAAGCGTAAAACGAACTATTTTTTGTTGATATTGCCAACAAACATAATTTTATCGAACGTTCTATTTAGGCTTGAGCTAGCAAAATCGGTCATCCACATTTGCTCAGACACTTCTACAGTATCGCCTTTGTTGACTTGGGTTTGCGGTCCCGCAGCCCAATAGGTTTTGTCTGCTTCTTTAATTTGAACGTAGGTGTAACCACCGCCATTCATTGTGTCGAGCACTTCGCCTTGATGTAATGCGCCTTGTGCCCAAACAGAAGAGATCCCTAACGCTAGGGTAGCGGCGGCAGCAAATGCGATTAATTTAGCTTTCATATTGGTTTCCTGTCATACGATTTAGAAGAAGATACTTCAGCATTTAATCATTTAAGCGACTCGTGGTCTGTGATCAAACCCAAATTATCGTGACAGTATTACAGTTAACGCTAAATGAGCCGCTTGTTATTCATGTTTTGATTTATCTTCTCGGTGGCTAATGTAATGCACATTGGTAAATAACTGATCTTCAATCAAATGCCCGTGCAAGCTGACAAAGTCGATAAAGGCCTCTGGTAAGGTTTGGCTGGTCATCGCTTGTTGCCAATGGGCGTGCAATAAGGCGTCGTATCCTTCTTTCCCCGCGGCGGTATAGGAGCTCGACACACCAATGTACAGTTTGTCTGGCTCAAGCGCTTGCCATTGGTCTTGCTTGTAAATTTCAATTTGCGTAATACGTTGGCCTTTAATTTGTTTGCCATCGTAAAAATAACGCAGTCCATAAGGGTAGGGGAAACTGCCAGCCCCTGTACCCACAATGCCATTATTTGTGGCACGGTTAATCGACGACTCTAACGCCTCAATCACGTATTTGCCCATAATTTGATACAAGGTTAATGGCAACTCAAACGGTAAAATACGCCCAACCACATCGGCCAGTGACAATTGCCCTTTATTAAGCGATTGCCTAACACCGCCAGCATTGTGCAATGCAAAATCAATATCGGGTTCAATATTTTTGGCTGCTTTATACATACTGCGGCTCACCCAAGGGGCAATTTCACTGCCGTGGGGTAAATGTTTACTCGGTAAACGGGTATGGACAAAGTCACGCGGAATATGGGCTAATATTTGGTTTTCTAATGCATCTAATGCCGGGCGATATTGGCTGTGGATCACCTGATGAATGCCATCATCGTGTTGATCATCTTTAATGCTTGGGTGGGCAAGTAATTGCGCGATTAACGACTGCGTGACTGCGGGTGACGCTGTTTGTCCTTGCGCGTCGCTGACATGAATTTGGCTATCAATCATAAAATAATTGTTGCCGATAAGCTCAGTGACACAACCCTGATTGTCGAAAATTATTTCGGCCAAGCCTAAGGTTTCGGCATATTTACCTGCATGCAAAATAGGTGTTGAGTTAATGGTTTCTGCATAAGGAATATTGCTTAAGCCGATGTTACTCATTTGCCCTTGCAGCGTATGAGAGTGGCCGCCCACAATCAGGCTAATGCCATCCACTTGCTGGGCGAGTTCTCGGTCTTGGTCTAATCCTAAATGGCTTAACACTATGATGTGTTTAATACCTTGATGATGCAGGCGTGCAATGGTGGCACGTGTGGTATCAATGGCATTGACAAAGTCGGTGTCAGGGTCGGGTCTAGCAATCAAGCGCATTTGATCTAAGGTGATACCAATAATCGCCATTTTTGTATCATGAAAAGGCTTAATTAAGACCTTGGCTGTTTCGCTGCTGTCATCAAAATCGTACAGCATTGGATGGCCGTACAATCTGCCGACTTTTAATCTATCTTCGTGGCTTAAGTCCATGTTACCTGCAAGCACAGGAAAGTCGATGCGGTTTAAAAAGGCTTGTACAGGGCTATTTCCTGCATCAATTTCATGATTGCCTAACACCATGGCGTCAGGTTTTAACAAGTTAAGTAAATGGGCGTTGGCTGCGCCTTGAAACTCACGAAAATATAACGTGCCTTGAAAACTGTCGCCACCGTGCAAAAACAAAAATGGGGTTTGCTGCTGGACTGCTTGCTGCCTTGCCTGGTCAATTTGAAACCCTAAGCGTGCATAGCCACCTGAGTTGGTTACCAGCTTATAAGATTGCTGCTCGGTGGTTAAACTAAATTGGACTGGACTTGGTTCAAAATTTGAATGTGTGTCGTTGATATGTGCAATGGATAAGCGATAAGAATTTTGCATTAGTTCCCTCTGTGTAATGGCATCATCTTAACGTATCTGGCGTAATGCTGTCATCCGCAGTCATTTGAAAACAATAAAATATTAGTATGTGCTGATTTTTGTGCATACAAAGAGCGGCAAATTTATCGTGTTATCCGCCAATAACGGCCTAACAATACGGCCATTTATCGGCTGAAGATCAGTCTATACGGCACCTTGTTAATCTGTACCTAATCGATCCATAAAAGCATTAGCCGCCATTTCTATGTTAAATGCACTGCATTGTGCTCTGTTATTATCGATTAGCTAGCTTCTGTGTCACCATAAATGACTAACCCTTTGTGTTTAATTCGGCGCTGCCATAGTTTACGCGCCAATGCCTGCATGTCTGGGGCGATGTCTTTTGAGTCAACAATTTCTAAGCCAATCAAGGTTTCGATTATGTCTTCAATGGTGACGATACCTTCACTTTCACCATATTCGTCAACCACTAATACCATTTTACTATTACGTTTTATCATGGTTTGAAATAATGGCAGCACGCTCACTGACGATTGCACCACCAATAAGCTTTTGACATAGTCGCCAATGGCTTGGTTGGGCTTTTGGCTTGCACGTAAAATAATGTCATTACGATTAACATAGCCAATCAGGTTATCGCGTTCATCTTGGTAGACCGGAATACGTGTAAACGGACTACTTAGATGCTGACGCATAAATTGCTCGTTAGTTACGCTTGTTGGCAATTTAAACATCACTGTTCTTGGGGTCATGATGTCGCTGACCGCCATGTCTTTCATCGCCAACATTTGGGTTAAAATTTGCGATTCTTGTTCGCTAAACTCACCACTGTCTTTGGCCATTTGGTTCATGGCACTGAGTTCTTGGCGAATATAATGATGGTTATCATTTTTACCTAATAACCTGGTTATTTTCTGTGATAACCAAATCAACGGCAGGGCAAGCTTTTCCATCCAAAATAAACAAAGTGACACCACGGGTGCGAGTTTACGCCAATGATTGGCACCAATAATCTTAGGGATAATTTCAGAAAAAAATAAAATTAAAAATGTCAGAACCGCAGAAAACACCCCAAGTAGCTCACTGCCAAAAATAATTGCCGCCTGGGCGCCTGCTACCGATGCACCCATAGTGTGAGAAATGGTGTTTAAGGTGAGAATAGACACGAGCGGCGAGTCGATATTTTGCTTTTGTTGATGCAACCTTGCAGCAGCGTGAGGGTGGTGTTCTTTAAGGTTAGCAATATAACTTGGGGTAACCGACAGTAATACGGCTTCAAAAATACTGCATAAAAACGAGATAAATATAGCGAAAAACACGATAAACAGAAGGGTTATCATAGGTTGAAAGTTAAGACTTCCTCATGGCAGGCCACATAGCCAAGTGTAATATTACACTCATCTAGGTTAATTCAAGCTGAATTTCAATCAGAATGGTTGAAAATCAACGAGGTTAAGGTGACTCAAATGAGGATAACTGGCTGAGTTTGTAGTTAACGCAAGCTTAATGTAGATATACTGGCTAAAAGGTAATGCTACCTGTATAATTTGCCGCCCTGTTACAGGTTTTGGCGTTTTGAGGTTAGGCAAATGAGTGTAAAAAAAATCAATTTATTAGATCTTGATCGTAAAGGACTGCGTGCGTTGTTCAGCGAAATGGGCGAAAAGCCGTTTCGTGCCGATCAATTAATGAAGTGGATTTATCACTTTGGTGTTAGTGACTTCGAAGAAATGAACAACATTAACAAAGCGTTGCGAGCAAAGCTTGCGGCAAGATGTGAAATTGTTGCGCCAGAAATTTCAAACTTCCAAAAATCAAATGATGGCACCATTAAATTTGCTATTAACGTTGGCCAAGGCCAAGAAGTTGAAACCGTTTATATTCCTGAAGACGACCGCGCGACCTTATGTGTGTCATCGCAAGTTGGCTGCGCATTAGAATGTACCTTCTGCTCAACAGCTCAACAGGGCTTTAACCGTAACTTAAGCGTGTCTGAGATTGTCGGCCAGGTTTGGCGTGTATCGCAATTTTTAGGTTTTCATAAAGACACCGGCGACCGTCCAATTTCTAACGTTGTAATGATGGGTATGGGTGAGCCTTTACTGAATTTAGCCAATGTGATCCCTGCAATGGACATTATGCTAGACGATTTTGGTTTTAGCTTGTCAAAACGCCGCGTCACCTTGTCGACTTCTGGTGTTGTCCCTGCGCTTGATAAGCTCGGTGATGCGATTGATGTAGCATTAGCCGTGAGTATCCACGCGCCTAATGATGAGCTACGTGATGTGCTTGTACCTGTTAACAAAAAATATCCGCTCCAAGAGTTTTTAGCGGGTATTCGTCGTTACTTAGAGAAATCTAACGCTAACCGTGGCCGTGTCACCGTTGAGTATGTGATGTTAGACCACATCAACGACAGCACAGACCAAGCGCATGAATTAGCTAAGTTAATGAAAGATACGCCTTGTAAAATTAATTTAATTCCATTTAATCCATACCCAGGCTCACCTTACGGTCGCTCGTCGAATTCACGTATTGACCGCTTCTCTAAAGTCTTGATGGAATATGGCTTAACCGTCATTGTACGTAAAACCCGTGGTGACGACATTGATGCTGCTTGTGGTCAATTAGCGGGTGATATTCGTGATAGAACAAAGCGTTTAGCAAAAAAACAAATGCAACAAAACCAGATTTCAGTCACAATGGATTAACTTGTTGTTTGCATAGATAATAGGCTTATAAATGAAGCATGGAATGCAAAAAATTTTTGTGATGACCTTAATGGCGCTGTCGGTTACCGGTTGTGTAACCGAACGCACCTATAGTGGTACTGATACTCCGGTGGCTGAGCGTAAATTTGATAAAGTGAGTGCGGCCCGCGAGCGCATGCAACTTGGATTGACATATTTAAGCCGAGGTAACAGCGAGCAAGCAAAATACAATTTAAATAAAGCGGTTGAGCATGCGCCAAACTTAAGTGAAGTGCACGTGGCGATGGCGTATTATTACCAAACGGTTGACGATGTCGTTCGTACCGAAGAATCTTATAAGCGGGCCATTAGCCTTAGCGATGCGACCGGCGATGCGCGTAACAATTTTGGGGTGTTTTTATGTCAGCAAGGTAAATTTGCTGAGTCAGAAAACATGTTTCTTGAGGCCATTAATACACCCAAATACACCCGCACAGCATCAAGTTACGAAAATTTAGGTGTGTGTAGTCGCAAAGCAGGTAATAAAGAAAAAGCGCGACAGTATTTTAATATGGCGTTAAAGTATGATCCAAGAAGACAAGTAACCTTATTAGAGTTAACCGAGTTAGCCATGGAAGAAGCTGACTACGGCGATGCGCGCGAACAACTCGCAAGATACCATCGAGTTGTTAGTGAATCAGCAGAAAGTTTAGCCTTAGGGATCAAGATTGAGCGGGCGGCGAATGACTTAGAAGCCGTAAAACGATTTGGCATTTTATTAATTGCGAAGTTTCCTGCATCTCCACAAGCCAAAAATTATAGAGCTAACTTGAATTAATGACTAAAGAATTCGAAGTAGAACAAGACGCTGAAAAGGCCGCGTTGTTGAATGACGTTGTTACCGCGGGTGCTATTTTAAAAGCGGCTCGCGAAGCCAAAGGGCTGTCTATTGAGACGGTGGCAACGCAATTACATTTACGCCCAAAAATAATCAGCGATATCGAACAAGACATTTTTGATAATATTGCCTCCACAACTTACGTTCGGGGTTATATCCGAAACTATGCGCGTTTCATTAATGCGGATTTGAATGACATTCAATTATGTTTAAGCCATCAGTTGCCTGAAATTGTCCCTCCGGCAATGCAAAGCTTTTCACGTAAAACCACTCATCAGGCTCGTAACAGTCGCCTTAATTTAGTCACTTACCTTATTTTGGCTGTGTTAATTGCCATGTTTGTACTTTGGTGGGTGCAAAAGTCATCATTATTAACCAATGTTGACGTGTCGATGCCAACGGTTGAAGAAATTGCCGCAGAGGCCAGCATGCCTGAGCCGCAACAAATAACGCCGGCAGAACAAGCCGGTGATACACAAGCTACGATAGATGACGGCACCGCTGTTGATGCCAATGCCGAGCAAGCAAGTGTAGCTGCCAGTGCCGAAATCGATGCTGCAACTAGCAGCCTTGAACAACCGAATGCATCCATCACGACAATGCCTGCCAGTACGTTGACACCTGCAGCTAACAGTACCTTAAATCAAGCTAGCACTGAATCAATCGTTAATCTTGATAGTACCGCGTTAAGTGTTTCTGGCACTGAAGGCTTACTTACGATTGAGTTAAGTGGTGATTGCTGGATTAACGTCACTGATGCCAATGGTAAAGTATTGGTCGATGGCGTGAAAACCGCCGCTAAGTCAGTTGAAGTGCGTGGTCTTAAACCTTTTAAAGTGATACTCGGCGCCCCACAGGTTGCCAGTATCAGCCTTGACGGTGACCAAGTCAGCCTAGCTGAATTTGCTAACGGTCGAGTCGCAAGATTAACCCTGCCAAAAGCATAATGTGCTTTAGCAACAAGCAGTAGAGCGTATTTGCATGTATAACGAATCCCCAATTATTCGCAGACCTTCCACACGTATTTACGTGGGCAAAGTGCCTATTGGTGACGGTGCACCGATTGCTGTACAGTCGATGACCAATACAAAAACCACAGATGTCGAAGCCACTGTGGCGCAAATTAAAGCCTTAGAAAAAGTGGGTGCCGACATCGTGCGCGTTTCAGTGCCGACGATGGACGCTGCTGAAGCGTTTAAAATCATCAAACAATCCGTTGATGTGCCATTAGTTGCCGACATTCATTTTGATTACCGTATTGCATTAAAAGTGGCCGAATACGGCGTTGATTGCTTGCGCATCAACCCAGGTAACATCGGTAACGAAGAGCGTATCCGCAGTGTGGTTGAGTGTGCCCGAGACAAAAACATTCCCATCCGTATCGGGGTCAATGGCGGCTCACTTGAAAAAGATTTAATGGACAAATACCGCGAGCCAACACCTGAGGCATTACTTGAATCTGCAATGCGTCACGTGGATATTTTAGACCGCCTTAACTTTGATCAATTTAAGGTCAGTGTTAAAGCGTCTGATGTGTTTTTAGCGGTTGAGTCTTATCGATTACTGGCCAAGCAAATTCGCCAACCTTTACATTTAGGCATTACCGAAGCGGGCGGAATGCGCTCGGGTTCGGTTAAGTCTGCCGTTGGGTTAGGTATGTTGTTAGCCGAAGGTATCGGTGACACTATTCGTATCTCTTTGGCTGCAGACCCGGTTGAAGAAATCAAAGTCGGTTTTGACATTTTAAAGTCATTACGCATTCGCAGTCGCGGCATTAACTTCATTGCTTGCCCATCTTGTTCTCGTCAAGAATTTGATGTGATTAACACAGTGAATGAACTTGAGCGCCGCTTAGAAGATTTAACGACGGCCATGGATGTGTCAATTATTGGTTGTGTGGTTAATGGCCCAGGCGAAGCATTAGTGTCGCACATAGGTTTAACCGGTGGTCACGCTAAAAGTGGCTATTACGATGACGGCGTACGCCAAAAAGAGCGTTTTGACAACAACAGTATTGTTGATGCCCTAGAAGCCAAAATTCGCGCTAAAGCGGCGATGATGGCTAATCGTATTGATATAGCCGACAAAACAGATTAATTCACTAACCTGCTCGTTGTGCGAAGCATAGATTGAGCGGGTAAATTTACTTTTTATTAGTGTAAGCTAATTTTTAAATTGGACCAGTAACAGTGGCAAAGCAAATCCAAGCAATTCGCGGAATGAACGATATTCTGCCAACTCAAAGCCCAATTTGGCAAAAAGTCGAAGCGGTGCTTCGCTCATCAGTAAGTGCATTTGGTTACAGTGAAATCCGCACTCCTATCGTTGAAAGTACCGATCTTTTTAAACGTTCAATTGGTGAAGTGACCGATATCGTTGAAAAAGAAATGTACACCTTTGAAGACCGTAACGGTGACAGCTTAACGCTACGCCCAGAAGGCACTGCTTCAACAGTGCGCGCCGGTAATGAACATGGTTTACTGTACAACCAAGAACAACGCTTATGGTACATGGGGCCGATGTTCCGCCATGAGCGCCCTCAAAAAGGCCGTTATCGTCAATTCCACCAATTTGGTGTTGAAGTTTACGGTATTGGCACTGCTGACATTGACGCTGAAGTGTTAATGTTATCTGCACGTTTGTGGGACCAACTAGGCATTAAAGACCATGTCGCACTTGAGTTAAACACACTTGGCGATCCTGCTGAGCGTGCTGCTTATCGTGATGCATTAATTGCCTTTTTAGAGCAACACAAAGATAAATTAGACGAAGACAGCCAGCGCCGCATGTATTCAAACCCTCTGCGCGTTTTAGACAGTAAAGACCCACAAGTACAGGCTATTTTAGCCGATGCACCCGCATTGATGGACTACTTGGGTGAAGACACAAAAACACATTTTTCAACTTTATGTGAACTCTTAGACGCTGTTGGCATCCAATACACCGTCAATCCGCGTTTAGTACGTGGTTTAGATTACTATAACCGCACAGTATTTGAATGGGTAACCACGAGTTTAGGCTCACAAGGTACTGTGTTGGCTGGCGGCCGTTACGATGGCTTAGTGGGCCAGTTAGGCGGCAAAGATACGCCAGCGGTTGGTTTTGCTATGGGCTTAGAGCGCATTGTATTGTTGCTTGAAACCTTAGAGCTAACTAGTGACATCGCCGCTGAAGTTGATGTATACGTCACAGCGATGGGCGACAATTGCTTAGTTGAAGCGATTAAAGTTGCCGCAGAGTTGCGTCAACAGTTACCAACGCTTAAAGTCATGTCTCATTGCGGTGGTGGTAACTTTAAAAAGCAAATGAAGCGCGCAGACAAAAGCGGTGCTCAATATGCGTTAATTATTGGCGAAAATGAAGTTGCAAATAACCAAGTTGCCATTAAGCCATTACGAAATAACAACGAACAACAATTAGTCGCCCGTACTGAACTGGTGACTAAAATTGCAGAACTGATTTAAGAGGGGAAGCGTAAGTGGAAATTTATAGCACAGAAGAACAACAAGTAGATGCTATCAAGCAGTTCTGGAAAGATTATGGTACCTCAATTGCCGTAGGGGCAGTGGTAGGTCTTGGTGGTCTATATGGGTGGAATACCTATTCAGACATGAAAGTCGAATCAGCTGAACAAGCTTCTGAGACTTTTCAGGCCATTGCTGAGCAGTCAACTAATCCTGCTGCGTTTATCACTCAAGCAGAAACCTTTACTGCTGAGCACGACCAAGCGGGTTATCAAGCATTGCTTGAATTAATGGTCGCTAAGGCTGCCATTGACGCAGGTGACTTAACCAAAGCAGAAACGGCATTAACCAAAGTGATTGCTGCAAAACCTGGTTCAGGTTTAGACATGGTAGCCACCATTCGTTTAGCACGTGTGCAAGCTGAACAAAATAACTTAGGTGTGGCATTAGCTACACTTGAGCAAGTGACAGACGAAGCATTTGCCTCGCAACGTGAAGAATTAAAAGGCGACTTTTTAGTGCGTCAAGGTGATTTGGATAATGCCAAGTTAGCTTATCAAGCAGCGGTAGATAATGGTGGAGCCTTAACCAGTCCTGCGCTGACAATGAAACTAGACAATCTAAACAAGGCATAAGGAACTTAGCCGATGAAGTCGTGGTGTAGAAATCTACTTGCCGTTGGGCTAAGTGTTGCTTTTTTATCAGCTTGTTCTTCGAGTGATGTTGAAGAAGAGCCTGTGAGTGAATTAGTTGATATTCAAGCAACCGTGTTTCCAGAAATCAGTTGGGACACCAGTGTAGGCGAAGGCGTAGGTGATTATTACTCGCAGCTTCGTCCTACGATTCGTTACGATAAGTTATTCGTTGCAGATCGCAGCGGTGTTGTTGTTGCATTTGATGAAACAACCGGCGAAAAATTATGGTCGACAGACTTTAATGACGCGTTTGAAGAAGAGCTTAAAACCAAAACCAAAGGCATTCGCTTAGCAGCGGGCGTGACCGCAGCACGTAAAAAAGTGTTTGTGGGTGGTGAAACGGGTTTATTGGTTGCGTTAGATGAGGCTACTGGTGAAGTGGTTTGGTCAGCACAAGCAAACGGCGAGTTACTCTCAGCGCCAACGGTTGCTGAAGACGTTGTTGCAGTCAACACGGCTAAAGGTGCGTTTGAAGCTTTTAGTATTGATACTGGCGAAAAGCTATGGACTTACGAAAGTCAGCTTCCTAACTTAACATTGCGTGGCACATCTTCTGCTGCCTATGAAGCCGGTGGGTTCTTTGTTGGTACTGCCGACGGTAAAGTGGCTGTCGTGGTTAAAAATAACGGCCAGGCCGCCTGGGAACAACCCGTATACAGCCCAAGTGGCGGTAATGAGTTTACCCGTATGGCTGATGTTGATATGACCCCGTTAATTCTGGGCGAAAACTTATATGTTGCCAGCTACAACGGTAACTTAGTGTCAATGGAATTACGCAGCGGACGTACTGTTTGGTCGCGTAAATATTCGAGCTTTAATGAACTAGTAGAAGCGGGCTTAAGCTTATATCTTGTTGATGACCATAGCCGAATTTATTCAGTTGACCGTCGTAACGGCTTAGAGCTATGGAGTAACTCAACCCTTAAAAACCGTGAGCTTACTGCCGCAGCTGTTATCGATAATTATCTAGTTGTTGGCGATTTAGAAGGCTACTTACACTTCATCGACCGTACTAATGGTGATGTTGTAGGCCGTATTCAAGTCGACAGTGATGGTTTATATGCTCAGCCATTAGTGGTTGATGACAAAATCTATGTGCAAGGTCGCAGTGGTAAAGTTGCCATTGTTGTCTTAGGCGAAGAGTAAATGCATGTTGAGGAAGATACCCAAGCCAATACAGAATAAGTCCTAGGACCATTTCTGAATTAATTAAGGTATAATATCTCTACTAGAGCCCCTGGAAGCGTTCCGGGGGCTTTTTATTGAAAAGTTTTTTAGAGGCAAAATCATGATCCCTGTAGTGGCCCTTGTGGGGCGACCAAACGTCGGTAAATCGACATTATTTAATCGTCTTACACGTACTCGTGATGCGTTAGTAGCTGATTTTCCTGGCTTAACACGTGACCGTAAATACGGCCGTGCATTTTTAGCTGGTTACGAGTTTATCGTTGTTGATACCGGCGGTATTGATGGCACCGAAGAAGGGATCGAAACCAAAATGGCTGAGCAGTCATTAGCGGCTATTGAAGAAGCTGATGTTGTGTTGTTTATGACCGACGCTCGCGCTGGTTTAACCGCTGCCGACTTAGCCATTGCACAGCATTTACGTAGCCGTGACAAAGTGACCTTCGTGGTTGCTAACAAAGTTGATGGTATCGATGCCGATTCGGCCTGTGGAGAATTTTGGTCTCTAGGTTTAGGTGAAGTATACCAAATGGCTGCCGCACAGGGCCGTGGTGTCACCAACATGATTGACTACGCGTTAACACCTTACGCTGAAGCTATGGGCATTGTCCGTGAGCTTGACGAAGAAGGTGAGCAGGTTGAACGTGAATACAGCGAAGAAGAAGCTGAAGCAGAGCAAACTCGTTTACAAAACCTGCCGATTAAGCTGGCCATTATTGGTAAGCCAAACGTAGGTAAGTCAACGCTGATTAACCGTATTTTAGGTGAAGACCGTGTCGTGGTTTATGATGAACCAGGCACCACCCGTGACAGTATTTATATACCAATGTCGCGCGAAGGCCGTGAATATGTCCTTATCGACACAGCCGGTGTACGCCGTCGTAGTAAAGTGCATGAAGTCGTTGAAAAGTTCTCAGTAATTAAAACCCTCAAAGCGGTTGAAGACGCTAACGTGGTATTGTTAGTGATTGATGCACGCGAAGGTATTGCAGAGCAAGACCTTGGCTTACTTGGTTTTGCCTTAAACGCTGGTCGTGCACTCGTGATTGCCGTGAATAAGTGGGACGGTATTGATCAACTGGTTAAAGACCGAGTTAAAAGCGAATTGGACCGTCGTTTAGGTTTTATCGACTTTGCTCGTATTCACTTTATTTCAGCATTACACGGTACTGGTGTTGGCCATCTATATGAGTCAATCGAAGAAGCTTACGACAGTGCAACCCGTCGTGTAAGCACGTCGATGTTGACTCGTATTATGCAAATGTCGCAAGAAGATCACCAACCACCATTGGTCAATGGTCGCCGTGTTAAGCTTAAATATGCCCATGCGGGTGGATATAACCCACCGATTGTTGTGGTACACGGTAACCAGGTCAGCAAGCTGCCTGACTCATACAAACGTTATATGATGAACTATTTCCGTCGTTCATTAAAAGTCGTTGGTACGCCAATCCAGTTACGTTTCCACGAAGGTGCTAACCCGTTTGAAGGTAAAACAGACAAGTTAACCCTAGGGCAGGAACGTCGCCGTAAGCGTGCAATGAGCCATATTCGCGATCGTAAAAAATAACGACAAGCAATAACAAAAAGCCTGACATGTTCAGGCTTTTTTGTGGCTGGCATATTAATAGGGAAATGCATACAAGCTATAATGGCTTACCACCAAGATGAAGAACAGCATTGGGTTGCCCAGTTAATACCATTTCCATTAATTATGTGACCAATCAGAGTCACTCAGACTGTTCAGTTTGAGGCGCATTGTTGTAATAATGGTTATTCCCTTCTAAGACGATGCAACAAAGAAATGAACGGTCTGAGTGCCTCCTGCAAGGCGGGTTTCTGTGCCTTCTATGCTGCTTAATAGCATTTTGACGTACGACTGCATGGATGCAGGAGGTAGAGCAACGCAGGAGCAGTTGCCGAGAGCAACTATGCCTTCAATTCTATTACTTGCCTAGAAGACACAGAATTCCCGCTGAATGACCAGATAATTAGTGGAATTGGTATAACATGTGGCCATTTTCAACATGTGCGCCATGACCCACCCTGGACTGTCCGCGAATGGGTCACTACCGATCTTGGTCGCAAACAACATTTAGGTATGCAACTTAACTGTAAAAAATGTGATCGTGAAGAACCTGTAGATGCTATTGGCGCGTCTTAGTTTTCGATTGTCTAGCGCTCAATAGATAGCCAGCAATATACAGGCAGATAACACTTTCCATTACCATGGATAACCAAAAGCCATGAGTAAAAGGTTGGCTTGAATAACCTATAACTAAACTGACAAAAAATAATTTTTCAATTAATGCCACCCAAAACACTGGGATGCTCCAGTCATTACGAAATATCGCAATCAAGAAACCACAGCCCATCATTAACACTAAAAAGCCCCAATGCTGAATAAATATTGTGTCGCTAACAATATAGGGCAATTGGTTTAACTGCGCTAAAGCCCATTGAGGCGCGATAGTATAAAGCCCACCTAACGATGTACCAATACCGGCAATCAGCAGTGCTAAGGTTTGTGTACGTTTAAAAAATTCAGCCATGAGAACGTCCTATTCATAAATCCCTTTCATATTTATCTTGCCGCTCGGTCAGTCATATTACGAATAAAATCCAAAACCGTAAGTGATTGTTAAGCTTACGAGACAATAATGCAGTGGTTAACTTAATCTATCGAGGTGTCTATGTATACCCAATCAAATTTTTCATTGCTTCACCGTTTTCTCCACTGGGGATTAGCGATAACCATGCTGGTGATGTTATTAACCGTATTGTTACGTTTAGGCTGGATGGAGAAACATCACATGGCTGCAGTGGTCACTCAAGGCTTAGCCAATATTGATGTCATGATCACCGATAAACAAGCGGTAATTATTGCGAAAGGGATCCGTGGAGTGATGTTTAAATGGCACATTTACTTTGGTTATGCAGTGAGTGTATTGGTGTTTGCTCGCTTTATGTATATGGCTAAATTTGGTCTGCATTATCTTTCGCCATTGAGCCGTCAGGCGACAATGAAGCAAAAATTTCAAGCATGGGTGTATTGGGTGTTTTATGTCGGTGTGGCCATGTCGGTGGTCACCGGGTTATTACTCAAATTTGGTCCTGAGGCCATAGAGCATCAAGTAGAAACAATACATAAACTGGCATTATGGTATTTTATTCCGTTTATCAGCTTGCACGTGGCCGGTATATTCATTGCCGAATATACCGATGAAAAAGGCATTGTATCTAAAATGATTGGTGGCTAATACGGATGACATAACGAGTTGTTTATCGTTAATGCTTAAATCTGTTTTTAGCTTAAGTAAACCTTAAGATTGGTGACCTAGTGTGTGACTTATCAACTCATAAGGTGAAAATATAATGTCTAAAAAGTTATTTTCTCTCACAAATAAATTCAGTTTTACCCTACTTAGTGTGGCACTGAGTCTAAGCACTGCAGTGTATGCCGCACCGTCTTTAGAGCACTCAGTGTTAAACGCTCAAGGTCAATCGGTTAGTTTGCAGCAATATGCTGGCAAGGTGGTTTATGTTGATTTTTGGGCATCTTGGTGTGGGCCATGCCGTAAGTCATTTCCATGGATGAATGCCATGCATGCAAAATATCAACAACAGGGGTTAGAGGTTGTGGCCATTAATCTTGATGTTGATACAGCACTTGCCCATGAGTTTTTAGCTCAATTGCCTGCCCATTTTAATCTTGTATTTAACCCCGAAGGTGATGTTGCTAAAGCCTATGATTTACAAGGCATGCCAAGCAGCTTTTTGTTTAATCGCCAGGGACAACTGGTACAAACTCATGTGGGATTTTATCAAGAAAACATTCCTGCTTATGAGCAAGAAATTCAATTGTTGTTACAGGAGTCATCACATGAGTAATGTGCTTTATAAGCCTTTAATTAAAACCGCGTTGGCATTAGCGATTGCCAGTAGTTTACTGGGTTGTTCGAGTTTAGGTGTGCAGCCATGGGAAAAAGATCAATTTGCCCGTGAAGACATGGCGCTGAACAGTGAAAAGCTGGATTTAGCACTAGATGATCACATTTATTTCAGTAAAGAAGGCACCAGTGGTGGCCGCTCATTAGCCGGTGGAGGTTGTGGATGCAACTAACGTCAACACAAAGTATTGCCAGTGCACTGGCACTAGCCAGTTGTAGCCTTATTGGCCAAACCCAAGCGGCAGAAACCGTGCCTGCTAACGATGATTGGAAAGTCGATGCAGCGATTATGTATTACGGTGAACAAGACCGCGTACAAGCAGCTGAAGCGATAGGCAATGTACAAAAAGCCTTTGGCGACTCGTCATTATTAGACCTAAAGATTGTGGTAGATAGCTTAACCGGTGCCTCTGCATCAGGTGCCGTTGCTCAAGCGCAAAGCCAAACATTTACCCGTCCTTCAGGTAAAGGCGAGTACACAGTTAAGGCGGGTGACACGCCGCTTGACGATACTTTTCATGATACTCGCGTACAGTTAAGTGCCAATTGGCAAGAGATCTTAAATCAAGATTGGACTACTAATGTCGGTATGTATGCCTCTAAAGAATTTGATTATTTATCAATGGGTTTAAATGCTGGGGTAGAACGTAGTTTTAACAAAAACAACACCACAATTGCTTTGTCGGGGGCGTTTACGAATGACGTTGTTGACCCTGTTGGTGGCCGCCCTGTAGCGCTGTCTGAAATGGTGTTTAGTGCCGACTATAACAGTGACGCTGAGTATCAAGCTGCGTTTGATCAGACCCGTTTAAACGGCGATGATACCAAACAAACGACGGATGTGATGATAGGTGTAACTCAGATCCTAAACCGTAACTGGTTGATGCAAGCTAATTACGGTTTGTCGAGCGTGTCGGGTTACATGACCGACCCTTATAAAATATTAAGCGAAGTAGACCTTAACGGGTTAACCCAGGGCTATCGTTATGAGAACCGCCCAGACTCTCGCTTAAAACACAGTGTGTTTTTAATGACAAAAGGCGCGCTTGACTCTGGTGTGGTGGATTTTTCATATCGTTACAGTACTGATGATTGGGACATTACCTCACACACGTTAGAAACGCATTATCGCTATTACTTTAGCCCGAGTTTTTATGGCCAGTTGCACTTACGTTACTATCAACAACAAGCGGCTGAGTTCTATCAACCTTTCTTAATGGTCGGCGATGCATTACCTGAATATGCCAGTGCCGATTACCGAATTGGTGATATGACGGCGTATACCATTGGGCTTAAATTTGGTCAGCGTTTATCGGGTGGTCATGAGATGACATATCGTCTTGAGTACTATCAGCAAAACCCTGATAGCAACGGCACTGAAATCCCGGGGCAATTACAAAACTATGATTTGTTCCCGTCAGTGAAAGCGATTGTTGCTCAAGTCAGTTATTCGTTTTAATGTGGATCTAATGTAATTTGAATCGTAGGCCATTATTGCATGAGTAATAATGGCCTGCTGCTATAAACCGAGAGTCTTATGGTCGCTAATTCGTCAAACCCACAGGCAAACAACATAAGCTTACAGCCCCGCGAATGGGGTTTTTTAGGTTCGTTTACGGCGATGGCAAGCCCCTGTGAAGTGTTGATGGCGGTAGATGATCAACATATTGCCGAGCAAATGCTGCAACTCGCGTTTCAAGAAGCTAAGCGTATTGAACAAAAATTTAGTCGCTTTATTGAAGGAAATTTAATTTGGCATGTAAATCATGCAAACGGGGTGGCAAAACCCATTGATGCCGAAACCGTGCACTTATTGCAATTTGCTCAACAATGTTATCAATTGAGTGACGGCGCCTTTGACATTAGTGCCTGCCCGTTAATGTCATTATGGCGTTTTGACGGTAAACACAGTGTACCGAAACACATCGATATAACGGAGGCCATAGAACATGTTGGGTTATCGCAAATGACCCTTAGCGATAGCCACGTGTATTTACCCTCAGGTATGAGTATTGATTTGGGCGGCATAGGTAAAGAGTATGCGGTTGATAAAACGGCGCAAATGATCGCTAAACAATGGCCGGAACACTCTGTGTTGGTTAACTTTGGTGGCGATATTGCTTGCCCGATCACCAAAAGCGATGGTTGGCAGGTCGGGATTGAAAATCCGCAACAATTAGATAATGCCGCAGCGCTATTAACCATTCGCCAGGGGGCGCTAGCCACTAGCGGAACCACTCGCCGTTACATTGAGGTGGATGGCAAGCGCTACGGCCATATTATTAATCCTAAAACGGGCTATCCTGTTGAGCAGGCGCCCTTATCGGTTACCGTGCTTGCGCCAAATTGTGTGATGGCCGGTATGTTAGCCACTATGTCGATGTTAAAAGGGCCAGATGCTGAAGCCTTTTTGCAGCAACAGGGTGTCGATTTTAACGTCTTTCGAGGGTGAAAATGCGAGTATTGCTGGTTGAAGATAATAAGTTACTGGCTCAAGGCGTGGTGATGAGCTTGGCAAAAGAAGGCATTCAAGTCGACCATTTACCTTCCTATAAACAAGCGCAAGTGGCACTTGATAATGAAGACTTTAGCGCAATCATTTTAGATTTAGGTTTACCTGACGGCAATGGTGCCGATTTGCTCAAATTGTGGCGTCGCTCTGGCGTATCATTACCCATTATTGTGTTAACGGCCAATACCGATTTCGATACCCGCCTTGATTGCCTAGACATAGGGGCCGATGACTATTTAAGTAAACCCTTTGATGTCAGAGAGCTTATTGCCAGATTACGGGCAATTATTCGGCGCCAACATGGGCTCGATAATAATCAATTTAGTTATGGCGCACTCAATATCGATTTTACTTGCTGCGAGGTGCATTTTCGTGGCGAATTGGTGTCATTATCGCGCCGTGAATACCAAGTGCTACTGGAGTTTGCTCAATCTGCTGGGCGTGTATTAACGCGTAATCAATTGGAACAGTTAACTTACGGCTGGGATGAGGTGGGCAGTAATTCCATTGAGGTGCACATTCATCATTTACGTAAAAAAACCGCCACAGAACTAATTAAAACCGTACGGGGTATCGGTTATATTTTAACTGACACGCTATAGTCATTGGTCGCCAAACTACGGTGTAGATAAGGGTATTATGTTTTCATTACGATTATTGTTAAGTTTATTGATGCTTGTTGGCATTGTGTTGACGGTGACATTTTCGAGCATATTAAGTAATCGTGATGCAACCCATGAGGTCGAAGAACTGTTTGACGCCCAAATGGTACAAACGGCTAAAGTGCTTGAGCAATTTTATGTTAATCAACTCACGTCATCGCAACTAGATGCACTCATTAAACAGCCGGTGTTATTTCATGTTGCTGACTCGCAAATTGAAACCTTGGCCGAGAAAGCCAACGCTGTCACCTTGTCATATGAACACAAATTATCATTTCAATTATTGTCAGAACAAGGGCAAATGTTGGCGTATTCTGATAGCTCAGGTGAGCAATTATTGACCCACTTTACTCAAGGTTATGACACCCGCATTGTTGGCGGTAAATTATGGCATGTGTACAGTTTTTTCTCTCAGCCTAAACAAGTGTGGATTATTACTGCACAACGCGATGATGTTCGCCAAGAAATCGTCTCGATGATCATTAACAACTCATGGCGTGCGCCTCTACTCATTACCCCTGTGATGATGCTAATGATGTTATTGGTGACTTACTATTTGTTTAAGCCCGTGAAATTACTTGAGCGAAATCTCGCGAATCGTTCAGCCCAAGATTTAACGCCCATTAATTACGCCTTACCGACAGAATTAGGTTCAACCCAAAAAGCACTCAATAACTATCTACAGCGCATTAACGAAACCCTTGCTCGGGAACGGCGCTTTAGTGCCGACGCAGCTCATGAGCTTAAAACCCCATTAGCCATTATTAAGCTTCATAGTGATGGGTTAAGTGATGAGTTGTCGGCTCATGGAGAGGCGGTTCAACAAGCAACCTTACCTTATATTAATGCTATCGATGAAGGGGTTAACCGTATCAGCCATACGGTAGAGCAGCTGTTATTGTTGTCACGGGTTGATGCGATAGATGCCTTAAATCGTCAAGATTGTCAGCTTCAAGCGATTATTGATAATGTAATTAATCAATTATTGCATTTAATCGCCGATTACCAATGGCACGTTGATATTCCCAATGAGTTAACCGTTAATGCCGACCCATTTTATTTGGAGCTAGTGTTAAAAAATGTCATTGAAAATGCGTGTAAATATAGCCCTGTAGACTCTGTTATTACTGTGCGTGCGGAGCAAACCAATGCGGGTATCAACATTTATGTGAGCGATCAGGGCAGTGGTATGACAGATGAGCAAATTAGTTTAGCCCAAAACCGTTTTTACCGGGTCGATGAAAATGCTTCTCAAGGGGCTGGGTTAGGGTTGTCGATTTGCCAACATATTATTAGTTTACATCAAGGTGAGTTGAGTCTTCGCCGTATTGAGCCGCAAGGGTTATTGGTATGCATCCGCTTACCTGCCATCTCATAAACGGATTGGTATAACACGCTGAGAGCCTATAAATGAAAACAGCATGAGCTCAAACTCATGCTGTTTTTATTTTGCGGTCCTAATGTTTTTCTCTGGTTGGTTTACTGCTTCTTGAGTGACTTGCTTGCCTCGATGAGTTGCTACGCTGTTGGTTGCTCATGCTACGTTGCGAATTGCTTGAGCGTTGTGCTTTTTGCGGGGCACTTCGAGTGACAGAACGCACCTGTTTGGGCTCGCTTCTGCGTTGCCGTTTTGCCACTTGCTGGACACTTCGCGAAGCGGCTTGTGATTGACGAGTTTTTTCTACTTTTGCTGCACGTTGTACTTTTTGCGTTGCTGCTTTTTTAGATTCAACCTGTCGTGATTTTTGAGTCACATAGGTTACCGGTTTGGCCTCATATTTGGATTTGTTATTTACCACATCGCGCTTATTGCTGTAGCTCGAACGCATTGGTTCACCTTTACGGTCAAACGATTTGCTTTTAGAGGTGGCTTGACGTTGCTGACTTAGCTCGCGCTTTAACGCAGTGCTGCGATGCTCTACCACTTGATTACGATTGACGCCCTTTACCGCTGCATGCTCACTGCGCTTGTCTTGTTTAGTGCTGTGGCTCACTTGTTTACGAGGCTCATTAACCATTTGGCGTTTAGTCTCACGAGAATAGCTAACAGGCTTATGACGTTGTTCATAATGACCATTGTAACGTTTACTCACGACTTGGCTGCGATAAGCCACGCCTTTACGATGTTTAGGTTTGTGTTGCCAATGTTGTGCACCATGGCTGTAACTGATTTTACGTGGCGTGTAATAACGGTAGTTTTTACGAACCGGTACCGCGATGACACGGCGATCATGCCAATGGAATCCACTAAAAAAGAAGTTAAAGCTAATGCGCACGCCTGCATCCCAAAATATCGCACTGTGACTTGGGCGGTAATGCACATATGCAGGTGCATGCCAATACACGGGTGGGTATCGGTTCCAACGCCAGTTACCATAAACAATGCGGCTGTCATAGTAAGGCACATAGACAATTTCAGGACGAACAGATTCAATAATAATTCGGCGCTCAACTCGGGTCACTTTAACTTGTTCAAGATCGGCCAGATTATTCGCTTCATCGGCTTGTAGTCTTAGTGACTGTATGGTGTCTAGCAAGCGCCCCTCATCTTGTAAAAATGCATCGCCTAGGTTTTGCGTCCACACTAAATCATCATTTAAGCGTTCAAGCACATTAGGAAAGGCCACCAAGGCTTTCACGCTTGGGTCCCAATCTTGCGACTCTACCGCGGTCATAATTTGGCTGGTATCGCGCTCTCCCTGGCTGGCTAACCAACGTTTGGCTTGCACAATTTCAAGCGGGTAGGTTGACGCAATCAGTATGTGCGTTAATAGGCTGTCTGGATATAGCGCAATAGGCGCGAGCATTTGTGCCAACTCTGCATCACTGACCACTTCATCCACTGTATTGTAAGTGGATGACTCGGTAGGTTGTGCGGCTTGTACACTTGCTAATGGCATGCAAACCAAGGCTAATGCAATAAGCGCTTTAGCGGGTGTTTGAATGGCTTTTTTCATGTTATCTCCAGTGTCATTGATGACTGTTAAAGCCATCATAACCATCCGAAGATGAACATAAGCTGAAAGTTAACTAAGGGGGAGTAAAAAAGCGATGATGATTATCTGGGTATTGATTAATGGGTAAATGCAAACTCAAACTTGGCGCCGCCCAGGGTAGACGATTGTGTCACTGTTAATGTGCCGTGGTAGCTGTCGACTAAGTCACGCACAATTGCCAAGCCAATTCCATGCCCTTGTGTGTAGGTGTCTGCTCGCATGCCTCGTTCAAAAATTTGTTGTTGTTTGTCTTTAGGTACGCCTGCGCCGTCGTCCTCAACGCAGATGTGTAAACTGTTCGGTAATTGCTTAACAGTGAGTAACACTCGGTGATTGGCGGCTTTGCAGGCATTGTCTAACACGTTGCCGAGCATCTCAGTTAAGTCCGACTCATCACCTTTAAAACGCGCCTCGGCATCGCCTTGATAATCAATAGCCAGCTGTTGCTGTTGATAAATTTTACCTAAGGTTCGCACTAACCGTGCGGCAATGTCATCAACACTGACCCCAAGGTGCCAACCTGTGCCCGCAGCACTTTGTGCACGCTTTAATTGGTAAGCCACAATTTGATTAATACGATTAATTTGTTCTAACGATGCGTCATTTAAATTGGCCTGGGTTTGCATGACCGCTAATGGCGTTTTTAAACTATGGGCTAAATCGGCAAGGGCATTACGGTAGCGTTTACGCTGATTTTGCTCTGTTTGCAGTAAGGTATTGAGCTGCTTCGCCACCTTTTGTAACTCAATGGGGTATTGGGTGCTTAGCTGCATAGACTTACCTTGCTCAACGGCGCTGAGCTCCTGGCTGAATTTACCTAAGGGTTTTAATGTCCATAATAACCAACTCAACTGCACGCTAAATAACAGCGCCATTAAGATCAATAACCAGGTCCATAATGTCTTAGAAAATTGGTTAATTTGCTGTTGGTATTCTTGCTGGTTTTTAATGATGTGCAGTGTCATGGTAAAAGGTTGTTCGCTGGTGGCGAAACTGACACTGTAACTGTAAATTAATTGCGGCTTGTCGTTAATTAACAGGTTGTCGTAACTGCTTCTACCTGTTGCAGGTTTTGGTAGGTTGATTGGGGTATTTAGACCTAAAAATGAATTTGAGGTCCACAGTAATTGGTTATCTTTGGTGGTAATGAGTGCATAAAGTCCGGAGCCGATAACATTAAATTGATTTTCGAGCAGGTGCTCTGGCATGAGTAGTTCATCGTTTTCTACTTCTGCCATGGCTAACACTGAGTACACATAAGCTTTTAATTGGTTTTTGGCGGCAACGTTAATTTGGGTTTCAAAGGCATTATTAACGGTAATGCCAATGATGGGTAATAGCCCTAAAATAAGCAGTAGCGCACTGACCACAATGCGAACTTTAAGCGAACCTAATAACTTACTCATGCTGTCCTAATTGACGCAAACGATAGCCTTGGCCTCGTAATGTTTCAATAAGTTGGTATTGATTGTCTGGGTCGAGCTTTTTACGCAAGCGACGAATAAACACTTCGATAACGTTAGAGTCTAGGTCGAAATCTTGATCGTAAATATGTTCAATTAAACTGCTTTTTGAATGCACTGAACCTGGGTGTAGCATCAGGTATTCAAATAATTTGTATTCAGAGCCGCTTAAATTAACCACTTCTTGATGTATTTTAATTTCAAGGCTGCGGGTATTAATACTAAATGGCCCATTTTGAATCACTGGGCTGGCTTTGCCTGCTGAGCGCCGTATTAATGCATTAATACGTGCGACTAACTCTTCTAGCTGAAACGGTTTACTTAAATAATCATCTGCACCGGCATCAAGGCCAATCACTTTGTCTTGCCAGCTATCACGGGCGGTTAAAATGATAATGGGGTAACTAATATTTTGTTCGCGCAGCTGGCTGATTAGGGTTAAACCGTCAATTTTAGGTAACCCGACATCAATAATCGCCACATCGTATTGATATTCTTGGGCTTGAAATAAGCCTTCTTCACCATCAGAAGCGACATCGACAGTGTACTGCGCATCAATAAGGTGCTGCTTAACGTTAGCTTGTAAGGCTAGGTCATCTTCAACCAGTAATAATCTCATGGGCTAGTTCCTTCTCACTGAACCATTGGTGGCATCAACAGAGACATAAAAAATAACGCCATCATTGGTGAGTAGTTTGACTCGATACCCAGGATGTCCATTTACGCTGCTAGATTGAACTTTTAACACCTTGCCGGAGTAACTGCGCTTAGCAATTTGAATGGCTTGTTGTGCACTAGTGACCACCAAGTTGTTACTTTGGCGATTGTCTTTAAGACCTGGAACAAGCTCAAATGGGGCCGCAGAACTTAACGGTAACACATGCGAAGCGCCAGCAAAGCTGGGTGATGAAATCACTAACATTAAGCCTAAAAGCGTGGCCTTGAGTTTGAACATTCGCTGCATGGTGTTAATCCTATTTACCTCATTACCGTTAGTGTAAAAGATCCTTTTCTATATAGAAACATCTACTTAAATAATTGAACAGGGAGTCGATTCAAAATGAGTTGCTGGGCAAGTATACCTGTCTGCAGATGAACATTAACTGAATGGCAATAACAGCGTGATGATTGGATGATATAGAGGCTTAACTGTTTGGTAATGTTCAGCTTGTGTTCATTTTAAGTGAGTTTTAATGATTACAACATTTAAGGTTGTGAGGAATCACCATGAACCCATATTTAGATAACATCAGCAAAGCAACATCATTTAACACCGTTAAGTTAGGGCTAAGCTTGGGTGTGGTATGCGCCCTGGGGTTAAGCTCTGCTAACGCCAATAGTGAAGAAGCCAATGCGATTCAAGTCAGTGCAAGCCAGGTCAATGGCGCGGTAAGCCAAGCAAGATTATTGGATGCGCCTGCGAGCGCCGACAATGAAACCCAAGTAGCAGCACTGCATCAACAAGCTAAGTTATTAACTGCTACCGCTGATAGCAGTTCAAAAGTGACCCGCGAACAACGTATGGCTGTCCATCAAAAAGCCGCAGCCACCCAAACAAGCCAACAGTTGCGAGCATTCGCTCAGCAAAACCAGGTCATTTATTATGACTTTTCATTTTATGATGCTCAAACGCGTTTATTTGAAGATTACGACTATGACGGGTTTTATCAAACCTTTAGCGTGACCTTTGATGCTGACATCAACAGCAGTGGCGGTGACGTGCAAGCAGATGTATTTGCTGAGTTATATTTAAGCCAAAACGGTGGTCCGTGGATCCATTATTACTCGACCGATGTATTCACGCTAAATGCTGATTCAAGCTTTGATGATTATGAAGTATTAACCACTCTAGCTAACGGTTATCAAACCGATCACTACGATGTGTTAATTGACTTATATGAGCTAGGTTATGCTGACCCTGTTGCCACCATCAGCAGTGATGATGTTGATTCATTGTATGCATTACCGCTTGAAAGTGGCGATAGAGATACCGTATATATTGAAGAAGTCTATGTGGAAGAAGTACATGGCGGCGCGCTGTCTTGGTTAACGGTTAGCTTATTTGGCGCATTGGCATGGTGCCGTCGTTTGATGAACAAAAAATAACGTAAACATCAGATTCATCTAGAGTAGAATTACGTTTTTTTGAAGTCCTCAGTTTTTTACTTATTTTGATTTAAAAAATAAGTATTTAGGAGAGTGTATGTTAGTAAAATTAAATTCATCGTTATTATGCGGTTGTTTATTAGGGGCGACTTTGTTGTCAGGCTGCCAATTACCTAATCCTTACACCGGCGAGTCTGAAAATGCTAAAGCGACCAATGGTGCCATTATTGGTGCCATTAGCGGTGCAGCCATAGGTGTGGCCTCATCAAGTAAAAGCGATCGCGGTAAAGGCGCATTAATTGGTGCTGCATCGGGTGCGGCCGTTGGCGGCGGTATTGGTTACTACATGGATGTACAAGAGGCTAAATTGCGTAAGCAGTTACAATCTACTGGTGTCAGCGTGACTCGTGATGGTGATAACATCATCCTTAACATGCCAAACGAAGTGACGTTTGCCGTTGACCAAACCGTGTTAAGCGAACGCGCTAAATCAGTCTTAAACAGCGTTGTGTTAGTGGCCAAAGAATACAGCGACACCCGCTTAAACGTGATTGGTTATACCGACAGTTCGGGGTCTGAGTCATACAATCTACGTTTATCGCAAGTACGAGCCAGTGAAGTGGCGCAATACATCACTAGCCAGAATGTGAGTGGTTCACGTGTGTCATCAACCGGCATGGGCGAGTCAAACCCGATAGCGAGCAACAATACTGCCGATGGCCGTGCACAAAACCGCCGTGTTGAAATTGTATTAACACCGATTGGTAAGTAACCAGAGCTCAGGTTAAGTAACACGCTTTAATCGTTTTACTGCTTAAATAAAAAGCCATCGCAAGATGGCTTTTGTGTATCTAGGGTCTCGAGATTTGTTTTAGTTGCTCGATATTTTCGTCACGGTAGAAGTCACTTCACCGTGTTTTAAGCGGGTATGAATTTCATCTCCTAGTGTTAACTGCTGAGCATTTTCTATAACGTGTTTATTGGTGCTAGTGATTGAATAGCCGCGGCTCAATGTGGCCAAAGGGCTAACCGTATCAAGCTTGTGGGATGCTTGGGCAACGCGTTCCGCTGCCTGTTTAAAGTAGTCGCTGCTGGCGTCGTTAAACCGCGCTGTTAAATACTGTAGGCGCTGTTTTTCTAATGTTAAGGTACTGGCCGGTGAACGTTGTTGTAAGCGGTTATGTAATTGCTGGTGGCGTAAGGTTAAGCGGCTCAATTTATGCTGTAAGGCATTTTCTAAGCGCATTTGCATCTCATCAAAACGTTGTTCAAATTGTTGCAGTTTACGTTGTGGCTCATGGCGCTGAAGCTGGTGACCTAACTGGCTTAAGCGTCCGCTTTTTTGTAATTGATAATGCTTCATCCCTTGCTGTAAGCGCGATAACAGCAACATAAGCTTTTCCGCTTTATTGCCTTTGTCTTTAGACAATAGCTCAGCACCTGCTGATGGCGTAGGGGCGCGAACGTCGGCAACATAGTCGCTGATGGTAGTATCTATTTCGTGGCCAACAGCACTAATAACCGGCAGAGCACTGTTGTAAATGGCATGCGCTAAATGTTCGCTGTTAAAGCACCATAAGTCTTCCAACGAGCCGCCACCTCGGGTTAGCAGTAATACATCCACTTCAAGGCGCTGGTTTGCTTTAGCAATGGCCTGGCAAATTAACTGGCTCGCCGCTGCGCCTTGTACTTGGGTTGGATAAACAATCACTTCAATTGATGGGTCGCGTCTGGCTAATACGTGCAATATGTCTCGAAGTGCAGCGCCCGTTGCCGAAGTAATCACACCAATGCGTTGAATGTTTTGGGGAATAGGGCGCTTTGTTTCTGTGGTAAATAAGCCTTCTGCGGCCAATTTGAGTTTTAACGCTTCAAATTCTTGCGCTAACAGACCGTCGCCAGCAGGTAGCATTGACTCTAATAGTAATTGATAGTCGCCACGAGGCTCGTAAACGCTGATGGCGCCTTTAACTAACACTTGTTGACCATTAACGGGTTTAAAGCGTACCGATTGATTACGGCCCTTAAACATGGCACAACGTATTTGGGAACGGCTGTCTTTTAACGTGAGATACCAATGGCCAGAACTGGGTGAGGAAAAGTTTGAAATTTCACCATTTAACCAAATTTTACCTATTTGACCTTCAAGAATATGCCTGACTTCGCCGTTTAATTGCGAAACAGTGTAAACATTGTTTTTTGTGGCACTCATGAGTGTTCTCATTCTAAAGGTAATAAAAATCTATTTTCCATTTACCAACTGTAATATGCAAGGTATAATCTCGCCGCAATATTTCACCTCAAATCCTACTTACTAGGGAGATGTTGCCATGCTACGTTTACTGAAAGATGCACTAACCTTTGATGATGTGTTGTTGGTTCCTGCCCACTCGACCGTACTCCCTAATACCGCTGTCCTCAAAACTCGTTTAACGAATAAAATCGAATTGAATATTCCACTTGTGTCTGCCGCTATGGACACAGTGACTGAATCTCGTCTTGCAATTGCTATCGCGCAAGAAGGTGGTTTAGGATTTATTCATAAAAACATGAGCATTGAGCAACAAGCCGAAGAAGTGCGTAAAGTAAAAAGCTACGAAGCAGGTATTGTTCAAGATCCTGTTACTGTAACCCCGACTACCAGCTTAACTGATTTACGTATTTTAACTGAACGTAATGGTTTTGCCGGCTATCCAGTGGTGAATGATGCACACGAACTTGTGGGTATTATTACTGGTCGTGACGTGCGTTTTGTTACCGATTGGAGCAAAACGGTTGCTGACATGATGACGCCAAAAGATCGTTTAGTGACAGTACCAGAAGGTACCAAATTAGACGAAGTGCAAAAGTTAATGCATTCACACCGCATTGAAAAAGTGTTGGTGGTCAATGACAACTTTAAGCTTAAAGGCTTAATTACTGTAAAAGACTTCGAAAAAGCTGAGCGTAAGCCAAACGCATGTAAAGACGAGTTAGGTCGTTTACGTGTCGGTGCTGCGGTTGGTGCTGGTGCAGGCAATGAAGAGCGTATTGATGCACTTGTTAAAGCAGGCGTAGATGTGCTGCTAATTGACTCATCTCACGGCCACTCTGAAGGCGTATTACAACGCATTCGTGATACTCGCGCTAAATATCCTGAGTTACAAATTGTTGGCGGTAACGTTGCCACAGCTTCTGGCGCATTAGCGTTAGTCGAAGCAGGTGTTAACGCGGTTAAAGTGGGTATTGGTCCAGGTTCAATTTGTACAACCCGTATTGTAACAGGTGTAGGTGTGCCGCAAATTACTGCAGTTTCTGATGCTGCTGAAGCCGTGCTTGCACTTGGCATTCCTGTGATTGCTGATGGCGGTATTCGTTTTTCTGGTGACTTAGCAAAAGCATTAGCAGCGGGTGCATCATGCATCATGGCAGGCTCTATGTTTGCCGGTACTGACGAAGCGCCTGGTGAGACTGAGCTTTACCAAGGCCGTGCTTATAAGTCATACCGCGGTATGGGTTCATTGGGCGCAATGGGTCAAACCCAAGGTTCATCAGATCGTTATTTCCAAAGCGATAACGCCGCTGACAAATTAGTACCAGAAGGTATTGAAGGCCGCGTACCATACAAAGGCAAAATTAAAGAAATTATTCACCAACACATGGGCGGTTTACGTTCATGCATGGGCTTAACAGGTTGTGCCACCATTAAAGATTTAAATGAAAAAGCACAGTTTGTAAAAGTCACTTCTGCCGGTATGGGTGAATCACATGTTCACGATGTGACCATTACCAAAGAAGCGCCAAATTACCGTTCAGGTTCATAATTTTTGTGAGGGCGACGTTTGTCGCCCTTTTGTTAATCGCATTGTGGCCTATGTGTTGGCCATGGCATTTAATCAATTTGTAAAGGTTACCCATGATTAATATTCATGATCATAAGATTTTGATCCTCGATTTTGGTTCTCAGTACACTCAACTTATTGCCCGCCGTATTCGTGAAATTGGCGTGTATTGTGAGTTATGGGCGTGGGATGTAAGCGAAGCACAAATTCGTGAGTTTGCTCCAAACGGCATTATTTTAGCGGGCGGCCCTGAAAGCGTCACAGCTGATCATTCTCCACGTGCACCAGAATATGTATTTACCGCAGGCGTCCCCGTTTTGGGCATTTGTTATGGCATGCAAACCATGTCTGAGCAGCTTGGCGGTAAAGTGATTCAAGGCGTAGGCGAGGGCGAGTTTGGTTATGCTCAAATCGAACTGCAAACCACTTCTGCACTGTTCAAAAGCATTGAAGATGCCGTAAGTGCAGACGGTAAGCCATTACTTGACGTATGGATGAGCCACGGTGATAAAGTCTCGGTGATCCCAGAAGGTTTTGTGACTGTTGCTAAAACCGCAACCTGTCCTTTTGCGGCAATGGCCAACGAAGAAAAACGCTTTTACGGCGTACAATTTCACCCAGAAGTGACCCACACTCGTCAAGGTCAACGCATGCTTGAGCATTTTGCGTTAGACATTTGTGGCTGTGAAGCTAACTGGAAACCCTCATCAATTATCGAAGATGCTATTGAGCGTTTAAAGCAACAAATTGGCGATGATGAAGTGATTTTAGGCCTCTCAGGTGGGGTGGATTCATCAGTTGTGGCGATGTTATTACATCGTGCTATTGGCGATAAACTTACTTGTGTGTTTGTCGACAACGGTTTATTGCGTTTAAACGAAGCCGATCAAGTATTAGAAATGTTTGGCGATCATTTTGGACTGAACATTGTTCATGTCGATGCTGAAAGCCGTTTCTTAGATGCGATGGCAGGCGAAGCTGAGCCAGAAGCCAAACGTAAAATCATTGGCCGCGTGTTTGTTGAAATCTTCGATGAAGAATCTAAAAAATGCGTTAATGCGAAATGGTTAGCTCAAGGCACTATTTACCCAGATGTGATTGAGTCTGCAGGCAGTGCAACCGGTAAAGCGCATGTGATTAAGTCGCACCATAACGTAGGCGGTTTGCCTGACGATATGAAACTAGGTTTAGTTGAGCCGTTACGTGAGTTATTTAAAGATGAAGTGCGTAAGATTGGTTTAGAACTTGGTCTACCTTACAACATGCTTTATCGTCACCCGTTCCCAGGGCCAGGTCTTGGTGTACGCGTTCTTGGCGAAGTGAAAAAAGAATACTGTGACTTGTTACGTCGTGCTGATGCTATCTTCATT
This sequence comes from Shewanella saliphila, assembly GCF_014648295.1. Classification (GTDB taxonomy): domain Bacteria; phylum Pseudomonadota; class Gammaproteobacteria; order Enterobacterales; family Shewanellaceae; genus Shewanella; species Shewanella saliphila. Next base: position 50,232 of record NZ_BMQV01000006.1, read on the forward strand.
GAAGAATTGCATAATGCAGACTTATACAACAAAGTCAGCCAAGCATTTACGGTATTTTTACCGGTACGTTCAGTGGGTGTGATGGGCGATGGTCGTAAATATGATTGGGTTGTGTCGCTTCGCGCGGTAGAAACTATCGACTTTATGACCGCACATTGGGCGCACTTACCGTACGACTTTTTGGGTCGAGTATCGAACCGCATCATTAATGAAATCGATGGTATTTCTCGTGTGGTTTACGATATTTCAGGTAAGCCACCGGCAACGATTGAATGGGAATAACCCAAGCGGATTAACCCTCGGTTCTACAAAAAAGACGCTGCGGCGTCTTTTTTATTTGGTAGAATAGAAAGCATAAACTTTACCTAGGTTAATAGTGTGACAGATACTCCAAAGGCAGAACGCCCAAGCGACCCTTGGTTACATTCCAATGTTGATAATGACATCAAAAATACCGAAATAGATCGTGCCCAGTTAGCCATTGATGAAAAGTGGATGCGGGTAGCGATGCAGCTTGCTGAGCAAGCGGAGCTAAAAGGTGAAGTCCCGGTCGGGGCGGTATTGGTAAAAGATGATGTGATGATAGCCAGCGGATTTAATTTAAGCATTTTAAATCACGATCCTACCGCTCATGCAGAAATGGAATGCATTCGCCAAGCCGGTAAAGTGCTCGAAAACTATCGTATGTTAGGTACAACCCTGTATGTGACGTTAGAGCCGTGTTCAATGTGTGCTGGCGCAATGGTGCATAGCCGTATTGAACGGGTGGTTTATGGTGCAGAGGATTTAAAAACAGGTGCCGCGGGGAGCGTGATTAATTTATTACAACATCCGGCGTTTAATCATCAGCTAGCGGTCAGTGCTGGTATATTAGCCGATGACTGCGCGGCGCAGCTAAGTGCGTTTTTTAAACGTAGACGAGCTGAAAAAAAAGCCCTTAAACAGTTAGCTAAACAGCAAACTGATTAAAGACTTTTTGATGAATACCCGCAGATTAGCATTCGCTTAGCAGGGACCCAATAGCGTGTAATGAGTGAACAGACTTAAATTAAGTTTCTGTTTGAACAAGTAAAAAATGAGCGCGTTGACGATTTTGAATGCGGTTTTTTTGCACCTTAAGCATCACACGGCGGCGTGACACCATGTTGCTCATTATTCTTCTTCTCATACCCATACCTCAATCATTATTGCAGTGTGAAATAGTGTAACGATAAGCCATCGCTCATCGTAGAACCGTCATAATATTTTTTCAAAACCGACAATGCAATGGTTTATTAAGAAAGATCAACAGGCCTTAAGGTTGCTGCGCAGACACATTGGTATTTATTGGTGCTTCTTCTGCAATCACTTCAATGCTGTCGTTTTCTTCAATCATTTCCATTTGTTTAGTTTGGTTATCTACCCAAACTAGGGTGTCGTAATAACGACGAATGCTGTCAACATAGTGTACCGCTTCACTGCCGCGTGCATAACCATATCGGGTTTGTTTGTAGTATTTTGATTGTTGTAATAGCGGCAATACTTTTTTCACGTCTCGCCAAGCGCTAGGGTCCATGCCCATTGATTCGGTTAAGCGGCGCGCATCTTCAACATGGCCCAAACCGATATTATAAGCGGCCAACGCAAACCATACCCGCTGTGAGTCGGCAATCGATTCTGGCAAGCGGTCTAACATATCTTTTAAATAAAATGCTCCGCCACGGATACTTTGTTCTGCATCTAAACGGTTATCCACCCCCACATAAGAGGCTGTAGGTCGAGTCAGCATCATCATGCCGCGAACGCCAGTAGGGGAGCGAGCCGTTGGGTTCCAGTGCGACTCTTGATAGCTCGCAGCCGCGAGCTTACGCCAATCTAGTTCGCCAGCGTACTCTTCAAACATGCCGCGATATTCTGGCAAAATATTGTCAATAGCACGGATAAAGGCGCGGGTATCGACATAATCAAAACGTTTTACATGGCCAAAGTATTTTTCGTTTAAGTGCTCAAGCGTGCCAGCGCGTTTCTCTTTGTGCCAAAAAGCCAAAAGCTGACTCATTAAACGGTCACTTTCTTTTGGCGGCAACAACCAAACCACTTCCACTTTTTCTTCTAAAATCATCCCTGCGCGTAATTCAGGTAAAAAACGCTGATTGATCAGCAGACTGTTTGAGTCAGAAATTGTGTAGTTCAATTCACCTTTGGCAATCAGGGCAAATAGCTCTTCATTATCTTTATCGCTGACCTGGTTCCACATCAATTCAGGATAATCTTTTTGCAATTGAGTCAGGGTATTTACCGACGATGAATTGGCCATCACGGTGATTTCACCCGACAAGGTACCAATATCTTTAGGCTCAGGTGTGCCTTCTTTGTACACCAATACTTGGTTAACTTTATATAAGGTAGGCCCAAGTTTAAATTGCTGGCTGCGATTGGGGGTTTTGGCAATACCTGCCGCAATAATGTCGATATCGTTATCTTTTAACGCTTTAAATAAGGCTTTACGATCGGTGTAAGGGATCATCTCTAATGGCAGCGATAAATAGTCAGCAAAACGCTGAGCCATTTCAAAGTCAAAACCGGTTTCACCTAATTCAGAATTAAGGTAAATCTGCGGGCCATACAAGGTGCCAACTTTCAAAACACTGCGCTTTTGTGCAGGCGCAGCAATATCGACCTGTTGAATATCAACTGGCTGACAGGCGCTTAAAATGGCACAAAGTAGAATAATGAATAAGGTTTTGATCATATTTATTAACTGGTTATCTTAAGTTGTATCGTTAATGTTCACGAAAGTTATACGAGAAAAACGAGTTTAATACTGTCGAATAGCCTTTAAATATGTAGGGGTAGGCGTTATTTTTCGCATACTTTATCAGGTGTTTTGCAAAACGCCTAGGCTTGTACAAAAAAACGCCACAAAATGTACTGTTATTGCTCAAATGTAAAGTTACCATACTATTCACTGTAGCATTCATCGCTGGGGATATTTTCTCTATCAGGAAACACTGTTTTCACCCGTGCTCGAGCGTGATTTGTATGGTGCAATTCCCTATAATAGCGCCAATTCTGACCCTCCTATATAAATTATAAGGTGAATAGACGTGATGGAAATCATTCGCGGAGCCCCTGCACTATCTGCATTTAGAGTTCAAAAACTCATGGAGGCTTGCGAAAACGCATCGCTTCCAGTATCGCAAATTTATGCCGAATATGTGCATTTAGCCGATCTGACTGAACAACTCGATGATAATGAACGTCTACAACTAGAAACCATTCTTACCTACGGCCCTGCCATTGAGTCACATGCGCCAGAGGGATCGTTACTGTTTGTTACGCCACGTCCTGGCACTATTTCTCCTTGGTCGTCTAAAGCGACCGATATTGCCCATAACTGTGGGCTAGCTAAAGTTAAGCGTTTAGAGCGCGGTATTGCTTATTATGTTGAGTCAGCCACATTAACGGCCGAGCAGCAAAAGCAATTACAAGGTTTATTACACGACCGCATGGTTGAAGTGATGTTACCAAGCTTTGATGACGCCCAAGTGCTGTTTGCCCGCACTGAACCAGCTAAATTTAACAGCGTCAATATTTTAGCCGAAGGTCGCCGCGCACTTGAAGTGGCTAACGTTAAGTTAGGCTTAGCGTTAGCCGATGATGAAATTGACTACCTAGTCGAAAACTTTGTCCGTTTAAATCGTAATCCAAACGACATTGAATTAATGATGTTTGCTCAGGCAAACTCAGAACATTGTCGTCATAAAATCTTCAATGCTGATTGGACAATCGACGGCGAAGTACAGCCAAAATCATTGTTTAAAATGATCAAGAACACCTTTGAAGTGACCCCTGATAACGTGTTATCTGCTTATAAAGATAACGCTGCAGTAATGACAGGTTCTGTTGCAGGGCGTTTCTTCCCCGATCCTGACGGTGTATACAACTATCACACCGAAGCAATGCATGTATTGATGAAGGTAGAAACCCACAATCACCCAACTGCGATTAGTCCATACCCAGGTGCAGCTACGGGGTCTGGTGGCGAGATTCGTGATGAAGGCGCAACCGGTCGAGGCTCTAAACCCAAAGCAGGGTTAAATGGCTTTACCGTGTCTAACCTTAAAATCCCTGGGTTTGTACAACCATGGGAAGGCAATTACGGTAAACCTGACCGTATTGTGACCCCGTTAGAAATCATGCTCGAAGGCCCATTAGGCGGCGCGGCATTTAATAACGAATTTGGTCGTCCGGCGTTAACCGGTTATTTCCGTACCTACGAGCAAGAAGTGTCAAGCCACAACGGCGTTGAAGTACGTGGTTACCACAAGCCGATTATGATTGCCGGTGGTTTAGGTAATATCCGTGAAGAACACGTGCAAAAGGGCGAAATCACCGTCGGTGCTAAGCTGATTGTGCTAGGTGGCCCTGCAATGAACATCGGTTTAGGTGGCGGCGCAGCTTCTTCAATGGCGTCGGGCCAATCAAGTGAAGATTTAGACTTTGCATCTGTGCAACGTGAAAACCCTGAAATGGAACGTCGTTGCCAAGAAGTGATTGACCGTTGTTGGCAATTGGGCGACACCAACCCTATTCAGTTTATTCATGACGTGGGAGCGGGCGGTTTATCTAATGCTTTCCCTGAATTAGTTAACGACGGTAATCGTGGCGGTGTATTTAATTTACGTAACGTACCCTCTGATGAGCCAGGCATGAGCCCACTTGAGATTTGGTGTAACGAATCGCAAGAACGTTATGTGTTATCAGTAGCCCCTGAGAATTTACAACAGTTTGCTGATATTTGTGCTCGCGAACGTGCGCCGTTTGCCGTTGTGGGTGAAGCCACTGAAGAGATGCATTTAACCCTTGCTGACAGCCACTTTAATAACAAGCCAATCGACTTACCGCTTGAAGTGCTATTAGGCAAAGCGCCTAAAATGAGCCGCGATGTGGTAACGGCTAAAGCAGTCTCTCCGGCATTAGATCAAACTAAGATTGAGTTAACCGAAGCCGTTAAGCGTGTGTTAACCCTACCAACCGTTGCCGACAAAACGTTCTTAATCACCATTGGTGATCGCTCTGTCACTGGTTTAGTGAATCGCGACCAAATGGTCGGTCCCTGGCAGGTGCCTGTTGCTGACTGCGCAGTAACCGCGTCAAGTTATGACAGCTACACCGGCGAAGCCATGTCGATGGGCGAGCGTACTCCGTTAGCACTACTTGATTTTGATGCCTCGGCGCGTATGGCTGTTGCTGAGTCGATTATGAACATTGCCGGTACTGATATTGGCTCGTTCAAACGGATTAAACTATCAGCTAACTGGATGTCGCCAGCGGGTCACCCAGGCGAAGATGCCGGCCTTTACGAAGCGGTTAAAGCCATCGGTGAAGACTTATGCCCAGCACTGGGCATTACCATTCCTGTTGGTAAAGACTCAATGTCGATGAAAACCGCATGGCAAGACAACGGCGAAAATAAAACCGTAACATCGCCTATGTCGTTAGTGATTACCGCCTTTGGTGTTGTGCAAGATATTCGCAAAACAGTCACCCCAGAGCTGCGCGCAGATAAAGGCGATAGCGCATTGCTAATGCTGGACTTGAGCAATGGCCAAAACCGTTTAGGCGGCTCATGTTTAGCGCAGGTGTACAGTGAACTTGGTGATATTGCGCCAACACTGGACAACACGGCTAACCTTGCTGGCTTCTTTGAAGTGATGCAAAAACTGGTTTCAGACCAGGCCGTCATTGCTTATCACGATCGCAGCGACGGTGGATTATTTACCACCCTAGTTGAAATGGCATTTGCCGGTAACACAGGGTTAAGCATCGATTTAGCAGGCTTAAACGGCACTGATTTAGAGCGTTTATTTAACGAAGAATTAGGCGCAGTTATTCAAGTGAGTGCAGAGCAAGCAACCGACATTGCTGCGCAGTTTGAAGCCAAAGGTGTGAGCTGCCATCACATTGGTGGCCTGCAAACAGCTGATAAGATCAGTATTACAGATGGCGAGCGCGTTATCTTTGCCGATAGCCGCACCGCATTACGCACTTTGTGGTCTGAAACGACCTACCGCATGCAAGCCCTGCGTGATAATCCTGAATGTGCTAAGCAAGAGTTTGAGCTTAAACAGCAAGCAGATGCACCAGGCTTAACCGTTAAATTAGGCTTTAATCCGAGCGAAGATGTTGCTGCACCTTATATTTTAAAAGGCGCAGCGCCTAAAATGGCTATTTTACGTGAGCAGGGTGTTAACTCGCACATTGAAATGGCTGCCGCATTTGACCGCGCAGGTTTTGAAAGCCGCGACGTGCATATGTCTGATATCTTATCTGGTCGTATTAGTTTAGAGGAGTTCCAGGGCCTAGTGGCTTGTGGCGGTTTCTCTTATGGTGACGTACTTGGCGCTGGTGAAGGTTGGGCTAAATCGATTTTATTTAACAGTCGTGCCCGTGATGAATTTAGCCGCTTCTTTGAGCGTGACTCAAGCATTGCGCTAGGTGTGTGTAATGGTTGTCAGATGTTATCTAACTTAAAAGAAATCATTCCTGGCAGTGAACATTGGCCACACTTTGTGCGCAACCGCTCTGAGCGTTTTGAAGCTCGTTTTAGCCTGGTTGAAGTACAGCAATCACCATCGGCATTCTTTGACGGTATGGCCGGTTCGCGTATGCCAATCGCAGTATCACACGGTGAAGGTTTAGCAGAGTTTGCCAATGCTCAAGCACTTGCTGGTGCTGAAGCTTCGGGGACGATTGCACTGCGTTATGTTGATGGCCACGGCCAGATCGCAACGCAATACCCAGAAAATCCTAATGGTTCGCCAAATGGTTTAACCGGTATTTGTACTACTGACGGTCGTGTGACCATTATGATGCCACACCCTGAGCGCGTGTTCAGAACGGTTGCTAACTCATGGCATCCAGATGGTTGGGGCGAAGACAGCCCATGGATGCGTATGTTCCGTAATGCTCGGGTTAAGATTGGCTAAGCATGTTTAGTGAACAAAAAAGCGACTCAATTGAGTCGCTTTTTTTATGGCATATTTTGAGCAGTAAAATACTGATAATGCCGCTTACTTACGCCAGTTATTTATCCTCTTTCGGGGTAAACATTTCAGAAAAGGCGTGTTTATATAAGTTCACAATATTTTCAAATAACAGTGTCATACGATATCTCAAATCAAAGGGGAAGGTGGATCTAGACTAAGGTGGCAAATACCACGAAGAATGTTGTATATAAATTATACGATCGACATTTACAAAGCTCAAATGAGAAAAAATGACATTTGGAATTAGTTTTAATAATGCGTATTGTGGTTTTTTAAATAAATTAGATTGAAAGTATTTCTATTTGACTGAATTGTAATGATATTTTTTAATTCCGCTATTTTTTAATATTAAGATTTACTAATCTGTTATTAGTGCTTTATTAAAGGGTTATATATTCGTTAACAATATTAATCAATACAGTATTTATGAGCATTTTATGTATTTTAAATGTTTGCGCCTAGCAATTGGGTTGATATTGTCAATACCTCTAGAGAGGATAAAATGAGCAATTTGTTAGCGCTACAAGACTTTCTAATAAAACTTGCTCGGGCTTACATCACAAAAATGATTATTTTATGGTTTGTGGCACACTTTTGCTTTTCGTAAGTAATTGTTATTTATAAATTAAACTGCAATCATGCAAAAAATCTAATGTTTGTCACAAATTTGAGTAAAAAATCTGATCTCACCCGCTTGTATGCCGTAAGATATAGAACGTTTAGGATTGGGCTTGAAAATCTAAGCTAATGGTTTGATTCGTCTATTTTCATTAATAAACGCATTAACATTATTAACTTTAAAATAATGTTTTCAGGTATAACATCATCACTGTGGCAATGTGCCATTGCCGTATCGCATTTGGTCGAACTGAATGAAGTAAGGAGTCGCCAATGATTATCGAAGAGGTTGTTGAGCTATCGCGTTTTCAATTTGCGTTGACAGCCATGTACCACTTTTTATTTGTTCCACTTACCCTAGGTCTTGCCTTTATTCTGGCGATTATGGAATCACTGTATGTGATGACAAGTAATCAGATATATAAAGATATGACGAAATTTTGGGGTAAGCTTTTCGGGATTAACTTTGCCTTAGGTGTTGCTACGGGTTTAGCTATGGAATTCCAGTTTGGTACTAACTGGTCATACTATTCTCATTATGTAGGTGACATTTTCGGTGCGCCTCTGGCGATTGAAGCGTTAATGGCCTTCTTCCTAGAGTCTACCTTAGTGGGTATGTTCTTCTTCGGTTGGGATCGTTTTAGCAAACGTCAACATCTTGCGGTAACCTGGTTAGTGGCCCTTGGCTCTAACATGTCAGCATTATGGATTTTGATTGCAAATGGTTGGATGCAAAACCCAGTGGGTTCTGTGTTTAATTACGAAACCATGCGTATGGAAATGACGGACTTTGCTGCATTAGTGTTTAACCCTGTTGCGCAGGTCAAGTTTGTTCATACCGTAGCCTCTGGCTATGTAGCTGGTGCAATGTTTGTCCTTTCTATCAGTGCTTACTACATCCTTAAAGGTCGTGACCTACCGTTTGCTCGACGCTCATTTGCCGTTGCTGCAAGTTTCGGTTTAGCGTCAATCTTATCGGTTATTGTACTAGGTGATGAATCAGGCTACGAAGTCGGCGAAGTTCAACGCGTAAAATTAGCGGCAATTGAAGCTGAATGGCACACTGAGCCCGCTCCGGCAGCGTTTACGGCTGTCGGTTTTCCTAATCAAGAAACCATGCACACAGATTACGCCGTTAAAATTCCTTACTTAATGGGTATTATTGCCACACGTTCTTTAGATGAGGAAGTGGTAGGCCTTAAAGATCTTGTAAAAGAGCATGAAGCGCGTATCCGTAACGGTATGGTGGCATATGCACTGCTTGAAAAATTGCGTGCAGGTGATGAAACTCCAGAGGTTAGAGCACAATTTGAGGCGACCAAAGACGACTTAGGTTATGGCTTCTTACTTAAGCGTTATACCGATAAAGTGGTTGATGCGACAGAAGAGCAAATTATCGCAGCATCATACGACTCTATTCCAACGGTAGCGCCTATGTTCTGGACCTTCCGGATAATGGTTGGTGCAGGTGTGATTATGTTACTGGTGTTTGCCGCAGCATTTTGGCAAAGCACACGTCATAAAATTGCTGAGAAAAAATGGGTTTTACGTGCAGCACTTTACAGCTTACCGCTTCCTTGGGTTGCCATTGAATGTGGTTGGTTTGTGTCAGAGTTTGGCCGTCAACCTTGGACCATCTCAGAAGTATTACCCACCTTTATGTCGGCATCGAGTTTAACCCCTGCGGATTTATGGTTCAGTATTATTTCGATTACGGTGTTCTATACCATTCTACTGGTGATAGAGGCTTTCTTAATGTTCAAGTTCGCTCGTCTTGGCCCTAGTAGCTTAAAGACTGGTCGTTATCACTTTGAAAACCTAGACGCCTAATCGGAGGACTTGATTATGTTAGATTACGAAGTATTAAGATTTATCTGGTGGGCATTAATCGGTGTAATATTAGTCGGTTTTGCTGTGGCTGATGGTTTTGACATGGGCGTTGGTGCCTTATTACCGATTATTGGTAAAGACGACACCGAGCGCCGTATTATGATCAATACCATTGCCCCTCACTGGGACGGCAACCAAGTTTGGCTTATCACCGCGGGTGGTGCTTTATTTGCTGCTTGGCCTATGGTTTACGCGGTATCATTCTCTGGCTTTTATGTGGCGATGATGTTGGTGTTATTCGCGTTATATATGCGTCCAGTTGGCTTTGATTACCGTTCAAAAATTGAAGATCCAAAATGGCGTAAGTCATGGGATTGGGCTTTATTTGCCGGCGGTTTCGTGCCACCACTGATTATTGGTGTGGCATTTGGTAACTTGCTGCAAGGCGTGCCATTTAATTTTGACGAATATCTACGTGCAACTTACCACGGTGGCTTTTTCGGTCTTTTAAATCCATTTGGTTTATTAGCCGGTCTTGTCAGTGTCAGCATGTTTATGATGCAAGGTGCGTCTTGGTTACAAATGAAAACCGAAGGCGAGCTACGTGTACGCAGTGTTAAAGCATCACAAATTTGTGCGAGCTTGTTGTTTGTACTATTTGCTGCAGCAGGTGTCTGGTTAGTTAATGGCATTGATGGCTATGTGGTTACATCAACACTGGACTTAGCAGGCCCATCAAACCCAACGACCAAAACAGTTGCTGTTGAAGCGGGTGCCTGGTTAACCAATTACGACAAATACCCTGTGACTATGTTATTCCCAATTTTGGGCTTAATTATGCCTGTATTGGTTGTTTTGGCCAGTCGCTTTAATCGTAGTGGTTTTGCCTTCTTGTTCAGTTCGCTTGCTGTTGCTTGCGTTATCTTTACTTGCGGTACTGCGATGTTCCCATTCTTAATGCCATCATCATTAGAGCCTAATGTGAGCTTAACTATGTGGGATGCAACGGCGAGTGAAATGACCTTAACCGTCATGACGCTAGTTGCGGCTGTTTTTGTACCCATTATTTTGTCTTACACTGCTTGGACTTATTACAAGATGTTCGGCCGTTTAAATCGTGAGTTTATTGAAAACAATAAAACCTCACTTTACTAAATTAAGGAGCAACATCTATGTGGTATTTTGCGTGGATTTTAGGTGTATTACTGGCTTGTTCATTCGGTATCATCAATGCATTATGGCTTGAGAACACTGAAAACATGGACCGTCAAAACGAAGATTAATCTACTGTTTTGAACCTATGCAGTAACAAAAAACCGCTTTAGTGATAAAGCGGTTTTTTATTGGCTGCAATTTAAATTATTTGTTCAATATTGCTAGGTATTTTGTTGCTGTTTGATTGTTAGGGTCAATACTCATTACTTGCAACAGTACAGATTTAGCACTATCAATTTCTCCTACATTAACCAGAAATAAACCGAATTTAAGTAAAACTGGTACGTCTTCAGGGTATTTGTCTAAGTAATCTAAATACGATGTTAGAGCTAATTGGTTTTGACCTTGCAAGTGTAAAATTTGCGCATATTGTGGCAAATATTCATCGTTGTATTGAACGATTTTGGATAAGCTATCTATCGCTTGTTCAAAATTATTAAGCTTTAAAGATAACCTTATAATCAGACTTAGCTCCTGTTCCTCTCTCTCTGTGTCACTAAGTTGTAATATTGTTTCTAATGCATTTTCGAATGAGTTAGTAAAAAACTGATAATAACTTTTTGCAAGATAATACAATCGTTCTATTTTAACGTCTTGTCTAATGAATGGTTCCAAATACTCGACCATTTTATTTATACCTATAAGATGTTTCTGATGAATAAGTATGCTCAATTTTCTTGTTGCGTTATTAAGGTTTTCAACTAAATTGGTATTGGATTTTTCATCTTTCTTTACAAATAAATTACTATACTCATCAGTTAATTGTGCCAGTGTATTTTTATCATTTAGGGTTAAATCTTCAATGATATTTGAATGTTCACGTTGCCAAATTAAAGCCCTGCCAAAATGACGGTCATTACGCCATTGAGGAATAAAAGCACTAAAGTTTAATGGCTCGGCATACTCAGAAATTCTAGTTTTTAGTCGAGCTTTAGCATCTAAGGTTAAATCGTATAGTTCCTGAGCTATGTTATAAAATACATCATAGTAAATTTTGCTCTGATTATTGATATCATCAGAAGTCCAACTGTTAGAATTTTTAGTTGTAAGAAATTGTGAAAACTCGTAATACCCATAAAATTTTACAATATAAGAATATTTTTTATATTCATTATTGAACTCACTCTCTAAAGAGTCTAGTTTTTTCACCATCGAAATCAAGATGTTGTTATTTGACTTAATCTTGCTAATTTTTTTACATAGAGTTTTTGCTTGTTTTAGTTTAACGAGCAATTGCTCTAGTTTATTTATTGATACATCTAGAGTTGCTTTTACTTCATTTAACATCAAATTCTTTTCATTCACATCCAGAACAAAGCGCTGCGGGCAAATTAAGTCTCTTTGTGCAGTGCTTATATCCGTTAATGTAATGTCACTAGTACCTCTAAAATTAACATTTTCTACAATTGCAGCATCAATTGAAAGGTTTACGAAGTTGACCTTGGGGTGGGATTTTACAAATTGAGAAAGATCATTTATTGCATGTAAGAGTTGAATAGGTGTTTCGGCCATTTCACCTTTATAAGTTTTTACCCACTCATAGATAGTGCCAATATTAGCTCCTAAATTAGCTTTGTATGTATCTGAGGTATGAGTTTGTCCTGATTGTGAGTGGCAATAGTCTATTCCGCATAAAAGTATTTGAGAAAAGCCCATTTCTGTTGCAATATTAATCGCACTATTAGTAACTGTTGGACCTTCAGTTTTTATATTTTTATTATTTTTTTCATCATCCCAAGGGATTTGTTTACCTGTATAAAGCAAACTGCCATTCCATTGTGCTACTATTTCTGCACAAGTATGATCAGCGCTGATTAGTATGCTTTCATTGCTTAAGCTCATCATTGCTTCATTGACTTCGAAGCTATGATCTTGAGGGTCAACCGTTACAATAATATCTGATTTGATCCCTTCTTTAGATAATTTACCTGCAACCCTTGATACTGAAAAAACGATAAGTTTTTCTCTGTTTTCTCTTATCCAATTTAAATGTTGATTTAAAGAAGGGCCTCCACCAAGCACGATGCATGTTTTTCCTGGGAAGCTATTTTGTAGTAATTTTGCTGGCATCAAATTTTCTGCCAAGTTATCTAGTTGTCGTTTAAAAAATGTTTTCTGGGTAAACCCTACACTGCTTTCAAAATATTCATGTTCAATGGCTTTTTCAATGTCATGGTTTAATAACGCGTAAATGTCATTGCCTGATGCAGCTGTTGAATAATGGAGCTTGAATTTATGTTTAACAATAAATAGGTTAAAATCTGTATTCTTTAATATTTGCTTGAATTGTGTTGCGGTGCAAATTGAAAGCGAATTATTTAACGAGTCGGGGATATCTACATTAAGAAAGTTTAAAACCTCATCTAACTCTACAAAAAGGTACTTTGATCCCTCTGCTAACGGGTATTCCATAACATAGTTAGCGAGTAAGCCAGAATCCATACCAACTATGATATGTAGCGTGTTTTCTTGCTTAAATTTTGAGTGGAATTTTTTGTTAAAAAGAGATAAGGAGTCAATTTTTTCAAATGTAAGACGATTAACACTCGGTAAGTAATACTCATTAAATGGAGAGATTGCGAATACATTAGCAATTTTTTTTTCTTCGATCATCATAAGAGCCTCATCACCCATCATATTAGTGTCAAAATCTTGTCGCACATCAAGATAGCAAAAAGTGTGCCTTTATTGTATAACTGCCTTGTTTTATCGAAACTCTACTAGTTTATGTGAAGACTAAGTATATCGTCATACATTAATTTTATCTTCCTTAAGAGTTTTTGTATCGAGGCCGTTAATGTTTAGCTGATTGCGCTGAAAGTTTGGTCTAAAAATTGCAATGAATAAAGGTTAAATAATTTATTAGATTATAGAGTGTGAATGGGCAGAGTTTTACAATTCAGTCTAATAAGACAAACACTAATTAAAGGTGAGAATATGAATAGTTTGGTTGATGTCATTTCTAAGGACATGCAAAACGTTGAAGAATGTTATCGTCCTTCACATTTTTGGAAGATGGGATCGGCAAGGCTTCAAGATGATTTGGACGCTTATGGTATAACTCATTTTAGAACCTTACCTAGTGCTCTGAGTTACTTTGTCCCGACATACTTATTTGATGGCATGATCAATGAGCAGGAGAAATATAAGTACATACTTGCTAAGTGTAGAGAGATAGTTGCTAGACCTAAAGCACAAATGTATATCGAGGACTTGTTCAATGGGAGTAATCAAGCACGCAGTGATTTTCGTGTTTATGCTGCCAGTGATTGTAATCGTAAACCGTTCACTAGTAATTTTTCAGAATCTAATGTTGGAAACCCGATAGAGCAGTTTGATTTTTATGGGAAAAAATACAGCAGGTCATCTTTAAATTATCTACTAGGTATTAATTTCCTCAAGAAAAACATCTCCGATATCAATGTCAATTCTGTACTTGAAATTGGAGGTGGGTTTGGTTCATTAGGAGAGATTTTAATAAGCGATGAAAGAAATGACTGTTTTTATATGAATGTAGATATCCCTCCGACATGCATTTTTTCAACTTATTATTTGCAAACCATTTTTGGCAAAGACAAGGTTGCTGATTATAGTCACTTATCTAATGATAAGCTTAATATCAGCAAGTTGAGAGAGCAATACAAGGCTGCAATTTTATGCCCATGGCAATTACCTAAACTTGAAGGAGAGTTAGATTTATTTGTTAACTTTATTTCATTTCAAGAAATGGAGCCGCATATTGTAGAGAACTACCTTGCAGAAGTTAGTAGGCTTAAAAGTCGCTATGTATTATTAAGAAATCTACGTGAGGGTAAGCAAGTTGCTGTGAACGATTCACAAACTGGGGTAAAAAAAGCAATTAAATCTGGTGACTATGATATTTTTCTTCCAGAATACCAGTTAGTTGCTGTAAATGTTCTACCGTTTGGGTATGAAACCATAGACGGTTTTAACTCAGAGTTACGTTTATATGAACGTAAGAAGTAAGCAATATTTAAAGTGTATTATGAAACCGCGTTAGCTCAGAATTACCAAATTTACTAATTTAATGCATCATTGGCTACTACATACTTTAAGGCATTAGGCTTCATTAATAAGGTGTACATTACTGGCACCCACACTAGAGACAGCATAGTAGCCAGTAATGTACCACCCGCAATGGCGATGGCAAAAGGTGGCCAAAACCCGCCGCCAGCAATAATTAACGGTAAGAAACCGCCAATAGTGGTGATGGTGGTTGAACCAATATGGCGCCCGCAGCTGCTCACAGTATCGATAATGAGCGCTAAATTACCTTGCTTAGCATCGGGCACATCTTCTAACTCCGCTAAAATCACAATAGCGGCGTTAATCGCTAATCCCATTAAGCCTAACAAACCGATAATCACGGTAAACCCAAACGGGTAGCCAAACACAAATACTGCTAGCAAGCCTAACCCAGCCGATTGAAACGCACTAAGTAAGATAATGGCCGTTAATCTAAATGAGTTAAACGACAGGACAACTGTAGCTAGTAATAAGGTAAACACTAAGACAATGTTAGACAGTAAGTTGCCCACAGCTTCATTACGTTTAGCGCTTTCACCGCCCACTTCAACATGATAACCGGCTGGAATATCAAGGTTTGCGATAGCGCCTTTGGCGTCATTTAACACCTGAGCGGGGAGTACGCCACTGGTGATATAGGCTTCAATGGTGTTTACCCGCTCGCCATTACGACGTGGAATGGCGCCGCGGCTCACATTAACCTCATTATAAGACAGTGCAGATAAAGGAATGCCAGAACCCGACGGTGACACCAAGTTTATTTCGGCTAAACGGGTCGCTTGCTCACGGCTGGTATCGCCTAGACGGACTCGTACCGGTAACGATTCTGTTTGCTCTAAAATACTGCCGCCAATAATCCCTGTGGTGGCCATTTGGATTTGGCTGGCAATGTCACTTAAGCTTAAATCGCTCATTAGGCTGGCATCTTCATTTACCTGAAGCCACACTTTTGGCGCACCTGAGCTAAATGTGGCACGAGTATGAATGACATCTGGGGTGGCATTTAAAATGCCTCGTACTTGTTCGCCTAATGTCTTTAATGTATCTAAGTTAGGGCCGTAAATTCGTAGCTCTACAGGGGCATTAAACGGTGGGCCTTGCTCAAGTTTTCGAACCAGTATTTGTGCTTGTGGGTATTCTCTATCAAGCTCTTTTTGCAACTGTAGAATCAATCTATTTGCAGCAACAAAATCGGTGACTTTTATCATTGCCTGAGCGTAGTTTGTGGCGCCTTGCTGACGCTGGGTTAAATTGTAGTAAAACGATGGGGTATTACCGCCCACAACCCAGGTGGCAGCGAGAATATCGTCAATTTTTTGCAGTTTGTTATCAATCAACTTCACCTGGGCGAGGGTGTTTTCAATGCTGACATGAGGTGCCAGATACACCTCTAGCTGAAACATGTCCCTGTCTGATGGCGGGAAAAATTGCTCGGTCATTTTGCCGGCCGCAAAAAAGCCAGCCACGGGCAAAATACCAATCACAACGGCTGTCAATAACGGTCGGTTCAATGCAAAGCGTAAACTTGCAGTGAATGCCTGGCTAATTTTTGGAAATGCCATGCCTTGTTGATACCAGGCGCTTGGTTTTTCACTGCGGCTAAATCGCCCCGCAAGGCCAGCAATAATAGTATGTGAAATAATATACGACCCAAGCAGGGCAAACATAACCGAAATCGCAATCCCGCCAACAAACTCACCTGCAGCACCCGGCATTAACACTATCGGCGCAAAAGCCAGCATAGTGGTAACGGTTGACCCTGCTAACGGCAGCCATAAGTGATGTAAGGTTTTTGACACCGCTTCAAGTTTTGTCATGCCTTGCTGACGCCGCTGAGCAATGGCATCCACAATCACAATGGCGTTATCAACCATAATACCTAAGGCCACCACTAAGCCGGTGACCGACATTTGATGAATCGGTAATCCGGTGTATTTCATGCAAGTTAGTGTGAATAATGCGGTTAATGGTAGTGATATTGCCACAATGACGGCATTACGCAGGCCTAACGTGAGCATTAACACCGCGAGGATAATAATGAAGCCCTGGAGTAAATTAACCACTAAATCGCCAAGGCGATCCTGAGTGTAACCTTGCTGGTCAAACAGCCACTGTACTTCAATATTGGCAGGTAAGTTTACCGAAAACGCATCAATGGTTTGGCTAACTTGTTGTTGCCATAAATCTACCCTATTGTCGTTAAGCATACGGGCAGAGACCAATATGCCTTGTTGGCTATCAATTAGTGCAATACTGCTTGCAGGCGTTTTAGCCTGACGAGAGATATTTGCCACATCACCTAAACGGATAATCTGGCCATAATCATCAACTTTTAGCGGCACCTGACGAATACGATGTTGTGAATCAAGCTCGCCAGAAACCTCAACTAATGCTCTAAATTGACTGTTATTGATTTCGCCGGCAGAAATTTTACTGTCAGCATTGGCTAAAATAGCTGCAATTCCTGCAGGGGTTAAATGCAGTTTGCTGATTTTATTGCCATCAAGCTCAACCAGAATTTCCTCTTCTGGGGCACCGTAAAGTTTGGCAAAGTCGGTACCGTTCAGTAAGCGTAAGCGGCTTTGTAACTCTTTAGCATAACGGTTAAGTATGTCGGCTCTTACTGGAGAATCGTCGGTCCACACTATGGCTAATATGGCAGTGCTGGCATAGCCGAGTTGATCATCTAACACGCCATTTTGTGCAGCTTCGGGTAATAAAAACTTACTGTCGGCGATTAGGTCTCGCGCACGCGACCATACTGGGTCGGTATCGATTACCGTGTCTTTTAACTCGAGCTGAATAACCGAAATGCCAGGGCGAGATGTTGACTGCACTAATTTTAAATCTTCTAAACGGCGCAATTGGTTTTCAAGCACTTCGGTGACTAATGCTTCAACCCGCTCTGCTGATGCGCCTGGATATTGAGTAATAACCGACGCAAACCTGTTAGTGATGTGCGGATCTTCTGTGCGCGGCAGGCTTGATATTGCCCCTAAGCCGGCAACAATTAACAACGCAATAAATAAGCTTGTTAAGCGGCCATTTTCTAAAAACGCTTTAATCATAACGCCCCCACTAATTGGGTATTGGCGAGAGTGACTTTTTGGCCAACTACAATTTTATGCAACCCGTCTGACACGATTTGTTCATCGGCTTTTATCGCCCCGTTGATGAATGCTTGTTGTTCATTGGTGTAGATAATCTCGACGTCTCTGCGTTCAATTTGATAATGGGTTTGATCATCTTTCACCAGTACATAAACATTCCATAGTCCACGCACACCGTCAGTAAGCGCTGACATTGGTACCCAATATCCGGCGGTTAAATTATCTTGTTGATAGGCTAGATAGGCAATTTCGCCGTTGATCACTCTTGCTGACTCAGGTAACTGAATCCGCAACTGCACGGTACGGCTAATGGCATTCACCTCAGCACTTATACCGGCTATTTTTGCGGTAAAGGTTTGTTTGCCAACACGTACATCAACATGCTGTTGAGTCGTTAATTGCTGCGCAACATCGACCGGAACCCCAATATAAGCCACTGCCTGGCTATTACCAATTAAGGTAAATACTGGGCTACCAAGGGCAATTACCTCACCAAGGTTATGATAGCGCTGGCTAATTTTTCCATCAAATGGTGCAAGTAATGTCGATTTTTCAAGTTTTAAGTTGGTGGCACTTAAGCTTGCTTCTATTCTTTTTTTATTGGCTTGTAGGCTGATAACTTGTTGTTGGGTTTCATCGAGTTGTTGTGCTGAAACATAGTTTTGTGTTTTTAATTTTTCGGTACGAAGCAGGGTGCTTTTGGCTAAATCGATGTCTGCTTGAGTTTGCAATAAACTGGCTTCAAGCTGTTGTTTTTCAGCAATCAGTAAATCGGTATCTAATTGCGCCAACACTTGGTCTTTTTTTACGCTGTCACCACTGTCGACCACGATATTATTTAGCTTGCCAGCTAACTCAAAACCAATGCCTGTGGTGTTAGCCGAACGAATTGTCCCAGTGTAAGTTTGCATTTGTAGGTAGCGATCATTCAGGACTAATGTTTGCGCCTGTACGGACTGATACTCAATGGTGTGCGAATGCTCTTTGACTTCAGAACCACAACCACTTAGCAGAATTAAGCTTAATCCTAATGCTAAGCCTTTTGCATGTTGAGTAAATGAACTTGCAGCAAACATAAATAATCCTTTAAAGCGCTATGTGTATCGATGGGAACTCATCTCTATTTCAGATCTTAGCGCTAAAAAACGATACGCTAAACTGTAAGATGTAACTGATTTGTTAACTAGACTCATTAGTCTAATTTTATAGAACTAGACTGTCCAGTCTATTTTTGGTTATGATGAATTTATCGTGCTAGCACAAACCGCTAATCGAAATTGCTTTTTAGTCACCCTACGGAACCCACATGACAAAAGATACTTCAACCAAAAATAACGACGAACAAGTGAATTTGAGTCGCAGTGAACAAAAGCGAAATCAAGTGCTTGAGTCGGCAATGGAGTTATTTTGTCAAAAAGGATTTCCGTTAACCAGTATGGATGAAGTGGCAAAAAATGCGGGTGTATCAAAGCAAACGGTTTACTCGCATTTTGGTTCTAAAGATGATTTATTTGTTGCCGCTATTGATTCAAAATGCGTTGTACATCAACTCACTAGTGATACATTAATGGATGCAGCAAACCCTCAACGAGTCATACTGCAATTTGCCAAACAGTTTGGAGAGTTGATTGTTAGCAAAGACACCATGACAGTATTTAAAACCTGTGTTGCCCAAGCTGATACCCATCCAGAGGCATCTAAACTGTTTTACAACGCGGGCCCCAAACATGTTTTAGGGTTAATTTGTGAATATTTAACCAAGGTTAATCAACATGGCGATTACTACTTTGAGCACCCACATGACAGTGCTGTAAGGCTATGTTTAATGCTTTTTGGTGAGCTTAAGTTACGTCTAGAGCTAGCGTTAGATACAGATCATTTATTGTTAAGCAGACAACAATACCTACAAGATACCGCGGAGATGTTTTTGCGGGCTCATAAAGTTGCGATAAAATAATACCAATTCCATTAATTATCTGGTCATTCAGCGGGAGTTCTGTGTCTTCTAGGCAAGTAATAGAATTTTAGGCATAGTTGTTCTCGGCAACTGCTCCTGCGTTGCTCTACCTTCTGCATCCATGCAGTCGTACGTCAAAATGCTATTAAGCAGAATAGAAGGCACAGAAACCCGCCTTGCAGGAGGCACTCAGACTGTCCATTTCTTTGTTGCATTGCCTTAGAAGGGAATAACCATTATTTCAACAATGCGCCTCAAACTGAACAATCTGAGTGACTCTGATTGGTCACATAATTAATGGAATTGGTATAATACATTGGATTTGAACTGAAGCGTGATTTAATCAGTATTGGTTCAGATAGTTAACGCTACTCACCATTTTATTTTGAAAGGATGCACATCGTTATGACATCTTATAAAGCTTTTGTCGCTAAGCCCAATGCACTCAGCTTATTGATTAAATCGTTATTGTTGGTTCCTGGATTATTGCTCTGCCAACAAGCCATTGCCGCACCTGACCGTTCACCCTTTTCATTAACGGTTGCACGCACCTCAACCGCCACAGCGGATGTTGGTGATAATGGTGCTAATGAACTTCAGCGTGACGCCTGGAAAACCAGTTTTTCAGCCTCCATGCCGTTAAATCGACAATGGTCTATAGGGGCAAATGTTGGTTATGATAATTTAGATTATGATTGGCGGATCAACCAAGCTACCCAGCTGCTATCAGACGAGCAAGACTGGTCGACGGTTCATCAATACAGCGCAGGATTATCACTGACATATCGTTTAGATAACCATTGGATGTTTTTAGTTGCGCCGCAATTAAAATATGCTTATGCCGATACCGCATCGTCATCTAATGCACAAAGTTACGGTGTTGTAGCATCAAGTATGTACCGTTTTGACTCAGGCAATATGCTGGGTTTTGGGGTGGCTTATTTGAATGACATTTCAGAAGTGCGCACTGTGCCATACATAGCCGTTCGCTGGCAAATTAACGACAAGTTAGTGCTAGCTAACCCGTTTCAAGCAGGTTTCAGTGGCCCTGCAGGCTTAGAGTTAAGTTATCAATATCGCCCAGATATTGATTTTGGTATTGGCAGTTCAAAACGTACCGAACGCTTTTTAGTCGCAGACGATGACCAAACCATCGAGATTGACGAATGGGTCGGCTTTGTCCGTGCAGGTTGGAAAGCCACCGATAGCTTAAGCCTTAATGCGTATGCTGGTTATTACTTTGGCGGTGAAATGGAATTAAGCGATCCAAAAGTGACCGAAGACATTGAAGACCAGGCTGCATTTGGCTTGGTGTTTAAATTAGCTTTTTAAGCTAGTGATATAAATTACCGTTTTTAGAATAAAAAATGCCGCTGGTTATCAGCGGCATTTTTCTATCAGCCAAATGGCTAATAAGCTTAAACATTAAAAATAAGTGACTTCTTTAACTCGTTTAGGGCGGTTTTGTTGCTGGTACAATTGCCATACTTGTTTAAAGTCTAACGCTAACTCAGTGACATAAAACTCACCAGAAGGGTAGGTCTTAACCACTTTAGCACCGCGAATAACACCACTAACACTCGATTTAACATTGTCGTCAGTTAATAACCACTCACTGACATCGCTATTCGCTGAAACCTTTTGGCCGTAAACTTGTTCTGCTAACTCACGGTATGCGGCAATTTTTGACGCTTGCATCGCCATTAAAACCCGGTGTGAAGCTTCAGGACTTGGTTGCGTAGCTAAAGGCGCATAACCTACCGCCGTTAACGTTGGGAACGATTCTGGTGCCTCGGTTTCCCACTGCACGTATTTATCTTTACCGGCACACCCGCTTAATAAAACCAGCGTAATAACGCAGAGTAGTTGCTTCATAGCTCATCTCCTAACACGGTATAACGGCTGTCGCCTTTTTTCTCATGGCGGTAAAGTAAGCCGTTACGAGATTCAATTAATTCAGATGGCTGCAAATATCCCGATAAACTCGAAGCTGCGACAAATGACTGCACCGCAGAAAGCACACGGTTGTTAGTCACATTGACGACTCGACCGTTGAACACAACGCCTTCAGGTGTCATGGACATTGTTGACACTAATACATGCGACACAGGTAAACCCGAGGGTAGTAATTCCCAGTTGCGGCTCAACATAAACTCGCCTTGTTCTGTTGCACGTAAATTAATCGCAACATTCATATCAACTAAATTAAACTCACGGGCATGAAACGCAGCCAACATGCCTTGTTGTAATTGTAACGCCAACTCATTGGTGGCATTTAAGTTATTTGACAGTACAGGGGTTGTAATAAGCAGCGGCTGATCTGAGCGTAAAGCATCGTTTTGCAAAACCAATTCATTAACCAGTTTTTCAGCCCACACATTAATCTGGCCCTTTGGGGCTAACCCAGCACCTTGAATGTCATAAATGAGCTGGTTTTGATAAACCCCATTTTCATCAGCAACGCTGGCGTATTTACCATTATTTTCAAACGCTAAATTGTTTGCCGGGTTCGGTGTTTGGTTACACGCCGCGACAGTTAATATCGCCAGCACTGCTGTGAGAGTAAACCTATTAATCATGATGGTTCCTTTTAAATGTCTGCTGTTTGTAGTGTCAGTAGCTAAGGTTTTATTTATATTTATCAGAGGTTTGATAAATATTTACCTCGCTTGTCACCACGGTGCGCGACAAAGCAGCAAATGAACTATAAAACTTTATCGGCAAATACCTTAAAAGCTTTACTGTATTTGAGTGTGACCAAGCCCAATTGTGTTAATTAATTTAATGGCGCGATTTTTGCTTGTTAAATATCAATGATTTTAACTGCCCAACTGACGATTTTTTGACATTAGGATATCGTATGCCGACGCAAACACACCTTACTAAGCGCGCAACACGCTTAAGCAAAATTGCACTAGCGTTAATGCTAATTGCGAGTCTATTTCAGGTGCAACCGGCTTTTGCTGAGCTGGTTGAGGTTACGGGTCGGGCAAAAATTGTTAACGGCGACATAGATAAGGCCCGGGAAGATGCCATTAGCCAGGCGTTAAATTACGCAAGCTTAAAAGCGGGTGTTAATTTTTCGAGCGAGCAATCCATCGACCAAGGGCGATTGACTCAAGATGTGTTTCAAATTCAACGCATGGGGTCCGCTAATAATGTCGAATTAATGAGTGAGATAATCAGCCAAAATACCATCACCGTGGTATTACAGTTAGCGCTCTCTGAGCAAGAGCCGAACGCACAGTGTAAAAGCCAATCATTAAAAGCCGCAATTATGTTGCCACAATCTTATTTACAAGAGCGGGCTCAATTACGTTACGGCCAATTAGCCAACTTTGAACAGCAAATTACTGAAAAATTGGGTAAAACCATCAACTCTCAATCGCGTTATAGCTTTGCTCGAATACATGCAGATGAAAAAATAGATAACACCAACCAATTGGTTAACTTTAGAGGTTATCGTATTCCCACCTGGTTAGGCGAAATAACCGAAAGCCAATACGTGTTACAGCCTGAAATCATTGATATTTCAACTGGGCCTGCACAAAATGGCTTTTTGGGGTTAACCGAAGATTATCCCATCAGGCAGTTCATGATAAAGCTCACGCTATATCATGGCATTAGTGGTGAGGTTGTGTGGACAGAAACCTTTGCCACATCAACAGAGTGGGAGTTTGAAAAGCAAGAAACCGTATCACCCGCTAGCCAACGTTTTTGGCGTTCATCCTATGGTCAAGCCATCAGTGAGATTTTTCAAACGAGCGTGCTTAATTTAGATAAACAATTAAATTGTCGCCCGTTGTTAGGCCAAATTATTGCCAGGCAAGGCGACAGAATTATCATTAATTTGGGCCGTAAAAATGGGGTAAAAATGGGCGATAAATTTCAGGTCGTGCTGCAAAAAAATATCCCAGACCGCCTAAACACAATGAGGCCAATAGCCAGTAAAAGTCGGGCAAATATTGTCATTGACCAAGTCAGTGAAGACAGCGCCACTGCGATATTTAATGGCATTGATGGCGCTGATAATATTCAAGTAAATGATATTGCGATCAAAAATTAACCATCAATAATGTTTAAGTGTATTTTGTAGTCCATTAACGCTGTTGTGAAGCGTATATCATGTAAATATTCTCCGTAAACATCGTTAATGCGATTAAGATTTAAGCAATTAAATTTAAAGGGTTTAAATCAATTATAAACTCAGTATAATCAACGGGTCTCTCTATAGCTCAACAGGATAGAGCAGCCGCCTCCTAAGCGGCCGATCGGGGTTCGAGTCCCTGTGGGGAGACCATAACACCTATTTTTATCTTTAACCTTCCTTAAAAAAAAAACTTAATAAAATCGTCTAAAATTTCGCCGCCTGTGAAAGCCACTTTTTTGGAATATTTTTAAGCATTCTTCAAAAGTCCGCTTTTTGATAGTTTGAACTCAATCATGGATATTTAAGTGTATTTTCAATAGTTTTATTTGAAAAATACAACATAAAGTTATGGTATAAGTTAGTGTCCGGGTCGAATTAACAAGAACATTTTTATAGAAATGTTCTTGTAACCTTATGATTAATCTTTTTGTAGAAGATCACCAGCAAGTACAGGCTCTCCTATCTTTACATTACGAGCCAAGGTCACCCCTGGCAGTTGGTTCATGTATTTGGGCTCTAAACCACTCCCATTACGGAGAACTTTGATATCTTCTTTATTTATTACCTCTCCAATAGAGATATTTCGGCTATAAAAAATTGAACGGCGACGCAGTTTATCTTCTTCAGTCACAGAGTAATTTACTTCACCTAAGCAAGATTCAACGCTTCTTATCTGCTCAACCATTTTACTAAACTCATTGGGTTCCATAGAAAATGCAGCATCAGCACCGCCATCATTTCGATTTAAGGTAAAATGTTTCTCAATAATTCTCGCACCTAGACTTACTGCTGTTATAGGCACCAATGAACCCATAGTGTGATCTGATAATCCTATAGGCACCTTAAACCTGTGCTGCATATCAGTGATCATTCTCAGATTGGCGTCACTTAGGTTTGCAGGATATTGAGATGTACATTTAAGTAGAGCGACTTTAAAGTTACCGGCTTCATAGCAAGTGTTGAGCGCAAGTTGAATATCCGTATCGTCAGCAACACCGGTAGAGATTATAAGTGGTTTCCCTGTTCGCGCAGCCTTTTCAATTAGTGGGATATGGTTAATTTCGAAGGAGGCGATTTTGTAATAAGGAATTTTGAGTTTTTCTAAAAAATCCACTCCTTGTAGATCAAATGGACTTGAGAAAAACTCCATACCCAGCTCATGGGTAAGCTCTTGTAAAGGCTGGTGCCATTCATAAGGCAATGCAGCTTCTTGGTATAAGCTCCATAAAGTCCTGCCCTTCCATAAGCCTTTTTTGCGCTTACCAAAGTAATCATTGTCAATATCTAGACATAGAGACTCCGGTCGATATGTTTGAACCTTAACAATATCTGCACCAGAAGCTGCCATGGCCCTGATAGTGTCACAAGCTCTTGCTAAGCTGCCATTATGATTGG
This sequence comes from Shewanella saliphila, assembly GCF_014648295.1. GTDB lineage: Bacteria > Pseudomonadota > Gammaproteobacteria > Enterobacterales > Shewanellaceae > Shewanella > Shewanella saliphila. The sequence goes on from NZ_BMQV01000006.1 coordinate 75,585, forward strand.
CTGATAATTCAGCTATGATTATGGCCTTTTTCGGAAGCCAATCAGTCATTTAAATTATCAAAATAAGCGATCAAAGCGGCAGGAGTCGTCAGTTCATCGACCTTTTCATCAGGAACTTGGTGACTTGTTAGTTGCTCAAGCTCCACAAATAAATTAAACATATCTAAACTGTCAAATCCTGCATCTTCAAAGGTGACATCTAGAGCTAGCTTTTGAAGATCTAAAGCGCCAGACTCTTCTAGTGCTTTTTTTATTACTTCTAAATTGACCATGATGGCCTCCTAATTATCTATGAATTAATGCGCTTGCCCAGGAAAATCCTACACCAAACCCACTTAGCACAATATTTTTCCAATCACTATTCATCGCGTGTTTTTCTATAAGGAGAGGAATAGAGGATGAAACGGTATTCCCAGTATCTTTAAGATCTTTAATAAAGTAGTTCTTGTCAGTAAAGCGGCGTGCAATGGTATCCACTATTGCAGCGCTTCCTTGATGGATAAGAAAAGCATCTATATCTACCTCAGACATGTCGCAAACTGCTAATAGCTCTTTAATATGTCTAGGTATATTTACTGAGGCAAAGTTGAATACCTGTCGACCATTCATCGATAAAATGCCTTCTTTTACTTGCAAACTTTCAGCGCCATTACCATCAGTTCCAAATAGTACTGAGCCAAGTTTGAAGACTGGATCATGACCAATCCAGCTGGCTGTGGCGGCATCTCCAAATAACATGGAAGTAACCCTATCAGCGGGGTCAATGACTTTTGAATAAGGGTCAGCTGTCACTAATAGTGCTTGCTTAAGCCCCGCAGCTTGTAACAGTCCCTTGATAATATAAAGACCGTAAACATAGCCCGAACAACCTAAAGATACGTCAAATGCGGCAATTGTTTTCGGCAGTCCTGCTTTTTTTTGTACTATTGCAGCTGTGTGTGGAATATTTTCACCATCGCCATTTTGAGTCACTATGATGAGTGCATCAATGTTCTCTTTTTCTAAACTAGGTTGTTGTTTGGCTAGTTGCTCAATGGCTTCGACACATAGATCAGAACAATCTTGATGTGGATTTTTTCGCGGTAATACCAACGCGCCTAGTTTAGATTCAACAAACTCTGCTGATTCGCCAAAATGACGACCTTGTTCTAAATTATCAATTGAAGTGGAAGGAATGTAACTTGCTACTGCTTTTATACCTATTTCCATTACTTCCCCTCCACGATAAACCTAATTTGCCCTATGAATATACCATCAAGCCAAACTTCAGAAACTGAAAACTGGCCATGCAACATTGACTGAAGCCTAATTTCCGCTTTTTCATACTCTATCGGTAAATTCCTAGTAAGGTTTAGTTGACCAAATAGCCACTTCCCCTTGTTTGGTTTTGCTATCTGATTATGCATTTTCTTAGTTAAGGCAACGAGAACTTCAATACAGGTATAGTTTCCTGTGGGTTTATGCATGCTTATTGTCGCTGGAGATAAAGTCGTTTGAGCAACGGTTACTAGTTTATCTTCATCAAACTCATAGCGTCGTTCAACTACGGAATTTCCCTCAACCCACCAAAATGGAATGGTCGTGCTATCTATTAAATTGAATTTTCCTGTAGCGACTATTGTTCCTGTATTTGGCTTTTGACTCTTTAATTCGCATTGGCGTTTAGCAAGTTTTCTAAAGCTAAGCTGACTAATTCTAGTTCCCTGCGGCAAATTTTGTTTGGCATACTCTACAGTGAACAAATAAAAATCTGTTCCATGTAAATAATTACGATTACCTTTAAATTCGAACATTTTGCCACCTTTTATTTAGCTGACTCGGCGTGCGGGGTTCCCCAACCAAGTAGTACCTTCTGCAGCATCTTTTAACAATGCTGAACCTGCTCCAATCACTGAAAATGCACCAAGAGTTAACCCATCTCGCACAACTGAGTTTGCAGCAACGTGAACCCCTTCCAACACACAACTATACCCACATAGACAAACATTCGGGCCTATGTCTACATAATCAGATACTTGCACATCGTGACCTATATTCGCTCCGGCTCTAACTAAAACATTTTGGCCTATAGTCACCTGAGGTTGAATAGACACATTTGAGCAGATCACGCTGCCCGTGCCAATTTGAGAGTCGAAACCTATCATCGCACTAGGGTGAATTAAGGTTGCCATTCGGCTCGGGGGAATAGCCAAAGATTTTAATAAATCAGCTCTTTGACGCATTTTTCCTACGCTTAAAAGTGCAAATACAAAAAGGATATCTTCATCTAATTCTCGCCATTGCTTAGGCTTTCCTAGCACCGGCCAGTGGAAGAGTAATTCGCCTTGGCTATGACTGTCGTTAAGAAAACCTTCAAGTTCTATCTCGTTGCCAGCGCGTTGCATATCCATAATGATTTGAGCCAATACTGCGCCATTTCCTGCACCACCTATAATGACCACTCGCTTTTTACTCATATTCTTCTTATTCCTGATTAAGAACAACTTACTTAATTATCTCTGCCACCCAAGCGCTTTTCTTGTTCCACCCCAACATCACTTTTTTGGCACACTCTGACATTAAAAGCAGCTTATTAGGTTCATTTAATAGAGACAACATAGTCGATTCTAGTTGTTGATCTAATGCATCAGTTACTTTACCTAAATTTATGATTGCATTTAATTTAGCTAATTGTTCATTAGGTACAGATTGATTGTCCGCAATCGTCCAACAAAGGGCAGGCAAAGCTGCAGCGCAGCGCTCCCAGGACATTCCTCCACCGGCGCCTATCGCTAAGTCGGCCTGCTCCATAAGATGCGATATTCTCGAGGATTGAACCTCGAGAGTCAGATAATTTGAATGTTGTCGGCATAATGTTTTAAGCCGTTCAATATAGGGATAGGAAGCCCCAACAACAACATCGACTCTATCTAATCGATTACGAAGTGATTTTTGTGTTAGTACTTCGCAAACTTGACCCGTAACATCATCCTTATCAACACCACCGAAACACACAAACACCTTTTTTAGTTGTGTTCTTATTCGCGGATTAATTCCAGCAAACTCTTCTCTAAGGGGTATGTTCCAAGGCCCTAAAAATACGTTTCCATCTCCACAAGTTGGTTCGCGTTCATTCAACGTGGGATCGATGAGTATTTGGCAATCATGAGGCCTATCTCTGAGCCCATCAATAACAACCAGGCTAGATTGTGTCTCAGAGACAAGCTTTTGTTCCCAAGCAGCACCTAAAGAGAAGTGATCGATAATTATCCAGTCAGGGTTAATACCTGCTCGCTTTAGTTCGCGTAAAGTTTCTACAGCATCTTGCTCTTCAGTACACCCTAACCAATTGCTATGTGGATAATCGCCATGAGTTTGAGTGTATCTCTTTGGTTCAGGCAGCATTAATACGGTAAATTCTTCCAATGCCTTTGGTTGGTGACCATGATGGTATCGGCAACAGAAACTGACATTCACACCTGTTTTACTAAGTAATTTAGCAATGGTTAGGCAGCGCATTATATGACCACTACCTATATGATGTCCGCTATCAGTGCGGATTAAAACTTGTTTCACATTCTTCCCGCAACAAATATACGTTCAGCAAAGACCCAATCTTCTTCAGTATCAATATCTTGAACCTGATAACGAGGGACTATATAGGGTGTTGCATGACTCGAATACATTATATCCCCTCGTAAAAAAGCCTCAGCTTTACCCCAATAGAACTGCCCAGCATCATGATAAGCAGCGATGAGATCTTGTGAACGACTTTGTAAGTGCTCTGGACTAAACATTTCCACCTGACCAGAATCATCCATAAAAAGTGCTCTTTGAATTGGCGAAGGGAAACTGGTTACGGTGAAACAGAAATCGCTACCAACATCGAGTAATTGCGCAAAACTTTGTCTTATTGCTTCAGCGGTTACAAATGGGGCTGTTGCATAAAGACAACATGCATAATCCACTTCGCCTAAATTATCATTTACCCAGTTGATAGTATGATTGACCACCACACGAGTTGTTGCCACATCACTAGATAGCTCTGTTGGTCTTACAAATGGGGTTTCTGCACCATAACTTCTCGCTATTTCTGCAATTTCTTGGCAGTCAGTTGACACAATGACATGATCGAATAATTCAGACTCGATAGCAGCCTCAATAGACCTTGCAATAATAGGCTTGTCGCAAAAAGGGCGAATGTTTTTTCTGGGGATACGCTTACTGCCACCGCGAGCTGGAATGATTGCTATTTTCAACGGACTAACTCCTTAAGAGTGTCACAAATAAAATCTTGTTCTTCTGTCGTTAAATCAGGGAATAAAGGTAATGTGAGACAAGATTGATAGTAAGTTTCAGCTGCTGGGAAATTGCCTTTCTTAAAACCTAACGCTTGATAATAAGGCTGTAAATGAATTGGAATATAATGCACATGCACGCCGATCCCAGCGTCTCTCATTGCTTCAAAAATACGTTTTCTATTGCAGTGTTCGGGTAATTTCACAATCAATAAATGATAAGCACTCAAGCTATTATTCAGTGGCAAAATAACTTCTATCTCTGTCTCATTAAAGTGTTTTTGGTAACCGCTGGCAAGGAGGTTTCGCCTATTAACAAAAGAACTCAACTGATTAAGCTGACTACTCCCTAAAGCGGCTTGTAAATCAGTCATACGATAATTAAAGCCCAATGAGTGCTGTTCATAAAACCAAGCACCTTCATCAGTTTGATATAAATCGACAGGTTTTTTGGTTATGCCATGACTACATGTCATCCTCATAGATTTAGCGAATTGAGGGTTATTGGTTGTAGCAACGCCGCCTTCGGCTGTGGTAATAATCTTAACAGGATGAAAGCTAAAAATAGTGATGTCACTGAATTGGCAACTACCAATAGGAAAATTTAGATATTTTCCTCCTATTGCGTGTGCTGCATCTTCAATTACCTTAATACCATAGTGTTTAGCAAGTTGAGATATCTGTTTCATCTCACAGCTGTGTCCAGCCATGTGTACCGCAATTATTACTTTCGGTAAAGAATCATTTTTGGATGCTTTAGCAAGTTTTTCTTCCAGCGCTTTAGGGCACATGTTTGCGGTTAGTGGATCAATATCAACAAAATCAATTTTTGCCCCACAATATAAAGCACAATTAGCTGAGGCCACAAAAGAAATAGGACTGGTCCATACTGTACTTTGCTTTGTGACTCCAAGTGCTAGGCAGGCGACATGCAACAAAGAGGTTGCGCTATTAGCTGCAATGGCGAACTTAGATTGGGTTAGTTGCGCAATATTACTTTCAAATCGCGGGACTTGAGGGCCTTGTGTTAAAAAATCAGATTTAAGCACAGAAGTTACTGCTTCAATATCAGCTGTTGAAATGGATTGACGCCCATATGGAATCATGATTAAGCCTCATCCAGCTTACGAATTTGCCCAGTAGTTAAAAAGTTAGGATTGTTACCTGAATGATATTCAAAACCTTGTTCAACTAGCTTGCCTACCTCTCCTAAGTTATTGGTTGAGTAATCATTTTCTTTGCCAAAAAAAGTAATGCTTGGCGTGATGACAAAGTGATCATCAAACTCAATAGTATGGTGTGAATCATCTCCCGGACACATGATTTCATGCATTTTTTCACCTGGACGAATTCCAACAATCTCATGCTTTAAACCTGGTGCGTAAGCCTCTGCAAGATCTGTAATGCGAACAGATGGAATTTTCGGCACAAAAATCTCTCCTCCCTGCATTCGAGAAAAGTTTTTGAGAACAAAATCCACCCCGTCTTGTAGGGTAATCCAAAAGCGAGTCATATCAGGATGTGTAATCGGTAAGGAATCTGTATCATTTGCGATTAATGACTTGAAGAATGGCACTACAGAGCCTCTAGAACCAACGACATTTCCGTAACGTACTATAGAGAACCGAGTGTCTCCTGCACCAACAATATTATTACCAGCAACAAATAATTTGTCAGATGCCAACTTTGTCGCACCATATAAATTAATTGGATTTGCGGCTTTATCTGTAGACAGGGCGATAACTCTTTTTACTTTATTAGCTATTGCCGCTTTAATAACATTTTCGGCACCATGTATATTGGTCTTGATACATTCCATCGGGTTATACTCTGCAGCAGGTACTTGCTTAATTGCCGCAGCATGTATCACATAGTCAACATCGTTAAACGCCTGCATTATGCGATCGCTATCTCGAACATCACCAAGAAAATATCGCATGCAAGGTGCATTGTAAATTTGTTGCATTTCATACTGTTTGAGTTCGTCTCTCGATAGAATTATCAACCGCTTAGGGTTGTATCGTTCTAAAATGGTCTTAGTATATTTTTGACCAAATGAGCCAGTGCCGCCTGTTATTAGAATCGATTTATTGTCAAACATGTACTCTCCAAATTGTTACCTTAGCAAGCCTTACTTTGTTTTTTCGTTATGAAGCAAGCCAATGACAACGTTTCTGTTAACACCATAAGCTGATTAAGCAGTTTTTATACCATAAGTTATTTCGTCGTAACTATTTCGAGGTTATCTTCTTGTATGATAGTGAGCTATAGCAGGCAAAATCATATAAACATTCATTATTTTAGTAACTTAATTTGAATTGTCTAACTTTATTAACTGATACCGCGTCAAAAGTGAACTATTTTTATCCATTCAAATCAATGTCACAGATTAATTTTTAAATGGGATGAGTGTTCTTGCTGCTTGATAGTCAAAAATTTGAACAATTTATAACTAAGATGCTTTTAAAATGGATTTTACATTTGGCATAACTAATAGTCTTTGACATTAAAAACCTTAATGTAGTTGAATATTCTTTCCTCTAGCTTCTCTCTGGTTAATCACTACACTATCACTAGCGGCATTACGGTCGTAGGACCTAGGCTAAATAATCAGTACTGCTACCTGCTAAATGAGTGTTGTTAGGGACTGAAAAGTGTCTTGCTTACCCTTTGTTTTATAGATGTAAGGTACACGCCGGATCATTAAAACCTTATCACTTCGCTTAATCAGTGTGTCATTTGTAGATAACTTATCTGTTATCAAAATTTTATTTGTTATCAGTCAAACCGTATAATGCAGTCAAATAAATGATATATCTCAACAATGAGGCTTTTGTGGAACATAGTTACATTTCATTCGAAAAGTATAAGCGTAAGTGGATTTTTAACCATAAAGATTTGCCTGTGTCAGATGATGACAAGGTATTGATTAAGCCGTTGGCTGATAAAAGTGCCATGGAAGTCTGGAATAAGTGGATAAGCAATAAAAGCAGCCGTGCTGAACAATTTGCTAAAGGTGATTGGCCAGCAAAGCAAGATGCCTGGAGTGCAACCGAACACTGGCAGTCGGCGTGGGATTCAAATGATAACGCCTTGCCAGAAGCGATTGTTGAGCATATTCAATGGCCAGATGATGCGGTCGTTTATTTTTGCTATGAAAAATACCAAGTGATTGAAACTCGTTGGGACGTATTTGTACGTAACTGGAAGTGCTTTTTGTTTTTTGATGATGGTCCAATTTTAATGGCACCTAAACACAAACAAGCACTGATGTTTGAGCAAAACGGCCAATATAAATTGGGTATGCGTGGCTAACAGATTTTTGCTGCTTGGCGCCTTTATGGCGCAGTTTCCTCCCACCTAACGCATAAAATACATAACGATAACGAGAATATATGAAACTTAATCAATTAATTGGGTTGGTTTTTGCCATGATGTTGCCGGTTGTTACACAGGCAAAAGTGGTTGCTGATGTCGATGTTGCTGAGCAAGCGACGTTTGCAGAACAAGCTTTAGTCCTTAATGGTGCAGGTGTGCGCAGTAAGTTTTTTATGGACTTATATGTCGGCAGTTTATATTTGCCAACAGCAGCAGATCAGTTAGACAGCGTGCTTGAACAACCTATTGCAGTGATTCAGTTAACCATTACGTCTGGGATGATCACCTCAGATAAAATGCGTAATGCGATAGAAGAGGGCTTTGACGCGGCAACAGATAACAATACTGGTTCGATTAAAACGGATATTCAACACTTTACCCAATTATTTGCCGATGAAATTGTTGAGGGCGATCAATTTACTTTTGTGACTCAAAAAGGCAAGGGCGTGACCAGTATTAAAAATGATCAGGTTCAGGGCGAAATTACTGGAGAAGCTTTCCGTCAGGCGTTATTAAAGATTTGGTTAGGTGATAACCCAGCACAAAAAAGCTTAAAACAGGATATGTTAGCGCAGTAAATCAACTGCTAGGTGCTAGGGCGGACTGCGTCCTGCTAGGTTCTAGCAGCGAAGCGTCTCTAGCAGCGAAGTGTTCTAGCAGCGCTCTAGCCGCGAAGCATTCTAGGCTGTAAAATCATTACCTAAAGTTGATATTGTTGAGGTTTTACCTTTGTCATTATAGGTAAGGCTGGTGGCATTTCGGCTCACTTGCAGTGCTTGAGACAAGCGGTTGATGGTCGCGATATTGTGTTCAATGAGGTTGGCGTTTTGCGCGTTGATGTCTTTGCACTCGGCTAATATTGCTTTAGCAGATGCCACTTTTTCGGCCAATTCTGGCTGCGTGGTTAGCTTGTCATGCTCAGGGTGTGCTGCGAGCTTTTCATCAGTGACTTTGAGCAAACTCATGCGTTGCATTTTTTCTTTGGCAAGTTGCAGCAATTTGTCTGCATCTTGTTTTAGCAATGCACTTTTTTCGTCACTGATAAGTTGTTTTAGTTGAGTCAGCGTTTGATGCTGAGCATCAAGAAGCACAGTTAAATCGGTCATATATTACTCTTTTATTTTCGTGAACAACACTTTCCTATGATGCAATTATGCACCTAAGAATTCGTTGAAAATACCATAAAGAGTAACGAGTGACTGCTACTCTTTATCGAATGATAAGCCGCTTAATTCAGCTTCAAAACTGGCAATGTTTGCTGCCAGCTTTTCTGGGTCAACTTTGTAGCGACCTTCTGAAATAGCTTGTTTAATCTCATCAACCTTTTTTTGATCTACTTCTGGCAATGCTGCCATTTTAGTTTGAGCACCTTGCAACTGTTGAGCTTGCGAAGTGATGCTAACAGAATCGCCTTTAACCGGTGCTGCAGACTTTTGCGATGCAGCGGTATCTGTTTGCGAAGTAGACTGCGTGTCACGTGCGGTGCGCATCTGTGTATTGGTCGCAGTATTGTGCTTAATATCAATTGCCATGTGAGGCTCCAGCGTAATGAATCAGGTTTTCCTTACAGGCTATCGGCGCTCTAGGAAAAAACTTTAATCTATTTTACATTCTTACTTCAACTTCGCCAACGGCAATTACTATCGCTTCTAATTGTTTGTTACTTTGACTGTTTTTTACACGGATTGATTCACCAACATTACCGTCACGTAACGCCTCACCTAAGGTTTTTATTTGTATGCTTTCGGTTTTTGCATAAATTGAAATCATGTCGCCTTTACACACAAAGCACAGGTTATTGCCAATAAGCGGCGAATCCTTAGCGACTCTGCGCTTAACCCGCGAACCAATAAGCTCTTTTACATCAGAAAAAAACTGACCCTTTAAACTGTATTGATCAACATACTCAATACTTAAATGTTGATAATCAATAATCTCATCCGGTGACAATAGCTCTGTCGCCACCACCACAGGGTATTGAATATTGACTCGTACAGATAAATACATTTGCCACGGATAATCGTAATCGGGTGTTTCACAGCCTATTTTGACGGTGTTATTTCGACTTATCTCCCTGTCGCTGGCTAATTCGACTGAAATAGGCGGATAGCAGCGTGGCGGAGTGAGGCGACCTTCGAGATTTTGAGGGGTAATGTCGACCTTAGCATTTGAGTCTACATCCATTTTTTTCTCAACGGTCTCTTTAGCTAACTGATAAATGGTCGATAATGAGGGAGCAACAGCTTCTTCGCGGGCAAATGCCGGCAAAGAAAGCGAGAGCGAGCACAAAAAACACAAAAAAAATACTTTCATAATGAAGATACTAGCTAGTTTTGCCAGAATACACCTATACTTTGAAAAACCATAAATACGCAAATCATATTGGCGTATTGAAATGACAAAAAACGGGACGGTATAAGGGCTATTCATCAGTGTTACCCTCCGTCAATAAAGTACCGCAATGTCTTGTTAAGTAATTTAAAGCAAGTTGTATGCCTATTTTGATTGAGTTAGCGGATTGGTATTGACGTCCTGGCTGTGCATACAATGATTAACACGTGTTAGTTGCCAGTAAAATGTGTTACTAACGAAGTATCAATTATAATGAACCGCGATAATAAGCTAGGGTTTACTATAATTTTAATAACAAATTTTATCCTTAGGGTGACAGTTAACTACAAGGCCGCGATATGTCGAGCATTTTAGAATCAGTAAATAAACGTACCCAGCTTGTTGGGCAAAACAGATTAGAGTTACTGCTATTTAGACTTAATGGCCGTCAACGCTTTGGCATTAACGTGTTTAAAGTAAAAGAAGTGTTGCAGTGCCCGCCATTAACAACCTTACCTAGGCTAAACCCATTTGTTAAAGGGGTTGCTCACATTCGTGGTGCGACTATTTCTGTGATTGATTTAAGTGCAGCAACAGGCGGTCGTCCGTTAACCTCTACCGAAAATTGCTTTATCATTATTTCTGAATATAACCGAAGCGTACAAGGCTTTTTGGTGAGTTCTGTAGAGCGAATTATCAACATGAATTGGTCGGCGATTATGCCGCCACCTCAGGGCGCGGGTCGTTATTCATACTTAACCGCAGTGACTGAAATTGAAGGCGAGTTAGTTGAGATTTTAGATGTTGAGAAAATTCTTGATGAGATTTCTCCTGTAAAAACGGCCATCAGTAAAGAAGTCAATGAAACACTGACTATCGACAGAGAGCAGCATTATCATATTATGGTTATCGACGACTCAGCTGTTGCGCGTAAACAGATTATTCGATCGTTAGAATCATTGAACTTACAAATTGATACCGCCAAAGATGGTAAAGAAGCGTTAGATAAGCTTAAGAGTATTGCTAGCGAAATGGATGACGTGTCGCACGAGATCCCGTTAATTATTTCTGATATCGAAATGCCAGAAATGGACGGTTATACCTTAACCGCTGAAATCCGTGACGATCCTAAATTAAAAAATATCAAAGTGGTACTGCACACATCACTCAGTGGTGTATTTAACCAGGCAATGGTTCAAAAAGTAGGCGCCAACGATTTTATCGCTAAATTCAATCCAGATGAATTAGCGGCAGCGGTAAATAAACATTTGAGTTTATAATGACAATAGTTTGAGTTGTTAAGCGTATAAAAGCTTACTTATTTTAGGATGATAATGTGACAGATAAATCACTTGCTGAAGCAGAGTACAATCAATTTAGGCTGTTTTTAGAACAGCATAGCGGTATTGTGTTAGGCGAGAATAAACAATATTTAGTACGTAGTCGTTTGGCTCCTTTGATGGGTAAGCATAACTTACCGTCTTTATCAGAGGTGGTTAAAAAGTCGATGAAGCCGACTGAGCGTCAATTACGTGCCGAAGTTATTGATGCGATGACCACCAATGAGACTTTATGGTTTCGCGACCGTTATCCTTTTGAGTTATTACACAACACACTATTACCTGAATACAGCAAGCTCGGCCGACCATTAAAGATTTGGTCTGCTGCCTGTTCATCAGGGCAAGAGCCTTATTCGTTGGCCATGACGGTTTTAGAGTATCAACAACGTAAGCCTGGCGCATTAGGTGGCGGGGCATCGATTCAAGCTACCGATTTATCACCATCGATGCTCGAACGCTGTAAAAATGCGGAATACGACAGCTTAGCGTTAGCGCGTGGTTTGTCTGATGAGCGCAAGCGTCAGTTTTTTGATGCTTTACCGTCAGGCAACATGAAAGTAAAAGATAATGTGAAGCGTTTAGTTAATTTTAGAGCGCACAATCTCCTTGAAAGTTATAGCTTATTAGGTAAATACGACATTATTTTTTGCCGCAATGTATTGATTTACTTTGCCCCAGAGGCAAAAGCAAAAATTTTGCGGCAATTTGCTGCCGCGCTTAACCCTAAAGGGATTTTATTTTTAGGTGCGTCAGAATCTATTGCCGGTTTAACCGAAGAATTTAACATGGTCCGTTGTAATCCTGGGATTTATTATCAGAAAAAAGTTTAGCTAAATTAATACTTTATAATTTATACCATGCCGGCGTTCGTCGGCATGTTCGTTTTTAATATCGTTTGCTCTAATATTTTGATTGTTGGCATAACCTTTGCTTTAATTCTAATCAGTTAGCTGACGGAGGCAATTTTATGGCGATTAATTTCGATAATGCATTAGGTGTTCACCAATATTCTTTGGGCGTGCGTGCGCAAAGAGCAGAAGTGATTTCAAGTAATATCGCCAATGCCAATACTCCTCACTATAAAGCGCGAGACGTCGACTTTGCATCAGCTATGCAAGCTGCCACGTCGCAGCAAAAAGGCTTAAGTATGAGCCAAACCACAGAAAAACACTTTGATTTAACGTCATTAACGCAGCAGCACGTGCAATATCGCGTGCCTAATCAAGCTGACACGGGCGATGGCAACACAGTTGATACGCAAAAAGAACAGACTGCATTTATGCAAAATGCACTCGAATATCAAATGTCACTGGGTTTTCTTGAAAGTAAATTTAGTGGCATGCGTAAAGCATTGCGAGGTGATTAATTATGAGTTTATACAATATTTTTAATGTTTCTGGTTCAGGCATGTCAGCGCAATCTGTCAGGCTTAACACTACCGCCAGTAACATCGCCAATGCTGACTCTGTTTCGAGTAGCGTCGATAAAACCTATCGTGCACGACATCCTGTATTTGAAGCTGAAATGGCCAAAGCCAGCAGCCAACAAAATCAATCGCCAGGGGTGTCAGTAAAAGGGATTGTTGAAAGCGACAAACCGCTAGTAAAAGAATATTCGCCAAGCCATCCACTGGCTGATGGTGACGGGTTTATTTATAAGCCAAACGTTAATGTGATGGAAGAAATGGCAGACATGATTTCTGCTTCGCGCTCTTACCAGATGAATGTGCAAGTAGCAGATGCGACAAAATCCATGCTGCAACAAACATTGAATATGGGTAAATAGTTTGATTTTTCTAGGAGGCAGCTATGAGCCTAATTAATTCTTACAGTCAGTCTTTACCGCAAGCATCCAGTAGTGCCACTAATACCAGTGCGGTGACAAAAAGTTCGGTGCAAAGCACTACGACCACAACAACAGGTAACTCGTTCCTGGATTCAATTCGGTTACCTGAAGAAAGCGCGACGCCTGAAGCTAATGATCAAATGCTAAATCAGGAAGATTTTTTCGCATTGCTCAGTCAACAGTTATCCATGCAAGACCCGTTTGAACCTGTCGATAACGATCAAATGATTGCCCAAATGGCATCGTTTTCAACCGTAGATGGTATCTCTAATCTTAACGATGAGATTTTAAACCTTAATACGGTAATGAGTTCAAGCCAGGCGTTACAAGCATCGGGCTTAGTGGGTCGCAAAGTACTTGTTCCATCTGACACCGGGGCCATTTCAGCTGAAAGCCCAAGTATTAACGGCGTTATCAGTACCCCATCGGCGATGGACACCATTACAGTTAGCGTTGAAGACCAATCGGGTCAGGTGATTAAAACCTTTAGTGTCGACGGCAGTGACGGCGGTAACGTCGATGTGTCGTGGGACGGTTTAGACAAAAATGGTGCCCCCGTTGAAGAAGGCTTGTATTCAATTAAAGCCAGCGGAAAAGTGGACGGGGAAGCACAAGAATTAGCGGTATCTACTTATGCTCATGTTAGCAGTGTGTCATTAGGCACTACAGCTACAGGGGCTATTTTGAATTTGCGCGGTGTCGGCGGTATTAAGTTAACTGACGTACTTGCCGTATCTGAAACTTAACAATATTTACTGAATGCTGAACCAGCCTGTAGATTTTGAATTAAACATTTGAGGTGAATTATGTCATTTAACATTGCTCTGAGTGGTATCTCTGCCGCGCAAAAAGACTTAAATACAACAGCAAACAACATTGCTAACGTCAACACTGTCGGCTTTAAAGAGTCACGTGCGGAGTTTGCCGACGTGTATGCCAACTCGATTTTTTCTAACAGCAAAACCGCTGTCGGCGGAGGGGTAACAACCACTCAAGTTGCACAGCAATTTCACCAAGGTAGTTTGCAATTTACCAGTAACTCATTGGATATGGCCATCAGCGGCGGTGGTTTTTTTGTTACCTCATCAGGTGTGGGTACTCAAGATTTATCTTACACGCGCGCCGGTGCATTTAAAGTCGATTCAGACAACTACATGGTTGATGCTGAAGGCAACTTTTTACAGGGCTTCCCTGTAGATGACGACGGTAACTCAACTTCAGTGAGTTTAACCACCACCCAGCCAATCCAGATTCCAGATACAGCAGGTAGTCCGGTTAAAACTGGGGTTGTTGAAATGCAAATGAACCTTAATGTGGGTGAAGAGGCGTTAGATCCAGCTTCCTTTGACCCTGATAACTCAGATACCTACAACAACTCAACCTCGGTGACCATTTATGACTCATTAGGTGAGTCACATATTATGACCACCTATTTTGTTAAGCCGACTAACGCGTCACTTACCGGTGAGAGTAATTGGGTGGCATTTTATGCGGTAGATGGTGAGCCTGTTAGCGTTGATTCCGCTGGAACATATAGCACCGATACCGATGGAGACGGTGCTGCTGATGGAACAGGTACAGCTAGCGCTACAACTTCCGCTGGTGATACCTGGAGTGGTTCAGTGCTTACATTTAATGATGTTGGTGCTTATACAGGAAGCGATCCTGATCCGATTACCACAGTGACTCTTGGTTCTACGGGGGCGGGTGTGTTAGACCCAGGCGCCGATGGTACGCAAACCATTGAAGTGAGATTTGATAGCCCAACACAATATTCTTCACCATTTGAAGTCACCGCATTAAGCCAAGATGGTATCACCGTTGGCCGTTTAACCAATGTGGGTATTGGTTCTGACGGTCTAATCACCGCCAGTTACAGTAATGGTTCAACCGTACCGTTAGCGCGTGTTGCGTTAGTGCGTTTTGCTAATGAGCAAGGACTAACTCAGGTGGGTAACACCTCTTGGCAAGCCAGTTTAGATTCAGGTGAAGCGTTAGCCGGTGAAGCAAATAGCGGTACTTTTGGTGGCATTCAGTCATCTGCACTTGAGCAATCTAACGTAGATTTAACCACCGAATTGGTTGATTTGATCTCGGCTCAGCGTAACTTCCAGGCTAACTCTCGTACCCTTGAAGTGAACAATACTCTAAACCAAACAGTATTACAGATCCGTTAATCTTTACTCACTATGTATGATTAACACACAAGGTGTTGCCGTTGTCGGCAACACCTTGCCATTTTAAGTTTTCCCCACTTATTTTACCGTCCCACTGCTGTTTTTTTGACTGTTAATCATTCCCCGTTACTATTTTTAATCTATTACATTCAGTATGTTGAATGTAACCTTCCGTTAACAATGTTCATTGGCACGATGTTTGCTTTATCTCTGCATATATTATTTTTGTAGAAAGTTTGACGGAGCAGCAAATGGACAAATTTCTTTATGTTGCCATGACTGGCGCTAAGCAAGGCATGAATGCCTTAGCGGTCAGTGCTAACAACCTTGCCAACGCCAATACTGACGGTTTTAAAGCTGACATGACGCAAGCTCGCGCTATGCAAGCGTTTGGTGAAGGTCTGCCGAGTCGTGTTTTCTCAATGATTGAAAGCCCAGGCACTAATTTTGAAAGTGGCCCCATTGTCACAACTGGCCGTAACTTAGATGTTGCTGTTAAAGGCGATGGTTGGTTAGCCGTTCAAGCGGCAGATGGCTCTGAAGCCTACACCCGTGCCGGTAGCTTAAAATTTGACAGTACAGGTTTGTTGCTTAACAGCAGTAATCGCCCCGTGATGGGAGATGCTGGGCCAATCGTATTACCGTTGCCAATTGAAAAAGTCGAAATTGCCGCCAACGGTATTATCTCTGTTAGGCCACAAGGTGCGACAGCTGAAGTGATTGAAGAAGTTGCCCGCATCAAACTGGTTAACCCAGGTAACAATCAAATGATGCGTGGTGAAGACGGGTTATTTCGTCTTATGGCCGGCGGCAATGCCCCAAACGATCCCAATGTTGAAGTTGAAAGCGGCGCCGTTGAAGGCAGTAACGTCAACTCGGTACATGAAATGGTCGCCATGATTGATATTCAGCGTCAATACGAAATGCAAGTCAAAATGATGAAGAACGCCGAAGAGATTGATCGCGCGTCGACTTCCTTGATGAGAATTAGTTAGGAGTAATAGTTATGATTCCAGCGTTATGGATAAGTAAAACCGGTGTCGATGCCCAACAAACCAACATCTCGGTTATTTCTAACAACGTGGCCAACGCCAGTACAGTTGGCTTCAAGAAAAGTCGCGCGGTGTTTGAAGATTTACTGTATCAAACCGTCAACCAAGCGGGTGGTGTCAGTGCAGACAACACCAAATTACCTAATGGCCTAAACATTGGTGCAGGTACTAAAGTGGTTGCCACCCAAAAAATGTTTACCCAGGGCAGCATGTTAACCACCGACAATTCATTAGATTTAATGATTGAAGGCTCAGGCTTTTTTGAAGTGCAAATGCCAGATGGCACCGCAGCTTACACCCGTAATGGCCAATTTAGCTTGGACGATACCGGCCAAATTGTGACCCCTGGTTCAGGTTATGTGGTGCAGCCAGCCATTACAGTGCCAGATGATGCCACCAGTATTACCGTGTCAGCCGAAGGTGAAGTGTCAGTGCAAATCCCTGGCACTGCAGAAAGCCAGGTTGTTGGCCAGTTAACCATGACCGACTTTATTAATCCGTCAGGGCTAGACCCATTAGGGCAAAACCTTTACACCGAAACCGGTGCCAGTGGTACGCCTATTCAAGGCACGGCTTCGCAAGATGGTTTAGGCGCTATTCGTCAAGGGGCACTTGAAACCTCTAACGTGAACGTGACAGAAGAGCTAGTGAACTTGATCCAAGGTCAACGTATTTACGAGATGAACTCAAAAGTGATTTCAGCGGTTGACCAAATGCTGTCTTACGTTAATCAGAACCTCTAAGGAGATATCATGATTAAATATATTACGTTAGCGTCAATGGTGTTGGTGGCGGGCTGTAGCTCAACACAAACAAAGCCGATTGCCGACGACCCATACTATGCGCCGGTATACCCAGATACGCCGCCGACGCAAGTTGCCGCTTCGGGATCTATTTTTCTTGATACTCAAGCATCAAGCTTGTACTCAGACATTCGTGCTCATCGTGTTGGCGACATCATTACGGTCACGTTAAAAGAGTCTACTCAAGCGACAAAAAGCGCTAATAATGAAATCTCTAAAGGCAGTGACCTCAATGTAGAACCGGTCTATGCCGGCGGTAAAAACGTCACCATTAATGGCATCCCACTTGATTTAGGCTATTCCGATAGCATCAACACCACCCGCGAAGCCGATGCCGACCAATCTAACAGTCTAGACGGCAGTATTTCTGCCAACGTCATGCAGGTGCTCAGTAACGGTAATTTAGTCATTCGTGGTGAAAAGTGGATTTCAATCAATAACGGTGATGAGTTTATTCGTGTTACCGGGATTGTTCGCAGTCAGGACATCAACCCAGATAACACCATCGATTCAACCCGAGTAGCCAATGCCCGTATTCAATACAGCGGCACAGGTTCATTTGCAGACTCACAAAAAGTGGGTTGGTTGAATTCGTTTTTCATGAGCGACTGGTGGCCTTTTTAAGGAGTAAGACATGAAAATCAGATTGTTGCTGTCACTTATTACCTCATTGTTAATCCTTAGCGCGCCCGTTCACGCCGAGCGTATTAAAGATATCGCCAATATACAAGGCGTAAGAAACAACCAATTAATTGGCTACGGTTTGGTGGTGGGTTTACCCGGCACCGGTGAAAAAACCCGTTATACCGAACAAACATTCAGAACCATGCTAAAAAACTTTGGCATTAATTTATCAGACTCAGTCAGACCTAACTCAAAAAACGTCGCCGTTGTCGCTGTGCATGCAGACATGCCTGCGTTTATTAAGCCGGGTCAAAACCTTGACGTTACCGTGTCGAGTTTAGGCGAAGCCAAAAGCTTACGTGGCGGAACGCTCATTCAAACTTTCTTAAAAGGGGTTGATGGCAACGTTTACGCTATTGCTCAAGGCAGCCTTGTGGTAAGTGGTTTTAGCGCCGAAGGCCTAGATGGCTCGCAAGTGATTCAAAATACCCCAACGGTAGGCCGAATCCCTAGTGGCGCCATTGTTGAGCGCAGTGTCGCTAGTCCATTTTCAAGTGGCGATCACCTCACATTTAATTTACGTCGTTCAGACTTTTCAACCGCCAAGCGTATGGCCGATGCCATTAATGACCTGTTAGGCCCTGATATGGCCCGCGCCATTGATGCCACTTCAATTCAAGTCAGTGCTCCACGTGATGTATCACAACGGGTGTCATTTTTATCAACCCTTGAAAACATCGAAGTCGAGCCAGCAGATGAGTCCGCCAAAGTCATTGTTAACTCACGTACCGGCACCATAGTGGTTGGCCAGCACGTTAAATTATTGCCTGCAGCCGTTACTCATGGCGGCTTAACCGTCACCATCGCTGAGGCCACCCAAGTGTCACAACCTAACGCATTAGCGGGTGGCGATACTGTGGTAACGACTAACAGCACTATCGATGTGTCAGAAAAAGATCGTCGTATGTTTATGTTTAATCCAGGCACCAGCCTTGATGAGCTTGTAAGAGCCGTCAACCTAGTGGGCGCCGCACCATCTGATGTACTTGCCATACTCGAAGCATTAAAAATGGCAGGCGCTTTGCATGGTGAACTTATCATCATCTAAAAATTGTCGGTATGACTATGGAAAAGTTGTCAAATTCATCGAACTTTCTGGATCTAGGAGGACTAGATTCACTTCGTGTCCAGGCCCAGAAAGACGAGAAGGGGGCACTTAAAGAGGCGGCAAAGCAATTTGAAGGTATTTTTATTCAAATGCTGATGAAAAGCATGCGAGATGCCAATGCCGCGTTTAAGTCAGACAATCCGATGAACAGCCAAACCACAGAGTTTTTTGAGCAAATGCGTGACCAGCAAATGTCGGTTGACCTGTCAAATAAAGGCATGTTGGGCCTCGCAGAGCTAATGGTACAACAACTTGACCCAAACAGCAGTCCTGTTACGCCAGCGTCAGTATTGCGCGGTGACAGCGACAACAAAGTCAATCCAAGTATGTTTGTGTCGCAGCCAAGCGAGCTCGACCAAGACACATTAGCCAGCATTGCGTCAAATCAACACGTGGCAACATCGCACCATGCTATTGACGATGCAAAATTAGAAGCGGCAATGCCACAACAGCTTGCCAGTGTACTGCGCGGTGAGCAGTTAGCGAGCCAATCGTTTACCAATGCACAGGCAGCAATACCGGCCAGTGCGGCGATAAACGCTGGCAATGATTTGCCGCAAGAAACCAATAAATTAAAAGCGAAAGGGGTTGCGGTAAGCGAATTTACTAGCCCACAACACTTTATTTCAACCTTATACCCACATGCTGAAAAAGCCGCCAAAACATTAGGCACCTCAGCAGAAGTACTCATTGCTCAATCGGCCCTCGAAACCGGTTGGGGTCAAAAAGTGATTCGTCGTAACGACGGCACCATGAGCCACAACTTATTTAACATCAAAGCCGACAAACGTTGGCAAGGTGAAAAAACCTCGGTGAACACCCTGGAATTTGAAAAAGGCATTCCGGTGCAACAAAAAGCAGATTTCAGAATGTACGACAACCTTGAACAAAGCTTTAGCGACTTTGTGTCATTTATTGGCCAAGGCGAACGCTATGAAGATGCACGTAAAGTGGCCAGCGAGCCGACTCAATTTATTCGTGCACTGCAAAAGGCAGGCTATGCCACCGACCCACAATATGCCAATAAGGTAATTAACGTGATGAAGTCGGTAAAAGAAGGCCTTAAATCTGTATTACCTCTGGAGACTAAATAATGGCGATTGATCTACTTAGTATCGCACGTACCGGTGTCGCGGCATCCCAGTCTCAACTTGGGGTAACCAGTAATAACATCGCCAATGCCAATACCGAAGGTTATAACCGTCAAACGGCAACGCAAGCCACGTTACAATCACAACGCCTTGGTGACAGCTTTTACGGTACAGGGACTTATGTGTCAGACGTAAAGCGCGTTTATAACGAGTTTGCTGCGCGCGAGTTACGTATCGGCCAAACCAGTATGGGCGCGGCTGAAACCTCATATTCAAAATTAAGCGAACTCGACCAGCTGTATGCACAAGTGGGAAACATGGTGCCTAATGGCATCAATGACTTTTTTGCCAGCATTAACAGCGTAGCTGACTTACCCACTGATTTAGGTATTCGCAGTAGCAGTTTAGGTGCGGCCGAACAAATGGCCATCGGCATTAACCAAATGCAGTCGCAACTTGATAACCAGGTAAAGCAAACCAATAGCCAAATAGAGTCAGTGACCACCCGTGTCAACGAAATCAGTAAAGAGCTGGCCAGCATCAATTTAGAATTGATGAAAGATCAGGGCGACAACAACCAAATTTTAGACAAACAAGACGCACTGATATTAGAGCTAAGCGAATACGCGCAAGTTAACGTTATCCCGCTAGATACGGGCGCTAAATCAATCATGTTAGGCGGCTCTGTGATGTTGGTGTCGGGCGAAGTCGCAATGAACATGGGCGTGAGCGCCGGCGACCCATACCCTAACGAGCCTAAAATTACTGCCTCTATTACTAACAAAACATTAGATGTCGACCCCAGTAAATTAGGCGGACAGTTAGGTGCTTTATTTGCTTATCGCGACGACACCTTAATCCCAGCCAGCAATGAATTAGGCCAATTGGCCTTAGGTGTCGCCGACACCTTTAACCAAATGCAATCAAGCGGTTTTGATTTAAACGGTGAGGTTGGTAGCGATATTTTTCGCGATATTAATAATCCGTTAATGGCAGCAGGCCGCGTCGGGGAGTACTCAAGCAATACAGGTACCGCGGTGATGTCGGTCAATATCGATGATGTCGGCGCATTGTCTGGTAGCAGTTACGAGTTAAGTTACACCACCGCAGGCGATTTTGAATTAACAGACACCCAAACGGGCAGTGTGACAACATTAACCCAAACCGGCAGTCAGCTTGTGAGTGACGAAGGCTTCACCATTAATATTGCCAGTGGCGCAATGGATGTTGGCGATAGATTTGAAATCCGTCCAACCGCCGGCGCTGCCGCGGGTATTGGTGTCATCATGACTGATCCTAAAGGCATTGCTGCCGCTGGGCCAACATTAACCGCAGATTCAGCGAATTCAGGTAACACTTCAGTTAGCTTAAACAGCATGGACTCAAGCGCGACAGGATTCCAAGGCGTTGGTTCGTCAATCACCTTTGAGCTAAATACTGCTGCCAACACTTATGAGGCATTTGATAGTTCAGGCACTTCATTAGGCACAGGCACAATTACCAATGACAACATTAATGCCTTTGGTATGGACTTTGATATTACCTCAAGCACTACGGCAACCGCAGACAGCTTTACGTTTGACTTAACGTTTGCCGAAGGCAGCAACAGCAATGCAGTCGCAATGGCTAAGTTGTCAGACGTTAAATTAATGAACAACGGTACAGGCACTTTAACCAGCGTGTTTGAAAACACCAAATTAGACATCGGTAGCCAAACCAAAGCCGCAGAAGTGAGTTTAAGCTCGGCAGAAGCGATTTATCAGCAAGCGTACGACCGGGTGCAAAGCGAGTCAGGGGTAAACCTCGACGAAGAAGCCGCCAATTTATTGCGCTTTCAACAGTCATACCAGGCCGCCGCGCGCATTATGTCTACCGCGCAAACGATTTTTGACACCCTATTTAGCTCGGTTCGCTAGGAGATAAATCATGAGAATTTCTACCGGACAAATGTTTCAGCAAAGCACCAACAGCATTT
The DNA here is from genome assembly GCF_014648295.1 of Shewanella saliphila. Taxonomy (GTDB): domain Bacteria; phylum Pseudomonadota; class Gammaproteobacteria; order Enterobacterales; family Shewanellaceae; genus Shewanella; species Shewanella saliphila. The sequence goes on from NZ_BMQV01000006.1 coordinate 97,646, forward strand.
TAGAAAAGCAATCGGCCACCAATAGCATTATGGGGCAAATTTCGAGCGGCAAAAGAGTCGAAACCGCAGGTGACGACCCAGTAGCAGCCATTGCGATTGATAACCTTAAACAAAAGAACACTTTGGTCGAGCAATATGAGAAAAATATCGATTATGCAACAAATCACTTAGCAATCAGTGAAAGTAAAATTGGCAGCACAGAGACATTAATCGCCTCAATGCGAGAACAGTTATTACGCGGTGCCAACGGCAGTCTTAGTTCAAATGAGCGGCAAATGATTGCCGATGAAATGAAACAAAGCTTAGAAGAGCTGCTTTCTATTGCAAATAGCCAAGATGAATCTGGCAATTATATGTTTGCGGGCACTAAAACAAATGATCAACCATTCGCTTTTGATGCTAGTGGTGAAATTGTTTATAGCGGTGATTCTGGTATCAGAAAAAGTGTTGTGGCATCTGGTATTGCAATGACGACAAATATTCCGGGTGATACTGCATTCATGAATGCTGCAAACCCACTTGGTGATTACGGTGTCAATTATTTGTCTTCACAACAGGGGGAGTTCAATTTATCTAGTGCAAAAATCACCGATGAAACATCCCACGTTGCTGATACATATACATTTAACTTTATTGCTAATGGTGCTGGAGTTGATCTGCAAGTTGTCGACTCAGCAGGGACTGTTGCGACAACTGTGACTAATTTTGACGCAACAAGCTCAGTATCTTTCAATGGCATTGAAGTGAAATTAACGGGAACACCTGAAGCAGGAGACTCTTTTACGATTGAGCCTAAAGAGAATGTAAGTATTTTTGATGCTTTTAATCAAGCGATAGCTTTCTTAGAAAGCTCTGATGCGACAACAACAGCTCAAAGTAAATCACAATTGGCACAACTATTGAATGATATTGATAGTGGTCAAAATCAAGTCAGTACCGCTAGAAGTATCGCAGGTAATAATTTGAAAGGTTTAGAGAGTATTTCGTCAAATCATTCAGAAGAGAAAATTATTAATAGTAGTGCACTTTCTATGCTCGAAGATCTCGACTTGGCCGAAGCCATTACTGAATTTGAAAAGCAACAACTCGCACTTAATGCGGTATCGAGTGTGTTTAGTACAGTAGGTTCGCTTTCATTGTTTGATTACATCTAACAATAAGCAATCACGTTAAATTGTAAAATTTAGCCAAGCTCCACAGTCTTGGCAACAAAACTAGGAATGAGGAATGACTTATGGCTATTACAGTAAATACCAACGTAACATCAATGAAAGCTCAAAAGAACTTAAATAGTTCAAGCCAAGCGTTATCAACGTCTATGGAGCGTTTATCGAGTGGTTTACGCATTAACAGTGCAAAAGATGATGCAGCAGGTTTGGCTATTTCTAACCGACTAAATTCTCAAGTTGGTGGATTAGAAGTGGGTATGCGTAACGCCAATGATGCTATTTCAATTGCGCAAATTGCTGAAGGTGCGATGCAAGAACAAACCAATATGTTGCAACGTATGCGTGATTTAGCCATTCAGTCTGAAAACGGTGCAAACAGTGCTGATGATTTAGCTGCAATTCAAGCTGAAATTACTCAATTAACAACTGAAATTACAGCAATTGGTAATAGTACTGCTTTTGGTAACACAAAATTGATGACGGGTTCATTTTCTGCAGGTAAATTATTCCAAGTTGGTCATCAAGAAGGGGAAGATGTTACCGTTGCAGTTAACACAAACAATGCTGTAAGTTTGTCTGTCGACGGACTAGCTGTAACAACTTCTGCGGGGCGAAATTCGGCATTGGGTAAAATTGATTCTGCTATTAAAAATATTGACACTCAACGCGCAGCTTTGGGTGCGGTCCAAAATCGTCTAGCATATAACATCAGTAATAGTGCTAATACCCAGTCCAACGTTGCTGATGCTAAGAGTCGTATTGTGGATGTTGATTTTGCAAAAGAAACAGCGACAATGACCAAAAATCAAGTGTTACAGCAAACGGGTTCGTCGATGCTCGCACAAGCAAACCAATTACCTCAAATTGCTTTGTCACTACTAGGGTAATTGAATAGATAATCCCTCTGTCTTCCTTTCCCCAGTTATTAAGTTTAAAGGCTTAGTAACTGGGCTCGTCACATTTGTAATCAAATTAAGCCTGATTCGATTGGTTTTGTCATGCTGGTATTATTCCGGAAATGCAATTAGCAAATATAGTCTAATTTACTTACTGTTTTTACTAGCTTTTTTTATAGGTTTATAAAAAAGTAAAAAAAAGCTAAAGATAAAAACATTGGTGCCGTTAAATATATTGTACCGAGCAAGACCTGTCTGACTTGACATAAAGCAAACAGGCGTATCTCAAGTCAGAATCAATATGAGGAAGCAATCATGGCTATTACAGTAAATACTAATGTGACATCACTAAAAGCACAAGCAAGTCTAAATTCATCAAGCAGTGCGCTAGCTACTTCGATGGAACGTTTATCTTCTGGTTTACGTATTAACAGCGCTAAGGATGATGCTGCCGGTCTTGCGATTTCAAACCGTCTAAACTCTCAAGTTAATGGTTTAGAGGTTGGCATGCGTAACGCCAACGATGCAATTTCAATTGCCCAAATTTCAGAAGGGGCAATGCAAGAACAAACCAACATGTTACAACGTATGCGTGATCTAACCGTCCAATCTGAAAACGGTGCCAATAGTGCAGATGATTTAACTGCGATTCAAGCTGAAATTACTCAGTTAGCAACTGAAATTACAGCAATTGGTACAACTACAGCATTTGGTACAACCAAGCTTATGACTGGTGATTTCTCTGCAGGTAAAAACTTCCAGGTTGGGCACCAAGAGGCTGAGGATATTAGCATTACAGTAAAGAAAACAGACGCTACAACACTATCTGTTAACGCAATAGTTGTCACTACATCAGCAGGTCGTAATTCTGCATTGGGTAAAATTGATGCAGCGATTAAAACAATTGATACTCAACGAGCTGATCTTGGTGCAATTCAAAACCGTTTATCTTACAACATTAGCAATAGTTCAAACACTCAAGCAAACGTTGCCGATGCTAAAAGTCGTATTGTGGATGTAGACTTTGCATCAGAAACTGCAACTATGACTAAGAATCAGGTGCTACAGCAAACCGGTTCAGCTATGTTATCTCAAGCTAACCAGCTGCCTCAGATCGCTCTATCGCTTCTTTAGTCAGCCTACTTTTCGTTCCATAGCTTTAGGGAGATCCAAGTAGGGTCTCCCTTTGTTGTTAAAATGCTTCGAGGAAGCTACATTTTTTAGGTTATACTGAGGTGCATGATGGAAATCAATAATACCGCACAATTTGCCAGTAGCTCTGATATTAGTAGAGTCGATTCTGCTGTACCATCAGCTTTTAACCAGTCGATTTTAGAACAAAATAAAGTTGATGAGTCATCATCGGATAAACTTGTCAATCAATCAGAAGTTACAACTAGAGTGACTGAAACAGAACCTGATGAGGAGCAATTACAGCAAGTTGCTACAGATTTAACTGATATGGTCGCAATGATGCAGAAAGGGTTAAAGTTTTCTGTGGATGATGACTCTGGTCAACGAGTTATTAAGGTACAAGATATAGAATCAGGTGACATCATCAGGCAAATCCCAAGTGAAGAAGCATTACAGTTAGCACAAAAAATTAGTGAAGTATCAGGTGTGTTGATGAAAATTGAAGTGTAATCTCCTTTAATGACACTAAAAGTAAAGTTGGCTTAATTTATGCTTTGGTTAATTATGCTAGTTGGTTAGGTTGGTTAGGTTGGTTAGGTTGGTTTTTCAGTAAAGAATAAGCTTAATGAGAGGTTTTTATGGCGTTAACAGCAACGGGGATTGGTTCAGGTCTTGATGTTTCAAGTATCGTCGGTGTGCTTGTTGACGCTGAAAAAACACCAAAAGAAGCACTATTTACAGAAAAAGAAACAACGATTAGTTCCAAAGTGTCAGCTATTGGTACACTTAAGAGTGCTTTGTCAACATTCCAAGATGCTGCTGAAAAGCTCCAAAGCGGCGAGTTTTTAAATATTCGTACTGTATCCACTGGCGACAGTGATTTTTTTACTGCTACAGCAGATCAATATTCTCAACCTGGTAGTTACTCAATTATTGTAGAGCAATTAGCTCAGTCACAAAAGCTTGCAGGAGCAACAGTTAGTGATGCCACTGCAGGTGTAGGTGAAGGAAGCTTAGATTTCTCTGTTAATGGTGAAAGCTTTTCTGTCGCGATTACTGATACCGATGACCTTGCTGCTATAGCATCAAAAATAAATAATGCTTCAGATAATTCAGGTGTCACAGCTACGGTTATTAAAAGTGATGCGGGTAGCCGGTTAGTGTTCACCTCGACTGAAACCGGCACTGATAATGAAATGTCTGTGACAGCTACAGATACAACTGGTACTGGTTTATCAGATATGTTCTCTGGAACTAATCTAGAGTCCTTACAAGAAGCCCAAAATTCAATTATATATGTTGATGGCCAAAAGCTAACTTCACAAGGTAATACTATTGATGATGCGATTACCGGGGTTGAGCTTACGCTAACGGATGCTGATGTGGGGGAAACCTCAACACTCACTATTGCTCAAGACACTGAGTCGGTAAAAACGAATATCGAGAGCTTTGTGAGTGCATATAACTCTTTGATTACAACAATGGATAATTTGTCTTCTTTTGATGTTGAAGAAGATACTGCAGCTGCATTACAAGGTGATTCTATGATTCGCTCATTGGAATCCCAACTCAGAAAAATGGTGAGTGAACGTGTTAATGTTGATGGCGTAGAGTCTGCATTGTACGAGTTAGGCATTTCAACTGATCGTGATGGAAAGTTGTCGATTGATGACGATAAATTGAGTGATGCCGTAACCAATAATATGTCACTGGTTGAGGGCGTTTTTTCTACCAGCGATACAGGGCTGGCGTACCAATTTGATGATTTAGTTGAAAGCTACACCAAAACTGGCGGTGCTATTGATAGTCGAAATAACACTTATACTTCTGAAACAAGTAGAATTACCGATCAGAGGGAAGCTTTTACTTTAAAGATGGAACAATTAGAGGCTCGTTTACTTAAACAATTTAATGCAATGGATCTTATTGTCTCTGAATTAAACTCTCAAGGGAGTAGTTTGACCAGTAGTTTAGCATCATTACCTGGTGTCATAAGTTCATAAAAGGAGCTGTCTTTTGGATACTAACCTTGAAGTTACCAATGCCAAAATTGAAGACTTGTTAAATCAAATTGAGCAAACTGCTGCTGAAGATGATGATTCTGATAAGTTGGTATTATTATTGCTTGATAGCATTAGAGAGCGTCAAATAAGTATCGATTCAATGATAAATGATGCTGTAGATGACACATTTGCTCCATCCTTGTCTAAGCAACTGAAATTAACAGAAAGCTTTAGTAGCAGAGCATCTCAAATTATGTCTCATAGACAAAATTTATTGAATTTAAAACGCACTCATCAAAGGCAAGTTAAGGTATATCAGAATATTGATGCAAATAGGTAGGTTATTATGAGAAGTTCTTTAAAATCGTATCGCAAGGTGTCACTTGATAGCGAAATTTTAGTTGCATCACCGCATCGAATTATTCAGATGATGTTTGCAGGTGGTCTGGAGAGACTCGCTCAAAGTCGTTATGCTATTGAAAATAAAAATATGTCAGATAAAGGCGTCTTCATTGGCAAAGCGATTGGGATTGTAAATGGATTAAATAACAGTTTGAATATGGACGCTGGTGGTGAGATTGCAGGCAATCTAACTCAGTTATATGATTTTATCATTATGAAGGCCACAGAGGCTAATTTGAATAATGATGTTCAAGCAATTGACGATGCTGTGAGTGTGTTGAGAACACTCAAAGAAGGTTGGGATGCGATTCCGCAAGATCAACATCACTTAACCTCTGAGGCAAGCTAAACGTTACAGCATACTGTATTTAAACTAAAAAAGACGCTTTGCGTCTTTTTTGCTTTGTGGCGTTTGTTAATGGCTTTAGTCTGCTTGAACAGATTATAATGATGTTATCGCTGGTTAAACTGGCAATTTTTTGACTGAAAAAACAGCGTTTTCATAAAAAATGTGGCTTGTTGTAGATAAAATGTAACTGTTGCTTGCTTCTGGCGGGCTGATAATACAATATTTAACTATAACTCGGGTTAAGAGTATTTATCATTGAGTTCGTTTTTCTTGATGGTATATAACAGAATTACGATCCTGTTTTAGGAATAATGATAGAATATCGTTAGTGTCGTCAGTTTTTTGGCTACACTGAACTTTAGTTTGTTGCTTTTGGCAATGTAACTTTCCCGGATGAAAACCTATAACAAGAGCTTTTGGCCGTCTGAATGATGCAAATAGAACAAAGAATTTTAATTGTCGGTACCCCATCAGAGCGCGTGACTCGTTTGTGCTGCATTTTCGAATTCTTAGGTGAGCAGTGCGAAGTCGTCTCTAATGAATCTTTATTGACCTTGATTGAACAATCGAGGTTTCGTGCTGTGGTTATCGTTGATGACGGCATAACTGCCGACAGCATTAAAAATATCGCCTCTATCGCACCGTGGCAGCCTCTGTTAATACTGGGCGAATCAGCCCTGCAATTGTCGAATATTCTTGGGCAAATAGAAGAGCCATTCAATTACCCGCAATTAACTGAGTTACTGCATTTTTGCCAGGTGTTTGGTCAGGCCAAGCGCGAACACACCCTAACCAGTGGTAACCAAACAAAATTATTCCGCAGTTTAGTTGGCCGCAGTGAAGGCATAGCTAACGTAAGGCATTTAATTAATCAGGTGTCTGGTTCAGATGCCACCGTGCTGGTACTCGGGCAGTCGGGTACCGGTAAAGAAGTGGTGGCGCGTAATATTCATTATTTGTCTGAGCGCCGCGATGGACCCTTTATTCCGGTTAACTGTGGTGCTATTCCGCCAGAGCTACTTGAAAGCGAATTGTTTGGCCATGAAAAGGGCTCGTTCACTGGGGCGATTTCTGCCCGTAAAGGCCGTTTTGAGCTAGCCGAAGGCGGTACACTGTTTTTAGATGAAATTGGCGATATGCCGCTGCAAATGCAAGTTAAGTTGCTACGTGTATTGCAAGAGCGTGTATTTGAACGAGTTGGCGGCAGTAAAACTATTCCTACCGATGTGCGTATTGTGGCGGCGACTCACCGTGATTTAGAAACCATGATCACAGAAAATGATTTCCGTGAAGATTTATACTATCGCCTCAATGTATTTCCTATCGAAATGCCTGCCTTAAGTGAGCGTCGTGATGATGTACCCTTGTTATTACATGAGTTAGTTAACCGCGTCTTTAATGAAGGTCGCGGCAAGGTACGCTTTACCCAACGCGCGATAGAATCATTAAAAGAGCATAACTGGTCGGGTAACGTGCGTGAGCTATCTAACCTGGTTGAGCGTTTAACGATTTTATACCCAGGTGGACTCGTTGATGTAAACGATTTACCGCATAAATATCGTTACATTGATGTACCCGAATACTGCGTTGAAATTAGCGAAGAGCAACTTGAACGCGATGCACTGGCGTCGATATTCAGTGATGATGAACCGGTTGAGCTACCAGAAACTCGCTTTCCGAGTGAGTTACCACCAGAAGGGGTCAACCTTAAAGATTTACTGGCCGAGCTTGAAATCGACATGATCCGCCAGGCATTAGAACAACAAGACAATGTCGTTGCCCGCGCCGCAGAAATGCTCGGCATTCGCCGCACCACCCTGGTTGAAAAAATGCGTAAATACGGCATGAGCAAAGAATAACCATTAGCCTATTATTGCTTTGATTCGTCATTAGCAATTAACCTAAAAACACATCCACAGATGTGTTTTTTGCTTTTAGAACTAGCACCACCCGCACGTCATCCTCGAGTGCTTAGATCCCGGCTTTATAAAAGTTACCGGGAGGGATCCAGGTGTTGCTTAGCCCCTAGCAGGACGAAGTCCGCCCTAGCACCTAGAACCTAGCAGGACGAAGTCCGTCCTAGCCCCTAGCCCCTAGACCCTAGCCCTAGATCCTCGCCTTGGCATACTTAATGCATCCACCAGAACAAATGTAATTCTTTTGACGGAGTGGCCATGTATTCAGCTCGAGTGTTATCAAATCCGCGTGCAGCGGAGGTTGAGTTGCCGATGACAGCATCGCTTTCTGCCACCCCACTTACTGCCACACCTTATGCAGCGTCACAGCCAGACTACCGGCCAAGTGACAATGCCATCCGTCAAAGTATTGCGCATGCTAAAGCACCGGTATTTGCGCCGGTTGTAAGTGCTTATTCAAGTAAGGCTGCCAATATGTCTAATCAAATGGCGCATATTCTTCAGGCTATGCCATCAGGCGTGGTGATTATCGATGGTGATGGCGTAGTTACCCTCGCGAACCCTGTTGCGACAGAGTTATTAGGTCGTCCGCTACTAGGGGCGCGCTGGTTTGACATTATTCACCGTGCATTTGCGCCGCAAGACGATGATGGCCATGAAGTGTCGCTTAAAAATGGCCGTAGAGTGAAATTGGCGATTACGCCATTAGCGCCAGAACCTGGGCAGTTAATCGTTATCACAGATTTAACTGAAACCCGTTTATTACAAAAGAATTTATCGCATTTACAGCGCTTATCTTCACTAGGCAAAATGGTGGCAACCCTGGCGCATCAAGTACGTACGCCGTTGTCTGCAGCGCTGTTGTACGCCTCAAATTTGGCTAGCCCGAAGTTAACTGATACGGCGCGCACTAAGTTTCAATCTAAATTGGTGGATCGCTTAAACGAGTTAGAGCGTCAAGTTAATGACATGTTGCTTATGGCCAAAGGTCGTCAAGACAGCATGGCCGAATCTGTTACCCTAGATGACATCATTACCCAGGTAATGGCGAACTGTGAGCCAATAGCAGATAAAAAACACTGCCAGTTACAAGCTGAAGATACCTCGCATTCGACCATGCTTGCTAACGCTAATGCGTTAAGTTCGGCGGTGAATAATTTAGTGATGAACAGCATTGAAGCGGGCGCGACTAAAATTAAAGTGTCTGCCAGTGAAACCGCAGACGGACTATTATTAGATGTGATCGACAATGGCAAAGGCCTTGACCCTGCCATGCAAAAACAAGTGTTAGAGCCATTTTATACCACTAAAAGCCAGGGCACAGGCCTTGGGTTAGCTGTGGTGCAGTCTGTGGTTCGTAACCATGGCGGGCAAATTCAATTGTCGTGCAAACCAGGAATGGGCTGCCATATTCGATTGATTTTTCCACACGCTAAACAAGCACATCATCAGGAGGTGGCACATGGCTGAAGCACATATATTACTTGTTGAAGATGATGCCGATTTACGTGAAGCATTGTTAGACACTTTACTCTTAGCACACTATGACTGTGTTGATGTGAGTAGCGCAGAAGAGGCTATTTTAGCCTTAAAAGCCAATCAATTTGATATGGTCATCAGTGACGTGCAAATGGACGGCATTGGCGGCATGGGCTTGTTAAGTTATTTGCAGCAACATCAGCCTAAAGTGCCGGTATTGTTAATGACAGCTTATGCGACGATTAACAGTGCCGTGAGTGCCATGAAGTTAGGTGCGGTTGATTACCTCGCCAAACCCTTTGCGCCTGAAGTACTACTTAACCAGGTGTCACGTTATTTACCGTTAAAGCAAAACCACGATAATCCCGTGGTTGCCGATGACAAGAGTTTAGCGTTATTAGCACTTGCTCAGCGCGTTGCTGTGTCTGATGCCTCGGTGATGATCATGGGCCCAAGTGGCTCTGGTAAAGAAGTATTAGCGCGGTATATTCATCAGCATAGCCAGCGTAATGGACAGCCGTTTATTGCAATTAACTGCGCGGCTATTCCTGAAAACATGCTTGAAGCCACGCTGTTTGGATACGAGAAAGGCGCGTTTACTGGCGCGTATCAAGCATGCCCGGGTAAATTTGAACAGGCCCAGGGCGGCACGCTATTACTCGATGAAATATCGGAAATGGAGTTGGGCTTACAAGCCAAGTTATTGCGTGTATTGCAAGAGCGCGAAGTGGAGCGTTTAGGTGGCCGTAAAACCATTAAATTGGACGTGCGGGTACTTGCAACGTCAAACCGCGATCTTAAAGCCATGGCAACGTCTGGCGAGTTTAGAGAAGATTTGTACTACCGTATTAACGTGTTTCCGTTAACGTGGCCAGCACTGCATCAACGTCCGGCAGATATTTTACCGTTAGCGCGTCATTTACTGGCTAAGCATGCTAAAGCCTTAAATATGACGTCAGTGCCAAAACTTGACGACGCTGCTACCCGACGATTATTAACTCATCGTTGGCCGGGGAATGTGCGCGAACTTGATAATGTAATTCAACGGGCGCTGATTTTACGCGTTAATGATGAGATTGGGGTTAATGACATTATTATTGATTCTGCTGATGTCAGTTTAATGCCTGCGGAGCAAGTGGATAATGACAAGCCCCAAGATGTTGAAGGACTAGGCGATGAATTAAAAGCTCAGGAGCACGTGATTATTTTAGAAACCTTGAATCAATGTCAGGGGAGTCGGAAAATGGTCGCTGAAAAATTAGGCATTAGTGCGCGAACTTTGCGTTATAAAATGGCAAAAATGCGCGATATGGGGATTCAATTACCGGCGTAGCTTTGTTTGTGTAAACTTTAATTAACTGATTAAATAGAACTTTAATTAAATTCAACTTATCTGCAGTCATGTAGATAAGTTGTTTTTGTTGATGTTATTCCTTTCGTTTTAAATCTTGGCATCTATATTGCTTTAACTCCTTATAAGATTATTGAAGTCGTCAAAAAGTCGACAAAAGGGAGTGACATCATGCAGATTAGCGCAAATCCACTATTACAAGAAATGCAATCACTTCGTGGCGAAGTAGCCCCTTCTATTGGCTCGTCTATTGCTCCTAACTTAACCCAGCAAGTGAATAACACCACAGGGGCTGATTTTAGCCAGTTGTTATCTCAGGCTGTGGGCAGTGTTAACGGACTTCAACAAACATCAGCAAATTTAGCATCGCGATTAGATATGGGTGACACCACTGTTAGCTTGTCTGACACGGTAATCGCCCGTGAAAAAGCCGGCGTTGCCTTTGAGGCCACGGTGCAAGTGCGTAACAAGTTAGTTGATGCTTATAAAGAAATCATGAGTATGCCTGTTTAGCCGCTGTCGGTTTTAAGCGCTAGGTAATTAATCACATCAGACATATAGCAGGTACATATTGTGAGCACAGACATAATGGTAGGTTCAGATTCAACAGTTGACGCCGGTGTCCAACAAGAGAATAAGTCTGGGTTAATGGGCGGTGTTGGCGGTGCTGACATGATGCGCCAGGTGATCATGATTTTGGCGTTAGCTGTGTGTCTTGCGTTAGCCGTATTTGTGATTATGTGGGCGCAAGAGCCAGAATATCGTCCACTGGGTAAAATGGACACGGCCGAAATGATCCAGGTACTTGATGTGCTGGATAAAAACCAAATTGATTATCAAATTAATGTTGATGTGGTCAAAGTACCAGAAGACGTTTATCAAGATGTAAAATTACTCTTAAGCCGTGCGGGTATTGAAAGCAGCACGCAAGCTAATGACTACTTAAGCCAGGACAGTGGCTTTGGTGTGAGCCAGCGCATGGAGCAGGCCCGCTTAAAGCACAGCCAAGAATTAAACTTAGCACGCGCCATTGAAGAGTTAAAAAGTATTAGCCGCGCCAAAGTGATTTTAGCCCTACCAAAAGAAAATGTATTTGCCCGCAATGCTTCAAAGGCCAGCGCTACTGTGGTTGTGAGTGTTCGCCGTGGTGGATTAGGCCAAGAAGAAATTGACTCTATTGTTGATATTGTCGGCTCTGCAGTGCAGGGACTTGAACCGTCTCGCGTGACAGTAACTGACTCAAACGGGCGCTTATTAAATTCGGGCAGCCAAGATGGTACATCAGCTCGAGCACGCCGCGAGTCTGAGCTTGTACAGCAAAAAGAAGCAGAGTACCGCAGAAAAATTGAATCTATTTTAATGCCAATCCTAGGGCCAGAAAACTTCACGTCGCAAGTGGATGTGAATATGGACTTTACCGCGATTGAGCAAACCGCTAAGCGTTTCTCACCTGATTTACCGGCCATTCGTAGCGAAATGACCATTGAGCGTAACTCTACCGGTCAAAGTTCTGGCGGCATCCCTGGTGCGTTAAGTAATCAACCGCCAATGGAGTCAGACATTCCGCAAGTGGCAGGTGAGGCTACAAGTTCAACAACCTCGGGCGATATGTCTAAAGAAGCGACTCGAAATTATGAACTTGATACCACCATTAGTCATACTCGCCAACAAATCGGTGTAGTGCGCCGTGTGAGTGTGTCGGTAGCCATTGATTTTAAACCCGGCCAAGTCGATGAAAACGGCCAGGTGTCTCGTGTGCCTCGCACTGAAGAAGAGTTAACTAACATTCGCCGTTTACTTGAAGGTGCTGTAGGCTTTAGCACTCAGCGTGGCGATGCGCTTGAGGTGGTCACAGTGCCGTTTATGGATCAGTTGATTGAAGAACTACCAGAGCCAGACATGTGGGAGCAACCTTGGTTTTGGCGCGCCATTCGCTTGGTGTTAGGCGCATTGTTAATTTTAGTGTTGTTTTTAGCGGTGGTTCGTCCAATGCTGAAAAAGCTTACCAACCCGCAAAGCACCGAAATGCCACCGGAAACACGTCCTGGGCATGAATTAGCTGAAATTGAAGATCAATACGCTGCAGATACCCTAGGTATGCTGAATACCAAAGAGGCCGAATACAGTTATGCTGATGATGGATCAATTCAAATTCCTAATTTGCATAAAGATGATGATATGATTAAAGCAATTAGAGCACTCGTGGCCAATGAGCCTGAGCTTTCCACTCAAGTAGTTAAGAATTGGTTACAAGACAATGGCTAATGAAAATGAAAAAGCACCAGCAAAAGCCGCAGCTTTTGATCCAGAATCACTCAGCGGCATTGAAAAAACCGCGATTTTACTCCTGAGTTTAAGTGAGGCCGATGCCGCGTCAATTTTAAAGCACTTAGAGCCTAAGCAGGTTCAAAAAGTGGGGATGGCGATGGCGGCAATGGAAGACTTTGGTCAAGAAAAGGTCATTGGCGTACATAAGCTGTTTCTTGATGATATTCAAAAGTTTTCGTCAATTGGCTTTAACAGCGAAGAGTTTGTCCGTAAAGCGTTAACCGCCGCACTGGGTGAAGATAAAGCCGGTAACTTGATTGAACAAATCATTATGGGCAGCGGCGCTAAAGGGCTTGATTCGTTAAAATGGATGGATGCACGCCAGGTAGCTACCATTATCCAAAACGAACATCCGCAAATTCAAACGATTGTCATGTCATATTTAGAGCCTGATCAAGCGGCAGAGATTTTTAGTCAGTTCCCTGAAAACACGCGTTTAGACTTAATGATGCGAATTGCTAACCTTGAAGAAGTACAACCCGCAGCATTACAAGAATTGAACGACATCATGGAGAAACAGTTTGCTGGCCAAGGCGGGGCACAAGCTGCGAAAATGGGTGGCCTAAAAGCAGCTGCCAATATTATGAACTACCTCGATACTGGCATTGAAAGTCAAATCATGGAAACCATGCGTGAGTCTGATGAAGAGATGGCGCAGCAAATTCAAGACATGATGTTTGTGTTCGAAAACCTAATCGATGTGGACGACCGCGGTATTCAAGCCTTGTTACGCGAAGTACAGCAAGATGTGCTAATGAAAGCACTTAAAGGTGCTGACGAAGCCTTAAAAGAGAAAATCTTGGGCAATATGTCTAAACGTGCCGCTGAGCTGTTACGTGATGATTTAGAGGCAATGGGCCCAATTCGTATTAGTGAAGTGGAAGTGGCACAAAAAGAGATTTTATCGATTGCGCGTCGTTTAAGCGACAGTGGTGAGATTATGCTTGGCGGTGGCGGTGGCGAAGAGTTTTTATAATTCTTAGCCTATCACTCTAGCCTTATCTTGTTAGCCTTTGATACAGTTTAAACGCGGCAATACGTTGTTGCCGTGATAACCGACAGCGACAACTGAAGAGACTCCTATGTCTGAATCCAAATCGTCTAAAAAAGTGCTTAGTGTTGATGATGAAGTTGAATTCAGTCATTGGCAACTGCCTGATATCACCCGAGATCAAAGCCAAGATCCATCAAATATGTTTGGTAAGTCGTCAAAACCTTACGAAGCAAAACCCGTCACTGCAGAAAAATCAATGGCACCACCAACTATGGCGCAAATTGAAGATATTCGCGCTACTGCTGAACAAGAAGGGTTTGAGCAAGGCAAGCAAGATGGGTATCAGCAAGGGGTAGAGCAAGGTCGCTTAGAGGGCTTAGAGCAAGGCCACAGTGAGGGTTTTGCTCAAGGTGAACAGCAAGGGTTAGAAGCTGGTCAAACCCAAGTTAATCAGTTGCTTGAGCAGTTGTCTCAACTTATCAATCAGTTTGAACAACCGCTTGCTGTTTTAGATGTTGAAATCGAAGCTGAGCTGCTGGCCATGACCATTAGTTTGGCTAAGTCGGTTGTTGGGCATGAATTAAAAACTCATCCGGAACATATTTTATCGGCGCTTCGTCAAGGTGTTGACGCACTGCCTTTAAAAGATCAATTAGTGAAATTACGCTTAAATCAACACGATGCTGATGTGGTTTCACACAGTTATCCGCCAGAGCAACTGCAAAAGAATCAATGGCAAATCGATATTGACCCAACATTATCAAATGGCGACTGCGTTATCGAGAGTGTACGTTCATCGGTAGATTTACGGGTAGAGCAGCGCATTGAACAAGTGTTTACTGAGCTGGAATTACAGGCCGATCAGTTAGCGAAAAATACCCAGCAATTAAAAGAAGCCACACCGACTTACCAAACAACCACAGTGGATGATTTAAGCGCTTATCAGCAAGCGCAAACTCAAGCTCAAGCAAAGCAAACTGAACCAGACAATGTGCAGCCGCAAGCGCAAGATGTCGCGCAAACTGAGCAAATGCCTGATGCAGTTGCTGCTGAAATCGAGCCCGAACTCGATCCAACATTAGCAACAACAGAATCATCTGTAGAAAGTACTGAGCAAGACATAACGCTAACGGATGAGCCAAATGATGTTAAGGACAATGGATGAGTTCACGGAAGCAACAATTACTCAATAAATTTGCCGTTCACCATAAGCAAGTCTTGCCGCTACGCCCCGTTGCCAGCGGGCAGTTAGTGCGAGTTGTTGGCTTAACACTCGAAGCCACAGGTTGTCGTGCGCCAGTGGGCAGCTTATGTTCAATTGAAACTATGGCGGGTGAGTTGGTTGCTGAAGTGGTTGGTTTTGATGACAAGTTACTTTATCTCATGCCAATTGAAGAACTACGTGGTGTATTGCCCGGTGCGCGAGTTAGACCACTAGGTGAGCAGTCGAGTTTAAATGTGGGGTTGTCATTGCTTGGGCGAGTGCTCGACGGCAGTGGCGCGCCATTAGATGGATTAGGGCCGCTCAATACCGATCAGCAGGCGGCTCGACATGGTCCTAATATTAACCCTTTATCTCGCAGGGCAATCACTGAACCTTTAGATGTGGGCGTAAGGGCCATTAACTCAATGCTTACCGTCGGTAAAGGTCAACGTATGGGCTTGTTTGCTGGCTCTGGTGTGGGTAAAAGTGTGCTGTTAGGCATGATGACACGCGGCTCAACTGCCGACATTATTGTGGTTGGGCTGGTGGGTGAACGTGGCCGAGAAGTCAAAGAATTTATTGAAGAAATTTTAGGTGAGCAAGGCCGTGCACGCTCGGTTGTGGTTGCCGCGCCTGCTGACACATCGCCATTAATGCGTTTGCGTGCTTGTGAAACCTCTACCCGAATCGCTGAGTATTTTCGCGATTTAGGCTACGATGTATTACTGCTAATGGACAGTTTAACCCGTTATGCTCAGGCTCAGCGTGAGGTTGCGTTAGCGGTGGGTGAGCCACCAGCCACCAAAGGCTATCCGCCTTCAGTGTTTGCTAAATTGCCGCGCTTAGTTGAGCGCGCGGGTAATGGCGGGCCAGGGCAAGGCTCTATTACTGCGTTTTATACCGTACTAACCGAAGGTGATGATCAACAAGATCCTATTGCCGATGCATCGCGGGCGATTTTAGACGGCCACGTGGTGTTGTCGCGTCAACTGGCTGACTCTGGCCATTACCCTGCCATTGATGTTGAAGCGTCGATTAGCCGTGTGGCGCCCATGGTGATTAGTGCTGAGCATTTAGAGGCTATGCGCCGAGTGAAGCAAATGTATTCGCTATACCAACAAAACCGCGACTTAATTTCTATTGGGGCGTATGCACAAGGTAGCGATCCGCGTATTGATAATGCGATTCGCTTACAACCTGCCATGAATGCTTTTTTACGCCAGGGCTTTAAAGACCCAGTGAGTTTTGACGACAGTAAAGTGATGCTGACTCAAATTGCAGCGCAGTGCCAAGGCTAACCCATGGCTAAAACTGACCCCCTTGTTACGGTACTTAAATTAGCGGTCGAGGCCGAAGAAAAAGCCGCGTTGCAGTTAAAAGCGGCACAATTTGAACGGCAAAAGCGTCAAGGGCAACTTGATGCATTAAATAATTATCGCCTAGATTACATGAAGCAAATGGAAGGCCATACCGGCACCACATTGCGCGCTAATCAGTATCATCAATTTCATCAGTTTATTCGCCAGGTAGACAGTGCGATTAATCAGCAAGTTGCAGTTGTGCAAGACGGTGAAAAACAAGTTGGCTATCGGCAACAACATTGGCAAGAAACCCAGCAAAAACGCAAAGCTGTTGAAATGCTACTCGCTAAAAAAGCCACCAAAGCGCAAATCGCTGAGTCAAAACGTGAGCAAAAAATGTCTGATGAGTTTGCCATGCAACAATATTTTAGAAACAAAATGAAATAGTGCGCTAAGCCTTATTGTGCTTTTTATTCTCCCTGTTAGTTAGCTTTCTAGTCATCCTATTCAGTTTCCCTCTCTTTATTAATCATACCCAATAAAATAAGTGGCACTTTAATTGCTTCCTTTTAATTATTGAAAGCGAAATCGTCAGCGAAGTGACAGTCACCAAGGGTATTTTGCCGCCTTTATCGTCTGGGGTGATTTGTCTGAATGATCAGGGTCATTAAGCCCGCTGGTGAATATAAGTAGAATCCGTTGTTGATAATACAACAGCAAACTTGATTTGATTAAGTGGAGCCCATTATGCAGCAAATGAGCAATATCTTACTGAGCAATAGCAGCCAATCTGCTGATGTTAGTTCGAAAAATAATATGCAAGATATTGAAAATACATCATTCTTGTCTGCATTCTCTCAAGCTAATGAATCGAGTGAACCAGTAAAAAACAGCGGTGTTAAAGCTGTGGATACAAATGTCGAAGTGCCAATATACGATGCCGATATCGAAAAAGAACTCAATAAAACGGCTGAACAACTTGCTGATGAAAATGCTGACGCGGATATGATTTTTGCCCAACTCACCATGGCTGACTCATTAGGTAAACGTCACTCGGGTGGCGGAAACGAATTGCCGCTTATCGATAAACACGGTGTATACGTTGAACAAGACTCTCAATTAGAGCCGGTTATTGACGCACCAAGCTCTGTCTCTTCTACCGCTGTACCTGTTACGGATAATTCATTCGAACTCGAGCAAATTAGCTTCGATTCTATTGAGTTTGAAGGCGAACTATTTACCAATACGATTGACCTTGCACCGCAGCTTAGCTCGTCAAAAGAGGTGGTGGCGCAACTGAGTGAACAAGAGCTCAGTGGTTTAATGGCCTTTAGTCATTTATCTGCAAAAGAATTGCAGGTATTAGATCGTGAGCAGTTAAGTGCAATCATTAAGGACTTTAATTTACAGGCCCCAGTGGTCGATGAGTCAATTTTGGCGATGGCAGATATTGACTTTAAATTAGATGAGGCTGAAGAGGTATCACTGCAACTACTGAATAGTGACGAGCAAAGCGAAATAGACAAAGCGCTTGGCGTCTCTATGTTTGAGCAAGTCAAACCTAACAATATGCAGGCAACGACAGCCTCACAGGCTATTACTGATGATATCGATGGAATTGACTTTACAAAGACCACGGTTACTGCAGAAGAAATAAAGTCTAAAACTGCTTCGCTCGCTGCGGGTGATGCTGATGTTGAAACCGCTAAATCGGCCCCTGATACTATTGATTTTACAACGGTGACAACAGCAACTACCGATAGTGTCGATACGGATGATATTGATGTTACCTTGACGCAGTCTATTTCTGCGCTAAACGCATCGCCATCTTCAAATGCTGCTTCAGTGTCAACACTTGGCGCAGAATCTTCAGCCTCTAAAGTTGACTTACAATCCTCGAGCGCTTGGGCTGCTGACGCTAAATCAATTTTAGGCGATAAAACCCGTATTGATGGCAACATTCAAGCCGATCCTGCTAACAGTAAAGTATTGGCAAAGGCTGAGTTTTCTGTGGTACTCGACTCGGTCGCCTCAAAAGTGTCAGCAAATGAGTTAAGTCACACTGCCAGCGTTACTACAAGTGGCTTAGACTTTATGTCAGAAACCGCTGAAACAGATACCAAAGCGTTGCAAAACCAAAGCAGTTTTACCCCAGCTCACAAGAGTGAGGTACCGCAGTTTCAACTATCGTTAAGGCCGCAAACTCAGGCCGATGCCGGCACGCAAATGCAGGAAATGATCCAGAAGTTTTCTCCAGTAATGAAGCAGCAGCTAGTCACTATGGTCAGTAATGGTATTCAACAGGCCGAAATCCGCCTTGATCCACCAGAGCTAGGTCATCTTACGGTGAAGATTCAAATCCAGGGTGACCAAACCCAGGTGCAGTTTAACGTTGCACAATCACAAACTCGTGACTTAGTTGAACAAGCGATTCCTCGTTTACGTGACATGTTAGCCAGTGAAGGATTACAACTGACCGATAGTCATGTATCCCAAGGTGGCGACGGGCGAGAGCAACAGCAAGGACAAAGTGGACAACAGGGCACTGCCGCAGACGGCCAATTGGATGAAATAGCAGCACAAGAAGTGAACTTGATGACAAATTCGTCAAGGAGTTTACATTCTGCTATAGATTATTATGCTTAAGCAGGTAACCTATAGAGATTATATGACTTTTTATAACAATGGTTGATTGAGTTTGTCATCATATTGATCACGTTGTTGATTGGGGACCATCATGGCTGAAGAAGAATTAGAGTTACAAGATGCCGCAGAGGGTGGCAAAAAGAAAAACAAACTGGTGCTGTTTGGCGGCATTGGTTTAGTGGTGCTGTTATTAGCGGGTGGTGCAGCGTGGTTTTTTATGGGTTCAGACGAACCGGCCGCCGCAGCAAACCCTAACGCGCCTGAGGCTCAAGCCGCTGAGCCTGAAGAGATGGCTCAAGCCGATTACGTTGGCATGCCAAGACCATTTCTATTTAATCTCCCCGGTGTTGACCGTGCGCGTTTAGTTGAAATTAAAGTACAGCTTATGGTGCGCGGTGAAGATGACAGTGTGCTAACTAAAAAACATATTCCTTTAATTGAAGATGCATTATTGACTACGTTTAGCGGTGCAGATGTGCAAAAGCTCAGCACCCAAGCCGGTAAAGATGAGCTTCGTCAACTCGCATTGCTCAATGTACAAAATACGCTGCAACCAATAACAGGTAAAAAAGTGGTCGAAAAGGTCCTGTTTACTGGTTTTGTTATGCAATAACCCAATGCATTAACTGCTAAGGCCACGATGTGAGTGATTTATTAAGCCAAGATGAAATCGATGCGCTACTACATGGAGTAGACGATGTCGATGAGGATGATATTGAGGAGAGCAGTGAAGATGCTCGCTCATATGACTTTTCGTCTCAAGACAGAATTGTGCGTGGCCGTATGCCCACGCTTGAAATCGTCAACGAACGTTTTGCACGTCATCTTCGTATAAGCATGTTTAACATGATGCGCCGTGCGGCTGAAGTGTCAATTAATGGCGTGCAAATGCTTAAGTTTGGCGAGTACGTACACACGCTATTTGTACCAACGAGTTTGAATATGGTGCGTTTTAGCCCATTAAAAGGCACTGCACTTATCACCATGGAAGCACGTTTAGTGTTTATATTGGTGGATAACTTCTTTGGTGGCGATGGTCGATTCCATGCCAAAATTGAAGGCCGTGAATTTACCCCAACAGAACGCCGAATTGTGCAGTTGTTGTTAAAGATTATTTTTGAAGATTATAAAGACGCTTGGGCACCAGTAATGGATGTCGAGTTTGAATACCTTGACTCAGAAGTTAACCCTGCAATGGCCAACATTGTCAGCCCGACGGAAGTGGTGGTGATTAACTCATTCCACATTGAAGTTGATGGCGGCGGCGGTGATTTTCACATCACTATGCCTTATTCGATGATTGAGCCAATTCGTGAACTGCTCGATGCTGGTGTACAAAGTGATAAACAAGATACTGATATGCGCTGGTCACAAGCGTTACGTGATGAAATCATGGATGTTCAAGTCGGCTTTGATGCCAACATTGTTGAGCATGAAGTCACGTTGCGTGATGTGATGGGGTTTAAAGCCGGTGATATTATTCCGATAGACCTGCCAGAGCATATTATGATGCGAATTGAAGACTTACCCACTTATCGTTGTAAGTTAGGCAAGTCACGAGATAATTTAGCATTAAAAATCAGTGAAAAAATAGCTAGACCTGAAACGGTTAAATCAGAATTACAACTGGTAACACGTAAAGGTAAATCTCGTGATATTTCAGATTTATAAGGTGATGTAAATGAGCACAGAAGATACTGGTGATGATTGGGCTGCAGCAATGGCTGAGCAAGCGTTAGAAGAAGCGCAACAAGTTGAACTCGATGAGTTAGTTGACGATTCTAAACCGATAACCAAAGAAGAAGCCGCTAAACTCGACTCCATCCTTGATATCCCGGTGACGATTTCAATGGAAGTGGGTCGCAGTTTTATCAGCATTCGTAATTTACTGCAGTTAAACCAGGGCTCGGTAGTTGAACTTGACCGTGTTGCCGGTGAGCCACTTGATGTGATGGTTAATGGTACCTTGATTGCTCATGGTGAAGTGGTCGTGGTTAACGATAAATTTGGTATTCGTTTAACTGATGTGATTAGCCAAACTGAACGCATTAAAAAGCTCAAGTAATCTTTTTAATCGACAACAATACAAGGGATTACCGTGGCGAATATGATTTCAATGCTCAGTGTGATGGCCCAAGCATTGACCGATGTCGATGCGGCTAACTCAACCACTACGGCAGTACTTACCCGCACTTCTGAGGCGTCAAACACCGCCACCTTAGCCAATATGGTTGGCGGGTTAATTGTGGTGCTCGCCCTCATTTTTGTTTTAGCCTACATTGTTAAGCGGTTAAATCTTGTCCCCTCAAACGGCGGAGTGATTAAAAGCCTCGCGGTAACCCCTATTGGCCAACGTGAAAAAGTGGTGTTGATTGAGGTGAACGGTCAACAATATTTACTCGGTGTGACTTCGCAGCAAATCAGCCTAATTGATAAATTGGACACTCAAGTTGACGTGCCAACCACCTCATTTGCCAGCCGTCTTAAACAAGCCAAGGAACAGCAATAATGAATAAATGCACCAGTTTATTGGTGATCACCCTCATGGCCATGGTGGCAATGTTATTTGCGCCTGAGGTATTGGCACAAGACGGTGTACTGCCTGCGGTGACAGTAACAACAGGCGCTGATGGTTCGACTGAGTATTCGGTCACGTTACAAATCTTGTTGCTGATGACCGCAATGAGCTTTATCCCTGCCATGGTGATAATGCTGACGTCGTTTACGCGTATTATTGTGGTGTTGTCAATATTACGTCAGGCGTTAGGGTTGCAGCAAACTCCATCAAATCAGGTGCTTATTGGTATCAGTTTGTTTATGACGTTTTTTATTATGGCGCCAGTATTTGATAAAATTTATGTCGAAGCTGTTGAGCCTTATGTTAATGAAACCATGACTCTGACCCAAGCCTATGATGTAGGTAAAGAGCCGATTAAAACCTTTATGCTGTCGCAAGTTCGCACCACAGATTTACAAACCTTTATTGAAATATCGGGTTATAAAGACATTCAATCTCCTGAGCAAGCGCCGATGAGCGTGGTGATTCCCGCGTTTATTACCAGTGAGCTAAAAACCGCTTTCCAAATAGGCTTTATGTTATTTGTGCCATTTTTAGTGCTTGATTTAGTGGTCGCCAGTATTTTGATGGCTATGGGTATGATGATGCTGTCGCCGATGATCGTGTCGCTACCGTTTAAGATAATGTTATTCGTGTTAGTTGATGGTTGGGGCCTAGTGATGGGCACACTAGCCAATAGTTTCGGAATATAAGGCCGGGTATTTATGTCTCCTGAATCGCTCATTGATATCTTTCGAGAAGCACTATCAGTTATTGTTCTGATCGTGTCAGCGATTATTTTACCCGGCTTATTTATTGGTTTAATTGTGGCAGTATTCCAGGCGGCTACCTCGATTAACGAACAAACCTTAAGCTTTTTACCTCGCTTGTTGATGACCTTATTTGCCTTAATGTTTTTAGGGCATTGGTTGGTGCAAACCATGATGGACTTCTTTATTGAAATGGTGAATCTCATTCCCATGGTGATAGGGTAAATCATGGATATTTTGTTTGATGAAATCAGTCAAACAATTGCCGCATACCTGCTGCCGTTCTTTCGTATTTCGTCAATGTTAATGGTGATGGCGGTATTTGGCGCTAACACCACTCCCTCTAGAGTTAGACTGTTATTAGCGGTGGCCATTACCATGGCTGTTGCGCCTGTTTTGCCGCCCATGGATAGCATCGAACTGATGGCATTTAGCTCGGTGTTTGTTATTGCGCAGCAAATCCTAATAGGTGTAACGATGGGGTTTATCACCTTAATGGTGATGCAAACCTTTGTACTGACAGGGCAAATTATTGGTATGCAAACCAGTTTAGGTTTTGCTTCAATGGTCGACCCTGGCTCTGGTGAGCAAACGCCAGTAGTGAGTAACTTCTTTTTATTATTAACGACGTTAATCTTTTTAGCCGTTGATGGCCATTTACTGATGTTTAGAATGCTGGTGGCCAGTTTTGAAACCATTCCAGTGTCAACCCAAGGTATAGCGATTGAAAATTATCGCGCTTTGGCTGAGTGGGGCAGTTTTATGTTTGGCTCGGCATTGACCATGTCGATTTCTGCGATTGTAGCCTTGTTATTGATTAACTTATCGTTTGGTGTGATGACCCGAGCATCACCGCAGCTCAATATTTTCTCAATCGGCTTCCCTGTGACCATGGTCAGCGGTTTGTTGATTTTATGGTTAACCTTAGGCCCTATCATGGCGCATTTTGATGAAGTTTGGCAGGCCGCACAGGTACTGATGTGTGATGTATTGCAACTTCAATGTCGAACCGATGCTGTTGTCGTATTTTAAGGGGGTTGCATGGCAGAAAATGATAGCAGTCAAGAACGCACAGAAGACCCCACCAGTAAACGACTTGAACAAGCGCGTGAAAAGGGTCAAGTCGCTCGCTCAAAAGAGTTAGGCACCGCAGCTGTATTACTCGCCGCATCGGTAGGCTTTGCAATGACTGGCCCGTCAATTGCCATCAGTCTTTACACCATCATGAAACAAATTTTCACGATGGAGCGCGACCAAATATTTGATACTAACTCAATGTTTCGTGTTTGGGGCGTGGTCGGCAACGAACTCGCCTGGCCGTTGATTAGCTTTATTGCCTTACTGGCATTGGTGTCGTTTATTGGCAATGTTGCGTTAGGTGGTATGTCTTTTTCGGTTAAAGCTTTTATGCCTAAAGGCAGTAAACTAAACCCAATGAATGGCTTTAAGCGCATGTTTGGTACCCAAGCATTAGTCGAGTTAGCCAAAGGTATTGCTAAATTTTCTGTTGTGGCGTTATCTGCTTATTTTTTATTACGTTTTTACTTTTTTGATATTTTAACGCTATCAAGCGATCACCTGCCTGGTAATGTATATCACGCGTTAGAACTGCTGGTTTGGATGTTTATTTTACTGTGCAGCTCGATGTTGTTAATTGTGGTGATTGATGTGCCATTTCAAATTTGGAATCACAATAAACAACTTAAAATGACTAAACAGGAAGTTAAAGACGAGTACAAAGATACTGAAGGTAAGCCCGAAGTTAAAGGCCGTATTAGGCAATTGCAGCACGAAATGGCCCAGCGGCGGATGATGACAGAAGTGCCGAATGCTGATGTGATTGTGGTTAACCCAGAGCATTATGCCGTGGCAGTTAAATACGATGTTACTCGTTCATCAGCGCCATTTTTACTCGCCAAAGGCGTGGATGATGTTGCATTTAAAATCCGTGAAATTGCGCGCGAACATAACGTGGCGATTGTGTCAGCGCCGCCACTTGCAAGGGCGATATACCATACCACCAAGATCGATCAACAAGTGCCAGAAGGTTTATTTACCGCGGTTGCGCAAGTGTTAGCCTACGTATTTCAACTTAGGCAATATCAAAAAGGTAAAGGTCGCCGACCTAAGTCCATTCCAATTAATCAACCAATACCTGACGATTTAAAATACTAAATCAGTTAATCGTTGTTGCTTTTCATATATGGCTTAATTTTTGCTTCATAGGTTTATTCGCGTCAATTAACAGTCCTTTGACGCCGTAGACTGACACAAAGGGTTCCTCTTTTATGGATGCAAAAGCAGCTTTTGGCCAATTTAAACAAATAAGACCTGCCACGTTTAAAGGCGTTGGTACGCCATTATTGGTGCTTGCTGCGTTAGGCATGGTGGTATTGCCCATCCCAGCTTTTCTGCTCGATATCTTATTCTCATTCAATATTGCCCTGGCTTTAGTGGTATTGCTGGTGGCGATTTATACTGACCGCCCACTAGATTTTGCAGCATTTCCTACCGTGCTATTGGTTGCAACGCTGCTGCGATTGGCCTTGAACGTTGCCTCTACTCGTGTGGTGTTACTTGACGGACATAATGGCGGTGACGCTGCAGGTAAAGTGATTGAGGCCTTTGGTTCGGTGGTTATTGGCGGCAATTATGCTGTGGGTTTAGTGGTCTTCCTTATTCTGATTATCATTAACTTTGCCGTAGTGACTAAAGGTGCAGGGCGTATTTCAGAAGTGAGCGCCCGCTTTACTCTAGATGCAATGCCTGGCAAACAAATGGCCATTGATGCCGACTTAAACGCGGGTACTTTAACCCAGGACCAAGCGCGCATTCGCCGTGCCGAAGTGACCCGAGAGGCTGACTTTTACGGTGCTATGGACGGTGCGTCGAAGTTTGTTAAAGGTGATGCGATTGCCGGTATTATGATCCTTGTGATTAACATACTTGGTGGTTTTGTTATTGGTATGGTGCAGCATGATCTTGATTTTTCAAGTGCTGTTGAAATTTATACCCTATTAACCATTGGTGATGGTTTAGTTGCGCAAATTCCGGGTTTGTTACTGTCGATTGCCGCGGCCTTAATGGTTACGCGTCAAAACGAGTCTGGTGACATGGGCCAGATGATGATGAGTCAGATGTTTGACAATCATAAGTCGTTAGCCATTGCTGCTGGACTGTTATTTATCATGGGGGTTGTGCCTGGCATGCCTCATGTTGCCTTTTTAACCTTCGCTTTTATTACTGCAGGTGCGGCTTATTTTGTTTACAAACGTAATATGGATAAGAAACAAGCGGCATTAGCTGTGGCGACAAAAGGCCCAGCAGAAACCAAAGATAAAGAGCCAAAAGAACTGAGCTGGGAAGATGTTCGCCATGTCGATACGATTGGCCTTGAAGTTGGGTATCGGTTGATTCCATTGGTTGATAAGTCGCAAGGCGGTGAATTATTAGGCCGAATTAAAGGCGTACGTAAAAAATTGTCCCAAGAACTCGGATTTTTAGTGCCAGCAGTGCATATTCGTGACAACCTTGACCTATCGCCTAATGCGTATCGTATTTCATTGATGGGTGTGGTGGTCGGTGAAGCCGAAGTGAGACATGACTGTGAACTGGCGATTAACCCAGGCCAGGTTTATGGCAAGCTTGATGGTATCGAAACCCGCGACCCTGCTTTTGGTTTAGAAGCGGTGTGGATCGCACCTGAACAGCGTGAACACGCACAAACCTTAGGTTACACCGTGGTTGATACCGCGACTGTCGTCGCGACCCATATTAGTCAGTTGCTAAGTAATAACGCTGCTAAATTGTTGGGCTACGAAGAAGTGCAACAATTAATGGATATGCTCGCTAAGAACTCGCCAAAACTCGTGGATGGTTTTGTCCCAGACATTATGCCGTTAGGTTCGGTGGTTAAAGTGATGCAAAACCTACTCAACGAAGGGGTGTCGGTACGTGACTTACGCACAATTGTACAAACCTTGTTAGAGTATGGCAGTAAGAGTAATGATACCGAAGTACTGACCGCAGCGGTGCGTATTGCCTTAAAACGCATGATAGTACAAGAAATCTCAGGGCCAGAATTAGAAATCCCTGTCATAACATTGGCGCCAGAGTTGGAACAGATGTTGCATAAGTCTATGCAGGCGACAGGTGGAGAAGGGCCAAATATTGAACCCGGCCTCGCAGAACGCATGCAGCAGTCACTTTTAGACGCTGCCCAGAAGCAAGAAATGGTAGGACAACCAGCCATATTATTGACATCTGGCATGCTAAGATCCACTTTGTCACGATTTGTTAAATACACTATTCCAAATTTACGGGTGATTTCTTACCAAGAAATTCCCGATGAGAAACAAATCAGGATTGTTTCTGCTGTAGGTCAATAGTGATAATGTCAGTTTAAAGAGGTGCGTACGTGAAAATTAAACGATTTTTTGCCAAAGATATGCGTGCAGCATTGGCTCAAGTAAAAGACACCTTAGGGTCTGACGCTGTCATTATGTCAAACAAAAAAGTCACTGGTGGCATCGAAATCGTTGCCGCAGTTGACTACGATGAGCCTAAAGCGGCCATTGCTTCGCAAGCTCCTACAACTGGCTTTATGGATGTGAGCGAAGATAAAGTCTCACTTGGGGCTAAGCCTGCGGTTAAAGCGCATTCAAAAGTGAGCCCTCCTCCAGCGGCTGATTCATTACAAGCCTTACTTGAAAAACAACACAATCGCATGACGCAGCAAATGACCGCTTCACGTCATGATGAACCTGAGCTACCTGAATGGGCCCGCCAGTTAGAAGGGGCGAAAACGCCTAAGCAAAACCCAAGTACGCCGCCAGTTAATCAACTTGATAAGTCTCACAAATCCAATAAAAATCAATCTGCTGAAATGGATTCATTACGTGAAGAAATGGCATCACTGAGAAGCTTGTTAACTCATCAAGTGTCATCGTTAATGAAAGATCATAAAAAGCGTACTGACCCTGTGGGCGCAATGTTAGAAAGTAAATTAGTGGCTGCAGAGTTTTCTCCTGCGGTTGCTGGTAAACTAGCAGGATTAAGCCAGCATTACTCGCCAGCTGACCTCGTTAGAGCGTTACCACAAAGCTTGGCTAATTTACTGGATAACCAAGGTGATGACATTGTTAAGCGCGGCGGTGTAGTAGCATTTGTGGGGCCTACTGGGGTAGGTAAAACCACTTCGCTTGCTAAAATAGCGGCACGTTTTGCAGCACACCATGGCCCAGAGCAAGTCGCATTAATTACGACCGATCATTATCGTATCGGGGCATATGAGCAATTAGCGACATATGGTAAAATTATGGGCTGCCCAGTAAAGCAAGCACATGATTTAAGTGAGCTAGAGCAAATTTTGTATCAATTTAGAAATCGTAAGCTAGTGTTAATTGATACCGCGGGTATGGGACAACGTGACATGCGTCTATATCAACAACTTGATAATTTGACAGCAAATAGTAGGATCCCTATCCGCAGTTACTTGGTAATGTCTGCCACAGGGCAACGTCGTGTGTTACAAGATGCAGTAGAGCACTTTAAACGCATTCCATTATCAGGTGCAATTTTGACCAAATTAGATGAATCCGTCTCAATTGCAGGTGCATTGAGCGTATTGATTCAAAATGAGTTACCATTGAGTTATGTGACTGACGGCCAACGTGTTCCTGAAGACATGAAAGTGGCAGATACGTTAGAATTAGCTAAACAAGCACTAGCAGCATTAAACGATACAGAACAACAAACGTCACAAGACACGGCATGGTCAAACGACAGTGCCTATGCATTTGAGTAAAGATATGACTCGGGATCAAGCAAGTGGTTTACGTATGATGAATCAACCAAATAACGATAAAGTTAAAGTAATTGCCGTCTCCGGTGGTAAAGGTGGCGTCGGCAAAACAAGCGTGTCAATTAATACTGCAGTTGCATTAGCCGAAAAAGGCAAACGTGTATTGGTGCTTGATGCTGACTTAGGCTTAGCCAACGTAGATGTTATGCTCGGGATCCGAGCAGAGAAAAACTTATCACATGTGTTATCTGGCGATGCAGAGCTAGATGACATCATTGTGCGTGGGCCTAAAGGCATTGGTATTGTGCCAGCAACCTCAGGCACTCAAGCCATGGTTGAATTGACTCAAGCACAGCATGCTGGATTAATTCGTGCATTTAGCGAAATGCGTACTCAATTTGACATATTAATTGTCGATACTGCAGCCGGTATCTCCGATATGGTGTTGAGTTTTTCACGTGCTTCGCAAGATGTGCTCATTGTTGTATGTGATGAACCTACCTCAATTACCGACGCTTACGCCTTAATTAAAATCTTAAGTCGTGAGCACGGTGTGTTCCACTTCAAAATTGTGGCAAATATGGTGCGTAGTTTACGCGAAGGTATGGAATTATTTGCTAAACTCAGTAAAGTGACAGACAGATTTTTAGATGTGGCACTTGAGTTAGTTGCTACCGTTCCTTTTGATGAGAACTTACGTAAATCTGTCCGTAAACAAAAATTAGTTGTTGAAGCTTTTCCCAAGTCTCCATCAGCGATTGCTTACCATGGTTTAGCCAATAAAATTATGACTTGGCCTATTCCACAGCAACCGGGTGGTCATTTAGAGTTTTTTGTTGAACGTTTAGTGCAACGTAAGCCAACAGAAGAGGAAAGAGCGAGTGAATAAAGCCGCAGCGTATACTCAGTTCGATAACAAAACATCGATTGTTGAACAGTATGCACCGTTGGTGAAAAGAATTGCTCATCATATGTTGGCAAGGTTACCAGCATCAGTGCAACTAGACGACTTATTACAAGCCGGCATGATGGGACTACTCGAAGCATCATCAAAATTTGATGGCAGCAAAGGGGCCAAGTTTGAAACCTTTGCAGGTATTCGTATTCGTGGGGCAATGATTGACGAAATCCGTCGTGGTGACTGGGTTCCCCGCTCTGTCCATCGTAACAATCGCCGTGTTGCCCAAGTCATTGATGAGTTAGGGCAACAGTTAGGCCGTGATGCACGTGACACAGAAATAGCTGAAAAACTTGATATGTCTCTTGATGAGTACCATCATATCTTAAATGATGTTTCTGTCGGTAAAATCATAGGCATAGAAGATCTTGGTGTGTCTCAGGATGTGTTAATCACCGATGACGAATCACCAGATGAAACATTTGACTCTCTTGCTGAGACACAATTCCAATCTGCGCTAGTCGAAGCAATTAAAACATTGCCAGAAAGAGATGCGTTAGTGCTGTCGTTATATTATGACGAAGCATTAAACTTAAAAGAAATTGGTGCAATCCTTGAAGTAAGCGAATCGCGAGTTAGCCAGATATTAAGTCAGGCTATGCTCCGCTTAAAAGCGAAACTCAAGCATTGGACACAAGAATAATAACTAATTATAGAGCAAACGATTGTTAGCTCACCGGAGGAAACCTTGGACAAGAATATGAAGATTCTTATTGTTGACGACTTTTCAACAATGAGACGTATCATTAAGAACTTGTTGCGAGACTTGGGATTTAACAATACCCAAGAAGCAGATGATGGCTCAACGGCCCTACCAATGTTGCAAAAAGGCGAATTTGACTTTGTTGTAACTGATTGGAACATGCCTGGAATGCAGGGTATTGATTTACTTAAAGCAATCCGCGCAGACGATTCACTAAAACATTTACCCGTATTAATGGTGACAGCTGAAGCTAAGCGTGAACAAATCATTGCTGCGGCCCAAGCGGGTGTAAACGGTTATGTCGTTAAACCTTTTACAGCGGCTACGTTAAAAGAAAAGTTAGACAAAATCTTTGAACGACTCGCATAAGCAAGGATAAGTCATGCAGGCATCAATATCGGGGTTAATTACTCTCGAACAGGCCCAGCAACTTGTTGAACTGCTTTCTGCGGGAATGCAAGAACAAGCTGACGAAGTCATTAGAGAGCTTGCTTCTCCATTGCAGCGAGAGCTGTTTGAAGAAGTCGGTAAACTGACACGCCAATTGCACAGCGCGCTCAAAGATTTTCAAGTCGATAGCCGTTTGTCTGAGTTGGCTAACACTGAAATACCAGATGCCAAAGAAAGATTAAACTACGTTATTGATATGACAGAACAAGCTGCAAATAAAACCATGGATGCAGTTGAAGAATGTCTGCCTTTGGCCGATACCATTATTAGTAACATTCAATCAGTGACTCCTATGTGGGATAAATTGATGCGTCGTGATATTGCATTAGGTGAATTCAAATCACTTTGCCATGACGTACAACAATTTATGTCAAACAGTGAGCATGACTCTAACCGACTTCGTGAATTGCTCAATCAAATTTTGATGGCGCAAGACTTCCAAGATTTAACCGGTCAGATGATCCGTCGTGTGATTGAATTAGTGCGCGAAGTAGAAAGTAATTTAGTGTCCATGTTAACCGTATTTGGTGAGCATACTGCTGAATCATTACCTACAGTTAACGATAAAAAGATAGAGGCAGAAGGCCCGATCATGAACGCTGAGTTGCGCGAAGACGTGGTCGCTGGTCAGGATGAAGTTGACGATCTGCTATCAAGTCTGGGTTTCTAATTAGGAGTCAATTTAATGTCCTTTGATGTTGATGAAGAGATACTCCAGGACTTTTTAATTGAAGCTGGTGAGATTTTAGAGCTTCTACAAGAGCAGTTAGTCGCTCTTGAAAATAATCCTGATGACAGTGATTTATTAAATGCCATTTTTCGTGGTTTTCACACGGTAAAAGGTGGAGCTGGCTTTTTAAGTTTGAAGCCAATGGTTGACGTTTGTCACGAAGCTGAAAACACATTTGACCTGTTACGTACAGGAAAACGCGGCGTCAATGCAGAATTAATGGACATTATTTTGCAAGCCGTTGATGCCATCAATTCGATGTTTGCCCAAACACAGCAGGGCCAACAGCAAGATCCCGCTGATGCCGAACTACTCTCAAAATTAAAACTATTAAGTTCTGGTGCACCATTACCTTCAGAAATGGGCGAGACAGCTTTAGAGCCTGAAATTATTGAAGAAGCGGTTGAAGTTGTTGAACCTGAATACGTCGAAGACATTAGCTCAGAAGCCGCAGAGTCATCATCAAGTATTGATGAAATCGATGAGTCTGAGTTTGAAGCTTTGCTTGATGCGCTTCATGGTACAGGTAAAAGCCCGACATCAAATGCTACATCATCAGCCACTATTGAAACCCCAACATCTTCATCCTCAGCAACATCGTCAAATAGCGATGAAATAACCGACGACGAATTTGAAGCCTTACTGGATGAACTACATGGTTCTGGCTCGTTTAAAGCCAAAGATGAACCTGTAGCAGAAAAACCAAAACCAGCTGAACCTGTGGTTGAGCCTATGGTTGACTCAGATGAAATCACAGACGATGAGTTTGAGCGTTTATTAGATGAATTACATGGCAAAGGCGGCGCTCCTATTGTAGCCAAGTCGTCAACGCCAGCAGCTGCACCCGCCAGCGCCCCCGTACCACCTAAAGCGACTGAGGTTGTTAAACCTGCAGCGCCAACAAGCGCCCCAGTTAAAGCGACTCCTCCAGCCCCAGTGCCTAAAGTTGAAGCCGCTAAAGATAAAGCCGTAGCACCCGCACCAGCCAAAGCGCCTGCCGTGCCACAAGGTGAAACAACCGTTCGTGTTGATACTGCCCGCCTTGACGACATCATGAACATGGTCGGCGAGTTAGTGTTAGTTCGAAACCGCTTAGTGAGCCTTGGCATTACTCGTGAAGACGAAGAAATGTCTAAAGCGTTAGCCAACCTTGATTTGGTGACGGCTGACTTGCAGGGCGCGGTAATGAAAACCCGCATGCAGCCAATTAAGAAAGTCTTTGGTCGTTTTCCTCGTGTTGTTCGTGATATGGCGCGAACGTTAAACAAAGAAATTAATTTAATCATGATTGGTGAAGATACCGATCTTGATAAAAATCTAGTTGAGGCATTAGCCGATCCATTAGTCCACTTAGTGAGAAACTCAGTTGACCATGGTATTGAAATGCCAATTTCTCGCGAAGCCAGTGGCAAACCTCGTGCAGGTACCATTACTTTATCTGCCAGCCAAGAAGGTGACCATATCCTGCTTAAAATCGAGGATGATGGTGCAGGTATGGACCCAGAAAAGCTGAAACAAATTGCAATTTCCCGTGGTGTATTAGATGAAGATGCCGCCGCGAGAATGACTGATAACGAAGCCTACAACCTGATTTTTGCTCCGGGCTTTTCAACTAAAGTTGAGATTTCTGATATTTCAGGGCGTGGCGTTGGTATGGATGTGGTTAAAACCCGCATTAATCAACTAAACGGTACCGTGCATATTGATTCAATGAAGGGCAAAGGCACTGTACTTGAAATCAAAGTACCGTTAACTTTAGCTATCATGCCAACCTTAATGGTTGATGTGTCGAAACAAGTTTTCGCTTTACCATTATCTAGTGTGAATGAAATCTTTAATTTAGATCTAGGTAAAACCAATATTGTAGACGGCCAATTAACCGTTATTTTCCGTAATAAAGCCGTACCATTATTTTACTTAGAGCAATGGCTACACAGTAAAAAGAGCACCTTTAAACACGGTGATAAAAAACATGGTCATGTTGTTATTGTGCAACTCGGTACAATGCAAATTGGTTTTGTTGTTGATGCTTTAATTGGTCAAGAAGAAGTGGTCATCAAACCGCTTGGAAGTATGCTGCAAGGTACCCCGGGTATGGCAGGCGCAACGATTACTTCTGACGGTGGTATTGCACTTATTCTGGATATTCCTGGTTTACTAAAACATTACGCCAAAAACAAAAACAAAAAATAAAAGTTCCATTATTTAAGGAATTAAATGGCCATAAAAGTATTAGTTGTAGATGATTCTAGCTTTTTTCGACGTCGAGTCAGTGAGATTGTTAATCAAGATCCTGATCTCGAGGTCGTTGCTGTCGCTGTAAATGGCAAAGAAGCCGTTGAGATGGCAGCCAAATTAAAGCCACAAGTCATCACTATGGATATTGAAATGCCGGTTATGGACGGGATCAGTGCCGTCCGTGAAATCATGGCAAGTAATCCAACCCCTATTTTGATGTTTTCTTCGTTAACCCACGATGGCGCTAAAGCAACGCTTGATGCATTAGAAGCCGGAGCGCTCGACTTTTTGCCAAAACGTTTTGAAGATATCGCCACCAATAAAGACGAAGCCATTAGCCTATTGCAACAACGCATCAAAGCGTTGGGACGTAGACGGATGTATCGTCCAGTGGCAACCTCTTCGCCAACGCCAATTGAAACGCGCCGCTCAAGTGGCTTAACTCAATCTAGCTTAGGCACTGCTCGTCGACCAATAACATCGCGACTTAGCACTCCAAGTACAACGCCGAATAGTATTACTAAGCCAATCTCTCGTAGCGCTTTAACAACACCCGCAATAGAGCGTCCAACAGCCGCTCCCGCAACTTCAACGTCCACCATTCGTGCTAGCGGTAAGCATTACAAAGTACTGTTAATTGGCACATCAACCGGTGGCCCTGTTGCGCTACAAAAAGTGTTAACTGCGTTTCCGGCTAACTATCCACATCCTATTGTGTTGATTCAACATATGCCGGCCGCGTTTACACCTGCATTTGCTGCACGATTAAATAGCTTATGTAAAATCAATGTCAAAGAAGCAGAAACCGGTGATATGCTGCGTCCAGGCTGCGCATACCTTGCGCCCGGCGGAATGCAATTGATGATAGAGCGTAATGGCAGTTCGGGCCGTTTAAAAGTGGTGTCAGGCACTAGCGACATGAATTACAAACCCTCGGTTGATATTACCTTTGCCTCAGCATCAAAAGCTTTTGGTAGTGATGCGTTGGCAGTGGTGTTAACAGGTATGGGCGCCGATGGCCGCGAAGGCGCCAGAATGCTCAAGTCTGTTGGGGCAACCATTTGGGCCCAAGATGAAGCAAGCTGTGTGGTATACGGTATGCCACAAGCAATTG
Source organism: Shewanella saliphila (assembly GCF_014648295.1). Taxonomy (GTDB): domain Bacteria; phylum Pseudomonadota; class Gammaproteobacteria; order Enterobacterales; family Shewanellaceae; genus Shewanella; species Shewanella saliphila. The sequence goes on from NZ_BMQV01000006.1 coordinate 132,141, forward strand.
TTTCAGCAGGTCTTGCTGCTCATTCAATCGCGCTTGATAGTATGGCCGATGCCATCTTAAAAGAGACTAGTCGTGGCTAAGCCCGCTAGCGCTTTTTCGACTAAACTCATGCTAGTATTATTTTTGTGCTGTATTGCTATCATCGTTTTGGCCAGTTTATATGTTGATTCCAGACGTAAAATGGCATTAATGACTCAGGAAATTGAGCAACTAAAATCATCTCAAGTGTTATTGATGGTGCCTGAAGAACAAGCGGCTAATATAGCTAATTGGTTAAGCCAACACCCTGAACAAACTCAAGCCATTATTAAAACGGGTACTCAAGATGAAGCAAAAAGCGTCTTAATCGGCCCAGGAGCCATTAATGACGTCGAGTCCCAGGATAACCACTTGCCGCAATCGTCCGACAGCGCACAGACATTTCAAACTCAAGAAGTTATAGTGTCAGAAAATGCGCAAGGGGTTAAAGTGATAAGCTTACCTAATGGCGGAATACGGGTAACAACCCGTGATGATAAACAGCAGAAACAACAATAAACATTCCATCACATAATGATAAGTTGAGAGGCTTTTTTTGAAAGTATGGACGGTAGCAAATCAAAAAGGTGGCGTGGGTAAAACCACCACAGTTGCTAGCCTCGCGGGAGTGTTAGTTAAGCGTGGTCAACGGGTGTTGATGATTGACACCGATCCACATGCCTCTTTGGGCTATTATCTAGGCATTGATTCTGAAGAAGTGCCTGGATCGCTTTATGATGTGTTTTTAAATCATCAATCGTTGACCCAAGAATTAATACTGCAAAATGTCATCCCCACTCAAATTGAAGGCTTAGATATCATTCCTGCTAATATGGCATTAGCAACGTTAGATCGTTCGTTAGGGCATCAAGAAGGCATGGGATTGGTGTTACGTAATTTATTGGCATTAGTCGAAGACAAGTACGATGTCGCAATTATTGATTGTCCTCCAGTACTTGGCGTACTCATGGTGAATGCGTTAGCGGCAAGCCAACATATTATTATTCCGGTGCAAACCGAGTTTTTGGCGATTAAAGGCTTAGAAAGAATGGTAAAAACCATGGAAATCATGGGACGATCTAAAAAAACGCGTTACAGCTACACGGTTTTACCCACCATGTATGACAAGCGCACCAAAGCATCACCCATTGCATTGCAGTTCTTACAAGATAAATATGGTCAAACGTTATGGCCTAATGATGTGATCCCCGTTGACACTAAATTTAGAGACGCCAGCCTAGCGCATTTACCCGCATCACATTATTCTGCGACAAGTCGTGGGGTGAAAGCCTATAATCGTCTGCTTGATTTTTTATACGCTCGGGAGTTTGCTCATGTCAAAATCGGTTGATGAAACTGTTTTTGATTATTTCAGTTTGTTATTACAGGAACCGAGTCAACAATCGGAGCCTGCTGTCGAACCTGAAGCCTTATCACAAGCTCAACTTACAGAGGGTAAAGCTGCACAAGCGAAACCTACTATTCCCAATAAAAAAGTGATTGATGCACCGCTTAGCAGTAACACATCGGCAGTAGTCATCGCTAGTGCACAAGTATCGGTTAGCAAATCAACCATAAACAGAGACTTTGCCGAGCCTACATCTGTAGTCGATAAGCTCGCACTTGAAAAACTGTTGTCTGCCGTTTCTAAGCCCGCTACGCCAAATGTAGATATAAAGCAGCAAATAAAAGCCAGTGCAGAGCGTGTGCGCCAAGCAATTACTCAAACTGAGATCAAAACCCTTGAGCAACCAGTGTCTGATAGGGCAAACTTACAAAATAAACCACTAACGGATAAAGAAATCAAACCGTTAGTCGATATAAAAACTGACAATAGTGAGCTAGCTGAACTAAAAGAAGCTATTATTAAGCACGATAAGCTTGCTGAAGACAAAGCGGCACAACAACAGGCGCAAACCCAAACAGGGGCAATACCGCCAAGTGTTACTCATAATCTACAAGAAGTATTAGAAGATGAGTTTCAGGTGTTATTCTTTAATGTTGCCGGCTTAACCTTAGCTGTGCCACTGGTCAGTTTGGGCGGCATCATCAAGATAGACAGAATTAATCACATTATTGGCCGTCCATCATGGTTTAAAGGTGTGCAGACACACCGTGACAGTAAAATTAACGTGGTCGATACTTGTGCCTGGGTTATGCCCGAAAAATATACACCGGAACTGGCAGAAACAGTAGATTATCAATATCTTGTAATGTTAGAAGACAGTGCTTGGGGATTAACGTGCGAGTCACTAGTTAATGCCGTTAAAATAGATAAATCACACGTCAATTGGCGTGAAAAACCGGGTAAGCGTCCATGGCTTGCTGGGGTAGTAAAACAACAAATGTGTGGCATTTTGCATGTACAAGCATTAATCGAAATGCTTGATGCAGGTTTAGGCTGTCAGGATTCGATTGACCGAGGTTAACTATGAGCGATTCTAGAAGTGTAGCAGCGGTTGCTGCAGGTAAAGACGATGCAGTATTACAGTGGGTAACATTTAAGTTAGACAATGAAACCTACGGCATTAATGTAATGCAAGTTCAGGAAGTATTGCGTTATACCGAAATAGCTCCAGTGCCTGGTGCGCCGCATTATGTATTAGGAATTATTAACCTTCGCGGTAACGTAGTAACGGTTATTGATACCCGTTCACGCTTTGGTTTACAGTCAGCAGAGCTTGATGATTCAACCCGTATCGTGATTATTGAAGCTGAAAAACAAGTGATTGGTATTTTGGTCGATAGCGTTGCTGAGGTGGTTTATTTACGTCGTTCAGAAATCGACAATGCGCCTAATGTTGGCACAGAAGAAAGCGCCAAATTTATTCAAGGTGTGAGTAATCGCGACGATGAGCTATTGATTTTGGTTGACCTTGATAAATTGTTATCAGATGAAGAGTGGGTTGAATTAACTCAACTTTAATCATAACCTTGTCTCGAAAAGCCGACCCAATAAACGTGTTGGCTTTGGGTTGCTTAGCAGGGAACGCAATAAAGGTATGTTAATGGGTGATGAATTTTTAATTGCAGCTTTAGTTTGCGTTATCGCTTGTCTTGGCTTTGTGCTTTATTTACAAAAACAATCCCGAAAACTGAAAACCAAAGTCGATGCATTAATGGTATTAGTTAAAGAAAGCGATCGTCAGCGTGAGGCCGTAAAGCGAGAATTGCATGAGCTGCGCAGCGGTACTATTGGGGTTGGCCGCCGGGTTGTTGAGATAGAAAAGAAGCTCTCCCAACAGTCAGATATGCTTGAAGAAGCCAGTCAACAAGACCCACAAGCTAAGTTATATTCTCGTGCCGTTAAAATGGTGGGCTTAGGCGCTGGAGTGGAAGAGCTAATGCAAGAGTGCGAATTACCTAAAGCCGAAGCCGAACTGATTTTGCGATTGCATGGAAAGTAACCTGAGCTCGGGATAATAAATGCTTTTCAAATAGCCCTTTTGCCTGCTAACTGGGTTGCATCAACTTACAATCGTAAGTGATACCCATAACAATGATTTAAATAAAAAACGCCATCAAATTTGATGGCGTTTTTTATTTATCATCATGCTCTCAAACGGGCCGTTAAAAGACGGCCTCGATCATTTTCACGTAATGGACAACTTCAAATGTGGTTGGTGGAGTCCATACATCGAGCTCAGGTTATTTTCGGCGCATTTTAGCGACAAACATACCATCACTGTCTGCAAGTTGAGGCCATATGGTGAGCATGTTGCACGACTCGCCAGTAAACGGGTGTGTCACGGGCACTAATTCAAACTCATTGGTTTGGGCTAAAAATGCTTCAACGACGTGTTCGTTCTCGCTTGGTGACAATGAGCAGGTTGCGTACACTAATTGACCTCCCGATTTAACCGCAGCAGCACTGCGGGCTAAAATATCAAGTTGCAGGGCTGGTTTATCGGTCAACGCGCTTGCATCATCTAACCAGCGCATATCTGGGTTGCGTCGCCAGGTCCCTGTACAACTGCAAGGTGCATCAACCAACACGCCGTCAAATGTACCCGCATTAACCGGTAAAGCATCTGATTTCCACGGGGCAACACTAATGTTGTTAAAGCCGGCGCGTTTAGCTCGTTTGTTGAGTTCTTCTAATGGTTTATTGCGTATGTCAGACGCGGTAATCGTGCCAACGCTTTGGGTATTTTGTTGTAACATCAACGAGCGTAGCTGTAAGGTTTTGCCACCCGCGCCGCTGCATGCGTCCCACCAAGTTTGATCTGCTTGAGGTTGACAGATTTGGCCAATTACTTGTGAGGCTAAGTCCTGGATTTCAAGATGTCCTTGCTTGTAGGTGTCAATCTCATTGAGGTTAATGCTTTTATGCCCCAGGCTAATGGCATCTGCAAAGTATTGACTGGCAATGGCGTCTACACCGGCTTTGTTCAGTTGCGCTATGGCCGCTGACGTTTTTATGCTCTGTACTCGCGCCCAAATTGGCGGACGACTCGTCATCGCTTCAACTACCGCTAACTTATCTGCAGGTACAACAGGGCAGGTTTGCCAAAACCAGCTGGGTAATAAATCACTGATTTGACAAGCGGTAAGTCCAGATAACGACATAAACAGTGCGAGTTTGTCATTGATACTGTCGCAGTTTGTTGGATGCGCTTCTGTTGTCGGCCATGTGGCTAAGGTGTTCCATGCTTGAGTGATATCTTGCCATGCATGTTGCTCAAGAGCTGCACAAGCACTTAACTGTCTAAACCAAGTTACGTGCGGCTGCTCACCCTGTAATTGACTTAACCAGCCCCACCAACGGAACAAACCAAATAAACTCTCACGGATTACGCGTCTGTCTTTTGAACCATGCTTTTTGTGCTCACGAAAATATTGACCAATAATTCTATCGGCAGGCATTTTGCTGTTCATAACCTGGTTAAACAACATTTCGATGGTGGTGGCATAACTCAGCGCACGCTTTTGTGAGGGTGTACTGGCATCAATAACAACGCTGTCATTAAATACTGACTGAAAGGGTTTAGCAGAATGTGTTTGACTCATGAAATAACCTGATGTGGCAAAATAGCAAAGGTGTAGGTGCAACTTAATGCAATATGGCGTTAGTTTACCATGTCTTGAGGCGAAAACAGCATAGCCAACGGAGTTAGTTAGCGTTGCTAAAACAACCATAAAAATGAACCGGCACTCAGGCCTGCTCATTGTTATAGGTTCAATGTTGTGTGAGTTAAAAGTCTAGCGACAACGCAAAGCACAAGTAAGCCATTAATGAGCGTGTTTGCTCAAACTCTTTACTGCAAAATTCAACAAAGTCATCACTGCAAACTTGTGCTTTAGTAACGGGTTTAATGGCGATGAAGTCTTTGCGTTTAAGTTCATCAATTAATGGGTGTTGGCTGTCAAATCCCCGTGGCGGTCTAATCAAACTGTCGCCGGTTAATTCAAAGCCACCCTGCTTTAACGTTGCTAAGGCTTTTTTGTAGCCGTTTGGGTTTTCATCAATGCAGTGTCTAATGGCATTTAATGCTTGAGATTCAGGGTGCCAAATACCTGCAGCAATAAAACATTCATCATTGGCCACATGCACATAAAAGCCCGGCGCGTGAACATCTTTTGCTTGAAAGTGCCTAAATTGAATGCCGACATTGGTTTTGTAAGGTGTTTTATCTTTACTAAAGCGGCTGTCACGTTGTGGGCGCATTAAACTGCCACCGACTTTTTTAGGGATGGCTGTAAATCGAGGTGACAAAGCTAAAATCGGCCCTTGCATCGCTTCAATAAAGTTTAGTGCAGGGGTGCGAACGCGGTCTTCATATTGCGATTGATTGGTCTTAAACCATTCTCGGTCATTATTAGCGGTGAGAAGGGTTAAAAAATCAAAGCTTTGTTGGCTAAACATGAGCATACCTTTTGAAATGCATGAGATCTTGAATGATGCCACATCATAATCAATCTCATTAATGAGTGAAACTGACGTTACTAATTACCCAGTTTTAAAAGTGGGTGATATTTAGTCTTTTTTATTTTAAATAGAGTGCTATACCTCAAATATCAAAAGTTAATGTATATTTTTGATGTTTTTCGGTCTCGCTTATTGTGCTTGTAACTTGCTGAGTTTTTGATTTATTTTCTGTATTTATTCAATGACAGTTTGATATAAATAAAACGTTAATGGTAAAATCATCTTAAAGGTTGTTTTATCCCTTCTCTTGTGACTTTTTATTTCCATATATTCTCATGTGTAACGTTACTCACTGACACCTATCATCTTGTGATGGATTAACATGTTAGTGTAATTACTGAGCGCGAGCGTGTGCCAGAATATATTGAACAGAGTCACAATGATGACAATTAAGTCACAGATTAGCGATATAACAGTAGATAATCGTACATAGATTATATTGATAGATTACACTCTGGAATGAGAATTCCTCTACAAGAAAGGATTGACCATGACTGAACACTCCCTCGGTATTGTGGGTTGGCGAGAATGGGGCACTTTTCCTGAAATTGACAATGAAAGAGTCAAAATTAAAGTGGATACCGGCGCAAAAACGTCCTGTTTACATGCGTTTAAAATAAAACCTTTTCAAAAAGAAAAACAAAAATGGGTTCGAGTTTGGCTTCATCCGGAGCAAGATTCAACTCGAGAAGTAGTGTGCGAATTCCCAATATTTGATCGCCGAGCCGTCAGTGACTCTGGTGGCCATGTGACTAACCGCTACGTGATAAAAACGCCGATTATTATCGGTGAACAACAATTTGATATTGAGCTGACGTTAACGAATCGAGACCACATGAAATTTAGAATGTTACTCGGTAGACGCGCATTAGAAGGGCGTTTTTTAGTTAATTCGGCCGAGTCGTTTTTAGCAGGAGAATAGCAACATGCAAATCGCCATTATGTCGAGAAATCGCAATCTTTACTCAACCAGTCGCCTAAAAGAAGCCGCTGAAGCCCGTGGTCATGAAGTTAAAATTATTGATCCATTAAAGTGTTATATGAACATCAACATGAATGCTCCTAGCATTCATGTTCGCGGTGAAGAGTTACCTAAGTTTGATGCGGTTATTCCACGTATTGGCGCTTCTGTAACCTTTTATGGTACTGCGGTACTTCGTCAGTTTGAAATGATGGGTACTCACCCGTTAAATGAATCAGTTGCCATCACTCGCTCACGCGACAAGCTGCGTTCTTTACAGCTTTTGTCCCGTAAAAGCATTGGTTTACCGGTAACAGGTTTTGCCAACCAGCCTGCTGATGTGCCTGATTTATTGGACATGGTCGGTGGTGCTCCTTGCGTGATTAAATTGCTTGAGGGGACGCAAGGTATTGGTGTGGTATTGGCCGAAACCCGTAAAGCGGCGGAGTCGGTCATTGAAGCCTTTATGGGCTTAAAAGCCAACATTATGGTGCAAGAGTACATCGCCGAAGCCGGTGGTGCTGATATTCGTTGTTTTGTGATTGGTGATCGTGTTATTGCCGCCATGAAACGCCAAGCATTGCCTGGTGAGTTTCGTTCAAACTTACACCGAGGTGGTTCTGCCAGCCTTGTAAAATTAACCCCAGAAGAGCGCTCAACAGCTTTACGTGCTGCGAAAACTATGGGATTAAATGTGGCAGGTGTTGATATTTTACGTTCAAAACATGGCCCGTTAGTCATGGAAGTTAACTCTTCACCCGGTCTTGAAGGTATCGAGAAAGCAACCGGTATTGACGTGGCAGAAAAAATTATTAAATTTATCGAAAAAAATGATAAATCAACCAGTGCCAAGACTAAAGGAGTCGGTTAATGGTAAAAAAGCACGAACCGTTTGTTATCGGTGATGTTAGCGTAAAGGCAGGCACTCAATTGAGTGTAAAATTGCCCGCGGCAAAACTGTATAACGATACGCCAATGGATTTGCATGTGGAAGTGTTCCACGGCACTAAGCCTGGGCCAACATTATTAGTTTGCGCAGCTATTCATGGTGATGAGTTAAATGGCATTGAGATATGTCGACGCTTGCTCGGTCGTGTGAATGCTAAAACCTTAACTGGAACCTTGTTAGTGGTACCGATTGTCAATGTGTTTGGTTTTATTCAACAATCACGTTACTTGCCCGATCGTCGCGACTTAAATCGCTGCTTTCCGGGCTCGGCTAAAGGTGCACTAGCCAGTCGTTTAGCGCATTTGTTTAGTAGCATGCTAGTTAAGCGTGCGACTCACATTGTTGATTTACATACGGGCGCTATTCACCGCGAAAATTTACCGCAAATTCGTTGTGATACCGACGATGAAACCATGTTGGCCATGGCTAATGCATTTGGCACACCTGTGGTGATGTCATCAAAAGCGCGCGAAGGATCAATGCGTGGTTTTGCCAACAGCCTTGATATTCCGTGTATTTTATACGAAGCGGGCGAGGCATTACGCTTCAGCGACATGTCGATTAAGTCAGGCCTCAATGGTGTGATTAATGTGATGCGTTGTATTGGCATGCTAAAAGGTAAAATTAAAGCAACAACCAGTGTGAACGCCAGCCGCAGTTATTGGGTACGCAGTGAAGCCGATGGATTGGTTAACATTAAGCTAAAGCTGGGCGAACGTGTATCAAAAGGTCAGGTATTGGCTAATATCGTTAACCCTTTGGGTGGCGAGCCATGTCCGCTTTTAGCGCCGTCTGACGGCATTATTATTGGTAACAGTAATATTCCGGTGACCAATGAAGGCGAAGCCTTGTTTCACATAGCCCAATTTACTGGCGATGAAATAGAAATTATCAACGATAACCTTGATGATTTTATGCAGGAATACGCTTAACCCATTAGGGCCTGTTGATCTTTCAAGGTTGTTTTTGCAGCGAATTGTTGACCATTATTCACATTTACAACTGCGCGGCAGAGACTTCGAGGTGTAGTTATTCTACATAAAAAGTCGATAACGCAGTAAAAA